>JASJCL010000055.1 GCA_030066015.1 Desulfosarcinaceae bacterium | reverse complement strand
GACAGTTTGGTCCCTATCTTTCGTGGGCGTAGGATATTTGAGGGGATCTGTCCCTAGTACGAGAGGACCGGGATGGACGAACCAATGGTGTTCCAGTTGTCGCGCCAGCGGCACTGCTGGGTAGCTATGTTCGGAAAGGATAACCGCTGAAAGCATCTAAGCGGGAAGCCAACCCCAAGATTAGATATCCCTTCTGCGGGGTAACCCGCGGAACTGAAGACCCCTTGAAGACTACAAGGTTGATAGGCCAGGTGTGTAAGTGTGGTGACACATTCAGCTTACTGGTACTAATCGGTCGTGCGGCTTGGCCACAAAATAAGTAACATAAGCGCTTAGACCAAGTAACGCTTTCATCTGATTCAAATTGAATGCCGAAAAGATGCTATTTCGGTGGCAATGGCGAAGAGGTCACACCCGTTCCCATCCCGAACACGGAAGTTAAGCTCTTCAGCGCCGATGGTACTGCATGGGCAGCTGTGTGGGAGAGTAGGACGCCGCCGGAAATCATTAAAGCCCGGATCCGGTTTTAACCGGTTCCGGGCTTTTTTATTTGTGCCCGCAGGTGGATATGCGCCGTCATCCCGATGCAGATAAAGACAATGGTTGCATCTCCTCAGAAATTAGCCTATTGATATCATGAGATAAATTAGAACAAAGGGTCGATCCAACGGACAGCGCTTCCGTTGCAGGATTCCACAATTGATACCCGATCGGGAGGAGATGCGTGGGCCTCATTCGCGGGTTCAGAGCCAATATCCTCACCACATTTGCCGTCTCCCTGTCGCTGGGCATGGTCCTGATATTGCTGGTGGTGACCAGCTACTACCGCAAAGAGCGGTTGAGCCAAGTGGAGGGGTTGGCCAAAACCGTTTTATGGCAGGCGGCGGGACCCTTTTTTCAGACAAGCGTCGAATATCCGCCCGACGAGATCTGGAAACGGCTCTATAATGCGCTCTCTCCGTACCATGGCCTCTCCCTTTCCAATGCCTACCTGTTAAAAACCGATAGTCTGCTCCTCGCTCAACACCCGAAAATTCCCCAAATTCGGCCCAAGCGGGTACGGGCCCACATGATCAAGGCCACCGTAGAGAAGCGTCCGATTCAACGCCGATTCGGCGGTCAATGGCTCTTTCCGGGCCGATTCGACCACTTCCTGCTCGTCTGTCAGCCGCTGAGCGATACCAGCGCCTACAAGGCCATCGCCCTCCTGGTGGATCTGAAGCCGATCCGCAAAGAGATCGTCAAACTCAACAATCTCCTGCTGACCTACATACTGGTGAATCTGGTGGTGTTCAGCCTCATTGGGGCCTACCGTCTCAACCGGATCTACATGCGGCCTATCCAGCGCATGGTGAAGCGTGCTGAAGATTTCCGCGAAGAAGACGCAATTTTCTTCGCCGCCCGCAGCGGTGACGACGAGATCAACCACCTCTCCAAATCCCTGAACCTTCTGCTCAGACGCATCTCCGAGGACAAACGCCAGCTACAGCAGACCGTTGACGAGCTGGAGGTGGCCAATACCAACCTCAAACGGGCCCAGGACGAGGTCGTCCGCGCGGAAACCCTGGCCTCCGTTGGACGGCTGGCCTCCGGCGTTGCCCACGAGATTGGCAATCCCCTCGGCATTGTCTTAGGCTACCTGGACCTCCTCGCCAATCCAAAGCTCGGCGATTCGGTGCGTCAGGATTACCTCAAGCGGACGGAAATGGAGATTCAGCGCATCAACGGCATCATCCGTCAACTGCTCGACCTGTCACGGCCGGGGGATTCCCAGGTGGATCTCATCCATCTGCACCCGGTGCTGGAGGATACGGTGGCCATGGTTGGACCGCAGCCACTCTTAAAGAACATCACCATCACGACCCAGTTAGACGCCAATCATGACAGTGTCCTGGCGGCCCCGGAACAGCTTCGCCAAGTCTTCTTGAACCTGCTGCTCAATGCCGCCGATGCCATCGCGGCCACCGATGAGCGACCGGGGAGCATACTGATCAAAAGTCAATTGATCACCAATGGAAATCCCTCCGCCCCATCGGAGGCGGAGACGATTGAGCTGCTCTTCGAAGACGATGGGCCGGGGATCCCCCCCGAACTGAAAGGTCACATTTTCGAACCGTTCTTCACCACCAAGGAGCCGGGCAAGGGGACCGGTCTCGGGCTGTCGGTGAGTTTCATGATTATCGAGAGTCTGAACGGGCAGCTGACGGCGGAGACACTCGAAGGGGGCGGCACGCGGATGCGCATACGGCTGCCGCTCTATGCGGGTGAAGCACCGGTGTCGACAACATGAAAGGGCTGACGTGACGGCGGACGCCACAAAGGGACAGCCCACCAAGCCGCATGTCTTGGTGGTCGATGACGAGGCCAACATGCGCCACATGCTCGCGGCCATGTTGGGCACCTTTGGCTATGAGGTGGTGACGGCGGAGGACGGCCGGGACGCTCTGCAAAAGGTGGCGGCGCAGCAGTTTGCCGTGATCCTATGCGATGTTAAGATGCCCCGCATGAACGGTATCGCTTTCCTTCAGGAAGCCGAGGCGTATCTGACCGGCAGCACCGTGATTATGATGTCGGCTTACGGCACCATCGATCTGGCCATCGAGGCGATGAAGCTCGGTGCCTACGATTTCATCTCCAAACCATTCAAGAACGACGAGATCCGGTTGACCATCCGCAAGGCGGAGGAGCGTGAGCGGCTGCGAGCAGAAAATACCCGTTTGCGGGCCCGCATCGAAGGGATGGCATCCCGCTATCTGTTTGGCGAAGTCGTCGCCAAAAGCAAAGCGATGCAGCTCGTCGGCGGGTTGGCCACCAAGGTGGCCAAGTTCGACACGACCGTGTTGATTACGGGGGAAAGCGGCACGGGCAAGGAGCTGGTTGCCCGGGCGATTCATGACGCCGGCGACCGTAGCGCCAAGCCCCTGGTTGCCGTCAACTGCGGCGGCATCCCCGAGCAGCTCATGGAGAGCGAGCTCTTCGGCCATCTCAAGGGCGCCTTCACCGGGGCGGATCGCAACAAACCCGGGCTCTTCATGGAGGCCGAAGGGGGCACCCTCTTTCTCGACGAGATCGGCGAACTGCCGGTGGCCCTGCAGGTCAAACTGCTGCGGGTGCTCCAGGAGGCGGAGATCCGTCCGGTCGGATCCACCACCACCACGGCCATCGATGTTCGGGTGATCGCCGCCACCTCCAAAGATCTGCCGGCCGAGATGGCTGAGGGACGATTTCGCGAAGATCTGTACTATCGTCTGAACGTGATGCCCATTGAGATGCCGCCCCTGCGCCGACGCAGCGAGGATATCCCCCTGCTGGCCGCCCATTTCATCGAGAAGTTCAACACCTCTCTGGGAACCGCCGTGCGCGGTGTCTCACCGGCAGCCATGGGCTGCCTCCTGCGCTACGATTGGCCGGGCAATGTTCGCCAATTGGAGAATATGATCGAACGTGCGATGGTATTGAGCGAAGGCGAGCTGCTCGGCAGGGAGTGCTTTCCGCCGGAGCTCCTTAACACAGAGGGAGACGCCCGTCTGCCGGAGGCGGATATCGGTTTCTCCCTCAAGAAGGCCCAGCGGGATCTGGAGCGCCGCCTGATCACCAAGGCGCTCGTGGAGACCGGTGGCAACCGAACCCGGGCGGCCAAGCTGCTGGAGATCAGCCATCCATCCCTCTTGAGCAAAATCAAGACCTACAAAATAGGGATCTGACCGCGCATGAACGGCCATTGGGCGACCGTAAGTCCTTAGCGCCGCGCAGGATCCAGCAGGCGCTTCAGATCCAGGCGGTTCACCGTGTCGCTGAAAATCTCACCGATCACCTTTTCGATGTCGCGCCTGCCCATCAGTTTCACTCTTTCAGCGTTGCCCCGGATTTTCTCCTTGATAATGGTGCCTGAAGGCTTGTGCAGGGCCACGGCGTAGCCCACCTCGGCCAACCACTTATGCTGTTTCAGGTCGATGCGAAAGCTGTCCACGGTGACGGCCAGCCGATCGGCGTCAGCTTGCGGTGCATCCAGAACGGTGACCCCCTGGCGTTTCAACCGCTCCCCTAACGCAGCTTCGAAGAGTCCTGCCAAGTCGTAGGCACCGGCCACCTCGGAAGCTCCGTTGACGCCGATAATCTCCAGCGAGAAGAGCCCGCCGAAGTGCCGGAATGCCGCTTTGGCATCGGGCGTGAACATATCCGCATCCGTGCGCGCATCGGTCACCTCGAGGTAGACTGGCTGATCGGGAAAGCCCTTATAGGCTTCCGGCAATTGATAGGCCACATTCACGTAGGACCGCCCGCCGCAGCCGGCCAGGATGCAGACCAGGGCGATCATGGCAAGATGGTGGCTGAAACATTTCATTCGGTTCTCTCCTTGCGTCGATTCCAAATGGTTGGTGTTGTGAAATTGGGTGTATTGTCCGGCTGCCCTTCGATCATTGCCCGACGGTCGCCGCAAAAGTCAACTCCCTCTGACGATAGATGCGGTGCTGCTGATCTCTACCGGTTGACCCTTTCAGCTGTCAAGCGTTGGCTGGCGCCACCGTGCTGCTGAGCGCCGAGAATCAGCGCGAAGCTTGCATTTTTAAAGGTTTCCGTGTTATTTTTTGACGGTTTTGCATTCTCTGTTTCTTCCCCAATCCTAAACGCTGGCATGACCGTCGGAGACCGTGTGGGTCTGCGATGTAGAACCTTGCAACGAATTGAACATGGAGGAGGAGTATTCAGATGCTGCTACGGAAACTTATTGCATTGTTGGTGTGTGCGCTGGTGTTGGGCCTGACGGGTACCCTCTGGGCCGGAACGCTGGATGATGTCCGGGCCAAAGGCTTTGTCCAGGTCGGTGTCAACGGTGATCTCTTCGGATTTGGCAAACCGGATGCCAAAGGGGTCTGGAAAGGACTCGATGTCGATACCGGGCGTGCCATTGCAACGGCCATATTCGGCGATCCCAGCAAGGTGAAATTCATTCCTTTGACCGCGGTCACCCGCTTTACCGCCCTTCAATCGGGTGAGATTGACGTCCTTTGCCGCAACGCCACTCGCACCCTTGGGCGGGAGACCGCCTTGGGACTCAATTTCGCCCAGCCCAATTATTATGACGGGCAGGGTTTTCTGATTCCAAAAAGCCTGGGCGTTAAAAGTGCCAAGGAACTCGACGGCGCCGCTGTATGCGTACTGCCCGGAACCACCACCGAGCTCAACGTGGCCGACTATTTCCGCTCCAATGGGCTCAAAATGAAACCGGTGGTCATTGAGAACACGGCCGAACTGGCCAAGGCCTTTTTCGCTGGCCGATGCGACTGCCTCACCTCGGATGCCTCCCAGCTGGCCGGTACCCGTGCCGTGGCGCCCAATCCCGACGATTACATCATTCTGCCAGAGATCATCAGCAAGGAGCCATTGGCCCCCGCCGTGCGGCATGGCGACGATCAATGGTACGACGTGGTCAATATGACCGTGCTGGCCCTCATCAATGCAGAAGAACTGGGCATCACCAGCCAGAACGTGGACGAGATGCTCAAGAGCAAAGACCCCAAGGTTCAGCGCTTTCTCGGCGTGAGTCCGGGCAACGGCAAAGCCCTCGGTCTGGATGAGAAATTTGCTTACAACATCATCAAGCAGGTGGGGAACTACGGGGAAATCTTCGAGCGCAACGTGGGCAAAAACACCCCTCTCGGTATCGAGCGCGGGCTCAATGCACTCTGGACCGATGGCGGGCTGATGTATTCGCCACCTTTTAAGTAAACGCAATCCGAATCTGAGCCCTTCGCACAGGGCGCGTCCCGGCCGTCGGTCGTGGCCCGCCCTGTGCCTTCATTGCGCTCGACATCGACATCACCCTGCTTTATCGCCGCCATATTCTGGAAGGATCACTGCTGACCATGGCTGCTTCCGCATCCCCACCCGATACCGATCTATCGGCTTCCCGCTTCTACAACGATCCGGCCAAACGTTCCCTCATCTATCAGGCGGGGGTGTTGTTGATGGTGGCGCTCCTCGCCTACTACCTCATCTCCAATACCTTGGCCAATGTGGAGCGCCAGTCCATCGCCACCGGTTTTGGCTTTCTGGAGAAGGAAGCCTCCTTTGAGATTGGCGAATCCCTGGTCCCCTACTCAGCGGCCGACACTTACGCCCGCGCGCTCTGGGTTGGCGTTCTCAACACCCTGAAGGTATCCTTCATCGGGATCGTGCTGACCGTTCTCCTGGGAACCCTGGTGGGGATTGCGCGCTTGTCGACCAACTGGCTGGTGTCCCGGATGGCGGCCGTCTACATCGAGGTGCTGCAGGACATCCCCGTCCTGCTACAGCTCTTCTTCTGGTACGCTTTTTTCTACGAAATGCTGCCGTCGCCACGGCAGGCTCTCAACCCCATCGCTGGGATATTTCTGAGCAACCGCGGTCTGATGATGGCGGTTCCGGCCAGCCACCCCGCCTGGGACTTCATGGGCTGGGCGCTGTTGGCGGCCGTCGGGCTCGTCTGGCTGCTGCGGCGTTGGGCCCGCAAACGTCAGGCGCGCACGGGTCAGGGCTTCCCGGTGTTCTGGTCTGGGGTGGGGCTGCTGCTGGGGCTGCCTTTGCTGGTTTGGCTGCTCTGGGGCGCCCCCACAGAGATGGACGTGCCCCACCTGGCGGGCTTCAATTTCAAGGGCGGGATTGGCATCAGTCCTGAGTTTGCGGCCCTTCTGCTGGGCCTCGTGCTCTACACGGCCGCCTTCGTGGCCGAGATTGTCCGTGCCGGCATCCAGTCGGTCAGCAAGGGACAGACCGAAGCGGCAAAATCCCTCGGTTTGCGGCCGGGGCTGGTGCTCAACCTGGTGGTGCTGCCACAGGCGCTGCGGGTGATCATCCCACCGCTGACCAGTCAGATGCTCAATCTGACCAAGAACAGCTCTCTGGCGGTGGCCATCGGCTACCCCGATTTTGTTTCGGTGGCCAATACCACCATCAACCAGACCGGTCAGGCCATCGAAGGGGTGGCCATGATCATGATCGTCTATTTGTGTTTCAGCCTGCTCACATCGGCCTTCATGAACTGGTACAATAAAAAGATCGCCCTTGTTGAGCGATAGCGGCATCTGGCCAGCAGCGACGGTACCCATATCCAATGAAAACGAGCGCCGCCTATGACCGTTCATGTGATTGATCCAGCAGCAGAGAACCTGAAGCCGCCGGCGACCAGCGTCGGCGTGGTGGGATGGATGCGGGCAAACCTCTTTAATGGGGTGTTCAACTCCATCCTCACCGTGCTGACGCTCATTCTCCTCTTTCAGACCCTGCCGCCCTTCATCAAATGGGCCTTTATCGACGCGCACTGGCTCAGTGGCGACGCCTGCCGGGGAGCCGATGGGGCCTGCTGGTCGGTGATCTCCAACAATCTCCGTTTTATTGTCTTCGGATTCTACCCCCATCCTGAACAGTGGCGGCCCCTGTTGGCCATGCTGCTGTTGGTGGGCCTGCTCTTCTACTCCCAAAACCGGTCCCGCTGGAACAAACCCTTGGCCTGGGCCTGGCTCGTCGGCTTGATATCCATGGGGATCCTGCTCAAAGGGGGCCTTCTCGGTCTCACGGCCGTGGAGAGCACCCAGTGGGGCGGATTGCCCTTGACCCTTCTGCTGAGCGTCTTTGGCCTCACCGCCGCCTATCCCCTGGGGGTGGTCCTGGCCCTCGGGCGCCAATCGCGCATGCGAGTGGTCCAAACCCTCTGTGTGATCTATATCGAACTCATCCGCGGGGTGCCCCTCATCAGTCTGCTCTTCATGTCTTCGGTGGTGTTTCCCCTCTTTCTGCCCGAAGGGGTGACCCTCAACAAAATCCTGAGAGCCCAGGTGGCCATCATCCTCTTCACCGCCGCTTATATTGCCGAGGTGGTCCGCGGCGGGCTGCAGGCCATTCCGCGAGGCCAATACGAGGCGGCCGAATCCATGGGGCTCAACTATTGGCAGACCATGCGGCTGGTGATCCTGCCCCAGGCGCTAAAGATCGTCATTCCGCCCTCGGTCAGCATCTTGATCTCCGCCTTCAAGGATACCAGCCTGGTGGTGATCATCGCCTTGTTCGACCTGCTCAAGACCACCAAATCGGTGCTGTCCGATCCCCAGTGGATGGGATTCTCCGCCGAAGCCTACATCTTCGTGGCGGTGGTCTATTTCGTTTGCTGTTTCTTCATGTCCAATTATTCCCGCCGCCTGGAGAAGGAGCTGGATACCAGCCTCTGATGGGCGGCCGTCGATGGCCTGGCCGGCGCAACGAAAAACAGACTGCAAGAATGGAAGCCCAATGACAACCTCAGAACCCGTGACCCAGCCAATTTCCGAAAAACCGCAGCAAGATGACGACCCCATCATCGAGATCATCGCCATGCACAAATGGTTCGGTGAATTTCACGTCCTCAAGGATATCAACCTGCGCGTAACGCGCGGTGAACGCATCGTCATCTGTGGCCCGTCGGGTTCGGGCAAATCCACCATGATCCGCTGCATCAACCGCCTGGAGGAGCACCAGCGCGGCAAGATCATCGTTGACGGTATCGAGTTGACCAACGACTTGAAGAACATTGAGCGTATCCGCGCCGAAGTGGGCATGGTATTCCAGCATTTCAATCTCTTCCCCCATTTGACCATTGTCGACAATCTCACGCTGGGGCCCATCTGGGTGCGCAAAACCCCCAAGAAAGAGGCCGAAGAGACGGCCATGTACTACCTCGAGAAGGTTCACATCGCCGAACAGGCCAAGAAATACCCAGGCCAATTGTCCGGCGGTCAGCAACAGCGCGTGGCCATCGCCCGCAGCCTGTGCATGAAGCCCAACGTCATGCTCTTTGACGAACCCACCTCGGCTCTGGATCCAGAGATGGTCAAGGAGGTCCTCGACGTGATGATCAGCCTCGCCGAGGAGGGGATGACCATGCTGGTGGTCACCCATGAAATGGGCTTTGCCAAAAGCGTTGCCCATCGGGTGCTCTTCATGGACTATGGTCAGATTCTGGAAGAGAACGTGCCCAAGGCCTTCTTTGAGAACCCCGAGCATGAGCGCACCCAGCTGTTTCTCAGCCAGATTCTTCATTGATCCGATCGCCTGCCCCTGTCCTATCCGATTCCTTCGTCGTCAACCCAACGCGCTGCCTGCCTGGAGTGCGCTGAAATGGTGAATATTCACCACTTGACCCCCACCAGGTGGAGACGAATATCGAGCCCAGCGAGTTGTCTGATCGATATTTAATTTAATATCATATGGTTATATTCAAATTACACGGCCTAGCCGGTATGGGGCGACCACCGTCGTGATGGGCTGCTCCCGTAGACCGCTAGCGCGGCTTGCTTGACACGCCAAAGCGGGCTGACGCATAATCACCTCAATGAGAAACGAGGCATACCGGAGGACGACCTGACCCGTTAAATCTGTTCCACCTTCCCGCTGGGTTCGCTGACACCTCTCCTCTCCCCGCCGTGACAGGTCACCCCTCCTTCAAGCCAAGGATTCTGGCTGCATTCGGCACCCGTCCCAATTCCCCCGCGGAGAGGATCGCCAATTTATGTCCACGGTCACGGAAAATCAGGGCCTGCAGCTGCGCTTACAGTTGGCGGAGGCTCGAATTCGCCGTCAGCAGGCGGAGATCCGGCGTTTAGAGGCAGATCGGGCACTGCATGCCAACCTCTTCAACGCCATCGGTGCGGTCGTCTTCATCCTCGATTCCCAGCATCGTTTTCTCGATATCAATCGCGCCGCGGCCAGATTGCTGGGCACCACCGCAGAGTCCCTGCGCGGACACGCCTGCCATACCGTGATGCATTGCCGAGACACGCCGCCGGAGGGATGCCCGCTGACGGCCGTCTTGGAAACCGGGCGATACGCCACCGGTACCATGTACGTGGAGAGTATCGATCGTCATATGTGGGTTTCCTGCACCCCCGTGTTTGACGACAGCGGTGAATTGAAAAAGGTGATCCACATCGCCGATGACATCACCGAGCAAGTTCGCATGCGGGAACAATTGGCCGCCAGTGAGAAGCGCTTGCGCACCATCCTGGACGCCTTGCCCGATATGATCATCGAAACCGACACCGATCACAATACCATCTGGGCCAATCGGGCGGCCCTGGCGGTGAATCCCCACGCCGTCGGCAAACCATGTTTTACCGTTTTTGGCCCCACCGGCGGAAACGCACCCTGTGACGACTGTGTCCTCCAGGAAGCCCTGCACGCCGGAGAAATGGTCAGCCGTATCAACCGTCGTCCGGCCACGAACGATCACCCGCGCGGTGTCTGGTGGCACAATGTGGGCATTCCCTTGAAGGATACCAGCGGTCGGGTCACACGGCTGATTGAGTTCTCCCGCAATATTACCCGGGATATGATCGCACGGCGCGATTTGGAGGCCTCCGAACGGCAGTTTCGTCTGCTGGCCGAAAACAGCGACGATACCATCTGGACCATGGATGCCGATGCACGCTTGATTTACATCAATCCGGCCGTAGAACGTCTCCTCGGATATACCCCCGACGAGTTGATCGGCCAGCCGCTCTCCAGCGTGCTCCTGCCAGACGCCTACGCAAAGGCGATGGCGGAGCTGAAACGATTCCGCAGCCGTCTCGACGCCGGCCAACGCGATGAATCGCCGGTCCGGCTGGAGATGGCCCATCGCAGCCGAGATGGCCAGTCCGTCATCACCGAAGTCGTGGTCAACAAGGTCTTTGATCGGGAGGGGGCCTTTTGCTACTTTATCGGTGTTTCACGGGATATCACCGAACGACAGCGGCGGGAGGAGGCCCTGCGCAGAGCCTATAAGCTGGAGGCCGTCGGGGTTTTGGCCGGTGGCCTGGCCCACGACTTCAACAATCTGCTCTCCGTCATTCTGGGCAACCTCGAAATGATGGCCGAAGGCGGCGGCGCCCCCCCGGCCGCCAGGTCCACGCCCCACGGGGACCCCTATCTGACGTCCGCCCGGGAAGCCACCTTGCGAGCGCGGGATTTGACCCATCAACTCCTGGCCTTCGCCAAAGGCGGTGATCCGGTCAAGCAGCCCAGCAGCCTCATGTCGATCATCACGCGCGCCATCTCTCACCACGTACCGGATTCCCGTATGCAAACGCGAATCGATGTGGCACCAGAAGTGGAAACCATTATCGTCGACCCGCTGCAGATTGAGACCGCCATCGGCAACATTCTTCGCAATGCCGTCGAAGCGATGCCCGACGGTGGGGAGATAACCATCACCGCAGCGTCCCACCACTTGTCCGGTATTGATGAAGACGCGCTCCTGTCGGGGAACGGCAGCCGCTTTCTCAAATTGAGCATCGCCGACCAAGGCCCCGGCATCCCAGCCTCGGTCTACCCGCAAATTTTTGATCCCTACTTCACCACCAAACCGCTCGGCGCCAAAAAAGGCCGCGGATTGGGGTTGACCCTCTCCCATGCGATCGTTCGAAAGCATGGTGGTTGGATCGATGCCGATACAACGGTGGGCCGGGGGAGCTGCTTCACCCTGTTGATGCCCATCGGCTTTGCACCAAGCGCACCCAGTCGCAAGCGGCGCACAGCGGCACCCACCAAGCGCATCCTCTTGATGGACGACGAGGCCCAATTGCGCCTCCTCACCGCTCAGATGTTGGAACATTTGGGATACGAGGTGGAGACGGTGGCTGACGGCGCGGCGGCCATCACCGCCTATGAGCGTGCCATGAACGCCGGACATGCCTACGGATTGGTGATCCTGGACCTGACCGTTAAATCCGGTATGGGGGGCAAGGACGCCTTGCGCGAACTGCGCAGGTTGGATCCCACAGTTGCGGCGGTGGTCTCCAGCGGATTCAATGAGGATCCGGTTATGACCGATCCCCAACGCTATGGTTTCGCCGCCGTATTGCCAAAACCCTATGCGCTCAAGGAGCTAACCGGTCTGCTGGAGCGCCTCCTGCCCAGGGCCGCCCCCGCCCCCCAATCCTATCGCCATGCCAGTGAGGTGTAGAAAAAGCTTTTCAAGCCCGATCGCATTCGCTATGCGAGGCGTGATTCCTGCGCGCCAATTTGAAGACGCGCTCACAGAAGAGAGGGACACGACAGCATGCATTCTACCCCTATGGCGCCGGCGGTCGTGCGTCACTGTATCGAGACATCCGGACTCTCACCGGTCGGAATGGCCAACATTCGGGAACTCAACCGTCTGGTCGGCCGGATAGAAGCCCAAACCGGTGAGACCTTCATCCGCATGGAGATGGGCATTCCGGGACTTGACCCCCCCGCTATTGCGGTCGAGGCGGAGAAGCAGGCCCTGACCGACGGCGTGGGCGCCGTCTACCCGCCCTTCGACGGCGTGCCCGCGCTTAAAAAAGAGATCGCTCGCTTTCTCCGCAACTTTCTCAATGTGGCTGTCGATGCCCAGCACTGCCTGCCCACTGTCGGGGCCATGCAGGGCTGCTTTCTTGCCATGATGATGGCCGGGCGCCGCATCAAAGGGCGCGAGAAGATGGTGTTCATCGATCCGGGTTTTCCGGTGAACAAGCTCCAGGCCCAAGTCCTCGGGCTGCCCCAGGAGCGTTTCGATGTGTACGACCATCGTGGTGAGGCCCTGCGCTCGCGACTCTCCGCCGTGCTGGAGAGGGGCGATGTGGCCGCCATACTATATTCCAATCCCAACAATCCCGCCTGGATCTGTTTCGATGAAACCGAGCTCGGCATCATCGGTGAACTGGCCACGCGCCACGATGTCGTGGTCATAGAAGATTTGGCCTACATCGGCATGGACTTTCGACAGGATTACGGCCGACCGGGCGAAGCCCCCTGGATCCCCACCGTGGCGCGCTACACGAACAACTACGTGCTCATCATCAGTGCGTCCAAATCCTTCAGCCTGGCCGGTCAGCGCATCGGCATGACGGCCATAGCGGACAGCCTTTTCCGCAGCCGCGGGAACAACCTCAAGCGCTGGTTTGGCAGCGACCAGTTCGGCTATGCGTATATCTTCGGCGCCGTATACGCCATGTGCGCCGGGGTAAGCCACAGCGCCCAATACGGCCTTACGGCGCTGCTCAGGGCCGTCAATTCGGGCGTCTACGACTTTGTCGATGCAGTGCGCGTCTACGGTGATCGCGCGCGGACCATGAAAGCGCTCTTTCTGCAGAATGGGTTCACGCTGGTCTATGATCAGGATCTCGGCCAACCGCTGGCCGATGGATTCTACTTCACGGTCGCCTACCCCGGCTTCAGTGGTGTTCAATTGGTGGAGGAGCTGCTCTACTACGGCATCAGCGCTATCTCATTGACCACCACCGGCAGCGATCGCCATGAAGGGATCCGCGCCTGTGTCTCCCTTACCGATGCGTCTCGCTTCGACACCCTTGAAGCGCGTTTGGTGCAATTTCACCGGGACCACAGCGCCGGTCGCCGAATCGTCGCCCCGTCCTCCCCGACCTAAATTCCAAACAGCGACGATCTGCAATTGACAGGCGGCAAGGTGGATGATATTCGAAATTTGATCAAATTTAAGATCTAATTATTCCCGCAGGGATCCCGTTTGACCGAATAAGAGTGAACTTTTGACGAGCGCCGCCCGCAGCCAACCGCAAAAAGCCTACGACGGTATCCGTCGTCTCATGTTCCACAATGAGATCGTGCCTGGTCAAAAAATCGCATACCGCGAGCTGGCCGAACGTCTGGGGATGAGTCAGACGCCGGTGATTCAGGCACTCAAGTGGCTGGAGTTCCAGGGACTGGTGCGCAATGAGCGTCATCGCGGCTATTTCACCGAACCCATCAGCCTGCAGGAAGTGGGCGAGATATATGACCTGCGGGAATTATTGGAAGTCGATCTTCTGCGCAGAAGCCTCACCCGAATGACGGCCGCCGATACGCGGCGAATTCGGGCCGCCTTGGAAGATCACTTGACCGCGACCGCCGGCAGGGATCTGCATGCCCGGCTGGCCAAGGATATGCACTTTCACCTGGCCCTCGCCGATTGTGCCGGTACCCGCGTCCATCAGCAAAGCCTGCACAACCTCTTCGATCTTCTCTACTTGAAGTACGGCGCCAATGTGCTCTTTGCCACCGATATGCGCGCCGCCGGCGCCGCCCATCAGGAATTGTTCGAAGCGATTCTGTCCGCCGATCGGCGGCGGGCCGTACACGCACTGCGGCGTCATATCCGGGCCGTCAAGAAACATGTCCTCGCGGGGGTCCGCCGATTGGTCGCGGCCCGAGAACTCAACCCACTGTAGGAGAGTAGCATCATGGCCATGCAATTTATGGAGGGCAATGAAGCCATCGCCCGGGGTGCTGTCGCTGCAGGCTGCCGCTTCTTCGCCGGCTATCCCATTACACCGGCCACCACCGTGTACAACAATATGCTGCGCCTGCTGCCGCCGCTGGGCGGCATCTGTCTCCAAGGAGAGGACGAAATTGCCTCCATCGGTTTCTGCTTAGGCGCCGCCATGACCGGTGCCAAGGCCCTTACCGCCACCTCCGGTCCCGGCATCAGCCTCTACAGCGAGCAGATCTCCTTTGCCATCGGCAGCGAGATCCCCCTGGTCATCGTCAACATCCAACGTCTGGGGCCCTCCACCGGATCGGCCACGCGGGGGGCCGATGGCGATATTCAGTTCATGCAGTGGGGCAACAGCGGTGGCCAACCGGTCATCGTTCTCGCACCAGTGGATATCCGGGATTGCTATACGCTAACGGCGCATGCCTTCAACCTGGCCGAGCGCTTTCGCTGTCCTGTCTTCTTGGCTGCCAACAAGGAGATCGCCATGACGCGGGAAAGCGTCGACCTGGACCGTCTGCCGCTGCCCGCGCCGGTGGAGCGCCGAACCGCCGATGCGCGGAATCCATTTCTGCCCTTTGCCACCGCCGACGGCGAGTTGGTGCCGCGCTTTTTGCCCATCGGCGGGCAGCGACTGGTCCGTCAGACATCCTCCACCCACGGACCGGACGGTTACATCACAACGGACGCTGGCATCATCGACGCCATGCAGAAGCGCCTGCGGGCCAAGATCCATTCGGCTGCCGATGCGCTGGCCCTCTACGATGCTGACATCGATCCCGCGGCCGATACACTGGTGATCGCCTACGGTGTCTCCGCCAGGGCTGTACGCAAGGCCGTCGCTGCCCGGCGGGAGCAGGGCCGGAAGCTGTCGCTGCTGGTTTTGAAGACCCTGTGGCCGGTTCCCGAAGGTCTGCTGCGGGAGAACCTTGCGGCCCATCGGCGTGCCGTCGTGGTGGAGATGAACCTGGGGCAATACGTGCGCGAAATCGAGCGGTTGGCAGGCGCCACACGGGTCGATTTCTTCGGCCAGATGGATGGCAACCTCCTGCATCCCCGCCGTATTGCCAAAGCGCTCTGAAGCGTGTGCCGGACCCCGCGTGCCATTTGACGGCCGCAACCACCGAAAGATGAACCCATAAACGATCGCAAGCGCAAGAGGGAGTGCGACATGACCAGCTTGCTCAACACCCAACGACCACCGGTCTTTTGTCCCGGCTGCAGCCATGAGCGGGTCGTCACAAGCCTGGACAAGGCCTTGGACAATCGCGGCCTCCAAGGGCATCAGCTCGTGATCGTCAGCGACATCGGCTGCAGCGGCCTCTTCGACACCTTTTTTAACGCGCACGCCTTCCACGGGCTCCATGGCCGCGCGTTAACCTATGCCACCGGGCTGAAGATGGCACGGCCGGACCTCAAGGTGGTCGTCACCATGGGCGATGGTGGCCTGGGGATCGGCGGTGCCCATGTTCTGGCCACCTGCCGGCGCAACATCGATCTGACCCTGCTGGTGCTCAACAACTTCAACTATGGTATGACTGGTGGACAGTGCTCGGCCACGACGCCCAGCGAGGCGCAGGTTGGGTCCGGATTTCTCAATCGCCTGGAAAAACCCGTCGATATCTGCACCCTGGCCGGCGCCGCCGGCGCCCCTTACCTGGCCCGATTGAGCGCCTACCAGAAAGATCTCAGCGAACAGATCGGCGCCGCCGTCGACTATGCCGGCTTTTCGGTGGTCGACATCTGGGGCGTCTGTCCGGGGCGCTACACCAAGCACAACCAGCTGACGCCCAAGAGGATCGACGAGCGCCTGGCGGACCTGCCGGCCGTAAATGGACCCGTCAGCGAGAACCAGCGCTCCGAATACAGCCACGCCTACGCTGAACTAGCCGCCAGGCAGATCGATAGCGATGCCCTCACCCATATACCGGCCCAGTTCCAGGCGCCACAATCCGGCCGGCGCGAGGTCGTTATCCTTGGCGGGGCGGGTCAGCGCATTGTGACTGCCGGTGAATTGCTCTGCCTGGCAGGGATTAGCGCTGGGCTGCACGTCACCCAGAAAAACGATTACCCCATCACCGTGCTGCGGGGTCACAGTGTCAGCGAATTGGTGCTCGATGCGCGGGAGATCGGGTTCACCGGCATTGACCGGCCCGATGTGGTCCTGGCCCTCTCTCCAGAGGGGGTGGCGCGCCGGCCGGCAATGTGGCCCCGCCTCTCCAGCGATGCAATGGTGATCGCCGCCAAGGGCGTCTCACTACCCCACTGCAACGCCCATGTAGAGGTGTTGGATTTCAAAGCGGGAAAGATCAAGTCTGCTGATTGGGCCTTGGCCGCCCTCGCTGTCATGGCCGCCCGCGGCCGGGTGTTGACACAGGAGATGCTGGCAGCGGCCGTGCGTCACCGTTTTTCCGGCAAGGTGCGCGACCTCGCCCTGGCGACAATAGCGAGAGCGACGGCCCTGACCGCTGAAGGGTAGATCTGCTTTTGCCGTGTCGGAGGTCCACTGTTGGCGTGATTCGGTGGGGGCTGGACGCGTATGCAAGGTGGGTATTCCGACACGGCAACTTTTTTTCGCGAGCGCCGCAATGATGCCGCGCGTCGGGCGGCGTCCTTGAGGTCCCGTCAACGGGTGTGGTGACTTGCCATCGGATGGAAGGGGCCCAAACGCCGCGCAGCGCAAATGCCGCATCGCGCCCCGGCACCGGCCTTCGGTCGACGCTCGGCAGGACGGCCTCCAGGGGACCGGAAGAGATTGTCCGATGGTCGATGGAAAGACTTCATACGTGTATCGTCGCTACCATGGCGTGCCCTGATATGGGCACCCCGCAGATCACGCTGGAAACTTGATGGTGATCTGTTCGTAATCTTTTTTCTTCTTGAATTTCACCCCCAGTTCCAGGCTGCTTTCACGAATGCCAAGCGCCATTGCTGTTTTACCTTTGTCGCCTTCGATGTGGGTGATCTGGCGAAAGGCCTCGAAAACCTGGCTGCCGACAGCCTCCCCGGGTGCGGGCAGGTCGGCCGGTCGGTACTTGGCCTGAACGGTCACGGCTCCGGCAGCATCTCTTCGAATGGAGATCTTCTCGGCATTGGCGTTCACCCCATGCAGGGCGGTTAGGGCCCACCACTTGACGGCACCAACCGCTGCATCGGCTTCCGATCCCAGGGTGGACATCTCTTTGAGTGGATCGTTGGTGGCGTAGCAATCGCACATCTCCTGAACCTGTTTGTGAACATTGGCTGGATCTTTCATTTCGATACCTCCTTGAAGGCGTGGGTTAGAGATATTGCCGATGATCCCCAATGGATAGGCGGGATGGGATTGAGGTAAATCTATTCACGAAATGCACATCTTCAAGGGCGGGGCTCCAGTGGGTCGGCAGCTGCAGCAACGGCGGCATGGCGATAGAGGTCTCCATGCCGCCGTTCACGATCCTGGGGGCTCGGGACCGCGGCATGGCCACAGCGGGCGTATCGCCAAGCCCTTCGGGGTTGCCCAGTCGCCGGGCGAATGGTTCGGCTAGGCCACTTGGCCGAACTCCGCTTTGATCGCCGCCATCACCTCCGCCGACATTTGGTAGCAATGCTCATCGGCCGGAAAAACGCCCTGCTTCACCTCGTCGCGGTACTGGGCGAAGGTCTGCTTCATGAGGCCGTTGAAATCCTGATATTTCTTGGCGAAGCTCGGTGTGAACGCGTCGAACATGCCGAGGACATCCGGGGTTACCAACAATTGGCCAGAGCAACCCGGGCCGCCGCCGATGCTGATAGTGGGGATAGCGAGTTTTTGGGTGACGTAGGCCGATAGCTCGGCCGGCACTGCCTCGAAAATGATGGCGAAAGCGCCGGCATCCTGGAGAGCCAAGGCCTCGGTCACCACCTTGCGGGCGGTGTCCACCGTTTTGCCCTGGGCAGTGAGGCCGCCCAAAGCGCCGACGGCCTGCGGGTGCAGGCCCACGTGACCCACCACAGCGATCCCCATCTCGACAATGGCCTTGGTTTTCTCAATGTGGTTGGGGGTGGCTTCAAACTTGACCGCGTCCACCTTTGCCTCGGTGACGAAACGAGCGGCGTTTTTCATGGTGTCTTCGATGCTGTACTGAAAGCTACCGAAGGGCATATCGGCGACCACCATGGTGCGGTCGCAGGCCCTGGCCACCGAACCGCAGTGAAGGACCATCATGTCCATGGTGGCGGTGAGGGTGTTGGGGTGGCCATGAACCACCATGGCGCAGCTGTCCCCCACCAGGATCATATCGATGCCGGCATCGTTGATCTGCTTGGCGGTGGGGTAGTCGTAGGCCGTCAGCATGGTGATGGTCTCCCCTTTGTCGCGCATGGCCTGAATGGTCCTGACGGTGTGTTTCTTCTGGGTCATATTCTCCTCCTGGTGGTTGTCATTTGCTTTCCGTTTTATTTCAAATGCGAAAGTGACTCATTCGTTCCCGGTCCAGCGACCGACGGCGCCGAATAAGCGCAGTTTTGAGAGAATAGGGGTCTGCATGGCTTCGATCTGGACCATCATCAAGTCGATCAGTTCGGGCGTCTTCTCCGAGTGAAGGTACTGGGTGGCTGCCGAAATCGCCGCGTGGCGGACCTCCGTGTTGACGTTGAATTTGCAGACGCCCAGCGGGATGCTGCGGGCCACCATCTCGTCCGGCAACCCGGAGGTGGCGTGGAGGACCAGTGGAATCGTGAGCCCGGTGCTGATCTGCGCCAAGCGTCTGAAATCCAATTTCGGGGGCTGCGAGTAGTTTCCGTGAACATTTCCGATACAGACCGCCAGCGTGTCCACACCGGTCAGGGCCACGAATTCGACGGCCTGGTCGGGATCGGTCAGACAGGCATCGCGGTCCCTCACAGACCAACCATCCTCCGTACCGCTGAGTCGTCCCAGTTCGGCTTCGATCATGGCCTCTTTGGCATGGGCCAGCTTGGCCATCTCGCGCGTAAAGGCCACGTTCTCCGCAAAGGGCAGGTGGGAGCCGTCTGCCATCACCGAAGAGATCCCCGCCCCGAGTGCGCTCGCGATAGTCTTCGCCTCGGCACAGTGATCCAGGTGGACGGCCATGGGCACCGTCGCTGCCTGGGCCGCTGCCCGACAGAGGACGATCAGCGCTGTACCGCCCAGTTCCAGCGCCCGGGGCAGAATCTGCAGGATGGCGGGGCTCTTCGCGGCTTCGGCCGCCGTTACCACAGCCCGCACGCCTTCCAGTGAGTAGACATTGAAAGCCCCGACGGCGTAGCCGGCCTTACGGGCGTCTTGCAGCATCTTCAGTGTGGGAACCAGCATTACGATCGCGCTTCGTTTGTGCGGCTAAACGGGTCTGAACGCAGTGGTCCAATTCAGACGGGCAATGGTCTCTACTTCGCCAGGCGGTGGTAGATCTCCGCCAGGGCATCGTCGCTGCCAACATTGCCGGGGAAGACCATATAGGCCATGCCGGGGTAGCGGCTCTCCTGCCCGAGACGCCACACGGGAATGCCCGGCAGCACCTGGCCCAGAACCATGGCACGGCGCACCGTCAGCCCGCGGGTCGCCACGTCACTGGAGGTGATGCCGCCCTTGGCCACCAGGTAGCGCGGCGGTTGCTCCAGGCCGCGGACCACTTGAATCAGGGCATCTGACACGCGGGCGCCGATATCGAGGTTGCCTGCATCGTCCGTGGCGGTGATCAGCCTGCGGCTGGTATAGAGGACGACGTCACGACCGGCGGCAATGTGGGTGTTGATCGCATGGCTGGCGATCGCAATCGTCTTGGCGGCCTGCGTCGGCGACAGCAGTTCTGCGACCTCGATGGCGACCGTTTCGATGCCCGTCTGCGCAGTTAATTTATTGAGCTGTGCCGTGGTTTTGGGGACGTACGAGCCCACCACGAAAAGGCCGCCGGTGGCGGCAGGGGTGGTCAGCTCCGCCGCGCTCAGCAGCGGGCGGGGCGCGATGCCGGCCCGCACACGGACAAAGGAGGCGGCCGTGCGGAAGATGAATCGTCGTCCCGCGGCTTCGGCCATCAGCAATCCGGCCACCAAGACCTCCAGGTCGCGATAGCTTGCTGCATTCACGGCACACATCGACCCGGGCGGAAGAACGCAGAGCTGGTCGGCAACGGCGCTGGGGCCCTCCTGCCGCAAGGTGTTAATGGCGATAGTGGCCACCGCTTCGGCGGGGATGACGCCCCGGGTCTTTTCGGCGACCCACTGGCGCAAATCGGAGTGCTGATACCCGAAGACGGCGTCCCGGGCGTAGGCTGTATCAGCAGCGGGGATGAGCCGCTCACCCTCCGCCACGTAGTGGACGTCGTCGATGGTGTAGCGGCCCCCCTCGTGAAAAAAAGGTACCAGCAGGCAGGGTAGCTGACGGTACCCGATGGTCTCGGCCAGTGCGGTTACCTCGGCGGGGAAATGACCTCTCAGGGTGGAGTCGCTGCGACTGATCACTTCGATCGGCACGCCACTGCGACGTGCCGCCGCGGCCAAATTACGCCCGATCTCCCGGTTCAAGCGGACTGCCGCCGGTTCGGTAAGGCTGCGCGAATTGGTCAACAGATAGAGGGCCGGCGCCGAGCCGCTCAGTTCGGTGGCCAGGGCGTCCTCCGACCAGTGGGTCAAAACGGGGATGTTGTGGACCGTTTGGGTGCCGGTGGGGTCGTCATCCAGCACGACGATTTTGCGGCCCGAATCGGCGACCTGCTGACGGATCTCCGGTAGCAGCTCATGGGGCCATTCGGCCGCCAATGCCGCCAGACGGGATTTAAGGGCGATCGACACCGGCAGTGGGGTGGCGGTTGTCATCAGCCGTCTCCTGACCCCAGGCCGAAGATTTCGGTCTCGATGAACTGCCAGGTCGCCAGATAGTCGCCCCGTTCCATGAGACCGGTGATCCTGCCGCCGTCCACCCGGTCGAGCAGATTCCAGATCCGTTGGGTCAGACGGCTGTTGGCTTCGAAGGTTCCACGGATGTCCCAGCGGGTCGGGCTGGTATCCGAGGTGAGCCAGTCCTGGTAGTCGTAGCGTTTCAGGTAGTAGAGAAATTCTACATAATCGAGGAAGTGCTTGGTACCACAGAAGTAGTCCCAGTCCCAGCGCCCGTCGTTGTCGTTGATGTGAATGTAATACGGATAGGGGCTCTCCGCCAGGAGCGCCACCGCCTCGGCCGGGTTCTCGTTGCCGTAGACACTGTGACCGAAATCAAGGGTGATGCCCATCGAGGGATTTTGGATATCCTTGAGCAGACAGAGCGCCTTGGCGGCAGTGTCCACGAAGCAGCGTCCGCGCGTTTCACTGGGCTTGTACTCGATAAAGAGGGGGATCTCACGGCAGTGATCGCCGGCGTCGCCAAACGTCTCCACTAGGTTACGCCAGCTCTTGGCGTAGTCGTACTGAAAGGCGAATTCATACCCGTCGCCCAAGGGACAGCAGGTGACTTTGTCGGCCCCCACCGCCACGGCGAACTCCTTGGCCTCCTTGATGAACTGCACCGCCCGCTGCCGCACTGCCGGGTCGTTGGCGGTCAGCCCACCGTTGCGGAATTCGGGCTCCGCCTTGACATTGACATTCACCGCTGCCACCGAGAGGTCGTGCGCTTGCAAGAGCTGGCGGGTCGCCTGGGGATCCTTGACTTCGTAAGGGTAGACGATTTCAACCCCCTGATAGCCCTCGATTTGGCGCAGGAGCGCAAACTTTTCGGCCAGGTCGAGGGGCTGGTTGTACTGGTGAAAACGATCTTTGGTCTGTGAGAGAAAGCCGGTGATAATGGCCATTTTGAGCATGGAGGCCTCCTGCCCGAGCAAGACGGGCAATGCGTTGTGGGGTTGATAAAAACCGTGTGCGTTCAAGGTCACCGCGCCACCATCCTTAGAACCGGGCAGCGGCGTGACATCCTAAGCGTCGTCGGCTTGCCGTCGCGAGCTCTCCGGCGGTGCCGGGCGACGCCTGCGCCCCCTGAGTCGTGCCATCAGTCTCTCCTTGCCGCGGCGGTACCAGTCAAACTGGCTGCAGATGGTCCACACGATAATGATGAATAGGATCAGGCTCACGGGCCGCTGGAAGATGGGCATGAAGCTGCCTTGGGAGACCATCAGCGCTCTGCGGAGGTTTTCATCCGCCATGGGGCCCAGAATAACGCCGATCACCAGCGGTGCGATGGGGTAGCCCATCATGGTCAGGAAGTAGCAGATGATGCCGACTGGCAGCATGAGGTAGAGATTGAAGATATTCAGTCCCAGCGAGTAGGAGCCAATGATGCAGAGCACGCCGATAATGGGCATGAAGATCTGGCTGGGGATGCGCAAGATTTTGACCACTTGCTTGGCCAGCAGCATGCCGGCCACCCACATTGCCACGGACGCCAGCAGCAGAATGGCGGCCACCTCCAAAATAAAGGTGGGATGCTCGAAGGTGATCATCGGGCCGGGGGTGACGCCGTGGAGCATGAGGGCGCCCAGCAGCATGGCGGCCGGCGGGCTCCCGGGGATGCCCAGGTTGAGCAGCGGGATCATGGCGCCGCCGACGCAGGCGTTGTTGGCCGTCTCAGTGGAGAGAACGGCCTTGAGTTCACCGGTGCCGAAAGTCTCCGGGTGCTTGGACGTGTTCTTTGCCGTGCCGTAAGAGACCCAGCCGGCGATATCCTCGCCGATGCCGGGCACCGCGCCGATGCCGACGCCGATAAGGGCCGAGCGTACGATGGCGGGCACATTGCGCACCACGGTGCCAATTTCGGGAATGATGCGCTGGAGTTTCTGCGTCTCTCCGATCTGAAAGCGGTCCTTCAGGACTTGAATGATCTGGGGGATGCCGAAGGCGCCGATGAGGACCGGAACAACTTCGATACCGCTGTCCAGTTCAGGAACGCCGAAGGTGTATCGCGGGTAGAATTGCAACTGGTCGCGGCCCACACAGGCCAGAAAGAGCCCCAGGAAGCCCGAAATCCAGCCTTTGATCACCAGGTCGGGACTGGTCAAGGTACCGCTGATGAGGATTCCGAAAAAGGCCAAAAGGAAGAATTCGAAGCTGGTGAACTGCAACGCGAAATGGGAAATGATGGGCGAAATGCTGACCACAAAGAGCATGCTGATGGTGGTGCCGATGGCCGAGGAGGTGGTGGTAAGTCCAATCGCCCGGCCGCCCTCGCCACGACAGGCCAGCGGGTAGCCGTCGAGGGCTGTGGCCGCCGCTGCGGCGGTGCCGGGAATGTTGATCAGGATAGACGCGTAGGAGCCGCCGTAGGTGCCACCCACGTAGATCGCCAGCAGGCAGATCATGGCCAGGGAGGTGTCCATTCCGTAGGTCAGCGCCGTGAGCAGGGCCACACCCAAGGTGGAGGTGAGGCCGGGCATGGCACCGAAGATGATGCCCATCAGAACCGAACCGAAAAGGATAAGCAGATTCAGGGGATCCATCGCCAGATGATGAACGATATCGAAGAAGGCGGCGATGCGGTCGAAGATCATCATGCGCGTGTTTACTCCTGTTAAAGGCCGTTCCGTCGGTGGCGCTAGAAGATGCTATACCAGAGCGTGTCCAGGGCGATGGTCACGAGGCCTTCGGTGGGCATGGGCACCAGCAGCAGAAATTTGAAGATGGACCCGATGAAAAAGGGCGCACTGATGGCCAAGATTAGGCTGAGACGAAACTTGCGCGACAATGGGGCGTCACCGGCCACCTGGCGACGGGCGTAGGCGGCGTAGGTCAGAATGAAGACCAGGGTCAGCCAATCGGCCGCAAATGGCAGTATCCCTGTCCATGCGGCCATTAAACCTGTCGCAAAGAGCAGCAGCATGATCAGGGTGCCGGCCAAGTAGAAATAGAGCAGTTTTTTCAGAAGGGATGCCACATCGAAATAGAAGGTGGTGATGAATACCAGCAGGAAGAGAACAGCGCTCAAGAAGAAATCCACCCGCGGGATCTGGATGAAAACGAAGCTCGCAAAGAGGGTGACGATGGTGTAGAACCGCATCATGGCGCCCGTTCGCAGGAAGGCGGTCAATTCACGGCTCGTCAGCCAGGTGATGACCGCTGTGATACCTGCCAAGCCGACGGTTTTCAGTGCCTTGCGGATCAGAAGGGCGCCCAGCAGGCTGATCATGGCGCCGACGAAGAGAGGGAAGAGGGCGGGCGAGACATACCAGACATTCTGAACACCACCCCACGAGTCTTTCATGGGCATCTTTAGGGCTTGGGAGACGATCCACACCCCCAGCAGGAAAATGATGCCGCCCGAGAAGATGTCCGCTTTGCGAAGCTTGTCTGTTTCCATCATGGTGAAGGATCCTTATGGTGTCGTCCACACAGCCTGGCCATTTGAACGTGGTGCCCCGACGGCGGGGCACCGTTTGGGAGGTTGGTGCACCTAAGGAGCGCCGGTGCTCCGCTCTCTTGTGCTCGGCACAAATCTGGGCAAACGGCCTCCCAGATTTGTGCGCTCGCGTCTGTAGAGAAGGGGCGGCGATTCGGCATGCTATACCATTGGGGGCCGCCGCCATTCCCAATCTGCCGGTGTTTGCCGCCCCGATAACGGCCAACGCTGTAAAAGCCAACTACGGTTTGGTAATGCCCAAGTCGGCCGGGTTGACCTTGGCGGCGCCCAGTTCGAACAGGGTCCAGGCGAAGTTGCTTTCCAGGGCGTCGAAGACGGCCTTGGACGCCGCACCGGTCTTGCCGGAGAGCAGGTAGTAGTTCTCCTTGGCCCAGGTCTTGACCTTCTCCGTGGCCATCGCTTGCTTGAACGCGTCCTGCAGCACCATCTTGGCCTCCTCCGGCGCATCGGCCGGAACGGCAAAGCCGATGGCCTGGGAAATGGGCAGGTATTCGCTCAGGCTGGGATAGCTGTCAAAGGAGGAGGGGATGGTGCCCAGACCCTCCACCTCGAAGGGCTCGGGGATCAGCATCGCCAAAGCGCGCAGCTTGCCGCCCCGCAGGAGCTGCTGCTGTTCGGCCAGGGAGGTGACGACCACGGACACCTCACCGGTCATGGCCGCGTTCTGGCTGGGGGCGGAACCCTTATAGGGGATGAAGTTGAATTCCGCCCCGGCGCCTTTCTCAACGGCCAGCAAGTTAAGATGGTGGATGGAGCCCGCGCCGCTGGCAGCCGCCTTGATGCTGTTGGGATTGGCCTTGGCAGCTTCGATGAGGTCTTTTAGGGTTTTGTAGGGTGTATCGGGTGTCACCGAAATGATGTCGGGCGAGCCGCCCACGATGAAGGTGTCCCAGACTTCAAATTTCTTGTCCCAGCCGCCCTGAACACCGGCGGTGACGTTGGATTCGCTCAGTCCGCACAGGGTGTAGCCGTCGTGTTTCTGTTTGAACGCGTGGCTCATTCCCACGGACCCCGCGACGCCGCCGGTCTTGTTGATAACATTGATGTTGACGCCCAAGATCTTGGCCATCTCAGCGGAGATGATGCGGTTGCAGGTATCGGTGCCACCACCGGCGCCCCATACCACCACGTTGGTGATGTTGCGTTTCGGGAACCCTTTGGCCATGGCCGTTCCTGTCGTCACGGCCAGTAGTACTACCATTGCGATCACGATAAGTTTCTTCATGTTTTCACTCCTCCACTCAAAGTCCTGTCCGTCTTTTCCAGAGCGGGAAGAGACCACCCCTTCCCGCCAATTGAAGCACCGCCCTCGTTTCAGTGGCGGGACTCCGCCGAACGGAGTGACGACCGCTATTGCGCTCGTGCACTGCGGATGCCGACGCCAGTGCAGGCCCTGGCGTTGCCGGTTAGCGCTGGCCAATCGCCCGGGCAGCGTCCGAGGCCGCCGCTACGGCCATCTGTAGGCCCGCCAGACCCACCGTCCCTTGGAGCGGCCCCCTCAGCTCGCCCGCTGTTGCTCCGCCTGTTCCGCCGCCAACTGGGCCTTGATGTAGGCCGTCGTGCGTTTGAAGTGGCGGCGCATCATCTCTTCTGCCGTCGTCGCATTGCGGCGACTGATGGCGTCGATGATGGCACGGTGCTCAAGGATGGTTTCATCCGGCGGTCTGACCAGGCCGTCCGCCCCCAGCACCTGATAAGAAAAGCTGATGATGTTGTAAGCTTGTAAAATGCTGCTGAGAAACTCCATGGCCCCAATATCGGTGATGAAGCGGTGAAATTCACGATCTTGCTGGCTGTAGAGATGCGTGTCGGTAATCGCTTCGCCGGCGGAAAAGCCGGTAAAAAAACCCTTGAGGCGTTCGATCTGCGCGTCACTGATCTTTTCGGCCGCCCGCCGTGCCGCCAGACCCTCAAGGACTTCGCGCAACTCGAAGATGCTGATCATCTCCGCCGGTGTGAAGAGGCGTACATAGTATCCCCTTCGGGGTTTTGCCTCGACCAGCTTTTCTTTTTCCAGGAACTTCAACGCGTTGACCAGCGGTGTCCGGCTGATGCCCAATTCACTGGCCAGTTTTTCCTGGGGAATCTTCTCCCCGGGAAGCAGTTGGCGGTCCGTGATCATCTCTTTGATCGTCGTGTACGCTTGTTGATCCAAATTGGCGTGCTGTTCACCTATATTGGGCATATGACGACATCCTCCAGAACCGCTGGCCGATAGGGGATTGTGCAGCGAGTGTAATTGCATAATGAATTTTGCATGCAAAATTCAATTAGCGGCTCCACCCGTGCTCTGTCAAGGGAAATATGCATTGAGGGGTGTCGTCACCCTTCCCAAGGCCTTGCTGGGCCGCCCGCATCCACCGCTATGGCGGCGCCAACCATTCATCGGCCGGCAGCAGCCCTGGTTCTCGTTGCTGTGGTGCACCACATCCCATCAGGCGACAAGCACCAGCAAAATGGGCAGGACCACCACCAGGGCGCTGGTGGTGACGAACCAGCAGGCGTTCGCCAGATCCAGGTCCAGGTTATAGATCGACGGGGGGATCAGCGCGGTGAACGCAACGGGCATGGCGGAGAGGATCAGGACCACCTTGAACGGCAGGCCCGCTTCGATCTCCGCATACCCCAACAGCAGCGCACAGCCGCTTGCGGCCAAGGGGATGAGGATGAATTTGATGCCGCAAACCATCAGGCAGACGGATCTGTAGGCGCCCATTTTGCTGAAGCGCAGGGCCAGACCGATGGAGATGAGCAGGAGGCTGGTCCCCAGCGGAATCAGGGCCGCGTTAAGGGGCGTGAAGAAGTGGGGTCTCGGCAGGCCGGACAGGTTGAGCGTGATCCCGAGACCGATGCTGGAGAGGGTCACCCGGATAAACGGATCTTTCACCAATGCGCGCAGCCGTTTGGAGACGCTGTCCTCAGCCTGGTCCATGGTGCTGTAGTATTTGGCCAGGGGGAAGCCCAGCGTGTAATAGGTCAACTCTTCGAGCAACTTGTAGATGGGCACCAGCGCGAAGCCCGCCTCGCCGAGATAGAGATAGCAGACCAGGGCCCCGATGGAGCCCAGATTTGTGAAGGCGCCGCAGGGCACGAACGCACCTGTCTGGCGGGGGGACAGCGCCAACAATCGCGCGCCGGCCAGCGCGAGGAGACCCCCCAGAATAATGGCGCCGGCACCAATGAGGGGCAGGGCGGCGATGCGGATGGTGTCTATCTCTACCACCCAGATCGCCGTGGCCATGGTGGGCGGCAGTACGCCCAACAGGGCGATCCGTTGAAGTAATTTGCGCAGATCCGCAAGGGGCAGGGACAGGCGCAGGCGGCCACGCGAAAGCAGCCGCTGAAGCAGGTAACCGAAGGCCAGCGAAAGGGTGATGATGGCCAAAGATGTGATCAGTTTCGACATCGCCGTTTGCCCTGGCTTGTGGGGGTGTGCGAGATGGCAATGGTGGGAGTGGGGGCGCTTTTGCCGGCGGTCACTATAGGCCTGTTGTAACCGGAAATCAAGCTGTGGGCGGTATCGGCCCCCCATGCGCCACCTCTTGTAACCCCCATCAAGAGGTGCTATTTCTGGAACGCTTACCGGCATAACCTCTGGCGGACCTTCCAGCGGCGCGTCCCGTGGCGGGCACTGGCAATGTCGCCTCAGCAGCGACCATACAGCGAAGGACAGCATGAAAGCCATTGTCGCCGTCGTCGGCCGTCCCAACGTGGGCAAGTCGACCTTTTTCAATCGCGTCACCAAGAGCCGCAGCGCCCTTGTGGACGACCGCCCCGGCGTGACCCGTGACCGTCTCTTCGGAGACGTGCAGTGGGATGATACCCTCTTTACGGTGGTGGACACGGGCGGTTTCGTCTCGGACGACAGCGATCCCTTCGCCAGCCATATTCGTCTCCAGGTTCAGCAGGCCATTGAAGAGGCCGACGCCGTCGTGATGCTGCTGGACGGCAAGTATGGTCCCTCCCCTTACGACGAGGAGATGCGCACCCTTTTGCGGAATACGGATAAACCCGTTTTTTACGGGGTCAACAAAATCGACGGCCCATCCCAGGAGGCGCAGCTCTACGATTACTACGCCCTTGGTGTGGACACCCTCTACCCGCTTTCCGCCGAACATGGGTATGGGGTCGGCGATTTTATGGACGCCCTCGTCGCCGCCCTTCCGCAGGGAGCGGCGCCATTCGCCGAGGACCATATTCAGATCGCCGTTATCGGCAAACCCAATGCCGGAAAATCGTCGCTGATCAACCGCATCCTGGGAGAGGAGCGTCTGGTGGTCAGCGATATTCCCGGTACCACCCGTGACGCCATCGACAGCGAGGTGCGTCTGGGAGATCAGACCTACACCCTGGTGGATACTGCCGGCATTCGCCGCAAGGGCAAGGTGACCCAGAAGCTGGAGAAGTTCTCCATCATTAAAGCCCTGCGAAGCTTGGATCGCTGTGACGTGGCCCTTATCGTCATCGATGCGGCCGCGGGCATCACCGATCAGGATGTCCGCGTGGCCGGTTATGCAAGCCAGCGGGGCTGCGGCTGCATTTTCCTGCTCAACAAATGGGACTTGGTTGAGAAAGACAGCGGCACCGCCGAACGCTACCATCGCCAATTGCAGGCGGCGACCAAATTTCTTAGCTACGCCCCCTCCATGACGATTTCGGCCCGCACCGGTACGCGTGTGGCCAAAATCTTCCGCTTGGTGGACGAGGTTTACGCGCAGTACAGCGCCCGCATCGGCACCGGTCAGGTGAACCGGATTCTCGCGCGCGCCGTGGAACGCAACGAACCGGCACTGCACAAAGGCAAACGCATCAAGTTTTACTACGCCGTCCAAATCACCAGTAAACCGCCCACCTTCGTGGCCTTCGTCAATTTTCCGGGCGCCGTCCACTTCTCCTATGAACGTTACCTGATCAATCAACTACGGGAGGCGACGGGATTGGATAGAACGCCGCTGCGGCTGTTCTTCCGTCAACGCACCAGCAGGGAGATGCCCTTTCTGGCACCCAAGCGACGTCGGGCAGACGCCCGCCTCCGCAAGAAAGGCCGAAAGCGATAGGTTCCGGCCTTTGGTTGGACGAACATGGACCTCTTCGAATATCAGGCCCAGCAATCCGGCGCCGATGAGCGTCCCCTGGCCGAGCGTCTGCGGCCGCGTTCGCTGGCGGAGTTCTGCGGTCAAAGCAAAATCGTCGGTGCGGGAAGCTTTTTGCGCCAAGCGATCGAAAGCGATCGCATCTTCTCCATGATCCTCTGGGGACCGCCAGGCTGCGGCAAGACGACCTTGGCCCACATCATCGCCCGTGAGACCAAGGCGCATTTCGTCCACTTCTCCGCCGTCCTCTCCGGCGTCAAAGCGATCCGCGCCGTGATCTCGGCAGCCCAGGAGCAGCGCCGCCTGTACCGCCAGCGCACCCTTCTCTTCGTGGACGAGATCCACCGCTTCAACAAATCGCAGCAAGACGCCTTTCTCCCCCATGTTGAAAGCGGATTGATCACTCTCATCGGTGCCACTACGGAGAATCCTTCCTTCGAGGTGATCTCCCCCTTGCTCTCGCGGTGCCGCGTGATCCCACTCGAAGCGCTTGATAAGGCGGATATGGCCGATTTGGTCCAGCGGGCGTTAACCGATCCCGACCGCGGCCTCGGTCGGCTGAACCTCGAGATTGACTCGGATGCGCGTGACCATCTGATTCGCATCGCCGACGGCGACGCCCGTGCCCTGATCAACAATCTGGAGATTGCCGCCAACCTGGTGATCGGAAGCCGCACACCGGACAGCGGCGCCACGGCGCGTATCGAATTGGCGGCAGTTGAAGCGGCCTTTCAGCACAAAGCTCTGAACTACGACAAGGGCGGGGAGCAGCACTACAACATTATCTCCGCCTTTCATAAGAGCATGCGTGGCAGTGATCCCGATGCGGCGCTGTATTGGTTGGCACGAATGCTCTCAGCCGGGGAGGATCCGCTCTACGTCGCCCGTCGGATGGTGCGCTTTGCCAGTGAAGATGTCGGCAACGCCGATCCCTATGCGCTGCGAATGGCCCTGAGTGCCATGGATGCCTTTCGATTCATCGGCCGCCCGGAGGGAGAGCTCTGCCTCGCCCAGGCAGCGGTCTATCTGGCCTGTGCGCCCAAGAGTGCCGCGGTTTACAAGGCATACAAACGAGCGAGCGATGCCGCCCGCAAGGACGGCAGCTTGCCCGTCCCCCTGCATCTTCGCAACGCCCCCACGGACCTGATGCATCGGATGGGATATGGCCGGGGCTATAAGTACGCCCATGATTACAAGGAGGGATTTGTGGCGCAGGACCATCTGCCCGAGAAACTGGTGGGCAATGTATACTACTTCCCCACTGACGGCGGCTACGAGAAACAGCTCAAACAGCGTCTGGAGCATTGGCGGCGACTGCGCGAGAAGCACCGCTGAGGCAGGGTGTCGCCAATACGCCTATTCGCTGGAGCGGATTCGCTGTCGCGAAGCAGAAGGGGCCCTTCTACCGGTCTGGATCACGAAGATCGAACCGGACGGCGCGATTAAACGATGTGACCGATCACCTGTGGTATGCAAGCTGAGCAGAGAGGACGTGAGATGGCGCAGAGTGCCTGTGATCGCTTGAACCGTTACCAAGCCCTGGTGGAGACAGCCCGCGACTGGATGTGGGAGATTAACGCCAATGGCGTATACACCTATGTGAGCCCTCGCTGCCGCGACCTGCTTGGGTATCGACCGCAGGAGATCCGCGGCCAAACCCCGTTTTGTTTCATGGACAGCGCCGACGCCGAACGCACCCGCCAACAATTCGCCGAATCGGTGCGGCAGGGCCGCGTCCTGCTGCGCACCGAGAACCGCTATCGACATCGGGATGGACGCCGGGTCATTCTGGAAACCTGTGCCGTGGGCTTTTTTGGTGCCGGCGGCCGGTTGGCCGGTTACCGCGGTATCGACCGTGACATCACGGTACGCGCCCAGTCGGAAGAGATGCGGCGCTACCGGGAGCTCTTCGACAACGTCACCGAGAGCGTCATCATATTTGAGCGGCGCGGCCGTGTCCTGGAGTGCAACGATACCGCCCTGGCCATGGTCGGCTACAGCCGCAAGGAGATGCTGCAGCTGAAAGGGAGCGATTTCTGCAGCGCGGAGACCTGGCCCGCGCTCTCGAATACCCTCGGCGACGCTTGGGCGCTCGGCAGTGCCCGTTTTGAACTGGACCTGCTCACCCGCGATGGGGCCACGCTACCCGTGGAGATCAACGCCCGGGTGGTCACCTATCTCAATCGTCAATGTCTATTGTGCGTCGGGCGGGACATCACCGAACGCAAAGCCTTTCAGGACAAGCTCATCCGCTCCGAGCGGCTGGCGGCCACAGGGCAGCTGGCCGCCTCCATCGCCCACGAGATCAACTCTCCGCTTCAGGGGGTGGCCGCACTACTGAGCGTCATTAAAGCGCGCCGCCCGGAAGATGAGGAGATGCATCAGAATATCGATCTGATCAAGGGCGCATTTGACAGTATTCGTGATACCGTGCGCAAGCTGCTGGACCTTAATCGGCCCGGCCGGGAGCTCAAACAGCCCATGGATCTCAATCGGCTCGTGGCCGACACACTCGATTTGGTGCGCGGCCATCTGCGGCGCTACAAAGTGAAGGTGACGCTCGAATTGGCCGACGACCTGCCCACCATCATCGCTTCCTCCCAGCAGATCGGCCAGGTGGTGCTCAACCTGGTGAACAACGCCGTCGAGGCCATGACCGGCATATCCACCCACGATACGGCCATGAAGCAGCGGACCATTTTCGGCGGTGAGATTTTGGTGCGCACCTGGTCCGCCCGCGCCGGCGACACCGTTTACCTCCAGGTGGCGGACAACGGACCGGGGATTTCCGCTGAAGACCTGGAGCGTGTCTTCGACCCCTTCTATACCCGCAAAAAGACAATGGGCATGGGGGTGGGGCTCTCCATCTGCCACGGCATCATTGAGGAGCACCACGGCACCATCGGGGTGGAGAATGGCCTGGATGGTGGGGCCACTTTCATCGTTATGCTGCCGGTGGAGCCCCCCAAGGCGGCCGAAACGGACGGTCGCTAGATGGGGTCGCGGGCCGGGCGGCGGTCTGCGTCTGCAGTGCTTTGCGGACCCCTGTCGAAGCGATTCAATTGGGAAGGCTCGCCGGATCCTGCAGGATGGCGCTCACCGTTTCGCCGAGGGTCGTGATACTGAAGGGTTTTTGAATGAAGCCGCGGCAGCCGCGTTCCAAAATCTCCTCGGCCTTTCCCTCCAGACTATAGCCGCTGGCGAGAAGGATGGGAACGTCGGGCTGCATGTCGTGGAGTTTATCGAAGACATCGCCGCCGTTCATGTCGGGCATCACCATGTCGAGGATCACCAGATCGAGAGAACTCTTGTGCTGGGCGAACAATTGCAGCGCATCCCCACCACTGCGCGCCGGCAGAACGGTGTAGCCCAACTTGTCCAGCATCTGGTGACCCACGTTGAGGACCACATCCTCGTCGTCCACCAGCAGAATCGTCCCCTCTCCATGGTGCAGCAATTGTTTTTTGGCGGCCTTGGTTTTCGTGTCGACGGCATCCACGGCGGGCAGATAGAGGGTAAAGGCGGTGCCCTTGCCTGGCGTGGAACTGACATCGATATAGCCGCCATGTCCCTTGATGATCCCGTAAGCCGATGCCAGGCCCAGCCCCGTGCCGCGTCCCATCTCCTTGGTAGTGAAGAAGGGATCGAAGATTCGCTCTCGCACCTCGGGCGGCATTCCCACCCCGGTATCGGTCACCTTAATGGCGATATAGGGCCCCGGCTTGGGCCGAAATGGCCGGCCCGTGATTTGGGTATGAAGACAATTGGCGGTGCGCAAGTAAAGGTCACCGCCGTCGGGCATGGCGTCGCTGGCATTGATGAAGAGGTTGAGCAGTACTTGCTCGACCTGGGTCCAATCCGCCCGCGTGCCCCACAGCTTCTTCTCCAAGCTGAGATGGATACGGATCTGCTTGCGGGTCCGCCCAAAGGTTTCGGTGCACTCGGATACCAGTGCATTGATGTCGAGGGGGCGGATCTCGTAGGTTCCCTTGCGCGCGTAGCCCAATAGTTGGCGGGTGAGCTTGGAGCCGCTTTCGATCTGCTGCTCGATCCGCTCAAGTTTCTTGTAGTGGGCGTGTTCCGGGTCCAACTCGTACATCACCAGGTTGACATTGCCCATCATGCCCATCATCAAGTTGTTGAAATCGTGCGCAATGCCGCCCGCCAGGGTGCCAATCGCCTCCAGCTTTTGGGCCTGCTGCAACTGCTGCTCAGCTTGCTGGCGTTTCTCTTCGAGGTGTTTGTTGGTGGTGATGTCGGTGGCGATCTGCAGTCGAACGATGCGGCCATCCACCCAGGCGACGGCGCGGTCGTAGTTCAGATACCATCGCTTGTTGAGCGGATTTTGCCCTTCCCAGATCAGCGTTTCGCCAGGAGACCCGTCGGCCTTGAGCAGCTTGTCGTTGGAGCAGTGTCGGCAGGGGCCGTCACCGCTGCGGAAGGCCTGCCAGCAGATCTGACCGATCTTGTCGCCGCCGAAGGCCTCCTTCATGAAGCGGTTCATGAAGAGGATTTCATGGGTCTCCATATCCGCAACGTAAATGGTGGCGTCGATGCTGTCCAGAATGGTCCGGAAGGTATCCTGCGACCACTGCAGTGCGCTCTCCGCCCGCTGACGTTCGCGAATCTGGGATTGGAGGCTTTCGTTGGACGCCACCAGCTCTGCGGTTCGGGCTTTCACGCGGTGCGATAGTTCGCGCTTGGCCTGCAAAACCCCGGTATACAGATAGGCCACGGCCAATCCCAGCATCACTGCGATGAAAAGATAGAGGTGCTGGTAGAAGCTGCGGCAGAGCCACTCAACCGCGACCGTGCCGATGAATTGATCCGCGTAGTGGACCGGCGCTGTCAGGGTCACGGTGGGGATCAGATGGAGACGTTTCAGCCAACGCTCGGCGGCGTTGGGAGATGGACCGCTGTGCTGAAATATGGTCGTCCCGCGACTGTCGTAGATGTGCAGGTCTAAATACCGCTCCGATGCACATGCCAGGGCTAGGTATTCAGCCGATTGTTCCAGATTGTAATGCCAGAGGGGCGCCGCGATGACCCGGGCGTGGGCCGCCACCCGTTTCTCGGCCGCTCGATAGGCGATCCGGTCGTAGATGAGAATATAGAGGCCGAACAGGAGGCTGACAACGATGAGCCCCACCTGCCATCGGCGGGCAAAGCCAGCCGCCGCACCGGTTTTTGGATCGCATCCCTTCACGGCGTTCCTCCCCAGGCCGCGGTGTCATCCGCGAGGTTCACACTGGCGCGGTAGGCGGCATTGAAGCGGTCGACGATTTGCGGCGGCACCGTTCGGCTGAACATCATGTAACGACGGTTGCCCGGCGGCATGTCGGTAAGTTTCAGAAAGCGAAACGCATTGCGCGGCAACTGGGTCCGGCTCAGCAGATAGTTTGCTTCCTCGGGCGCGATGAGGAGAAAATCCGCCCGGCGGGTGTACAGAATCGAGAGCCATTCGGAGGATTCGGCGCCGCTGTCGATGCGTCGAGGCGTCATCCGCTCCAGCAGGCGATCCGCCATTGTCCCGTAGGAGTAGCCCGCCCGGGAAAGCATGACGATGTCGGGAACTGCCAGCAGGTCCGCCAGGGTGCCGCTTTCCGGTAGGCGTGAATCTCCGCGGCGCACCAGGGCAACGGTCGGCTGGTCGCGATAGATGGTCGTGGAGTAGCGTGCGTAAGATTCGCGTTCGCGGGTCTTGTACCAGCCAATGATGCAGTCGTTGGTTGGATTCTGACGCAGGAGGCGCAACTGGCGCTTGGGCGGTGTTTGCATCCAGCGAAACGTGATGCCGGCCGCTTCAAGCGCGCGTGCCACCGGCGTGGCGCACAATCCGACGACGCCCGCGGCGGTATCATAGTAGTAGGGCGGTCGCTGGTGATAGTGCACCTTGAGGTCAAAGCTGACCGGAAGGGCCGCCCGATTATGGAGCGAGGCCTCCCTTTCCGGGGAGGAAAAGGTCCATACCCGCAGCCCAAAAATGCCGCCGGCGATGATTAGAATGATGATGGACACCTGCAGCCAGCCCTGCAGGCGTCGTGACGCTGCTCTCATACCGATATCTGTCTCGATTCGAATGGGGATTGTCCTCGATCCTGATATCGGGGGTTTTGCATCAGACTTGAGAACCCAGACAGATCTGTGACGGCCTTTGCCACCGACATTGCCGATGCGGATGGCGGCGCGCGAGACGGGATGCTTGGGATTCTGCCCGCCACCCATCTGCCAGGCCCCTTCCAGCGAGAACCTCCCAGTTCGATCCCCACGGGAACGCCCCCATCGCCGGGTCGCGCAGCTGTCGGCAGCCTGACCGACATGGTGGCTGACCCCTGTGTCGCTTGGAGGGGGAGCGCGCGCGCTACCCACCGCTTCGGAGACCGGGCCGCGGGTCGGACCCCGCTATCGGTGACCCCCGCTAGGGCGACTGCTGGCGGCGGATCCAGTGGTTGTAGATTCCCTGGGTCCAGGCATAGGTATACCAGAAGGAGAGCAGCGCAATCCCCCACTGACCGTTCTTAACACTGGTAATTAGCCAGAAGGGCTGGGCACAGAGGCCAGCGATGTAGCCCCAGCGACGCCATCCCTCTGTACGGCCCACCAGCCAAACAGCAGAGCAACCAAACAATAGGATGGCGGCCTGGCAAATCATCTGATCGATGTTCATTGCGATCATATTGTCCAACTCCCGAGTGCGCGGGCGGCGCTATTGACCCCGTTCGCTGGCCGCCGCTGCCTCAATGCGGGTGGATCTCCCCCAGGGGAGACATGCTTTTGGGGGGTGTTTCCCTTTCCAATACGGATTCTATATAGACGCAGCGAGCGTGCCAGTATTGCGATGGCTGGCATAACTAATCGATATAAATAACTTTTATGTTTTGATCATTGTCTGGTCGTGTGGACGGGGATCCCCAACGGCGTGCATATCCCCCACTGACCGGGTGTCCTGACCCAGAGGAGCGCCTTCCCCACCCTCTGCGGCCGATTGTGCCAATCCTCCCGCCGTATCGGTGGCGAATCGACTGTGACTGGGCCAGGCGGACAGCGGTATGGGACGGCGTCGGGCGGGCTTGGATCAACCCTTGGCGCCGGGTGCGATCTCCGCTGCGACTGCCGCTGCCGCCGCCTCGAATTGCCGGCGGCTGATGCCGCTGTGGTTGAGGCGCCGCAGAAGCTGTTTGGCGTTGGCGTAGCCGATGCGCAGGTGGCGGCCGAGGGCTTCCCGGCGGCGGGCCGCCCGGGGATGGGCGATGAGCTGGTGGCGCTGAAGATCGCTGAGGGTGAAGGCGTTTCGACCCGCCCGGAGAGCGGTGCCATGGGCGTTGTGCAGGGCGTTTTGGATAGCGGCCGGCCGGGCATTCTCGATGCCGATGTTGCCTTGGCGATACGCTTCATCACGGGTGAGGTAGGCGTTCTTGCAACCGGGGATGCGCTGGTTGATGGTGCGGCGGATCTGTTCGCCGGCGGCATCGGGATCGGTGAAGAGGATGACACCGGTGCGATGGACGGCGGCTGCGATGCGTTCCCAGGTGACCCGCGTGATGCCGTAGCCGCTGGTGACGATCACCTCGGCATCTACGGCAGCCTTGACGGCACGCTCGTCGGCGCGGCCTTCGACGACGATGTGCTCCAGCATCAGTGGGCGTGGGGAGCGGGAGTCGCCGCGCTCAGCCATGGGCCCGTTCCACGAAGGAAGTGAGGGGTTCGGGCTCGAAAGCGTAGCCGCTCAGGGGTTGCCACACGCATTGGGCGGAAATTTCGACGCCCTCCTGGATGACGGCCACCGGGCGGTCGGCGGAGACGACCACGACGATGATGTTGCGGTGTTCGGCGGAGAAGCGCAAGGCGGAGTTGTAACGGGCGCCCCGGGAGAGATCCTCGCCGGGGATGGTGCGGCCGTCGAGAAGACAGCCGAAGCCCTGGAGGCGGAACCCGGTGGTGAGGTGCAGGGCGCCATCCACCTTGGTGAGCGATTTGGCCAGGTCGAGCAGGTGGGGCTGAAGCAGATCGAGAGGCTGCTCGAGGGTCTGGCCGGAGATCCGCACCGGCTTATCGTTGAGGTCGATCACCAGGGTGCAGCCGTGTTTCTGGGTCTGGGCATGGCGCGCCAGGTGGGCCACGGTGCGGAAGAGGGCCCCACCGATTTCTGGTTCGAGGTTGCTCTCTAAGAGCAGTTCCTCCAGTTGAACCATCTTGGCCTGGTGGGTGGTGGACTGGAAGCTGCCGTCGCAGAAGCTGCAGACGATTTCTTCATTGATTTTGAGAAACCCATGCGGACCGCGGAAATCGGCCAGCAGGCAGAAGAGGGGCAGGTCACCGTTGGTGATGCCCAGGATGGTCTGCCCATCGGAGACCAATTTGCGGGGTGATCCTGTGACCGCCTGCAGCAGCTTGCAGACGTGCTTGTGGTTGTTGAGTTGGGGCTGCTCGCTGGGGCGGAAACGGGCGACAAAGGAGATGGTGTGCTGGAAACGCGGTTCACTGAAAAGCAGCTCCCCCCGCGGCCAGGCACCCTCCTCGCGGGCGTTTGAGATCCCCAGCACGGCGTCCAGGATCGGATAGACCCGCATGGGTGAGTCCCATCCCAGTTTGAGATTGATATCGTCGACGATGTGATCGCGCACCGCATGGGTGGCGTATTCGCGCAAAAAACTGCCCGATATGCCGGTGTAGAGGTCGCTGCCATTGGCGATGTCATGGGAGAATCGCCAGGTGGCGTGCTCCAGCCAGCGTTCGGTCGGGCCCACCGAACACATGTCGGGATGGTGTTCAGTGAACCACATCTGATAGTAGACGGAACTGGAACGGCCGCCGAATGAGATCAGGCCGGCCAGACCCAGGTTGGTTTCGGCCAGGATACGATCATATTTGAGACGGTCCTCCTCCGGCGGTGCGGTCGCCCGCCAAGTGGCGTCTTCCATATAGAGCTGCCGAAACTTGGGCTCATGGCCGTGAAGCAGGTTCTGAGGATCGCAGACCATGAGGGGCGCGTCGGGTTCGAGGGCGTAGATCACTGCCGCACGGCTCGTGCCGGAAAAGTGGGAGAGGCCGTCGCGCAACCCCTCCAGGGTGTCGCTGACGACTTGATGGACGAATGTGTTGACGTTGGATGCCGGCATGGCCCCTCATGTGAGCTGACCTTTGGGTTCAGCGATCAGATTTTAACGACTTTCTGCTCCCCCTTGGCGTCCTGCACCTGGTATCCCAGGGCCTGGATTTCCTCCCGCAACTGGTCTGCCAGCCCCCAGTTCTTCTCGGCACGGGCCTGCTGGCGTTGGGCCAATTTCGCCGCTACCTCCGTCGGCAGGGCGACAGCGGCAGCGACCGTGTCCAGTCCGAGACCAAGTACCTGGTCGAAATCCAGGATCGTGGCCAACTTGTCTGCCGGCGAGAGATCGCTCTTGAGGGTTTCCTGAACAGCGGCCATGGCGCGGGGCATGTTGAGATCGTCGTTGACGGCGGTGAGGAACCGCTTTTTTGCAGCGCTGTCCAGGGTACCGGTCGATTCACCGGCTTGGTCGAACAGCTGGCGCACCTGGTTCTTGAGGTGGTTGTAGCCGTTGCGGGCCGCCTGGACAGCCTCGTCGCTGTACTCCATCGGTTTTCGATAGTGGGTCTGAAAGGCGGCGAAGCGGTAGACCAGGGGATCGATGCCGCGATCGTTGAAGGTGGCCGTGAGCGTCAGGAAATCGCCGCTGCTCTTGGCCATTTTTTTCCCACCGGTGATGTTGAGAAAGGCGCCGTGCATCCAGAACCTGAAGAATGGTTTTCCGGTGGCGGCTTCGCTTTGGGCGATCTCATTGGTGTGGTGGACATCAATGTGATCGGTGCCGCCGCAATGAATGTCCAATTGATCGCCCAAGTACTTCATGCTCATGGCGGAACACTCGATGTGCCAGCCGGGAAAGCCCACTCCCCACGGCGAGTTCCACTCCATCTGACGTTGGCTCTCTTCGGGTGAGAATTTCCAAAGGGCGAAATCGGTGAGATTGCGCTTCTCGGGGTTTTTCTCCACCCGCGCGCCCTCCTGAAGGGCCTCCAAATTTTGGCGGGAGAGCTTGGTATAGTCGGCGAAGCGCGCGGTGTCGAAGTAGACGCCGTCGGCGGTTTTGTAGGTATAGCCCTTCTCCTCGAGCGTGCGGACCAAGCCGATCTGTTCGCCAATGGAGTCGGTGGCCCGGCACCAGATGGTGGGATCGACGATATTGAGACGTCTGAGGTCTTCCTGAAAGGCCTCCGTGAAGTGCGCGGCGATCTCCCAGGCGGATTTGCCTTCCCGCAGGGCGCCTCTCTCCATCTTGTCCTCACCCATATCTCGGTCGCCGGTGAGGTGACCCACATCCGTGATATTCATGACGTGCTTGACCCGATAGCCATTGTAGGACAGCACGCGTTTGAGAATGTCTTCAAAGATATAGGTTCGCAAGTTGCCGATATGGGCATAGTTGTAGACTGTCGGGCCACAGGTGTACAAACCGACCTCGCCGGCGATGATGGGCGCGAAGGTCTCCTTCCGACGGGTCAGTGTGTTGTAGAGTTTCAGATCCATATGGCTTTCCCTCGCATTAAGCGTCCGATTCTCGGCGTCTGGCAACCCAGACCAACACGCCGATCCCACACAGGATCATCGCGGCGCAGAGCAGCTGGCCCATGGAGAGCGTCTGCCAGACCAGTCCCAGGTGGTCATCGGGCTGCCGGACATACTCGATGAAGAACCGCACCACACCATAACCGATGAGATACATCCCCAGCAGTGCGCCCGGCATCCGTACCCGCTGGCGCAGAGACCACAGCAGGGCAAAGAGGACGATGCCTTCGAAGAAGGCTTCATAGAGCTGGGACGGGTGGCGCATGAGGCCGTCCCCGGCCTGGGGAAAGAGCATCCCAATTTTGGCGGTGGTCACGCGCCCGTAGAGCTCGCCATTGATAAAATTGCCCAGTCGCCCAAAGGTATAGCCCAAAGGTATGGCTGGGATGAAGAGGTCGGCCATCTCCAGGAAGGAAAGCCGGTTGCGGCGCGTAAAATAGAGGGCCGCCAGAATCACGCCGATCAATCCGCCATGATAGGACATGCCGCTGATGCCGGTAAAGCGTATTCCGTTTGAAAAGTCAAACGGTAGAAAGATTTCAAGGGGATGGGCGATGTAGTAGGCCGCGTTGTAAAAGGCGACGTAGCCCAGGCGGGCACCGAGAATGAGACCGACGATCATCGCGGTGAGGAGCCCCTGCACCAACTCCAGAGAAAGGTCGAAGCGCGGTTCGCGCGCCAGTCGATAGCGCACCAGTAGATAGGTCACGCCGAAAGCCACCAGGTACATCATGCCGTAGTACTGCAGCTTGAAAGGGCCGATGCTAAAGATGACGGGGTCAATCGTCGACGGCAGGTGTTGCCACCATTGCCAGAAGGAATCCATTGCGGGTCCTTACCTCATGAAGAAACGGTGTTCGCAAGTGCGGTATTGACGCGTCTGACGGCGATTCCGGCTGGCTGATAGCCGGTGGCATGCGGCTGTCACGCACCTGCCGACAGCCTCGGGGGCTGGTCCCATCGACGGCGGCAGGGCACGATGCCATGTGGGTGCCACCAAAAGATGGCAGCCTAAAGCAAGGGGCAAAGGGCGTCAATGGTTTTTCGGAACAGGCGTCGGTGGGATGGCGGCGGCGGCGATGGGGGGCATTGCGGCGAGTTCACGGCAGCGAACTGACGTCGGGGATCCCGTCGAAATCTTCGTCCAGCCGTTTCTCGATGAGGGCCGACCCCTCGGCAGCGGGAGCGTAGAGTTCCCATAGATCTGGCCGGCCGTCGTGGTTGCGGTCCGCCATCCGTGCGACGAGACGCTGGTTGCTGAAGTGCTCCCAGATGTCGGGGTGCCCATTGGCGTTTTCGTCCCGGGTTTTGGTGAAGGGTCGACCGTCGTCGCCCACCGGCCAGATGATGTTCACCGCTCCCGCCCCTGCGGTCCAGTCTCGGTGGTCGTTCACGCCCCCCGCCGGATCGAACCACTCCACCCGCTCCAGTCGGCCGTCGCTGTTGCGGTCCAGGTCGCGGCGGACTGTCCGGTTATCGAGGTAGTAGATGCGCGTCTCGGCCATGCCGTCCCGGTTCTGGTCTACCTCCACGACCTGCTCCCAACCGGCGACGGCGTACCATTGGATGGTTTCAAAATAGCCGTCCTGGTCTTGGTCGCTGAGAAGTTTGCGCTTCTCGTTGTGCCGATACAGGAGGCGCAGTTCGGTTATACCGTTACCGTCGCCATCGCGCTCCATCTGCTGGAGGGTACCACCGGCGTAGAGATAGCGGGTGTCGATGCGGCCGTCGGTGTCACTATCGCTTTCGACCTTGCGGCGCTGCCCATCGCGGTCGAACCAGAAGTGGAGGTCGGGCTTGCCGTCCCGATTGTTGTCGCGCGTCTGGCGCACCATGCGGCCCGCTTCGTAGCTGACGACGGTATCCAGGTGGCCGTCATTGTCGCTGTCCAGCCGGTCCTCGAAGGGCGCCTCGTCGGCGTAGGTTCGGATCAGGTGTATTTTCCCGTCGTGGCGGGTGTCCACTTCGGCCTTGGCCAGCAGACCCTTCTCGTCGAAGGTGAAAAAAAGGTCGTCCCGGCCGTCGAAGTTGGTATCCTGCGCCTGTCGTCGGCGCACACCGGCGGAGATCCAGGTGGTCACGTCTGGTCGTCCGTCGTCGTTGCGGTCCTGTCGCAGGACACGGTCCGCCCCGGAAGGGGCCCCCTCTGTCGGCGCGGACGCCGCCACTGATAGACCGGCCCCGAAAGCGGCCTCGCCTGGCGCGGCGTTGGCGAGGCTACGCTGTTGGGGATTGCCGTCGGCGTCGTAGGTGACCTCGGCGTCCGGCTGGCCATCGCCGTTTTGGTCCAGTTGGACACGCACCGGCCTGCCGTTCTCGTAAGCGTTCCACACATCGACCTTTCCATCCCCGTCTGTATCGCGCTGAGCGGTGATGATCTCACCGCGGCGGTACTGCCACTCGGTATCCAGACGACCGTCGGTATCAGTGTCCTGGGCGACCCGCAGCGGTGTGTCCGCATCGTCAAAGATGGCCATTTGACGGACGTTGCCGTTTTGATCGAGCCGCTCTTGACGGTGCCGGCGTCCGTTTTCATAAAAATCCTTAATGTCGATACGGCCGTCGTCATCCAGGTCTCCCTCCACGCGGGTCATGTCCGGCCCGTTGTAATGCTGAAAGCGATCCATGATGCCGTTGCCGTTGCTGTCCACCTCCAGGAGGCGCAATTTGCCCTTGGCGTCGTAGTGGGCGACCTGGTCCACTTGACCGTCTTGATCGAGGTCCTTGCGGATGATGCGACCGGCGCTGCCGTTCTCGCCAAAAAGTGGGTCTGTAGTGAGGAAGAGATCCGTGCAGATGAGCAGGAGAATGGTCGTCAGACAAGTTCCCAACCAGTAAAGCAGGGGCCTTGGGCGGATGTGTCGCACAGACTGGCGCAAATATGTGGTTCTAATTTTCGCCATCGGTTCGGTTAAGCCCGCATCGTTCCGCTTATGCGGTGATGGGTGCGGTGCAGACGGCCGGAGGGTTTCCCTGCCAGCGGGCGGCTCCCGTACAGGTCTTTCGCTCCGACGGTCATGCGTCATGCGGCCCCAGTTTTCAGGCTGGACGGTCAACCGCGTGGGGGCCATATCCTTGGCGACCTGGCTTTCAGGCGGGTTGGGCAGGCCGCTTCTCATTTCCGGATCGGTTGTGAAGGGCCGCTTGCCAGCCCTCAATCATTCTGCCCTGCGATTCCGGCAGCCCGAAATTGATAACGCCGATCGATGGGTTGCCCGTCGGATGTTCCAGGTTGCGGGAAGCTGCGCTCCAGCACCGTGAACTGTCCGCGTCGGTTTAGGCGAACCACAGAACAGCTTCGTGTACCATAATGGGGGCTCCGGATAAAGAGGGGGGCCAAAATTCGTTCCCAGAAGAGGCCGACCCCGGTGTCCGGCAGGTCGCCGTCTGCCGGCAGGGTGGTGTCCGCCAGTGCTTCGAGCAGGCGATCCTCCAAGTCACGGCCGCGATGACCGAGGCATGCGGTGAGAAGCGCTTTGCCGCGCTGGACCTTTGGCCATGGGGTGTTCAGGCGGTGGTTACTGAGGCCATAGAGACCCGGCGCCAACCGCACGGGAGCGCTTTGGGCCTCGTCGGCGGGATCGAGACCGCGGTTGCCGTAGTAGTGCAGTCCGCTCTGAACGTCGCCCACCACCAGGTTGTAGCCGTCGAAACGATGCCGCTGACGGGCCGCCGCCGCCAGAAATGCCTTGGGTGATTGGGTGCCTGTGAGATAGTCACTCACCAGTGCGCCCCGCGAGGGACCGCGGGGATAGACGCAGCTCACCTCCCGGTAGTTGGTCACTGCCGCGAAACGTCCGCTGCGTGTCACGCCCAGCCAGGTGCCGCCGGCGCGCA
>JASJCL010000137.1 GCA_030066015.1 Desulfosarcinaceae bacterium | reverse complement strand
CCATCCTCTTCGTTTTCACCCGATTGCGACTGGGCAACTTGCCAACTGCAAGCGGCCCACGGCGGCGTCAGCAGCTTATCGCGGCTGCCAGCCCTTCATCGAGAGACGTGGTGTTGCGAACATCATGATAAATCAGCATATTATCAATATGCACCCGGATTAGCAAGCCTCTCAAAGGCGGTGGACTTCAGCCAACCGTACTAGGGATGCCACTGACCTGCCTATTTCTGCAGCATTCAGGCGATACCCCTTCCTTGATCGATGCCCTGCAGATCACCGAAATCCATTCGTCCGTAATCACAGGACGCCTCGTCGAAGTGGAATGCGGCGCTTGCGTTGAGCACCCGTCGTCAACCCGCATCGTCAATCTCCTTGCCTTCAGATATGAATCGCACTATCCTGTATTCAGGCAATTCCCCAAGATTCCAACGATTCTGAGAGGAGGCGACCCATGATCAAGATTCTGATCACCCGTAACGTGCCCGAGGAGAAAGCGCGCGATATCCTGCCCCTCTTCCGGCAACTGCGTTCCCATGCCACTCAGCAGCCCGGCTACGTGGCCGGTGAGACGCTTAAGAGCAAGGACCGGCCCGATGTTTACATGGTCATCTCAACTTGGCAAACGCCCGAGGACTGGGAGAAGTGGCTTCTCAGCAAGACCCGCCAGGAGATCCAGGCCAAGGTAGACAAGGTCCTCGGCGGCAAAACCGAATATGAGATGTTCCACTACGGGATCCGCGACTGACCTCCGCTATGAAAACCGTATCGATCCGCCATCTGGCCAGCTGCTCTGCGGCGGAAGACTGCCGCATGGCAGCACGGCCAGCGCAAAGCGGGTCCGGCCCGTCCTCCGCGTGACTGGGCCTCCCTGTATCCCTCCCTGTCAGCAAACACCGCTGTGCGGCAGGTGCGCTTTATTCATCACCGCCGTTGCGATTGGCATCCCGCGACATCTTCGCAAGAAATCATCTCTGTCTTTTTTCCCTGACGCAAAGCGAGATGCGCGGCCGAACCGTTCCACCCCTGTTGACCTATATCGGCAGGACACGCCTGCTGAATGAGAATGCGGCGCTAACAGATGGGTGCGGGGCGTTCCGGTCGAACGGCGGTTGACCTCATTGGGCCTGCTCTGAGGCCCGCATCAGGGCGGCAACGAGGGCCTTGGTGGAGTAAGGCTTTTGCAGGAAGGAGAGGGCGCCGGCATCGATGATGGCCTGGGCGGGTCCGTCGATACTGTAGCCGCTGCACAATACCACGCGCAGATCGGGCCGGATCTCGCGCAAGGCCTTGAAAAGGGCCATGGCGCCCATGTCCGGCAGGATCAGGTCCATCAGCACCAGATCGATTTCGTCTCGATGAGCTTCCAATTGTTGGATGCCGCTGGCGGCGTTCGGGGCCGACCAGACGCGACATCCCAGATCGCTCAGCATCGCCTCGCAGGCCGAGAGCAGGGCAGGCTCGTCTTCGATGATCAGCAGCTTGAACCCCTCCAGAGACGCCGGTGCCAGTGGTGCCGGCGTTTCAGGTTCCGGCGCTTCATCGATGGGCAGATAAATGGTGATCACCGTTCCCTGGCCGACCCGGGAGGTGACGTCGATGCTGCCATGGTGGTTGTTGATAATGCCCTGAACCGCTGCCATTCCAAGTCCGCGCCCCTCGAATTTAGTGCTGAAATAGGGTTCGAAAAGGCGATCCAGCGTCTGCGCATCCATCCCGCGGCCATCATCTTCGATACGCAAGCTGGCATAGGGACCGGGAGCCGTCTCTGCCAAACTCATGGGGGCGGCGGCCGACCTGGCGGTCGCGATCCGGATACTGCCGTTGGCGTCGGTGGCCTCGAACGCATTTTGAATAAGGGCCGAGAGCACCAGTTCCAGCTGGGTCGGATCCACCTTTATGGAGAGTTCGTCCTCCGCGGATTCGATGGCGATGGAGCGATCCTCTGCCATCCCGTAGCGGATGATGGGCAGACTCTCTCGAATGAAGGCGACCAGGTTGAGATACTTGGAGCGGTATTTGCCGCCCTGGGCATAGGCCAGCAGCTTCTGGGTCTGCATGGCCATCTCATTGGTCTGGCCCTTGATTCGGTTGATATAGGTGGCGGTGTCGGGGAGTTGACCGATCACCATTTCAAGCAGCTCCAGATTGCCCACCAGTGCGGCCAGGGCATTGTTGAAGCGATGGGCGATGCCGCCGGCCAGGGTGCTGATGGCTTCTCTGCGCTTGGCCGACGCCAGATGCTTCTCCAATTGAAGCCGCTCATCGCTGGCCCGTTTTTCGGTGGTGATGTCGGTGATCACAGCGATGAAACCGGCCACTGCACCGGCACCATCGCGCTGATAGCTCCAATCCACCTGAAGGTCGAGGGCATCGCCCGCAGCCGTCCGGCCTGTTGTCACCCATGGTGTCGGTTCGGGCGTGTCGGAAATCAACCGCCGAATCTCATCGCGCAGAGTGCCCCCTTGACCGTTGTCTTCCACCAACTCGTACACCGAGCGTCCCGGAAGGGTATCCTGGGGGAGGCCGAACAGGGTGTGGCAAGAGGCGTTGGCATAGGAGATGGTGCCGGCCGTATCCAGTTCCAGAATGCCGCTGGGAATGGCGTTGACCAGTGAAGTGTTTCGCTCCAGGGCCCTCTCCAGATCCGTTCGGGCGGCCTCCGCAGCCGCCGTTTTCTCCAACAGGGCGTGGTTGTTTGCGCGCAGCCTGTCCAACAGCGTTTGATTCTGCCGACGCAGGAGCTGCCGTTCCAGTGCGTTGCGCACGGCCGTGAGGATCTCTTCGATATCTTCCAGCGGCTTGGTGAGATAGTTGAAAGCCCCCTCGTTCTTCAGCGCAGAAACGGCGTTGTTAAGCGTCGCATAGCCGGTGAGGACGATCACTTCCACCAACGGATCGTGGGATTTGACGGCCCGCAGAACGTCCAGACCATCTGCGTGGGGCATGCGCATGTCGGTGATGACGAGGTCCGCCGCCGATGACTGAAACTGGGTGATGGCGTCTCGTCCGTCGACCGCCTCTGAAACCTCGTAGCCCTCCAATTGGAGGCTCTGACTGAGAATTTCGCGAATATCGGGTTCATCATCGACGACCAGAATTTTAGCTGCCATAGGCGCCTTCCCTAAAACAGATGCGCTGCTCAAGATTCTGTGAGGCAAGCCGCCGGATCGATGGCGCTGCTCACCTTTGCGACCGTGCCTGCCGGCAGTTCAATCAGAAAAACCGAGCCATCGGCACTGGTCTGCTCCACCCTGAGGCTGCCGTCGTGCCCCTGGATGATGCCATAACTGATGGAGAGTCCCAGGCCTGTGCCCTGGCCCACCGCCTTGGTGGTAAAAAAGGGATCAAAAATCCAGTCCAACTGGTCGGTGGCGATCCCGCAGCCATTGTCCTGGATGCGGACCTCCACCACATCGTGTCTATCGGCGGCGAGGCCCGTGGTCACTTGGAGGCGTCCCTGCAATGCCGAGTTGCCATTGGTCCGCTTTTGAAGGATCGCATCCTGGGCATTGGTGATCAGATTGATAAACACCTGCTCCAATTGGTTCTGATTGCCCAGCACCGCCGGCAGATCCGGGCGTAACGCCAGTGTTACATCGATGGTGTGCACCCGCAATTGTTTTTCCAGCAGTATGAGACAATCCTTGATGATCTTGTTGATATCGGTCGGAGCGGTGGTGCTGTCAGATTCCCTGGAGAATGCGCGTAAATGTTCGATAATGTTCATCATTCGCTTGGTATTGCGTTCGATCAGATGCAGCTGATCGGGCAGGATGGCGGTGTTGGGAGCCGCTCCGTCCTGGCTGCGGCCGATCATTTGCGCGGTGCCGCGAATCACCATGAGGGGTTGATTCAGTTCGTGGGCCACGCCGGCGGCCATTTCGCCGATGGAGGCCAATTTGGCCGATTGGATGAGTTGCGCCTGCGTTTCCTTGAGTTCGTCATAGGCCGACTGCAGTTTGGTGTTGGCGGCCTCCAATGAACTCAGCATCTGGTTGATCGCCTGGCTGGTTTCACCCACCTCGTCGGTGGTGGAAACCTCCAGCCGGTCGCTGAAAGAGGTACTGGCCGAGATGGCGGCCACCTGACGGTTCAGCCGGGTGATGGGAAGAAGGATCACCCGGCGCATGAAGAGGATGGCCATGAAGGTCACCGTCACACCGGAGACAGCCTGCCAGAAGAGAAAGTAGTTGATCGTGCGGCGCCCCTGGGCAACGACCTGACGGGGGAATTCGGCCGCCAGCTCAATGGTGGGTTTGTCGGTCAGGTCCCAGATAACGGTCGCAGCCTTTAACCGATTATCATCTAAAACCGTCAGGTGAATGGGGCTGTGAACCATATCCGGGTGGTGTTGGGGATGGGCCGTCGCTATGGCGGGTCCCTCCTCGTATGGGCTGATGCGGACCGCCATGTGCACCATCTCCGTCAGGGCAGCCACGGCGGCGGACCCGAAGCGGCGGGCCATGACGATGGTGCCCGCCACCGACCCCTCTCGGTCACTGTTGACGACGGGACCGGCGGCCACCAGCATTAGCCCTGCAGAGGTCTGCAGTAGTCCCGCCCGGCGGCTCTCCACGCTGGAATGATCCCAAAGCGCAGCCGTCTCCAACAGGTGATGCTGCAGCGCGGGATCCAGTGATGGTGACACCATTCCGTTTTCCGCAAGGGAACCTGCCCAGCGGAGCCGGCCATGCGTGTCTGCCAGCATGATCAGGTCCAGTTTCAGATTGGTAAAGGTGTCTGGTGTGAGGTTGGCCTTCACATAATTGGGATTGCCCTCCTGGATGAACGCCAGTGTATCCGTCCAGGCCCCCCAAGCAGCCATAATTCGCGCCAGCCCCTGATACTCGCTCTCCACGGCTGCCAGCAGCTGATGCATGTTCTGTCGGGTCAGATCCGCTTCCAGCGACACGAACTCTTTGAGGATGATCAGGCGGGCCGATCCCACTCGCAGAGTGATGATCACCGCCAAGGTGATCACCACAAAGATCGCGGTTTTCTGGGTCAGGGTGAATCTGGCCATCGCGGTGACGCCTCATCGATTGGCGGGTGACACTGCTGGATTCTCTCGGACCCCAGCGGGGATCGCCGCGCGACGAAATGGGTCGCCGTGACGACAGCTCGAGTCCGTCAAATGGGCGGGGCCAGCCTGATGCGGAGAGAGGGAGCGGAATCCACCGTGGGTAGACGCACCGATGTGCCCGGGAATATATTGCCAAGAGGCTGACAATACGCCGTAATTCTAAAGGTCAGGACTTGCCCTGTCAAGCGCAAGCGTACCTGGCCGGTGCGTTGAATTGGGCCTTGATATAGATGACCATGGCGCGACACCACCATCCGTGAGAATAGATTGTCGGCGCAGGGATCGCCGCTCGACGCGACCTCGGGTCTATCGCACCGCCGTTCCTATCAATGGCGCCAAAATGGGGTGGCATTCGTTGTGTTCAGGTGGTATGAAGACCTTACGAGGTAGCGCCATGGCATCCACCGGCATCGTTTTCGATATCAAGAAATACGCCCTCCATGACGGCCCGGGCATTCGCACCACCGTTTTTCTAAAAGGCTGTCCGCTGACTTGTGACTGGTGCCACAACCCGGAGGGCATCCATCCACATCCCGAGATCGTCTACACGAGCGATCGCTGTTTGGGCTGTCAAAGCTGCGTATCGAGCTGCCCGCAGACGGCCTTGCGCCTGACCGATGCGGGTGTGGTCCGTGACAGCGCCCGCTGCGGCCGCTGCGGGACGTGCACCACCATCTGCCCGGCCCAAGCCCGGGAAATGGCCGGGCGGGTCATGTCCGTGGACGAGGTGATGACGGCGGTTGTCAAGGATCAGCTGTTCTACGATGAGTCCGGTGGGGGGGTGACCTTTTCCGGTGGTGAACCCTTGGGCCAACCAGATTTTCTTCTCGCCCTGCTGGCGGCGTGTGCCGACCACGAGCTACATCGGTGCGTGGATACGAGCGGTTTCGCTCCTTGGTCCACTCTGGCGGCCGTTGCCGCTCAAACCGACCTTTTTCTCTACGATCTGAAACATATGGACCGTGACGTCCATCGGCGCGCCACCGGCGTGGACAACGCCTGCATCCTCGACAATCTCAGGCGCCTGGTTCACCTGGGGGCCGCCGTTATCGTGCGTCTGCCCCTCATCCCGGGGCTCAATGACGATGCTGCCACCGTCGATGGGATCGGCCGCTTCCTAGAGGCGCTGCGGGGCGTCGACACGCTCCATCTGCTGCCCTATCACGCTTTCCAACGATCCAAATACCTGAAATTGGGCCGCCCCTATCCAGGGCGTGCCATCGCCCCCAAGCCCGGACGTCGCCTTCCCGCAGTGGCGGATCAATTGCGGCGCTACGGGCTGACGGTTGTAACAGGAGGTTGATCGATGACCATCACAGCGAGAGTGCAGCGCCTGCGCCAGGAAAGCTTCGACGCCCAGCCGGCCATCTCCATCGAGCGGGCCTTACTCACCACGGAATTCTACAAATCGGAGGCCGGTAAGCACAGCACTCCCGTTATGCGGGCCTTAAACTTCAAACACCTGTGCACCCACAAAACCATCTATATCGGTTCGGAGGAGCTGATCGTGGGGGAGCGCGGCCCCGCCCCCAAAGCGGTCTCCACCTTTCCCGAGCTCACCTGCCATACGGCAGAGGATTTGACCATTCTCAACGACCGAACCATGACACGGTTCCGGGTGGACCCAGACGACATCGCCACCTATGCCCGCGAAGTGATCCCCTACTGGCAGGGCCGTAGCATGCGCGATCGGGTCTTCGCCCAGGTGCCGGATCAGTGGCGGGCCGCCTATGAAGCGGGGCTTTTCACGGAGTTCATGGAGCAGCGCGCCCCGGGTCACACGGCCCTGGACGGGCTGATCTACGAGAAGGGGATGCGGGACCTGCAGAAGGAGATCCGGGCGTCTCTGGAAAGCCTCGATTTTCTGACCGACCCGGACGCCACCGCCAAAGCGGACGCCCTAAAGGCGATGCAGATCAGCTGCGAGTCGGCCATTATCTTCGCCCAGCGCCATGCCGACCTGGCCCAGGAGATGGCGCGGGGCTGCACCGACGAAATCCGGCGCCAGGAACTGAACCGCATCGCCGACGTCTGTCGGCGCGTACCGGCCCATCCACCCAGAGATTTCTGGGAAACGCTGCAGATGTATTGGTTTGTCCACCTTGGCACCATTACCGAACTCAATGGCTGGGACGCCATGAGCCCCGGGCATCTTGACCAGCATCTACAGCCCTTTTTCGAAAAAGACCTTTCCGATGGCCGCCTCACGGTAGAGGCGGCCAGGGAGCTGTTGGGCTGTTTTTGGATCAAGTTTAACAACCAGCCCGCACCTCCCAAAGTGGGGGTCACCGCCAAGGAGAGCGGTACCTACAACGATTTCACCAACATCAACCTGGGCGGTTTGCGGCGCGACGGCGGTGATGGCAGCAATCCGGTCTCCTACCTGATCTTGGAGGTGGTCGACAGCCTCAAACTGCTCCAGCCCCAATGCAACATCCAAGTCAGCGACCGCACGCCCAACCGCCTTCTCAAAGCCGCCGCACGGGTGATCCGCAAGGGCTACGGCTATCCGTCGGTGTTCAACGCCGACGCCGTCGTCATGGAACAGGTCCGTGCCGGCAAATCGGTGGAGGATGCCCGCGAAGGCGGCTGCAGCGGTTGCATCGAAACGGGTGCCTTCGGCAAAGAGGCCTATCTTCTCACCGGCTATCTCAACGTGCCCAAACTGCTTGAACTGGCCCTCAATGACGGTGTCGATCCCCTGACCAGACGGCAGATCGGCCCCCGCACCGGCGATGCGCGCGGCTTCACCGGATTCGAAGCTTTGTACGCCGCCTTCGAGCAGCAGCTGACGGCCATTGTCGACCTGAAGGTGCGGGTCAACAACTACATTGAGCGCATGTATGCCCGCTACGTACCGGCTCCATTTCTCTCCGCCGT
>JASJCL010000054.1 GCA_030066015.1 Desulfosarcinaceae bacterium | reverse complement strand
AGAGTTGCTTCGACTACTGGGGCAAAGTGGGGACCGACTGCTGCATCTGCATGGCCATCTGTCCCTTTAGCCGGCCAGATACTTTCACCCATCGCCTCGTGCGGCATCTGGTGGCCCGTTCGCTGGTTCCCAAGCATATCTTTCCCATTTTTGACAACTGGCTGTATGGCAAGCGCTGGCGCCCCCGTCGGGTGTCTCCCTGGCTGCGCTGGTCGGCCGAGCGCCAGGCGGCGGCGATCGAATGAAACCGGTGTGTCAAATGGCCATTGATATGGTACAGATCATTCTCCAAAGACGCCCGCCGACAGCGTGATTCACCGCGCCGGCAAGTGGCGCCACAAAGATCACAACGTGTCGATAGCGAGGAGATGCTGATGAAACGACCCTTGATCCTCCCCCTCATTTGTCTGCTGAGCCTGCTCTGGCTGGGGCCGGCAATGGCCCAGTCCCCCTTCTCCCCCGACGATTTCGTCACGATCACCGGCGCCTGCTTTTACATGGGGGATCAATTTGGTGATGGGGGTACCGACGAGGTGCCTGTCCACCGAGTGTGTCTGTCCGACTACGCCCTCGCCAAGTACGAGGTCACCCAAGCCCAGTGGACGGCGATCATGGGAAGCAACCCGTCCAACGATCAGACCGATGCCAACTACCCCGTGGACGTCGTGAGCTGGTACGATGTCGAGACCTTCATCGAGCGCCTGAACGCCCAATCGGATGGCAAATACCGCCTGCCCACAGAGGCCGAGTGGGAATTCGCCTGCCGGGCGGGAGGGCAGAAGCGCAAATACGGCACCGCGGATGGCCGTCACGCTGACCACCTGGTGATTCATGCGGAGAGCGCTGCAGAACATAAGGGCATGCGGCCGGTGGGCAGCTTCGCACCCAACGCCCTGGGGCTGTACGATATGACGGGCAACGCCTCCGAGTGGGTGCTCGACTGGTACCATCAGGATTACTACCAGCAGAGTCCGGTGAACGACCCCAAGCTGCTCGCCACCCGGATGGAGACCCTCAAGGTCCGGCGGGGCGGCAGCTGGCGCGACAGGGCCTGGGTTCAGCGCTGCACCTACCGCAACTGGCGCAAGCCCGGCTATCGGCTGATCGATCTGGGCTTCCGCCTTGCCAGGGACCCCTAATCGCCATGGGCACGGCCACCGGCCCAGCGTTTCAGGGGTGCCCTCCTGAGCAAGGCGCGTGAGAGGGATGCGGGAAGAAAAATGGGAGGATCTCTGCACTTGCCATCGCAGGGCGAATGCGGTAGGGCTTGCTGCGACCCTTTTACTCCTGTTCTATCGACGAGGCGTGATGCTGCCCTTTGATGTCGCTGTCACCTTTTTCGCAGCTGCCGTCGTCCTGGCGTTGGCACCGGGACCGGACAACATCTTTGTGCTGACCCAGTCGGCGCTCTGGGGACGTCAGGCCGGCATCCTCGTGACCTTGGGGCTCTGCACCGGGCTCATGGGCCATACCGTGGCGGTGGTCGCCGGGGTGGCGGCCCTCATTCAAGCATCGGCCCTGGCTTTCAGCGCCCTCAAACTGGTGGGCGCCGCTTATCTCCTCTACCTGGCCTGGCAGGCTTTCCGCAGTGCCGGTGGCGCCCTCGAGAGCGAGGCCCAACCCAGGTTGAATGGCTGGCAGCTCTATCGCCGCGGCATTTTGATGAACATCACCAACCCCAAGGTCTCCATCTTCTGCCTCGCCTTTCTACCGCAGTTCGCTGACCCCGTCCGAGGATCGGTGGCGATGCAAGTACTACTCCTGGGGGGCCTCTTCATCCTCTCCACCCTCCTCGTATTCGGCGGTGTGGCCATGACCGCCGGGGCTCTGGGACCCTGGTTACAGCGATCACAGCGGGTGCAGCGGCATATGAACCGCTTGGCGGGCACCATCTTCGCCGCTCTGGCCCTCAAGCTGGTGACAGCCCAGCGATAACGGGTGCCCCCCTTGCGAACGGTTCCATCCGCTGATTCCGCACCGACATGGGCGCGTCTACCTTGGCGCGCCATCGCTCCTGCGCCAGCATCGCTGCGATGACCTTGCCCCGACACTCATGCCCCGGCATCATGCCGCAGCATGAGTGCCGCCGCATTACGGCTGATAGAGATCGGCCGACAGTCCGCCGATGAAGCAGCCCAAGGCAACGTTGTCGTCACTCTCATCCTCTGGTTCAGGCAGGGTTTCCGCCACGCTGCGGGCGATCTCGGAATGGGCCTCGGTAGTGGGATGGAGATCGTCCCAGAACAGGTAATCGCCGTCGTTTTCAAAATCGTCGTCGACTAGGAAATTGGGGCATACGTCGTTGGTGTTACCGATGCCATATGCGGCAGGATTGGCGACGACGTCGGCGAAGAGGTCGAAGACACTAAAGGTGTACACGGCAACTGCTGGATAGGCGTCCTGGAATTCCGCTACCACGTCGGCCAACTCTCCGTTGAAGCGCTGGGTCAAGCCACTGGCCGCTTGGGCGGTACCGGGGTTGCCGTTGTTGCGGGGGGTGGCCCCCAGGTCGGGAAGGTCGACCACGAGGATATGCCTGGCACCGAATTCGGCCAAATCCTCCAGGGCTGCCGCGATGTTGGACGCAGTGCGCTGAACATCCACTGCTCCGCCAAGGAAGTCATTGGCACCGATCCAGATCGCGTAGAGGGCGTCCGGTAGGGCAGATGCCGCAGCCGTGTAAGCGGCTACCTGCAATCCCAGCCCCGGCGGCGAACTGCCGTCGGTGGTGGCCGCAGCGTAAGCGTTGTTGACCAGAATGCTATCCAGCAAGTCGGCGCCGGCCAGGTATTCGGCCCATACCGGCCCGTTGGAGAGGCGGCCCTGGAAGTACCTGTTGGCCGGTACGCTCCCGGGGTCCAGGGCGAACAGGTTGCCATCGTCCGACAGACTGTCGCCGAAGACCACGAGGTGGGTGAATTGGGACGCCGCCGAGATCGTGGGGAGGACGATGGCCAGCGTCAGGATGATGGTGAACACACAGGACTTTCGGTTGGGGACGTTGCGCATGCTGCCTCCTGAGAAACTTGGGTCGATCATGGAATGGAAAGGAGCAAGAGCATAAGGGGAGAATTTAAAAATCGCAGATGACCTATCGCGTGTCAAGCGCAATGGTGTCCGCGGCCCGGCATCCGCCTGACGGGCGCAGTGCGCCACGTCGCCCTCCAGGAAGTTCCCGTCCGCAATAACAGAAAAGGAGCCCTCTATGAAAGCGCGCCATCATTTACTGCAAGGATTGCGCAGCACCCCATCGATCCTCGCTGCCTTCGTGGCAGCCATACCGGCGGAGAAACTGGATCTACGCCGCGGTGACGGCTTTTGGACCATCGCCGAGCATGTCAGTCACCTGGCCCAGGTTCAGCCCATGCTGCTAACGCGGATTGACCGTTTCATCGGCGAAGATCACCCCGTGTTCACGCCCTATATTCCTGGGGCGGATGAAAAGGCGCCCGAAACGCCGCCGCGAATGGAGATGGCCGTCGCCATGGATCGCTTCGCAGCTGTCCGGAGCGATCAGGTTGCACGATTGGCGGCGGTGGTCGATGAGGAGGAGATTTGGCAGCGTTCGGCCACCCACCCGGAGTACACGCGCTACACCCTCTCTATTCTGACGCGCCATCTGCTGATGCACGACCACTGGCACATGTATCGGATGGAGGAGTTGTGGCTGACGCGGGACGCCTATCTGACCCGTCTGGCGTAGGTGCAGGTGGCTCACCGGCCGAATGGACACGGCGTCCGTTGATCGGGGTGAGCCTGGACCGATTGAGACGAGCCGGGGTGGCCCTGGTCTTCGTTCTCGGCCACCCCGACGACTACCCCCGCTGCGGCTTCAGGCCCGGCGGTGCGGTGGGCTTCGATGCGCCCTATGCGATCGCGCAAGAGAACACCGCCGCCTGGATGGTGCAGGACCTCTCCGGCGGGGTCTTGGGCAGAATCGCTGGGAAGGTGCGATGCGCTCGGGCCATCGACGCACCGGCATACTGGCGGGCGTGAGGACCCTACCCCCAACGCTCCGCCGCCAGATACCATGGACGTGGTTGCGACCGCGCCTGGTCACCCTTGCCCGGCCTCCGCAAGGGCGGTATTGATCTCGGCCACGGCCTTTTTCCCGTCCTCGAAGAGCATGAGGGTGTTGTCGGCGGCGAAAAGGGGGTTGGGGATGCCGGCGAAGCCGGGACTGAGGCTGCGCTTGATCACCACCACCGTTTTGGCGCGGTCCACATCCAGAATGGGCATGCCCGCGATGGGACTGTCGGCGCTTTGCCGGGCGTCGGGATTGACCACATCGTTGGCCCCGATGATGAGGGCGGTGTCGGCCTGGTCGAAGGTGGGGTTGATCGCCTCCAGATCCATGAGCTGGTCATAGGGAATGTCGGCCTCGGCCAGCAGGACATTCATGTGGCCCGGCATCCTGCCCGCCACGGGGTGGATGGCGAACTCCACCACGACGCCCTGGGCTTCCAGGGTGTGGGTCAGGTCGCGCACGGCGTATTGCGCCTGGCTCACGGCCATTCCATAGCCCGGAACGATAACGACCCGACGGGCGGATTCGAGCACCATGGCCACCTCGTCGGCCGAGGTGGCGGTGACCTTGCCCTCGTAAATGGCGTCGGCATCGACCGTGACCCCGCCGCCCATGGGCACCCCCAGGATCACGTTGGCGAAGCTGCGGTTCATCGCGCGGCACATGATGCGGGTGAGGATCATGCCGGAAGCGCCTACCAGTGAGCCGCTGATGATGAGCACATTGTTGCCCAGGACGAATCCGGTGGCGCTGGCCGCCAGTCCCGAGTAGGAGTTGAGCACGGCAATCACCACCGGCATGTCGGCGCCGCCGATGGGGGCCACCAGCAGGATGCCGAAGAGGAGGGCCAGCAGGGCCAGCAACCAGAACCCGATCATCGTTTCGGGCTGCAGTAGGGCCGCCAATCCACAGCCCAAGGCGCTGGTCAGCAGCAGCCCGTTCAAGATCTGCTGACCGCCAAACTGCAGGGTCTTGCGGACCACCCCCTGAAGCTTGGCGAAGGCCACCATGCTGCCGCTGAGGGTGACAGCACCGATGAGGGCCGAGACCAAAGCGGCGATCCGGACCTGCAGATCCTGGGCGCCCGCTGCCGCCGCTGAAGCGAGGGCTGCCGCAGCCACGAGCAGGGAGGCACCACCGCCGAAGCCGTTGAAGAGGGCCACCAGCTGCGGCATTCCCGTCATCTGCACCCGCTGGGCCATGAGACCGCCGATGGCACCGCCGACGACCAGGCCGGCCAGGAGGAGGGGCCAGTTGAGTCCGGTCTCGGCCACCAGAACGGTGGCGAGGGCGATCAGCATGCCCACCGCTCCCAGGCGGTTGCCCTTGGGGGCGGTGCGCGGGTGGGTGAGGCCCTTGAGGCCCAGAATGAAGAGCACGGCGGCCATTAGATAGAGCAGATTGGCGACGGAGGGCGGCATGGCGTTATCCCTTGCGACGGAACATGTTGAGAATCCGGTGGGTCACCAGGAAGCCACCCACGACGTTGATGGTCGCCAGCACCACGGCGGCGAATCCCAGCGCTTGGGCCAGACCGGGGCTGCCCAGTTTGGCGGAAGCCAGTGCGCCCACCAGGGTGATCCCGCTGATGGCATTGGTGCCGCTCATCAACGGGGTGTGCAGTGTGGGCGGCACTTTCGTGATGATCTCGCTGCCGGCGAATAGCGCCAGCACGAAGATGGTCAACAGCAATACGATGTCCATGAAATGGCCTTTCTCAGGAATTAGCGCTGCGCTTCCATCGGGGGCAGCTGCATCGCTTCACGAACCCGGTCATTGGTGATCTGGCCGGCATGGCACAGAAGGGTCGATACGGTGATCTCCTCATTGAGGTTGAGCATCAGATCGCCCGCCATGTCGGTGAGGTGATCGAAAAGGGCCGTGATGTTCTTGGCCAGCATCTGGCTGGCGTGGAAGGCGACTGAGGAGGGCAAGTTGGCGGGTCCGATGAGGGTCACGCCGTGGCGAACGACGGTCTCGCCCACCACCGTCAGGGCGCAGTTGCCCCCCAGGTCGGCCACGACGTCGACGATCACCGAACGGGGCGCCATTCCCCGCACCATCTCCTCCGTTATCAGCACCGGCGCGCGGCGGCCGGGTACTCCGGCCGTGGCGATAACGACGTCGCTGGCCTCGATCACCTTGGCCATCTCCGCCTGCTGACGCTGGATGAAGTTGGCGTCCTGCTCGCGGGCATAACCGCGGCTGTCCTCGGCGCCGTTGGTGGCGAGGTCAAACTCGACAAATTCAGCCCCCACACTCATGACCTGCTCCTTTACCGCCGGACGGATGTCGTAGGCCGATACCAGGGCGCCCATGCGCTTGGCGGTGGCGCAGGCCTGCAGACCGGTGACCCCGGCACCAATGACAAACACCTTGGCCGGGGTGAGGGAGCCGGCGGCCGTCATCATCAGGGGAAAGATTTTGGGAAGGTGGTTGGCGGCTTCCAAAACGCCCTTGTAGCCCGCCAGGCTGGCCATGCTGCTGAGGGCGTCCATGCTTTGGGCTCGGGAAATTCTGGGGATCAGTTCTAAGCTGAAGGCGGTGACGCCCTTGTCCGCCAGCGTTTGGGCTTCTCGTTGGGCCATCAGCGGGTTGAGAAAGGCGACAAGGGTTTGATCCGGCCTGAGCAGGGCCAGGTCTTCGGCACCCCGTTGCGGGTTGGCACCCGGCCCCCGCACCATAAAGATCGCTTCGGCCGTTTCAAAGAGGGTGCGCCGATCCCCCAACAGCTGGGCGCCGCCCTGCCGATAGGCGACATCCTCGTACCCGGCGGCCAGGCCCGCTTCCACCTCCACCAGCACTTCATGGCCGGCGTTGACGAGCGCCGGCACCAGTTGGGGCACCAGCGCGACTCGGGCCTCTCCGGGGCAGGACTCTCTGGGAATGGCGATTATCATGCACTAAACCTCTCTTGCGTCGGGCAGACGGGACCACCGCTGCAGGTCTCGGATGGAGTGTCGGCGCCGGATTTGGCTTGCGCTGGGCCTGGGTGGATCGGCCGAACCGGGGTAGGCACCCGTGGTCCCGACCGAGCAGCGGCCCGGTCTTGCGCAAGTGGCGGATGGATATCTCGGGAACGGGCCAAGTATACCCAAAGGCGCCCTCGCTGTAAATTGATAGGCCGTCATCCGATGCGGCCGGTGGGCGGCCAGCGGCGACGGACCCAGAGAGCGGCCAGCAGGAAGGGGGTGAAAGTGATGGCTTCCAGCACCAGAATCTGGATCACCGCTCCATCGAAGGGGGGCGGCGGGTGGGACAGCGACTTGAGCCACGGCAGGGGCAGCGTTGCCAGACGATCGCTGAACGGCCAGTAGATGGCGACGCCGGGCAGATCGCCGTAAAGGGTGTCGAGGAGGAGATGGCTCAACCAGCTCAGCGCACCGCAGATCAGTATTCGGCGGCTGCCGCCGGACTTGGGCCCGAACCGCCAGAGCGTGGCGGTCAGCAGCGTGCAGAGCATCAGGTTGGTCCACAAACTATGGCTGACGACCAGCCGCTGATGCCCCCACTGGGGCAGCGGCCAGTCGGGGAGGGAGGCCAGTGCGATAAAGAGGATGGCCCATGGCAGTAAACCTCGCCAGGTGATACCGGGCGGCAGGCAGATCGTCAGTGCGGCGAGACCCATCAGGCTGTGACCCAGTGTGGTCATGGGGCGTTCTCCACTGGACAAGTTGTCGGACAGATGGCATTGTGCTGAGCTATGAACGCTTTAAGAGTAAGGGCTGCCGGGCGCCATGCAAGCTCGACGCGGCGCTGGCGCCTTGGTTCCATCCTTGGGCTGTGTCTCTCCGGCGGCCTGTTTTCCCTGCTAACCGCGGCCATGGCGGCCTCCCCCCTGCCCGTCGATTTCGCCGCCGACGGTTGGACCCAGATCGCCGACCAAAGCGGCATCGTGGTCGAGATGCAGGCCCCCAATCCGGGCGGCCACGCCGCTTACCGCGCCCAGGGAATTCTCAAGGCGCCGGTTGAGCAGATTCTTGCGGTTCTGGAAGACAATGCAACCGCTGCCGATTGGATGCCGGATTTGGCCCAACAGGAGTTGGTGGACCAGCGCTCCGCCTTGGAGCGCGTCACCCGCAGCATATATGCGCTCCCCTTTCCCTTTGCCGACCGGGAGCTGGTTCTACAATGCCATCTATTTTTCGATCGGGAAGCGGGAGACCTGGTGGCCGACGCCGTCTCCATTGACCACCCGCGTGCGCCCTTGGCAAAGGGTCGCGTGCGCGCTCACATGGTCTGCAGCCGGACCCGCTTGCGTCCTTTGGGCCCCAATCGGACGGCTGTCGATTTCCTGATGCTGGTCGATCCCCGCGGACGGATTCCGGTCGTTATGGCGGCCTTCGGTCTTCGGCAGGCACCATTCAAATTCGTCAAAGCGTTGGAAGCACGGGCCCAGACCGCGGGGTACCCGTTGCCGCCAGCCTACCAGAAGCTGTTGACCGAGCTGCAAGCAGGGGGCCCCCTCGAGACAACCGCCGACACCGGGACAGGGTTGCCCAAGGAGGTGTCATGGCACGCAAAATAGCGGCTCCCAGCATTGTCGCCGCCCAGGGCAACAGGCCCAAAACCATCGCCGAATACGTGGGCCGTGTCAACAGCGGTACCGATGCGGTCAGCATCGCTCACATGCGGGCGCCGGCCGGTTGGTATGAGCCGGGGCAGACACCGGACTTCGATGAGTATACCCTTGTCCTGGACGGGTGCCTGTACGTGGAATCGCCCGCCGAAACGCTGGCCGTGGCGGCGGGAGAAGCCGTCATCTGCGAGGCCGGCCAGTGGGTGCGCTACCACACTGCCGAGGACCAGGGCGCTGTCTATGTCGCCGTCTGCCTGCCAGCCTTCTCACCAGAGCGTGCCCATCGCGATCGCCCCCCCGGTGCGGATGGCGCTCCCATCGATGACGTGGCGGGCGATGGACCTTCAGCTGGCTGAAGACTATGTCGACACCGCTGGAGATTCTCTATCGGGACACCGCCCTCGTGGCGGTCGTTAAACCGGCCGGTCTGCTGGTTCATCGCTCAGCAGAGGCGCCGGACGCCCGGCATTACCTTCTCCAGTCCCTGCGAGATCAGATCGGCCGCCGGGTGTATCCATTACACCGATTGGACCGGCCCACCAGTGGCGTCATGCTCTTCGCCCTGGATGCGGCGGCGGCACGCCAAATGGCCGACCAGTTCCGCCAGGGCCGTGTCGCGAAACGCTATCTCGCCGTGGTGCGTGGGTACATCGCGGCGGCGGGACGTATCGAACGACCCCTCAAGCGGCTGTCGGCCCGGCATCGGCGCCGGGCCAACGGAAATCTGCCGCAAAACGCGCGCACCGACTACCAATGTCTGGCGCAGATCGAACTGCCGTTCGCCGTCCATCCCTACGCCACCAGCCGCTACTCTCTGGTGGCGCTGACACCTCGAACCGGTCGGCGGCACCAGCTGCGGCGTCACCTGAAACAGATCGCCCACCCCGTCATTGGCGACACTTGCTACGGCAAGGGGGCCCATAACCGTCTCTTCAGGGAGCGCCTGGGAGTGACCGGACTGCTGCTGACGGCGGTGAGTCTCGCTTTCGACCATCCGCTGAACGGTGCGCGCCTGCTCATCACCGCACCGCTGCCGCACCGCTTCACGGCCGTGCTGGCGCGGTTGGGCTGGCAGGCGGCCTGGAACCGATTCGCCGCAACCACTGCGGGCGAAGCGGTGCGGCCAGCCTGACTGTCCGCATCGAGGTTCCGGCCGAACGCAGAGCGAATCACGCGCTCGTTGCAAGACCAACCGGCGCGGTCCATCATTGCCCGGGCCAGCCTGAATGGCGCCGCTTGGACGGCCCTCGCGCCGCAGGATCTTCTGCCCGTTTGCATCTTCAGGCACCCAACCATATCAGTGAAGATCCGCAGCGCCGCGTCTCCGAGACCCGCACGGTCGATCGCCTCGCCGTCGGCCGTCAGGCTGGTCAATGGATCGTAGGATGCCTATGGTACCGGGTGTGGTTCGCGGTTCCTAAATAGAGAGCTCCAACCGACGCTATCGCCCGCATGAGGAGGCTTGGATGAATTACCGGAACGCTTGCATCGTTTTGCTCATCGGCGTATGGATGGCTGGCGCCGCCGCTGCGGCCGACAGCTCGGCTCTCCAGGGACTAAAAAGCGTGCGATGGGTGTGTGACGTCACTATTGGCGATGGTGAACTGCTGCTGCGCCGCATGCAGCTCCTGGACACGACCTACAGCCAGCTGATCGATGCCGGTATCACACCCACCGTCGTGGTGGTGTTTCGCGGCCCGGCCAGTCGCTTTATTACCCGGGGCGAGACGGTCTATTTGACCGCTGCCGACCGGAAATTCAAACGCGAGATGCGGGAGTGGGTGGAGGCCTTCAGCGACCTGGGATTCGTTCTGGAACAGTGCGCCATTGCCGCTGACGCCCAAAAGATAAAACCCACCGACTTCCTGCCCCAGGTGACCCTGGTGGACAACGGCTTTGTCTCTCTAGTGGCCTATCAGAATCGCGGGTTTGCTTTTCTTCCCATGGACTGACCGGAGCCAGCCGCCTGCAATCCCATCACCCCAACGACTGCAATCCTGACGAAGGTGCCGATCTGAGTGAACCTCCTTTATCACAAATTATTACTCCTCATTTTCGCCATTCACCTCTTCGTATTTGCACGGCTGGCCCTGCGCACGCACAGAGGCGATTACGGCTGTTTGGTGGTCACCTTCGGCTGCCTGGTGGTGATGACAAGCTTCCGCATCTGGGCGGCCGATGTCGGATTTGGGGGGGTGATGGCGTGGGAGCTGTTTCGCTGGGGAGCGTGGGCCTTCACGTTCATGGCGGGGCTGTTGTGGCTGAGGCGTCGTCGCCCGAATGGCCACTCTTAGGCGGCGCACCCCATAGGGTTGCGGGGGAATTGGAATAAACCCCCGGAAGTGTTCCCGAGGGAACGCCTTCCGAGGGCGTCGTTCAGCAGGTGGAATTACTTATAGATACCGGCCCCGACGAAGTACTGGGTACCGGGCACCCGATAGATGTAGCTGGTCTTGCCCACCGGCTTCTCCTCGTTGGGTTTCGGCCACATGTAGTCCACCCAACCCTTGCCGCTGCTGTTGGCCAGCTTCACGAACTCCATGAAGAGCGGTTTGCCGTCCGTGTCCGCAACCTGGAGCAGGTCATCCCGCTGGGTCAGCTCCGGTTTAAAGGGGTGGGCCAGCATCTTCCCGTCCAGATCCATGAGAAAGACATAGGTGTCCTTCCAAACGAAGGGGCCCTGTTTGTCGCCAATGGCCTTGACGGCGGCATCGATGCCCTTGTCCGTCAGCAGTTTACTGGCGGCCTGGCATTGATTGATAACCTCCTCCTTGGTGGCGCTCTCGCTCCAGGCCAGCGTCGCAAGGCCGAGAATCAGAAATACGATCAGGGTCGACTTGAAAAGGGTGCGCATCTTCATCCTCCTTTGTGAATGTTGGTGGAGCTCCAAGACGGGCGCCAGGCACCGCTGGCAGACCCGCTGCAGAATCGATTCAACGCTGTGGTGACACCTCCTTTCCGTGCCGGTGCGAACCCCAAACGGCGATCTGGGGAATACCCCTCCTCAACAGGGGCACGGCACTGCGACCCCGTTCAAAACCTCAATCCATAAATGGCGATAAAGCGTCGGCCGCAGTGACAGCGGCCGTCATCGGGACACTTGGGTGGTGCCCTGCAAGTAGAGCTCAACCGTGAACGCAGACGCAGCTGCAATTCCGATCAGCGATGGAGATAACGGCTCGTAGAGATAGGTCTGTCAGCGATTTAGCAGGATGCTCAGATGGGGTGTCCTTACGATGACGCTACCCTATCGTGGTCCTCGTGGTTGGTCAAGAGGGAGGAGGCAGCTACCGGTGGGCCCATCGCTCTCAGATGGTGTGATGGCCTTTGTCGAGACGCTTCTTGATCACTTCCGAGGTCTCGAACTGATGGCCTTTTTTATCGATCCACCATGTGTTGGTGGATTGACTGCCGTCGGCATAGCCGCGTTTGTAGCCCATCTGCATCCCCCAGAGAAGTAGGAGGATGATGGCTGCCAAGCCGATGCCGGTCCGTACAATTATCTTCAGCATGCGTTCAAGTGTCGGCAAACAGGGGCCCCAGAGTTGATTTGCGGGGAGGGGCCGCCGACTACCATCACTTTCGCCGCCGTAGCGCAAAACTTGAGCCACAACAAACCCGACCGAGGTTGGCACGCCAGTGGATCGACCGGGTGGTGAATCGAGATTCAATTGGATGCCCGAGGTGGCATGCGCTGTCGATGGGCCGCCCACTCGCAAGGCGCGGCGCACTGAATAGATCTCCATGATGGTGCGCCAGCCCATTGCAATCTTATTTTCCGGGCGACGGACTGACGGATCGCTTTTGATATACGATTGGGATCGGACTTGACGCCGCCGCGTTTTTGCGCTTTTTTAAGCGGCAATTCAAGGATCGATCAATCCCTTTCGACGCCATCCCACCGCCGCGTATGCTAGCGGGGGTAGGCACCCGCAATCGCCGATCTGCGAGCCTGGACAGCTTCCACGCGCGACCGGCATTACCCGCCAGCGCTTTCTTGATACGAGGATGTCTCTCCCGGCGATGTGGTCGCCTTTGGTAATGCCTTCTTGCGGCCCAAGCAATGGGCGTTGGGGTCGAGATCGGTTAGGATGCTGCGGTGGTGGAGATGGAAGATCTTTCCGACGCAGATCCCGACGCCACCGATGAGATTGAGGCCGTCGGTTTCATCAGCAGCGTGCAGGCGATTTTCTGAGGCCCTGCTGCTCGGCAGGATTGGTCTCTTCCGCGGTGGGATTGCGTCGACCGATACCCGCACATCTCATCGTGATGACAGCGAGACGAGGAATGATCCACCATGCAACAAGCGCCCGCCCTCTTCATCTCCCACGGCCCGCCCGCCATCGCCCTGAGTGACTGGCCAGCGGCCCGTTTTCTGCGGCAATTGGGTGCCGTGATCGGGCAGCCCCAAGCGGTGCTCTGCGTCTCGGCCCACTGGGAGACGGTGTCCCCCCAGTTTACCGATGGCAGCGGCGGCGAACTGATCTATGACATCGGCGGACCGCCTTCCCTCTTCGACTGGCGCTATCACCCACCCGCGGCAGAGGATTGGGTGAGGCGCTTGGCAGACGCCCTTCACCAGCATCGTCTCCCAGCGACCTTCGACCCGGAACGAGGATTGGACCACGGTGTCTGGATCCCCCTCCGCCTGATCTATCCAAGCGCGGAAATACCCGTCATCCAATTGTCGCTCCAAACCGATATGCAGGCGGCGCATCATCTGGCCGTCGGTGCCGCCCTGGCGCCGCTGCGACGGGAGGGGCTGTTGATTCTCGGCAGCGGCGGATCGGTCCACAACCTGGATGAGATGGCGCCCGGCGCCGAAACAGCGACACCCAAACCCTTTGCGCTGGCCTTCGACGCCTGGCTGGAAACCGTCGTCGCAGCGGGCGACCTTGAAGCGCTCGTGGATTTCCGCAACCAGGCCCCCCACGCAGAGCGCAGTCACCCATATCCGGCGGAGCATTTCGTGCCCCTGCTGGTGGCTGCGGGTGCGGCAGAGGGTCGGCCGGGCGAACTCCTGCACCGCTCCTTCCTCTACGGTTCCCTCTCGATGGCCGCCTACCGCTGGGCTTAGCCTGCCCGGGGCGCGGCCGGCGAACGAAGCCCTCCCTGATCCCCTTGGATCGCCTTGCGCCAGCGCCCAACCAAATGGGGAATCATGGCGGGGCTGAAGCCTTCCATGACTGCATTCTGTTCGGATATTTCGCGGTGATGTCGCGGTAGAAGGCTTGAATCGCCATCATATCGGCGGTCAGGTCGCCACTGGGCTGAAGCATTGGGCCGAATCCAGCCGTTTTGCGTCCATAGTCCAGGTATGCCAGGGCGATGGGTACCCCGGCACCGTGGGCGATGCGGTAAAAACCGGTTTTCCAATATTGAACCCGCTGTCGGGTACCAGCGGGGGGTACCACCAGGATCAGTTCCCGCTTCCGTTTAAACGCCGCGATGGACTGGGCGACAACACCGTTGGCTTTGGACCGGTCGATGGGGATGGCCCCCAGCCAGCGAAAAAGGTAACCCAGAGGCCAGCGGAACCAGGCGTCCTTCATCATGACACAGGGCCGCAGACGCAGGATCAGCGCACAGGCCAAGGTGTAGATGAAGTCCCAGTTCGAGGTGTGGGGGGCGGCGATGACGACATATTTCGGCACATCGGGCCGATGGCGCAAGATCTTCCATCCGCCGAACCAACAAAAACTCAATGCCAGGCCGCGCATCAGGGGGCGAACCAGGGGTGTATCGTAGAGGGTCATGCGTTTCCTTCAGCGAGCGATGCGAAGCTGAAGGGATATAAACTACCCTGGGCTGAAAGGGGTAAGCGAATCTGGTCTTTTACATTTATTTTACATCCTGCGATTGCGGAGCTGCACGCCGCTCCCATCGCGGCGATCCCCGTTCCGTCACTCCTAGACGGTCGGCCGGTGAGCGGGGGTGTGTGAAGCGGGTTGCCTCACTGTTCCGCAGCGACCGTTCCGACGGGATAGTGGGACACGATCCACGCCTCGAAATCGGTGAACATCTTCTCGTCTGACGCACCATTGTCGGCAATCACCTCTTCGCCGTGGACCACCCGGACGTTGGCGTTCAATGGCGGTGGGGCTTTTGCTGCGGCACCCCGTTCGGCCAAGCCCTCGATTTTGGCCTGCGCTTCTTGCCACGCCTCCGCTACGCTACGGTTGCACTCCGCGGCCAGGGCCTCAGCTGAAAACGCCTGACCGGTGAGGGAGCGGATGGTGTCATGGTGGCCGACGCTGTTGCCGGGCGCCCAGTAGTGATGGCTGAGTAGGGGGCCGACGGCGGGATTGTCGCTGAGGTAGCCCAGCTTCTTCGTCAAATAGGCGCGGGTCTGATGGACCGCCATTTGGGCGAGGAGATAGCCGTGGTAGGCACAGGCGGACTCCTGATTGAGCAGGTGGGGAATGGCCAGCAGGGGGCGCGGACTGACCGCCAGGCCGAGGATCTGCTTCTCGGTGCGGCGGGCCAGCGCCCGGACCTTATCGATGGTAAGCTGGGCGTCCGAGAGGCGATAGAGGGCCCGTTCAAAATAGGGCACCGCCAGGATGCTGCGCTCGCCGTAGGCGCGGAAAGGCTGGGTGGCCTCCAGCTTGGCCTGGATCAGGGCGTCGGAAACCGTCTCGCCGGCAGTACTGCAGGCATATGTTTTGAGCCAGTCCGCGTCACCGATAAGGCTGTCGCAGAACATGGACTGCGTCTCGGCGTAGGCCATGGACGTGGGGGGGAATTCCTGGGAAAAGCAGGGGGCGTTCTGGGTAATATTGGCGAAGTGGGCGGCATGCCCGCCTTCGTGGAAGAGGGTGTTCAACCCCAAGGCGCCGCTGCCCACCTGATCGGGCCGTGCCAGAGAGGTGAAGTTGATCACCGCGGAATGCCAGGTCTCCCCTGCGAAGTAGCAGGGCTGGGGGCCGTGCATGAAGCCGTTTTCGTATTTACCCTTGCGGTCGAGTAGGTCGAGGGTGAGGGTCGCCCCGCGAAAATCGATGCCCAGGCGGCGGAAGGAGAGCACCCACCGCCGCAGGGACTGTGCAAAGGGCAAATAGGGATCGAACTGACGCGAAACGTCGCCCCCGATGGCGAAGCGCAGGTTGTGGGGCTCCAGGGCATCCGCACCCCAGCGTCGCCTGAGCAGGTCGTAGGCGCGCGTTTGGGCGTCCCGGGTGCGCACTTCGAAATCGTCCAAAATCGCAAAAAGGGCTGTGCTGGTGAGGGCCTCCTCCTTGACCACTTTGAAATCGAAGAAGGTCTCGGCCCCCATGGCCCTTGCGAAACGGTTGCGCAGCTTGACCAGGTCGAGGAAGCCATTTTCCAGTACCCAACTCTCAAGATCCAATAGGGCCTGGTGAGAACTCCGACGGGCCTCTCCAGCGGGGTTTGCCAGAAGGTTGGCCGAAGCGGTGCTCAGCGAGGCGGGCACCCGCTGGCCGCTTTCATCGATATGGGTCAGGGTGAGCCGCTTGCGACGGGCGAAGAGGTCGCTCTCCATTTCGATGAGTTCATCGGCCAGTTGCCGAGCTTCGGCGTTCTCCACCACGTTGCATTCGAAAAACTGCCGCCATCCGCGCAGACCGTGTTGTAACGCGCGCTTCTGGGGACCATCCGAAGCGGCATCCACCGCTTCCAAATGGCGGCGCACGGCCGTGAGGCGAGCTTCGTCCGCCACAAACTGTTTGTACCGTTTTTCTGCGGCGGTGAATCCGGCATGGTCATCGCTGGTGCCCATGTAGGTGGACCAGAACAGGGTCTCCTTGGCCTTGTGGACCGCCAGGTACTCCTGGTTGAGCTGGTCGAAAAATGCGCTTGCTTCCTTCATGCGGCCTCCCTCCGTGCGGTCGAGGATCGTGTGCAGCGGTGCTACCGATCGCACCATCTTAAGCGGGCCGACGGGCGCTGGCAAGCGCTTTCGCGCGGGTTGGCGGCGATCACGGCACCTTGTACAGCACACAGGAGATGTGCATACCGGCGCCCACCGAGGCGAAGAGGAGCAGGTCACCGCTGCTGATCTGATGGGGCGGCAGCTTCCTCCGGCAGATCAGGTCCAGCATGGTGGGTAGTGTGGCCACAGAGCTGTTGCCTGCCCAACCGATGGTCATGGGCATGATGTCGGCCGGTAGATCCTCGTCGCCACAGAGGGCTACCAGGCGATTCAGGATGGCCTGGTCCATTTTTTCGTTGGCCTGATGGACGAGGACCTTGCTGACATCCTTGAGTGTGCAGCCGGCTTTTTCGAGGACCTGTCGGGCCACCTGGGGTACGGTGCGCACGGCGTATTTGTAAATCTTGTGGCCGTCCATCTTGACCCAAAGTTCGTCTGCCGGCCGCTCGGGATTGTAGGAGGGCCCCATCCTGAGGAGTTGGCCGTGGATCAGAGTGTCCGAGCGGGTCGCATGGGCCAGGATGCCGCCGGGGCCCTCGCCAGCTTCCAAGATGGCGGCGCCGGCGCCATCCGCGAAAATCATGCAGTCCATGTCATGGGGATCAACGACCCGGGAAGCGAGCTCGACGCCGATGACCAGCGCCCGACGGGCGTCGCCGGAGCGGATGAAGTAGTTGGCCTGGATCATGGCCAGCAGCCATCCCGGGCAACCAAAGGGGAGGTCGTATGCCACCGTGTAGGGATTTTCAATTCTCAGCCGCTGTTTGACCCGTGAGGCGATATTGGGCACCTGGTCGGTGCGCCGGGTGGACACATGAACGTCCCCGAAATTGTGGGCCACGATGAGATAGTCGAGGCGCTCGCGATCCACCCCTTCAAGGGCGCGCTCGGCGGCGGCCAGAGCCAGGTCGCTGGTGGTCATCGCCTCGCTGGCGTAACGTCGCGCCCGGATGCCGGTGATCTCTTCCAGTTTGGCGACGATGGCGGGATTGGCGCGTTCCTGAAGCTTGCCGTCGGCGCCGAAGAAGCGGTGACTCAAAAACACCGAGTTGGGAACCTCTCTGGGCGGCAGAAAACTGCCCGTGGCCGTGATGATAGCGTTTGGCATGGCATCGAACCTAGGTCTTTTCTGAAAGCGGGAGTTTGCTTCTAAGATGTTTCCGACATCCCGGCGGACGGCACTGGCGATCTGCAGTCAGCTCTGGCGGCCGCTGAATGCCCATCCGGGGTGACCCAGCGGTCCGGCACATCGCCGGGGACCGACCGGTAGCAGGTTGGCCGTGGAATGGTGGTGCCGTCACCGGTGGCGGCCCGTAACGCTGAACACTGTTCACAGAGAATAACGTAATTCCAAAAAAAGGCAACACCGAAGCGCCGCAGGTCGCGCTACCGACACTATTTTTACAAATTTGAAGGCCTCCACCGCTTCACCGGCCACCACGATCACAGCCAATCCGTCAGCAGAAAACCGGCGCCGATGCGGTTGGTGTAGGCGTCGTAGTCCAGCAGGCTCTCCCCGTAGCCGTTGAAGTACTGCACGTAGCCCTTCAGCCGACGAAAGAGGGGAAAGCTCCACCCCATCTCGATGGATCCCTTGTTGCGTGCCCGCAGGTTATTGCGCAAGACGGCCGAAAAGGTGTTGCCGTTGGTGTGGTAGGCCAGGGTCAACTCCCCATTGCCCATGTATTTTTCGATATTGGGATTGTCATCCCCATGCGGTGCCGCCGGGTCTGTTTTCTCGTCTTCGGGCAGGCGGTACCAAGGTTTCAATGCCAGGGCCAGATTGCCCATCTCCCACAAAAAATTGAGATAGATCCGGTTCCAGCTGCGGGAAAGGCTGCCGCCGCGGCCGTTGGATTCGTGGGTGAAGCCCAGCGCAAGGCCGCTGAATCTCGCGGTTCCCAATTGAAGCCGCGGCTGAAACTGAATCCAGAATTCGGGCTCGTGGTTGATCTCCCGGAAGGGGCTTGAGAGGTCGTCGTTGAAGGCCTGCCAGTAACTCTGGTTGGTGTAGGCGAAATAGAGGTCGCCATTGTCTGGAAAGATGGATTCGATCACCTTGTACTTGATGCTGATCTGGAACTTGATCTCGGTATGGTCGATCTGACCCTGCTCCTCTTCGAAGGGGACCTCATTGGGCGTGAAGTTGTAACTATAGGTGAGGAGGTAGTTGGGTCGGTGGGCGGTGAGGACGAAGGGATTCTCGTCGCTGGCGTCCTCCGCTTCCAGACGCTGGTCGACAGGATTCAAGGGGGGGCCGGGATCACTTTCCGGCGCAGATGAGGACTCTGATGAGGACTCCGCGGCAAGGAGGAGGCCCGGCCAAAAGAGAGCGGTCGCCAGGAGGCCGATCAAGAGACGCTTCAACACAGGATTGTTATCCTCTTTGGGGTTGGTCATTGGGGGGCATTGATGCGCTGAACCCTGCAGCGGATGCTAAGGATCGTCCAATCGCGGGCACATTGCCGCATAGCGTTCCTCCAGGTCGGCACCGGCGCTTTCAAATCGATCCTGGTCGGTGTGCCCCCGCGCGATTGCGCTTCCCAATCGGCAATTTCATTGGCGAACCAGCGATCGGGGTCGAATTTGACGGTCATGGGTGGCCTTCCCAAGGCGGTGCGATGCGGTCCTGCGTCGGGCCTATATCATGAACAGCGACCGTCTGCCACCGCTTTCGCCAGGCAGGCGGGTCGCTGATGATCGGGAAGGAGAAGTAGTTGATAGTGTAAACATTGAGTTTGACCCATCGCCCTGAATCGGGCTAAATATGGGATCATCCTTCGGCGGTTCCCCAGCGCCGACGTCCGGATGCAGTCCCATTGACCGTCGACTTGGATGGAGACGAGCGGATGTTCCGCTATGCGAAGCCGGACAACTTGGTGACACTGTTTGAGAACGTCATGCTGATGGGGGCGGGTCGGGCCGACGACACCTGTCTCACCGAGGTCCGCATCGAGTTGCGGCCTCATAATATTGAGGCCTCATAATATTGAGGCCTCATCATAATGAGGCCTCATCATACGGGAGCCGCATGGCAGTTAAAGCGGCCTCATCGTCCGCTAACAGTGCAATGATAGAGAGGCGGTGTGCCGTTGCTGCCGGCGTCGTGTGAAAGGAGATATCTATTGGACCGCTACACCTGTTTTCCAGATCAGCATATAGGGGATCAGGGGCCCGTCAGCGCCGAATTCCGTCACCGCGGCCTTGCCACCTTCCATGCCGCCTGTCGCCATGTGCACCAGATGCCCTACGGCTACAACAGCGACCGTGAAGATCTGTTTATTCTCTTCAAAGAGGGCATGGGCTCCTGCACCACCAAACACGCCGTCATCGCCACCCTGGCCGAGGAGCTCGGCTTGCCCGTGGTCAAGACCATTGGGATATACGCCATGACGGAACAGATCGTCACCGGCGCCCAGACGATTCTTGATGATAACAAATTGCCCTACCTCCCCATGGTGCACTGCTTTCTTGCCAGTGGCGAATACCGGGTGGATCTCACCGAAGGCAATCGCAACGGCAAGAACCAGCCCATCGACCACTTTCTCTACACATCGGCAGTGATCCCCAATGTTTCCGCCAAAGCGGAATATCGCCTCTACCGCAGGGCCTTGACCGATCGCCTCCTCATCGAAGGGGCGCTCCAAGGATTCGCGCTAAAAACGGTTCTCCAGGCCCGTGAGGCGGGGCTGCGACTCCTGCGTCGACGCATCGCGGCGTGATGTGATGGCATCCGGCGTGGGCTCAGGTGTCCAACACCTGGCGCACCTTGGCCGCCAGCGCGGCGATGGTGAACGGTTTCTGAAGGTAGTCGATACCCGCCTCCATCACCCCGTGGCGGGCGATCACATTGTCGGTGTAGCCCGACATGTACACGGCCTTGATCTGGGGGTAGTGCGCCGTCACCCGCTCGAACAACTGCCTGCCGTTCATTTCGGGCATGATCACATCGGTCAGCAGCAAATCCACACGGCCGTCGTAGGTCGCCAGCAAGCGTAGCGCCTCCTTCCCGTTGGCGGCGGTGAGCAGGGTATAGCCTTGGCGTGCCAAAACATCATGGGCAAGCTTGCGGACCAGTTCACTGTCCTCCACCAATAGGATCGTCTCCGAGCCCCTGGCGGCTTCTGCTGGCGGGGCGATCTGCTCGCGCGCTGAATCCGCATCCGGTGCCACGGGGAGATATACCTTGAAGGTGGTACCGAGGCCCGGTTCGCTGTAAACCCACACATTGCCGCCGTGTTGCTTCACAATGCCGTATACCGTGGCCAAACCGAGGCCGGTGCCCTTGTCTTTGGGCTTGGTGGTGAAGAAGGGCTCGAAGATGTGCTTGCGCACAGAAGCCGTCATTCCCCGGCCGGTGTCACTCACCATCAGCATGACGTATGCCCCCGGACGGACGCCTTCGCGGGACTGGGCATAGGCGTCGTCCAATTCGACCGCAATGGTTTCAATGGTCAAGTGGCCTCCCTGCGGCATGGCGTCCTGAGCGTTGACCGCCAGGTTCATGAGCACCTGCTCCAGCTGTCCCACATCGCCCTCGATCAGCGGGAGGTGCGTCGCTGGCGACCAGTGGATCTCTATATCTTCTCGGATGGTGCGGCGTAGCAGGCTGTTGAAATTGTCCAGCATGGTGTTGAGATCGATCGGCTTGAAGGCCAAATTTTGTTTACGGCTGAACGCCAGCAGTTGACGCACCAAATCTCTTGCCCGGATGCCGGCATTGCGGATGCCTTCCAGCGATTCCGTCGGCAGCTCGTTCGATTGGGCGTCCGACAGCAGCAGCTCGCTATAGCCCAGGATGGGGCTCAGCAGGTTGTTCAGGTCGTGCGCCACACCGCCTGCCAATCGGCCGATGGACTCCAGCTTCTGGGCCTGTTGCAATTGGACTTCCAATTGGGCGTGTGCCTCCGCAGCCGCCTTGCGATCGGTGATGTCGGTGACCACACCGGCCATACGCCGGGGGGCACCATCGGCGCCCGTGACGATCGCACCGCGAATCTGAATCCACTTGGCAGTGCCGTCTTGGGTGAAGATGGGATGTTCGTAATGAATGAGGTTGGAAGCTGCTGGTGCTTCCAGGAATGCCTGAATCTGCCGATCGATGTCCGCGCGGATTTCGCGGGGAGCAAATTCCAGATAGGCCTCGTAGGTGCCCCCGAAGTCGGATGGGGTGACACCGAAAATGGCGTGCGTCTCCTGGGACCATTGCACCCGGTTTTGGCCGATTTCCCAGTCCCAGGTGCCCATACTGGCGGATTGCAGCGCCAGGCGCAGTTGCTCGTTGCTGCGCTGCAGATCGGCCTCGGCCCGTTTGCGGTCGGTGATGTCCTGGGAAATGATCTGGGCTTTCCGGTAGACGCCGTCACTGTCCGGGATGGGATGGACCCGCGATAGGAGCCAGCGGGTGCCCCGGGGAAAGGCCACGGCGTCCTCATGGACCTGGGGCTCGCCGCTGTCGATGACGCGCCGGATACGGGCCGCGTAGACCGCTCCCTGATCATCGTGCAGTTCCGTCAGGCGCTTGCCGACACACGCTTTGGGGGAACGGCCAAAGAGCTCGGCAACCTTAGGATTCATCAACTGGCAGACGCCATCCCGATCGTAGACGGAAACCAGGGCGTCGGCGTTGGTGAAGAGCAGCCGATACCGCTCCTCGCTCTCCCGCAGGGCCATCTCGGCACGTTTCTGGCGGACAATTTCCCAGGTCACATCCGCCAGGTAGGTCACGATTTCAACATCCCGTTGGGTGTAGTCAACGGGCTTGTTGCCGACCCCGAGGATTGCCTCTACGCGGTCACCCCGCATCACGGGCACCACCAGTTCACGGACCACTTCGGCATGCCCCTCGGGCAACCCTTTCTTGTGGGGAAGGGCGGCATAATCGTTATGGATCACCGCCTTTTTGCGATGGACACAATCGACCCATACGCCCGCTTCATCAATGGGATAGTGGCGATTCTTGCCGTCTGCCTGACAGAAGGTTTCCAGGGTTTGGGTGGACCACTGCTGAAGCGAAAGGGTTTTCTGGTCCGAATGAACAAAGTGGTAAAAGCCAATGGGACTCTCTACGAAGCTGCCCACCAGGTCCAATGCACGGGTCAGCAACGCCTCCAGGGAGTGGGTGCGGGCAAAGTCGATCAGTTCCAGGCGGGTGGTGATGATGCGGTGCCACAGCCCTCCCTCGTCTTGAAAGAGGGTCGGACGCGACGGAAAGTTTGGCGGTCCATTCTCAATGGGGGCGTTTTCTATCCAGATATCCTTGCTCATGCGAAAGATCATCCCCTCTGGGGTGATGCGAGGTGATCCGACGATCCAGAAATGCACCGCCGACGCCTGCGCTGCGCCTGAAGACGGCTGCGTCGCAGGTGATCGCCGGCCGTGACGGCCGATCCGACGACGGCAGTCTAAGGTTCCGTGATCTTACATCATAGAGTTGTTCATCGCCGCTGCCCGTGTCAATAATCAATACCCCCTGTCGTTCTGGGGATGCCAAGCGCTGACGGCAAGAGGGACGCCGGCGGGTCGGTCGACGGTTGACTTCTCAGCCGCTTTCTGGATGTAATAAGATTGTATATAATAACAACCGGATAGGAGGCGGGTTGCAATTTCGAAGGCACTGCTCCGAGTGGGGGCCGGCCCTGGCAGTGGGCCTGGTTGTCCTGATGGTGATGCTGGGGACGGGTGGGGTCCGGCGGGCGGGCGCCGCTGATGCGGAAACCAGGTCGTCCGGAAGCGGAGAACGCGGGACGGTGCGCATGGCCCGGGCTACCTGGGATACCGGCTGGTTTCAGGCCGAGGTCATCAAACAACTTCTGGAATCCCTCGGGTACCGGGTCGAAGGCCCGGTCACCATGAGCAATTGGGGTTTCTACCAGGCCGCGACCAAGGGCAGTGTCGATCTATGGGTCAATGGATGGCTGCCCGGGCACACGACATTTTTGGCGTCACCCGCCGCCCGCGCCAATCTTGAAGTGGTCGGTTACGTGGTGCGGGCGGGAGCTCTCCAAGGCTACCTGGTGGACGCGGCTACCGCCCAGGCCCACGGGATTCGTCGACTGAGCGACCTCAAAGATCCTGCCCTAGCGCACTTGTTCGATCGTGACGGGAATGGCAAGGCCGATCTCATCGGCTGCAATATCGGCTGGGGCTGCGCAGCGGTGGTCGACCATCACCTGGCCGCATACGGGCTGCAAGACAGCGTGGAGCAGATTCAGGGGGACTACTCTCCCATGATGGCCGAACTGGTGGAACGATACCAGGCGGGCGATCCCGTCCTTTTCTACACCTGGACCCCCAATTGGACAGTGGGCACGCTGCAGCCGGGCAGAGAGGTCCGCTGGCTCGAAGTACCCTTCGCCAGTCTGCCGAATGGGCTTGAGGCCTTCGAATCGCAGGTCGCCGTCGCCGATCTGCCAGGCTGCCCGAGTACCCCCTGCGCCATGGGCTTCCCGCCCAATGATATCCGGGCGGTTGTCAACCGCACCTTCCTTGAGGCGCACCCCGACATTCGCCAGTTGCTCGAGATGGCAACGATCTCACTGGAGGATATCTCCCGCCAAAACGCCCGCATGATATCGGGCGAAGGCAGCTATGGGGAGATTCAGATGCACGCACGGGAGTGGCTGCGTGCCCACGCTGCCCGGACAGCCCATTGGCTGGTTGCGGCGCGCAGCCGTCAGCGTCCCATGGCGCTGTCGCCGCCGGCCACTGCCGATACCGCCGCACCGGACATTCCGCACCTAAAGGTCGTCACCCAGCGGACGGAACCCTTTGTCTTTTACCGGAATCAGCGCTATCAGGGCTTCACCATCGATCTGTGGGAGCAGATGGCCCAGATGCTGGACCTGCGCTACGAGCTCTACGGGGTCAACACCATTGCCAAGCTGATTGACGAGGTCCGGCGTGGTGTGGCGGATGTAGCGGTTTCGGGCATCGGTATCACCTCCAACCGGGAGCGGCAGTTGGATTTCTCCCACACCTTTCTCACCTCCGGTCTGCAGATCATGGTGTCGGAGGATGCGGACACCGTCTTGGGCGAAGTCCTCCTCAAAGTCTTCGCCGTTATCTTCGCACCCGAGCTGCTCTACGGCGTCGGGCTCTTCGCGCTGGTTTTGATCGCCGCCGCGCATGTCATTTGGCTGCTGGAGCGCCGCCACAACCCCCAATTTTCACCCCACTACCGGCAGGGTATCTGGCAGTCGATCTGGTGGGCGGTGGTGACGGTCACTACGGTGGGCTATGGGGACAAGACACCTACCGGTGGACGGGGCCGCGCCTTTGGCCTGCTGTGGATTCTGGCCGGCTATTTTGTCTTCGCCTACTTCACCGCCACCGTGACCAGTACGGTCACCGTCAGAGAACTGCACAGCTCCATCAATGATCCCAGCGATCTCTACAGCAAGCGGGTCGCCACCGTCGAGAAGAGCACGGCGGAGGCCTTTCTGGACACCCAGGGGATCTCCTGTCGACGGCTTAAGACCATCGATGCGGCCTTTGGGCTTCTGGAAAATGGTGAGGTGGACGCCATTGTCTACGATGCCCCCGTCCTGCAGCACTACGCCCGGCGCGAGGGCAAGGGCAAGGTCAAAGTGGTCGGGCTCACCTTCGAGAAGAAGAGCTACGGATTCGCCTTCCCAGTGGACAGTTCGCTGCGCGATCGTATCAATGTGGCTCTGCTGGAACTCATCGAAAACGGCACCTACCAGGAGATAAGGGCGCGCTGGTTCGTGGAGTGACCCGTCCCTCCTGGCGCGTCCGCCCGTCATGCCTACGCATCGCGCACCCTCATCGACCCTCCGCCAGGTTGGGCCCTCGCCATATCCCCCTCCGTCTGAAAAACGCCGCCGGTGCTGGCGGGCACCCAGGATGCGGCCCTTCAGGTCTACCAATAAAACCCTTCCGGCGCCAGTTCGGGATACCGATCGGAGTGCCGCTTCTGCAGGAAACGGCGAATATCATCACACAGGTCGCAGTGGGACAGGTAGCCGGTCGGCTTGGGCAGGTAGCCATGGCGCCGGCAGGCCAGCCCGTATAGCCCCCGAATACCGTTTTCATTCAGCTGGTCGATGAGCGGATACTTCCCTTCCGGCAACGGTCCGCCAAGATCCGACATGGCGATCGCCAATCCGCTGCAGAGGCCGGGAATGTAGCTGCCGTAGAGGTCAATGTGAAAGTGGGCGGTGTCGGCCAGGGTTCGCGCACAGCTGCGTGGGCCGATGGCCAGGATCTCCTCGACAGTATGGACGGGATGGAGCGGGCGAAAGGTCTCCAGGGCTCTGCCGCCAAGGTGGATCCAATAGCGGTCGGGGATGGCGGCCAGATAGCCCGGACCGAATGCCGCTTCGAACTCCGTCATCCCATGGGGCCGATCGGCGCCCAAACGGTCGATGTCGCGAACGAAGGCGTTGACCCAGGGGAAGACCCGCACACCCGCCAAGCGGCAGGCGGCGATGAGGTCTCGGACCCGCTGGAAGGGGATGAAGGCGTTGTGGAATGGGCTGATGGAGAGCAGGAGGGTCTCCAGACCAGCCTCCCGAAGACTGCCCAGCAGGTCGACCGCTGCATCTATGCGCGTACACCAGGCTGCATTGGTCTCCACATAGTCAATGGCCATACCGCATCGGCCGGCGGTTTGAACCACCGCCAACAGTTTCTCCGGCGCCAGAAAGGGCTCGCCCCCGCCAATGTGGATTGCGCCGCAGCCGTGACGCCCGATGGTCTCAAAAATCGATTCGGCGGCCCGGGTGTCCAGGTAGTCTTTCGACCGATGGGGACCACTGTTGTAGAGGCAGTGACCGCAACGGGAGACACAATGATAGTTGGTGATCACGCCGCCCGAGATGAGGCGGGTCAATGAGAGCTTCCCCATGAGAGCTCCTCTGGTTCAATGGGGGATATGCCGCAAACGGTGGCGCTTATCACACAATTTCATCCGCACTCCCTTTCGGCCACGGTCACATTGGCGGTCTACAACCCATCGTCTGCGGGGCACTTGCGCCATTTTGCCGCCGACGCACCGGTGTTGGCAAGTGATTTGCCTAAATAACTGACCGATCAGCCACTGAACCCTTTGGAGAAGAGGAGGCCCTCTATGGAATTGTTGGACCTGTTAACACAGCAGCTCGGTGTGTCGGAGGATCAGGCCAGAGGCGGCGCCGGAGCGTTGTTCAAACTGGCCCAGGAACAACTCGGTGATGGCGAGTTCGGCCAGATTGCCGATGCCCTGCCGGGTGTGGGGGCGCTGCTCGAGGCCGCGCCGGAGAGCGGCGGGATAGGCGAGGCTATCGGCGGTCTAACCTCCCTGCTGGGCGGCGGCAAGCTGGGTGGGTTGGCCAGCTTGGCAGGCGCCTTTCAGGGGCTGGGCCTGGATATGGACATGATCGGCAAGTTCGTGCCCGTTATTCTCTCCTTCGCCCAGGAGAGGGGCGGCGACGGCATACAGGCATTGCTGGCCGGCGTTCTGCGTCAGTGACGGCAGTGTATATGGAACCGGAGCGGGGATGGGCAAGTCCCGCGATGCCGATCCCGCACCCTATCTGAAGGAGGAGATGACCCATGGCCTATAAGTTTGACGTCTACAAGGACAAATCCGGTGAGTTTCGTTTCCGATTCAAGGCGCCCAACGGCGAGACCATGTTCAGCAGCCAGGGATACAAACAGAAGCGCTCCGCGCTGAACGCCATCGCGTCGATACAGAAGAACGCGCCTGGGGCGGAAGTGAACGACGAGACCGGATAGGCCCTTACCCTTCCATCCCCAGCTGCCGTGCACGCAGCATTCGCCAACCAGCGCGGGGGACGTCTGCGGTCGGACGTCGCACCTCGGCGGTCTCCCGCGCCCCACGGGAGGGACTGCCCATGATGGAATTGCTGATGGGTGCCGTGGGCGTGGGCGGGCTACTCTACCTGATATGGAAGATCGCCCGAAAGATCAAAGCCGCCCGGACCTTCAACGCCAAACGACATGCCAAACCGTTTCGACGCAAACCCTTTTTGTGGATGCGGCGGATCTTCTAATGCTTCACTGCACGATGCGCTGGCCGCATGTTTCAGCGCCGTCAGCGCATTTCGGTCGGCTGTGGCCGAGCACCACCGCACCCAACCGCCATCGCCGGGCTCTAAAAATGCGTCCGTGCGCGCTGGGCACGCCACCCAACCTCGGCCAATGGCCATTGATGGGGATTGACCCCTTGGATCTCCTGACATAATCTCTTCCGGTAAACGCTTTACCTGAGCATCCGCTCGTTCTCAACCCCACACTGAAATGGGAGACGCGTGCCAGCACCCATCGGCTTCGCCATCGTCGGCCGCGGTCACGCGAGCCAGTACCACTTTGCCGCTCTTCAGGCCTGTGCCCGGCGAGGGGCCCGTCTGGTGGCGGTCGCCACCCGCTCTCCCGCGGACGATACGCTCATCCGGGCCCGCTTCGGGGTTCCTGCCATGACCTTCAGCGAGATCTGCAACCATCCGGAGGTGGACGTCGTCGCCATCTGCACGCCCAGCGGGTGCCACGCCCAGCAGGGCGTCCGGGCCGCCTTGGCGGGCAAGCACCTCATCGTGGAAAAGCCCATGGCCATCGAGCTGGCAGGTGCCGACGCCATGCTTGCGGCCAGTACGAATGCCCGGCGCCTGCTGGCAGTTGCATATCAGCGGCGCACCCAGGTGCTGTTCAAACGATTAAGGTATCTGTTGCGCGAGGCGGTTTTCGGTACGCCCTTGCTGGCCAACCTGGTGCTGCCCTATCGGCGAGACAGCGCCTATTTCACCAACGGCGCCTGGCGGGGGAGCTGGCATCTGGATGGCGGCGGCGTCCTGATGAACCAGGCGATTCATTTCATCGACCTGCTGGTGTGGTTCTGGGGGGATCCGGTGTCGGTGCAGGCCGTGACGGCCACCCGGCATCAGAAGATCGACGTAGAGGATACGGCGGTTGTCAATCTACGCTTTGCTTCTGGTGTCCTGGCCACTATTGCGGCGACGACGGCAGCCTCACCCGGCTTCCGCCACCGTGTGGCGATCTATGGGACGCGCGGCGGGATTCTGATCGAAGGGGACCGCGTCATCCGCTGCCGTCAGGGGGATGGGGATGGGTTGGGGTTGTTCCCGAGGTCGGCCACTGCCGACGATGGGCGACGCTCGGACAAGGCCGCCGGCCATATCGCCCTTTACCACAACTTTCTCGACGCGCTGGAGACGGGCGCCCCGCTGATCTGCGACGGCGTCGAAGGGCGGCGCAGCCTCGAGGCCCTTCTACGAATCTACGTCGCAGCCGATGCGGCCGCAGCCAGCGCGGACGCTTAGGTGCCGAGCTCCCGGCACCCCTAATTCCAATCTCCGAAATCGATCCCCGAGCCATGGCAGCCGCTGTCCCGGCAGCTCTGATTCAATGGCAGGATGGTATCCCAGGGGTCCTGCTCAAAGCCGGTGCTGGCCAAGTTGGAGAGATGGGCGCCATTCGGGTTGGCCAGCTTGGCGGCGTCATGGCATCGGATGCAGGCGATACCCTCTCCCCGGTGCTCGCCATGTTCCCCCGAAAAATAGCCGTTGTATTCCGACGTTCCGAAGGTGTGGCAGGATTCGCAGTCGGTGGCCACATTGATGCTGCCGCTGAACCAGTTGGGTGTGGTCCGGCCGCCATGGCAGCGGATATTGCTGCAGGTGTGACTGGCCGCAGAAAAGCCGGCCGAACTGCCTTTGGCGTTGTAGGTGTTCAGCATCCGGATGGTGGCCGGCGCGCTTTCGTCGAAATGGTTGTTGGCATTGGCACCGGCGCCGTTGTGGCAAACGCTGCAATTATCTGTCACGCCAGCATAGCCTTGGTGGGCACTGTGGGCGCCGTTGCGGTTGGGCCGATTGCCGGACGCATCACTGTTATTGTTCGGGGGCGTGGCATGGCACGAGGTGCAGTCGCTGCGCACGAGGGGAGAGCCCAACTCGTGGCAGGCGGTGCAGGCTGGACCGACAGCGGCACCTTCGCCGCTGAGCGTCTCGCCGTGACACATGGCGCAGGCCTCGGCCTGGTTTCCGGCAGAGACGTGGCTGGTGGCCTCTGCACCGGCCCAGAGGGGTACTGGGTGGGCGGTGAAGGGGCTGTGGCAGCCGCTGGTCTCGCAACCCTGGGGCAGATCTCCCACGGTGAGGTTGAAACGCGGATTGTCACCCGGGCCGGCATCGGCCGGGGTGGCGTGACAGGCCACACAGGCGGTGAGGTCGGCCTTGGCCTCGGGCCCATGATCCACTGGGTCGGTAAAGGGCAGGGCGTGGGCCGCTCCCGGACCATCGCTATGACAGCCGCTGGTGCTGCCGTCGCTGTTGGTAAAACTGGCCGAAAAGCAGCTGGGCGCCTCTGCCAGGGGCGGTGTGCGGCCGTCGGTAAAATCATGACAAAGGGCACAATTGGTGGCCTGCTGACCGGCGTTGCGGTGCGAAGAGCGGTAGCTCGGTGAGGGGTCGTTCTCCCCCTGCCAATTGGTGGGGTGGGCCCCAGCCACCGGGTGACAGTCGACGGCAGCACAGGCGGTGGCTGCCACGCCGCCGTTGAATGCGGTCGTCCCGGGAGTGCCGTGGCACGCCTGGCAGGCGATGAGGTCGGCCTTGGCGGCGCCGCCGTGCTCGCTGGGCTGTGTGTAGGGAAGCGCATGGGGAACCGTCCCCGGGCCGCTGCTGTGGCAGCCGGAGGTACTGCCGTCGCTGTTGGTGAAGCTGGCCGAAAAACAGCTCGGCGCTGCTGTATTGGGAGGTGTGCGTCCTTGGGTCACGTCGTGACAGAGGGCGCAGCCGGTTTCGGCATTGGCCGCATCCCGGTGGGTGCTCGTATACGCTGGTGTGATGTCGTTGTCTCCCAGCCAGCGGGTGGGATGGGCGCCGGCGGCGGGGTGGCATTCCGCTGCGGCGCAGGAGACATCGCTGATGCCGCCGTCAAAATCGGTCGTGCCGGCGGTGCCGTGACAGACCTGGCATGCGGCCAGGTCGGCCTTGGCGCTGCCGCCATGGAGGTTGGCAGCTGCATAGGGGATGGGGTGGGCGCCCTCTCCGGGACCACCGGCATGACAGCCGGTGGTGCTGCCGTCGCTGTTGGTGAAGGTGGCGCTGTAGCAGCTGGGCGCTTCGGCAAGTGGGGTTGCGCCGCCTTGGGAGATCTGGTGGCAGAGGGCACAGCTGGTGTCGATGGCTGTCGAGGTCACCACTTGATGAGTGGCGCTGTAGCCGTTGCCGTTGATATCGTTGCTGCCCTGCCAATTGGTGGGATGGGCGCCGGCGGAGGGATGGCAGTCCGCCGATGCACAGGTGGCGGATTCGGAAGCGTATAGATTCTCGTCGGCAATGATCCCACCGTCGAAGCGATTGGGTGCCGAGCCATGGCAAGCCAAACAGCCGGCCTGGTCGTTGCGCGCGGCGGTACCGTGCTGATCGGGGTCGGCATAGGGCAGCGGGTGGAGGGCGAAGTCGGTGTCCGGCTCGTGACAGCTAAAACAGCTGGTCACATTTTCCCCCCCTGCCAGGTCGCTTTGGTGGCAGGTTTGGCAGTCGGCGAGATCGGACCTGGCCGCCTCTCCATGCTCGAGAAGGTATCGGGCGGGATGCGCTTCACCGGCACTCGGTGCGAGGCTATTTGGACTGGAGCAGGCAAGCAGGAGCAGCAGAAGCGCGCAACAAACGAAGAGACCGCACACGTAGCATCGAAAGCGTATCACGAGGAACCTCATTCCTGAAAACGCCCCGGGGGCGGCAAGTTGCGAAGTTTCCGGCACCGCCGCGGCGTATGGAGGATGCCACCGCTCCTGACCGACCTCAACGATGGCAAGGGGCACACAATTTTGCTCGCTTGGGGCTGCCGTGGCAACGGAAACAGGCCGTCGGATCGATGCGCCCGTCGATGCGGTGGCGGGTCAGGTAGTCACCGCGGTGGGGCATTCGCCGGCGGGTGTCCGTACTGTTTTTGAGGGACGGCTTCAAGCCCGGTCGAATCCCATGACAATCGCTGCAGAAGCGTTCCTGGTGACACATGGCACAGACGGCCGCATGGCCTCGCGCCGAGCCACCGTGGCGCTCGGCGTACAATAGACCGTGACTGAAGCGTTCGAAGGGAAAATCGCTCTCCTCGCTGTCGTGGCAGTCCAGGCACTGGCGCAGGTCATCGCCCTCATCCGGATGCACCAACGGCAGCGCAAAGGCGCCGCCGCGGACCTGTCGGGCGGTGAAGGTTCCCACCAGTGTCAGGCATACGAGGCAGATCAGCAGGACCGATCGAGACGGAAACGGGGTTCGGAATCGCTTCGAGGCCATGGGCAACCTGAGCATTGCTGGTTTCGGCGACGCGGTTCCATATCGTCGCCAGGTAAAGGTTCGCACCGCGGTCGAACGGCGGCGCTACAACTCGATGATCAATGAGAGGATGGCGCTGATATCCTCATCATAGTAAGGATCCTGGGCGTAATTGAATGCCACTTTGAGGGTGAGCAGATTCGGCACCACCTGCCCCCCCAGACCCAGCGTGTAGAACTGGGCTTGAGATTCACCGTAGATCTCCGCTTCGTAATCGATCAACTGGGCGTCGGCGCTGATGAAGCCATCTGTCAACACCCTGCCGCCCACCTGCCAGTAGAGGTAGCCGCGGTAGAGGCGATAGCGGTTGTCGTCGCTGTCGCCCGCCATCTGCCCCGCTTCCACCCCCATCTCGAAGGCGGTGAACCTGCCAAGCGTCAGGAGGCCGGCGGCGTAGAAGGCTTCTTCGTCACGCTCGTCGTAGTGGTACTGCGTGACCTTGGCCCCCAGCACCAGGCGGGTGCCCAAGGCCACTTCCGCATCGCCGCCGTAGAGGGTGAGGGTTTCATCGCTCTCCCCCAGGAAGCGGAACAGGCTGCCCGCTTCCGGCCCGTCGCTGAAATAATCCGCGAAGTTAAACTGGTGGTAGCGGGGACCGACGCGCAGGACGCCCCAGCGCAGATCAGCGGCGTAGCGGTGTTCGCGCCACGCTTCGGTGTCCAGATTATAGGCCGAAACCCCGCTCAGGCTGATGTGCCGGGAGGGATCGGCGGTGATATCGACACCCGTGGTCTCGCTGACATCTTCGGTGTCGTCGACGATTTTCTCATAGCCAATGCCGACCTGGTAGGCCCGCCCCAGGTGTTGGGCCAGTCGGCCACCGTAGATGTGGTCCCCCCCGCTGCCGTTATCCTCACTGTATTCCGCCGGCAAGCCGCCGAAGCCGCTGATGGTGAAATAGCTGCCCACGTCGTAGGCCATGTGGAGACCGTCGACCGTCTCGTTGGTGATGCCGGCGAAGATGTGCTGACGCCCCAATCGCGCACTGAACCCGCCATAGGGCCTGGCGTACTGGAGATAGCCGTAGAGCAGCTCGCCGTCGCCATCCTCATCGAAGTAGTCGCTGTCGGCCAGGTCTTTGCGCGCCCACCCGTGCAGGTGCAGCGAGACGCCCCCCTCCTCGAGGTCCTGGTAATCGATACTGAGATATTCGTAGATGGGAAGGACGAACTGGTCTTCGCCGTTGGTGGTGTCCCGCTCCAACGCGCGTAGCAGGGTCTCCGAGCGAAGTTCCAGTTCGGCGGCCTTCAGAGATGAAGGCAGGACGTAAAATGCGATGAGGATGCTGGTGATGATGATGCGGGTGCAGGTGCGTGCAGGTTGAATCTCCCCCACCTCCGTCTCTTGGGCTTGGTGTCGATGTGAGGATCGCGTTGCGGACAAGTTGCACTTTACCACTTTCTTGCACAACCAGATCTGTCCGTCAATTCGGTGACCGGCAATTATGGGCCGGGATGTTCAATTGTTCTGCAAGCGATGTACCACAATGTGGTACCCGAATTGTCCGCTGAGCTCCGCTGGGATTGGCCCGGGTGTTTAACCAATGGAGTTTAATGCCAATTGCCACATGAACCCGGGCCATCATTAGCGGACGTGTCGCGCACTTGTGGAGAGCGGTCCGTGGTTGGAGATGCAATTACGGTAATCGGTGGCCGCCGTACTGTGCACAAATGAGCAAATGCCGACAAGTGGGCCCTTCTCTCGCCGGCACCGCTGGTGCGGGCCGCTTTGCACCAGCGGCTGGAAGGCGGACCGCGGTCGGCAAGCGGGGCGTCTTAATGACCTCCCCCCGCGTCAAAATTTTTCGCATTTACCATCATGGAGTGCAAAATTTGCGGTCCGATCCGTCACAAACCCGTCACAAATGTTATGTTCGGCGGTCTATCATCATCGAAAATTGGCTGGTTCATGAGGCCAGGATTCATTGTTTCATTTTGGCGGTTTAGGGCCATATACTGCAATTGGCGGGCCTCTGCGAGGACCCGCTTGCGATTCGAAGTACCACAATGTGGTACCTTATTTGCTTGGGTCACTTCCTCAATCGCACTTCACACAACCGGTGACACGCACCGGCCTCAGGCGATCAACCACTGCATTGCGTTAGGAGGTTACTCTTTATGTTACGGTCCAAGCGTCCCCACGGGGCATCCTGGAGGGGTATCTGTGTTTGTATGCTGCTGCCGCTCCTGGTGTTCGGTTTTTACCTGCCAGGCTTCGCCGATGAAGGGGATGAGAATGAACTCATCATCTCCACGGCAAGATGGGTGAGCGAAAGAGGCGTGCTGCGCCTGAAGGGCAAGGGCATCCCCCGCCAGACAGTTGTGATCAGCGATTCACAAAGGGATGCGGTGTTGGCCGAGGTCAGGGCGGACAGCGAGGGCGACTGGCGCCTGCGCAAGCGCCTTTCGGAAGCCCCCTGTGAGGTGGGCGCCCGCCAGGGGACGGACTACGTGGCGCGGGCGGTTGCCAACGCACCGCCCTGCAGCAGTCCACCAGCGGTGACCCTCTCCGATCTCAGCATCGAGGGCCCGATCCAGCTTGAGGAAGGCCAGACGGCCACCTACACAGCCCTGGCCACTTACAGCGACGGGCAGACTGCGGATGTCACCGCCCAGGTCGACTGGCAGATGGCACCCGACACGATCGGCACCATCGCTGGCGGCGTCCTTGAGGTCGGGTCAGTGGACACCGATCTCAGCCTCGATCTATCGGTCTCTTATACCGCCGGCGACACACGCTGGAACCGCAACCTGGCGGTAACGATTCTGGATCTGACCGAACCGCCTGCGGATCCGGTCAGCGGCTCCCATGCCGGACGCTTCGACCGCTACGAGGGCCCCCAGACCTGTCTCCAATGCCACGAAGCGGAGGCCCGTGAGGCACACGACTCGGTGCACTATCAGTGGCGGGGCGATGCCAGCGAAGCGATCGGGCTCGCCTCCGCGCACGCCGGCAAATTGGGCGGGATCAACGACTTCTGCATTTATCCCGACATCAACTGGATCGGCAAGCTGACCAATATCGACGGCAAACAGGTCGACGGGGGCTGCGCCAAATGCCACGTCGGTTTGGGGGAGAAACCGACCGCCGCAGCGACCACGGCCCAGTTACAGAACATCGACTGTCTCGTCTGCCATTCCGACAGCTACGAGCGCAAGGTGGGCCAGGTGAATGGGGCCTACCGCTTTGTGCCGGACGAAGGCCGCATGTCGGTCAGCCTTCTCCAGGCGGCGTCGGATATCCAATTGCCCGACAAAAACAGTTGCCTCGACTGCCACACCAAGGCCGGCGGTGGCGACAATTTCAAGCGGGGGGATATCGAAGAGGCCCATCGCGATCCAAGCCGCGACGTTGACGTTCACATGGCCGCTGCCAGCCGCGGGGGCGCCGGGCTCAACTGCCTGGACTGCCATGTGGCCGTTGGGCACAAGATCGCCGGCCGCGGGACCGATCTGAGACCGCGCGAGCTGCCGGACGAGGTCAGCTGCGTCGTCTGTCACAACGAGCGTCCCCATGACGACGGCCGCATCAACGACCATACCGCCAAACTCAATTGTACGGTCTGTCACATCCCCACCTTCGCCAAGGTCGCCGCCACCGACATGTCCCGCGATTGGAGCCAACCCGGCGATCTGGTCGCCGCCAAAGGCCTCTATGAACCGCACCATGAGAAGGGAAAGAACGTGACGCCCGTCTACCGCTGGTTCAACGGGAATTCCGCCTTTTACCAGTTCGGCGATCGGGCAGAGCCTGGTCCCAATGGTCGCATCCCACTGGCGGCGCCCCTCGGAGATATTCAGGATTCGCAGGCGAAAATCTACGCCTTCAAGTACCATAAGGGGTACCAGCCCATGGATCCCGCCACCGGGCGACTGCTGCCGCTGAAGATCGGCAAATTCTTCGAAAGCGGCCAGATCGATACGGCGGTCAGGATGGGGGCCGAGGCCGTGGGGTGGTCCTATAACGGCCACACATTCGCCAAGACGGAGCGCTACCTGGGGCTGTTCCACGAAGTCGCCCCCAGCGAACAGGCGCTCTCCTGCAACGACTGCCACTCCGGCGGGCAGCGCATGGATTTCTCGGCCCTGGGCTACGACCGCCTGTCAAGCCGCAACGGGCGGGCCCTCTGCGTCAGCTGTCATGAGGACAAGTCCGACGAGTGGTCCACCAGCGAAATGTTCACCAGGGTTCACCGTAAACACATCGACGACAAAGGTCTGGATTGCAGCGGCTGCCACAGCTTCTCGCGCCGCAATTAGAATAGCGCCACACCTGGACCCAAGCCGCTCGATACCTGCTCTAATTGGAAAAGGCCGCCACCCGCCGGTGGCGGCCTTTTTGTCGTTCCCACCACTTCAAGCCCGCAAGCGACCTCTATCCGGCAGACTTCGTGCTTACCATTGACAATCATTGGCGATATGATGAAGTTGTGTCTATGATGATCACATGGTTCCAACTACTGAAGTTGCCCGTCTGAGGTACCGCTATGCTGACATTCTTCCGCCACCTGCCGGTGATCTTGATCGTTCTCTTCGCATCCGCTGCGCTGCTCTGGGCCCAATCGCCCGCAACACCAACTGACCAGGTGCCACCGACGGTTACCACGGCGGAGACGCCTGCAGACGCAGGCGCCACCGCGCAGACGCCACCGGGACCGGAAAAGGCGGCGACACCGCAAGCGGAAAAAGGCATTGCCGCGCCATCGCCGGCAACAGCGGACGGGCAGGAGGACGGCAAAACCGGCAGATTGCCGCCTCCCAATCGGCGCTGGATTATCAAGGAACCCCAGCTGGATCCCAAGAAGCTGAAAAAAGCGCCGGAAAGAAAAGTGAAGTGGCAGAATGCGGCTCAGCAAAAGCGGTGTGAGCAATACCTGAAGGAGATTGGCAGCATCTTTTTGAAGGCCCGTTACTATTCGATCCAGGGAGACGCATGCGCCTGTGCGGAGAAGGCCGATGACTTTCTCGAGCTGTACCAGCGGACCGACGGCGACTGTCCCGATAACTACCTGGAGGGTGAGGGCTACACGCTCCGCATCGCGCGTAACATGCGCTGGCTCAGCGAATTGGGCCAAAAACAGTGCATCGGCTCCACCGCGCCGCCACCCGCCACCAAAGCGACCGCGCCGATGAAGCGCCGGCAACCGGACGCGCCATCCCCGCCGACCTCCGCCGCCCCGGCATCAACCGCCCGCCCAAGTGGGGAAGATTCGGCATCACCGCTGAAAACACCATAGCCGTTAGTTCGCGCCATCCACAACCCTTGAGCGATGGTCCCATCGGCCCGCCGTCGCCTTCCGCATAGCGCCCCGACTCCCCGTCTCCGACCATGCTGGTACCGGCGCATCAGGTATCGGCCGTGACCGTCGCCTCAGCGTGCAGGGCGGTACTGACGTCGTCGTCGGCTGCCGTCCGCCGCCTGATCCGCCCCTCCTCGCGCCAGCAATAGAGGACGGGCACCACCAGCATGGTCATCACCTCGAACAGCATGCCGCCAAAGGTAGGAATGGCCATGGGCACCATGATATCGGCGCCGCGGCCGGTTGCGGTCATCACTGGCAGGAGGGCCAGCAGGGTCGTTGCCGTGGTCATGATGCAGGGCCTTACGCGCCGCTGACCCGCTTTGAGCGTGCTTTCGCGCACCGCCGTCAGCGACTGCGGCGCGGCCGTGGCAAACTGGCGCTGGAGGTAGCTGGCCATCATCACCCCATCGTCGGAGGCGATGCCGAAGAGGGCCAGGAATCCAACCCAAACAGCGACGCTCAGGTTGACGGGGTGGATCTGGAACAGCTCCCGCATCGAGGTGCCGAAGAGATCGAAATGTAAAAACCAGGGCTGGGCATAGAGCCACAGCAATACGAAGCCGCCCGACCAGGCAACGGCAATGCTGGAGAAGACGATGACGGCCGTCCCCGTGGATCTGAACAACAGGTAGAGCAGGATGAAAATGATGGTGAGGGCCATGGGCAGGATGAGCTGAAGTCTTCGTTCCGAACGGACCTGATTCTCGTAGGTGCCCGTAAAGGCAAAACTGACCCCGGGCGGCAGCTGCAGGACGCCGGTAGACAGCCTGTCCTGCAGATAGGCGCGTGCGTCGGCGACCACCTCTGCCTCGGCAATACCCGGCCACCCCTCGAAAAGAATGTAGCCGGTCATGAAGGTGTTCTCCCCTTTGATCACCTGGGGACCCTTGATGTAGATGATGTCGGCCACCTGACGCAGCGGGATCTGGGTGCCATCGGGCAGCGGCACCAGTACCCCGCCGATGGTGTTCAAATCATCGCGCAGTTCCCGGATATAGCGCACCCGCACGGGATAGCGCTCGCGACCCTCCACGGTGGTGGTGATCTGTCGGCCACCGATGGCGAACTCGATCACGTCCAGCACCTGCTGCAGACGAATGCCGTACTGGGCGATGGCCTGCCGATCCACCTGGATCTCCAGGTAGGGTTTGCCGATGATGCGATCGGCGATAACCGATGCCGGCCGCACGGAGGGCACCTGTTTCAGCGCCTGCTCGATCTCCAGCGAGATCTGTTCGATGGTGGCCAGATCGGGCCCGAACACCTTGATGCCCATATTGGCGCGGATTCCGCTCTGCAGCATCACCATGCGTGCCGAAATGGGTTGGAGCTTGGCGGCCGAGGTGGTGCCGGGCACCCGGGCGGCCTGGGCGATGACGTGCCAGATGTCCTCCGGCTTGCGGATGCCGCTCCAATAGGGTCGTCCCGGATTGAGGGCTGGGTCGAGGGGCGGTCGCCATAGCCGGAAAGGTCTACCTTGGGGGTCGGGCTGCAGACGCCCCCGGTCGTCCCGCGGGTAGCGGCCCTGGACACGATAAGGGGCGCCGTCGAGCGCCGGCAGTCGCTCCCCGGCCGGATTGCGGACCCAATCGGAGGCACCGGGATCGAAGCGGAAACGAAGCACTTGCCCGCCTTCCCCGCGCAGGTATTCATCGCGATAGTTGATCACGGTCTCGATCATGGAGAGGGGGGCTGGGTCCAGCGGGCTCTGGGCGCGCCCCAGCTTGCCGACGGCTGAGGCCACTTCGGGGATGGCGGCGATGGCCCGGTCCTGCTTCTTCAAGATGTCGAGCACCTCCCCGATGGAGGCGTGGGGCATGGTGGTGGGCATGAGGAGAAAGGCGCCCTCGTCCAGCGGCGGCATGAACTCTTTCCCCAAGCCGGGGAGGTGTGCCGTCAGCCAGGCATAGGGGCGGCTCTCCCGCACCAGTCGCGGCGTCCAGCCGAAAAGGGTGTCCGCCCCCAGCCAGATCAGGCACCCCATCACCAGCAGACCCACCGGCAGCGTGAGAAAACCGATTTTATGGCGCAGGCACCAGGAGAGAATCGGGGTGTAATAGCGCTGGAACAGCAGCAGCGCACCGAGGATCAGAACGAAACTCATCACGGTGAACGCGAAATTGCGCCATCCGCCGGCTGCCGGGCCCAAGGGGGACCAATGGGCCGCCAGGCCCACCAGGAGAATGATGCCCAGCAAAAGCTTGATGCCCAGCAGGGCCTGCCGACGATAACTGGCCGGAATCCAGCGATCGGCCAGGTAGTATCCACCGATGGTGGCCAGCACCAGGCCGATGCGCAGGTCCACCAGGAATGTCATGGCCAGGCCGACATAGATCAGACCCTCGTAGAATATCCATTGACGGCCGCGGTCCCTGCCGCGAAACCCCATCAGGCTGTGCATCAGCGGCGGGATCACCACGAGGGCGATCACCAGGGAGGCGCTGAGGGTAAAGGTCTTGGTGAAGGCCAGGGGTTTGAACAGCTTGCCCTCCGCGCCGGTCAGAAAAAAGATGGGCAGGAAGCTGATCACCGTTGTGGCCACGGCGGTTACCATGGCGCCGCCCACATCGCGCACCGAAGCGGTGATCAGGGCCACTCGATCCACCGGCTCCGATTGGACGGCCAGGCGCTGGTGGATATTCTCCGTGAGAATGATGCCCATGTCCACGATGGTACCGATGGCGATGGCGATGCCCGACAGGGCCACCACATTGGCGTCCACACCGAACGCCTGCATGGCGATGAAGGCCCCCAGTACCGCCAGCGGCAGCATGCCGGCCACCACGAGGGAGCTGCCCAGGTGGAAGAGGATGACGATGATCACCACGATGGTGACCAGCGTCTCGTTGATCAACGCATGCTCAAGGGTGCCCAGGGTTTCCTGGATCAGCTGGGTGCGGTCGTAAAAGGGAACGATGTGAATTTGGGAGGTGGTCCCGTCGGCCAGCTGCCGCTTGGGGAGCCCCGGCGCGATCGCTTCGATCTGCGCCTTGACGGCCTGGATGACGGTCATGGGATTCTCCCCGAACCGGACCACCACGACACCCCCCACCGTCTCGGCGCCCCCTTTGTCCAAGGCACCCTGTCTTGCGGCCGGCCCCAGGGAGACATTGGCCACGGTTTTGACGAGAACCGGCACCCTGTCATCCAACCGGATGACGGCGTTTTCCAGGTCGGCGATCCCGCGAATGAACCCCAATCCGCGAATGAGGTACTCCACCCGGTTGACCTCGATGGTCTGTGCGCCCACATCCAGATTGGCCTGCCGAATGGCGCCGATGATGTCATTGAGGGTGATGTCGAAGGCCCGCATGCGGTCCGGGTCCACGTCCACCTGGTACTCCTGCACGAAGCCACCCACCGAAGCGACCTCGCTGACCCCATCCACCCCCATGAGGGCATAGCGCACATACCAGTCCTGGACGGTGCGCAGTTCGTGCAGGTCCCAGCCACCGGTGGGCTGCCCCTGGGGATCACGCCCTTCCAGGGTGTACCAGAAGACCTGGCCCATGGCGGTGGCATCCGGCCCCAGCAGGGGATTGACATCCGGCGGGAGGGTGTCATCCGGCAGGCTTTCCAGCTTTTCCAGGATCCGGGTGCGCGACCAGTAGAACTCCACGTCCTCCTTGAAGATGACGTAGATGGTGGAGAAACCGAACATGGAGAAGCTGCGGACGGACTTTACGTCGGGAAGACCCAGGAGGGCGACGGTGAGCGGGTAGGTGACCTGGTCCTCGATGTCCTGGGGAGAGCGTCCGGGCCACTGGGTGAAGACGATCTGCTGATTTTCGCCGATATCGGGCAGGGCGTCGGCGGGCACGGGACGACGCAGATCGCCGCCGAATGGCCAATCGAACGGGGCCACCAGGAGTCCGACCACCACCACCAGAAGCAGTGCCAGCAGCACCGGCACCTTGTTGTGGATGCAGAAGCGGGCCACCAGGGCGAGGCCGGAAGGGGCGGGCGGGGACGCGTCGATCTCAGAAGGCTGCATACCAGAGGATGTCCGTTTTCACTGTGCCGGTGGTCGTTGTGTCGGTTGCCGGGACCATCCCTTCGCGGATAACGATTAAGGTGCGGACCGGGCGCTGGCTTATTGACTCAGCCCTCTCGTGGGACGCCGGGTGGTGTCGCCATAGGCGCCTGGCCGGCGGCGCTGAATCACGGTCTGGCCATGGCGGGGCGTGGGGCGTCGTCGCCGCAGCGTCGTTGTCACCGGGTCCTCGGTGTCGGCCGGCAGGTTCAGCGCGTCGGCCTCCCGCGGCAGTCGGCTGCGCAGCCGCTCGTCCAGATAATCGGCATTCATGGCCGCCGAACCACCATGCAGGTGGTAGCCCTCGGCGAGGTCGCCGTCCGGCATGGCCATCATGCTCTTGCGGGCCAGAATCTGGACGGCGCTGTCGATCTTGAAGTTGCCGTTGGCCACCACAAACTCGCCCTCGGTGAGGCCGTCCAGGACGATGTAGTGATCCTGCGCTTTGGGCCCCAGGCGCACTTCACGTCCCTCGAACTGCCCGCTTTTTCCGGGCACGGCCACGTAGACAACCGCCCGCCGTCCGGTGATCAACGGCGCTGTGGCCGGTATCTGCAGCGGGGCTTGTTCGGGATCTTTGGCGTCGCCGACCACCTCCCCCGCCGCGTCCAAGTTGGCAATCACCATGGAGCGGATCAGCATGCCGGCTTTGAGGCGGCCGCCCTGCTCCGACAGCAGCGCCCCCACCCGAAAGGTGCGCGTCTCCGGATTGAATACCGGGTCGATATAGACCACCTTGGCCGTAAAGGTCTCACCGGGGTAGGCGGTGGTCTCGAACCGCACCGCCTGACCCTTGCGCAGCCAGGGATAGTCCGCTTCATAGGCGTCCAGGCTGGCCCAGACGTATTTGGGATCGGCCAGGGTGATGATGGTTGTCCCGCGGTTCACATAGCTGCCCTCGTAGGCGTTCTGGTCCACCACCTGACCGTACATGGAGGCGTAGACCGTGGCGATGCCGGTGGCGTCGCCCACTTTCATCAGCTCGTCAATATCGCGTTTGGGCAGTCCCAAAATGCTGAGCTTGTGCCGGATCGCGGCAATCTGGCGATAGGCGGCCCGGCGCTGCTCGATTTCCGCTGCGGTGGTGGCCTGACGCCGGTCCTGCACCGGAACTTCCTGGGCCACGTGGGGCATGCTCGACTGAAAGGCCAGAAAGCTGGGGACATAGGGCATCAGTTCGATCAATTGCTTCTGCGTGTCGTGGAGATCGGCGGAGTAGATATCGAAGAGCGGCTCCCCCCAGCGGACGAACTGACCGGCGCGTCTGACGTAGACGCGGTCGATGACCCCGGGCATGAAGGCCGACAATTTGGTCATGTGGGCCGGATCGTAGTCGATCTGGCCGAAGAGGCGAATCTCCGCTCGGGCGCGCTTGCGTTCCACCGGCGCCAGACGGATCTCGGCCAGCTTGATATCCGCATCGCCCAGGGTGATGCGCGACGTTTCCCAGCCAGCGTCGGCGGCGCTAACGCCACCGTGTCGGTGGTCGTGGGCGGTCGTCACGCCGTCCTGTTCGAGGGCTGACAGCTCCATGCCGCAGACGGGGCAGTTGCCGGGTTCCGCCAGTGGGGCCGTACACATCATGGGGCAGGCGTAGAGGGTGGCTGATGCGGTGTCGGCATCCGGGGCTGGGTCGTGATCATGGTCCTGAGGGGCCGCCATGGCCGCCGGCGATGCCGGCGTGTGGTCGCCGGCGCGATAGCCGACGGCGAATGCGATCACCGCCACAAGGAGTGTCAGCGCGATTGGGGTGGCATGTCGTGGTAATTGAATCTTCATGTGGTACCTGTATCTGGAGGCAAGTGGCGGTGCCGGTCGGCATGCCGCCCGCTCTTTCGTTTATGGCGGGTTGAGGCGCAGGCCCCGTCTATTGGGTGCCGCGCCGGTCATAAACCCACCAGTCGGAAATCCGAGAATACGATCGGATATCCTGAAATTATTATGAATACACTATAAGCTATCATTCCCGTTAGACAAAGCTTTTTCTGGACGGCCGGCAACTGATCGCGCAGGGATGCCACCCCTCGGAAGCGGTCCAGGACACCGGCGCCGGCTCCGCAAATGCCGCCGCAGAGGAGACTCACGTAGAGGGGGTAGCCGACATACCCGTATTCGGCCTGGAGGATGTCGAAGGGGCAGTGATGGGTCGGCAATTGGTAGATATAGACGCTGATGAAGGCCACGATGGCCATCAGGGCCACCGTCAAGGCGACCACACTGGTGCCCGCGAACCAGCGGATCGCGCGGCCGGTCACCAGAAAGTGGATCCCCGTCCGCAGGTTCAAGGCCATGGCGGCATAGAAGAGCACCATCATGGGCAGCGGGGGCAGACTCGCCATGACGCCCGCCACACTGACGGTCTCTTCGCTGAACAGACTGCCGCAGCAGCTGGTGATGACGTCGGCCCGCATGTGCCGGAAGTACTGCGTCGTCAGATAGGTGTCGATGAGCAGCAGGCCGGCGACGACCATCAGCCAGCGGTATTTAAAGTGGAGCAGCGGGTAGTCGGGTGCCTTCTGATCCACATGGTTGACGATGAGCCAGACGCCGCACAACAGAAAAGAGACCAATTTGAGCTGCAGGGCCGGATATCCATAGGCGTTGACGTTCAGCGATCCCGCGGCGCACATGGCGCCGATAAAGAGCGAATGGAGTCGATCGGCGGTAAATACGAAGAGGAAGAGGGAGAACAGTTGGAACACCAGCAGATAGGCGAGGACGCTAGAGATCAGGTAGGTCTGCCGCTCGAGGGTGAGCTGTCGCCGCCGGCTGCTGGTGAGGTCCCAATGGTGGCGGATGCGGGCGCCCAGTGCGGCCGTCGCCACAGCGACCGCGCTGATGAGCCAGGCGCCCGTCACCAGCACGATGATGGCCGGATTGAGGGTCATGACAGCGCCTCGGTCCCATCCACCACCTGGCCGTCCGCCAGTGTGACCAAACGGTTCACCCCTTCGGCCCGGTAGACGCGCGGATCGTGGCTGGCCACGAGGACGGTCAGGCCCTGGTCGATCAAATCGGCGACGATTGCCAGAAATCGCTCGGCCAGCGGTGTGTCCAG
>JASJCL010000136.1 GCA_030066015.1 Desulfosarcinaceae bacterium | reverse complement strand
ACTCCTTTCTGAGGACTAGATTGAGGAATACTTCGAAAATCGGTAAGATCCTGCGGAAACGGTTTGCGACCAATTTTTCAGCCCTTGGAGAGATACGCGCTCTTATGAGGGGCACCAGCGGTTAAGCAATTGTTTTCGAAATGACAAACTAGATCTCGATGCGGCAGCCGGCGCAGCCGGGATAGCCGCGGAGGCCCAACAAAAACACCGACAACATCATAGAAATCAAAAAAAGAAGAACAGACATGCAATGGAATGAGGTCACGCGAATAGCGGTCGAGGGAAAGATAATTGCCGTAAAGGATGCAATGATACTATTGAGTGAGGATGAGGACCCACGTCAGTGGCCCGCCATCCGTAGCGATCCTGGTGAGTATGTTTTTGAAGTCAATGTGCCAACGCCGTTTCATGCACACCGTGCCAGAATCCGAAAGATGGGGTCGGCGCCGGAACTGGGCAAGGAGATCGGGGCGGTTGATATTGATCATGCGTTTTTGGGCATCATCGATTACGAAACGTTCCTCAGCGCCGTAAAACAGGACGCCGATGCCTACAGCGAGTGGACCGCAACCGAGCTCGATGATGAGTTGGCGATCAATTTTTCAGGTGCCATCGATTTTAACGACGCGACATTGCTCTATGTGAAATCGGGCGATGGCGATGGGCGCTACCCCTGTTTCGAGCTGGTTCAAGACGGTGTTCAAGTCGGTATGGAGTGTATTTTTATTCCGTGAACGAACCGCTGCACGCAGCCGGCTGCCAGCGGTCGTCGCTTTTGGCCGGTATCGCTGCATGCTGCACAAACTTCTGACAACGTGGGAATGCCATGAAATACGGTCTGCTGCTGCTCGCGCTCTTGTCGATGGGTGGGCTTTCGGACGCATCCGCTGGAGAAGCCGACGTCCAAAATGTCGAGATCACCAAAGGCGTCGGCGACACTTACACCGTTGACGTCACCGTTGCGCACGCCGACACCGGATGGGATCACTATGCCGACAAATGGGACCTTCTGGATGAAGCGGGCAATCTGCTCGGGACAAGAGTCCTGTACCATCCACATGTGGATGAGCAGCCCTTTACGAGACGTCTCTCGGGCGTGAAAATCCCCGCCGACGTTCAGACGATAGAGGTCCGTGCGCACGATTCGGTGCACCAGTATGGTGGCAGAACTTACCGCATAGCGGTCCCCAAATAGACCCGTAAGAAAAAAAACCCCGGGGCCGCCTCCGGCGCCAGGCCCTCTGCGGGCGGCCGGCGTGTGGGCGCAGGCGTAAGGGGCCGCCATTGCATACCAACGAATGCCCCCGACGCGCACACCAAACCGATTGACCTTGAGGCCGTTGTCGTTTTCCGATCAACCCGCCCTGATCGACGCGATCATGTCGAACATGGCGGTAATGGCCTGGCTGCCCTCTTGCGACGCCGTCACCACCACCGCTGGGCAGCACGTGGTGGCGGTGAGCTATCTGAGGGCCTTTATTGCCCCCTGGGAATCTCTGGGCTTCGGTGTCTGGGCGGTTTGCATCGCGGATGCCGAGCCGGGGGCAGTGGGAGACTTCATCGGGTACTGCGGGTTCATTCCCGAAAAGATCGCCGGAGCGGAAGCGCATCTGCGCAACGGTTTTGACCCCCTTGGATGGGGTGGCCGAAGCAGTGTATCTGTACGGCGCTTTTTCACCGACAGCACTGGACGCCAACCGGGAATTGAACTATCGCAAAAGAAGCGGTCAAATACAGATATTCAATCGGAATTTATCTTCCGGTTTTGAACTGCTGGACAGTTCGCGATCCACTCATCGACGCGGATCTCTGCGGTTCCATCTGAAGTCAAACGATGCGGTTCTGGCGGACGTCTTTTCCAACTCCGATGATCCCATCGCGATGTCCGGTATGGGTGCCGCCTTGGCACCCCTGGAACCTAAAGCCGGGTACGGCCCTGGATTTTTGGAATAGGGCCCACAATCGTTGCGCACCGGATCGTTCCTCCCTACCACCTGCAGTTTCCACGAGGGACCCTGCATGAAAACAATGGCCTTGGGGAATTCAAAGGTTGTGAACCTCCTTTTCACACCGGCGGGTGTGTTGATGGGGAGCAAGCTTCGAAAGTGGCTGATGAATCCGGAGACCACCTTGTGTGCAGCCGAGGTCCAGTCCGGTCAACGCGTGCTGGAGGTGGGGTGTGGCACCGGTTTTTTCACGCTGCCGGCGGCACAAATGGTTGGGGATCGGGGATGTGTCGTCGCACTGGACGTCACCTCTGGCTTTCTGAAAGTGGTCGCCAGGAAAGTTCAGGCAGCCGGTTTGCAGAACGTTCACATCCTTCGGCGGGACGCGCTGGCGACCGGCCTGGACAGCGCGAGTTTGGACAAGGTATTGCTGTTTGGCGTCATCCCCTTTCCCCTGCTGCCCCTGAGCAAGTTGCTGCCCGAGATGCATCGGGTGCTGAGGTCAGGCGCGACCCTGTCGGTCTGGTTGTTCCCGCCCCTGGTCCACAACTGGGTACCGAAGGCGATCGCTCAATCGGGATTGTTCCACCAAACCAAGGCGCACAGGAATGTGTATAATTTTGTGCGCTTGCCCCGCAAAGCCCACGATCACGGGTAAGGGGCCCGCTTCCCCCAAGGGGACGCGGCAAAATGGGCCCCTTTCGGGTTTTCCGTCGCCGGAGAGACATGCGCATACGGCAGGTGCAGACCGAAACAGAGATCGAAGCGGTCCGTCAGCTCTTCCGGGAGTACGAAGCACTCCTGGATGTCGATCTGTGCTTTCAACATTTCGAGGCGGAGCTCGCCAATCTACCCGGCAAGTATGCGCCGCCAAGCGGTGAGCTCCTCATCGCCATCGACGGGCGTAGACTGGTCGGATGTGTTGCCGTTCGCAAATTGGATGAAGCAGTGTGCGAGATGAAGCGGCTGTTCGTCAGGCCTGAGGCCAGGGGGAAGGGCCTGGGCCGGCGACTGGCCACGGAGATCATCGCGGTCGCACGACAACTGGGATATGCGCTGATGCGGCTCGATACGCTCGACACGCTGACGGCGGCCATGCATCTCTATGAAACCCTCGGCTTTCGGCGAACGGCGCCCTATTATGACAATCCGCTGTCCGGTGTCGTCTACTGGGAATTGGCGCTGAATGAGGAGAAGCGCGGACAGTAAACCACCGCCACATGATCGGGGCGCTGATGCATCGGGCAAGCGATGAGGCGCCAAGGTGGTAGATGACCGCAGCGTCGAGACGATTCACCCAACCGAAAGCTGTATTTTACGGGAGGCGTGGAGATGGACAAGCTTCAGATCAGCTTCATGGAACTTGGTGATGTAGCGGCAGCCGCCAAGGTACTCAGCCTCGCCATGTTGAACAACCCCCTCCACATTGCGGTTTTTCGCGGTACTGGCGAAGATGAACGCCAGGAAATCGAGCGGATGTTTGTCGACCTCTTCAACACGCTTCCGGGCATTGTTTTTCTTGCCAAGGAGGGCCCCAATATTGTTGGGGTTATGCGGATGAAGTCCTGCACCGGTCGGAAAGCGGCAGAAGCACCGCCAGCACCGCAAGACGAAATCGACATCACCGTTCGGAAGACTGTCTGGCTCAATGAATGGGCGCGCAGAGATCCAAAAGCGCAGCATTGGCATCTGGGTCCCATCGGCGTCCTTCCATCTCACCGCAGAGTGGGCATCGGATCAAAACTCATGCAGCGGTTTTGCAGGGAAGTCGATCGTTGCGCGGCAACCGCCTACCTGGAGACCGATTTGGATGAGAATGTCCGGTTCTATAAGAAATTTGGCTTTGATCTCCTGACCACTTCCAATATCTTTGAGGTGGAAAATCGCTACATGGTCAGGCCGCCGATAAAATAAGTTGCCACTTGCACGCCTGTGAGGCCTTTTCCAACGATCGCCCAACCCCTCCTTGGAGGTTGAAAATGAAGGTGACCGTTTGCCAGTTGGATCCCCGGGAAGATCACCTCGATCGCTTCCTTGCCGCGCTGAAGGAACATGTCGCGGCCGAAAGCAGTGACTTCGTGCTGCTGCCCGAGATGTGTTTTTCTGAATGGCTTGCCGCCGACCGACACCCCGATCCAGAGCGATGGGCGCAGGCCATCGAACGGCACGACACCTACATTGACAACTTGGGTGAGGTGGGCGCAGCGGCGATCGTGGGGACACGGCCCACTGTCAATAGCCGGGGCAGCCGCCGCAACGAAGCCTACATCTGGACCACGGCGCTGAATCGCCCGGCCCCCATACGTGAAAAATACTATTTGCCGGACGAGGAGGGGTTTTGGGAACACTCCTGGTACGACCGCGGGTCGAAATCATTTGATACGGCCCTTTTTCGATCCGCCAGAGTTGGTGTTCAAATCTGTACCGAGATGTGGTTTTTGGAATGGGCCCGCCACTATGCGGCCTCCCGGGTGGATCTGCTGTGCATACCGCGTGCGACACCCCATGAATCCGTCGATAAATGGTTGGCGGGCGGTCGCACGGCTGCGGTCTGTTCCGGGGCGTATACCCTATCCTCCAATCTGTGGTATCCGCCCGGCAACCGCGTCAACTGCGGCGGTCTCGGCTGGATCATCGATCCGGAAGGCAACATTCTTGACACAACGCGTCCAGACGCCCCTTTCGCCACCGCTGAAATTGATCTCGCGTTTTCTAGAGCAAGCAAGTCGACCTATCCGCGGTACGTGCCGGAATAGGGGCTTGGCATGACGACGTCGCGAACCGCCATCCGCCGTCACAGGCGCATCGTTTCGTCAGAACCGATCGTCGCATTCCCGGACGCCCCATTTTGGTGGCTGTGCGCAAAGAGCAGGGAAAGTGAATAGGATTTCGGGTGCCACGAGAAGCCGGAAGCCGGCATTTTCGTCTAGGCGATTGGAGAAGCGGATCAACGAGGACGCACCATGAAGATTTTGGCTGCACTGGACTTGTCGGCATACGCGAATTTCGTCCTGGCCAAGGCGATCAAAACGGCGAAACAGCAGAAGGCCAAACTGGACATCATGGTGGTGGCGGAGGCGAGTGGCGAGGAGGGCGACGCCGCTCGGCGGGAACGGGCCGATAGACCGCTGCTGCAGGCGGCCACCCGGGCGGCCCGGTCCTACCAGGAGAGGGCCCTTGCCCAGGGCGTGACGGCCAAGGTGCGGGTGCGGTCCGGCATTTCTGCTGCGGAAGAGATCATCAAGTACCAGCAGGCGGAACAGCTGGACCTCATCGTCCTGGGCCGCCGGTCCCGCAGGGATTGGGACGCCCATCCCATGGGCGCGGTCGCTCAACGAGTGGCGGCCTATGCCACCTGCACGGTCATGGTGGTGCGCTGCATGGAGACTCGCGACTTGATGGGGGGAGCGGATCAGTTTTCCACTGTCACCGGTAAAAAAAGATGACGGGCGTGGAATACACGCAAGAAGCAATGCGCCCTTGCGGCCCCCAGTGCCGCCGTTGCCAAGCGCACCAAAACCCTAGACTTCCCTGTCCTGATTGCCGCGCTGACGGCCGCCTGAAGCTCTCCTCAGGCATAAAATGGGGGTATCAGGAACCGCTCCGCTGATCGCATCGCGCCTGGCATCGCCCACCTTGCGCCTTATCCGGGCAACAGCGTCCTTCGTCCGTCGGGTCCGAGCGGGGGCTGCCATCGGGCGGCATCTCTTTGCCGGCCGCGCCGAACGTCACCCACAGAAAGGAATCCTCCATGGCGCTCAACCTCGCCGCGAAACGCATTCTGGTCACCCAAGCGGATCTCTTCATGGGACCCGCCATCTGCGACGCGCTCCGGCAGCAGGGCGCCGAGGTCATCGCCCATGTCGGCCCGCTGGACGATCCCGGTGAGCCCGCCCGGGTGGTGGCGGATGCGGGCGAGGTGGACGTGCTCGTCGCCAACCTGGCCTTGGCGGCGCCGCGCACGCCGGCGGCCGAGGTCACGGATGATGAATGGTCGGCGGTCTTCAGGGCCCTCGTCGATCCCCTGCCGAGACTCGCCCGGGCGATTCTGCCCCAAATGGTGGCGCGCGCCGCGGGCAAGATCATCGTCATCGGCAGCGCAGCGGCCCTCAGGGGCATGCCCCTGACCACCTCTTACAGTGCGGCCCGGGGAGCCCAACTCGCCTATGTGCAGGCCCTCGGCGTCGAGGTGGCCCGGCACCACATCAAGGTGAACGCCATCGCCCAGAACTACGTCGACAATCCGACCTACTTCCCGGCGGCGATCCAGGCCAACCCGAAATTTCAGGCGCGCCTGAAGCGCGAGGTTCCCCTGGGGCGACTCGTATCGGCAACCGAAGACGCCGCCTTTGTGGCCTACCTCTGCTCCGACGCGGCCGACTGTTTCGTCGGCCAGGTCTTTCCCGTCTGTGGCGGTTGGGTGGCGCGCTGAGCCCCTGCTCGGGATCCACATCGACCGATACGGGCCCTCTTGGAGATCCTTCAATTTCAGCCGCCCGTCGCTATCCCTGGCGTGCGGGTGAGGACGGCTGTCCGTGGCCGTGAGGCCCCCTGGCAATGCGGTTCGCCGGAAGCGGCGCGAGGCGCGGCCGGCAGCGCTCTGGCGCTGGTCTTGGCGATTGACAACGCCGTGATCTTTCTATAGGAATGCGGTGATTCCCGCGTTACGGAGCGCGGTGATGCCCACATTTGCGCGCCCACCCCGGCGCGTCGGCTGCAAGGCCCCGAATCTCCAAAGCTTTACAACCATTTGCCAAGGAGCGAAGACCCAGCCATGAGTGATGCCCAAACCCTCACCATCAACGGCCACCAGCTCGAATTCGAGGCGGGGGAGACCCTCCTGGAGGTCGCCCGGCGCAACAGCATCGACATTCCCACCCTCTGCCATCTGAAAGGCGCTACCCCCACGGGGGCTTGCCGCATCTGCGTGGTGGAGGTGGCGGGTGCCCGCAGCCTCCTGGCAGCCTGCGCCACGCCGGCGACGGCCGGTATGGAGGTGCAAACCGAAAGCCCCAAGGTGGTGGAGTCACGCAAGCTCATCCTCCAGTTGATGCTCAGTTCGGGCAATCACAACTGCGCCGTGCGGGGTTCCGACGACAGTGACTGGACCCGTTTTCAGCTCCAGGTGCACGGCGATGATGGCAGCGACGAGCTTTGCCCGGTGTGGGGCGACTGCCGGCTTCAGGACCTGGCCTATCGCTATCAGGTGTCCGGCGAGGGCTTCACCGGCACCGAGACGCGCTACCCCATGGAGACGGTCAACCCCTTCATCGTGCGCGACTTCTCGCGCTGCATCCAGTGCGGCCGTTGCGTGCAGGCCTGCAACGATATCCAGGTCAACAACGCCATCAGCTTCGGCTACCGCGGACCGGCCTCCAAGATCATCGCCGCCGGCGATCGGCCCCTCAAAGACAGCGACTGCGTTTTCTGCGGCGAGTGTGTACAGGCCTGCCCAGTGGGGGCCCTGGTGGAGAAGGATGTGCGCTACGACATCCGCCAGTGGAACACCAAAAAGGTCCGCACCACCTGCAGCTACTGCGGGGTGGGCTGCCAGATGGACCTTCACATCCAGGACAATCAGATTGTCAAGGTGAGCGGGACCGACGACGCCGTGCCCAACGACGGCAGTCTCTGCGTCAAGGGCCGCTTCGGCTTCAATTTCGTGGCCTCGGGGGAGCGCCTCCAGGCCCCCCTGATCAAGGAGAACGGCAGCTTTCGGGCAGCCTCCTGGGACGAGGCCCTCGATCTGGTGGCCAGCCGCCTCAAGACCCTGCGCGACACCCACGGGAGCGACTGCCTGGGGGTGCTCACCAGCGCCCGCGTGAGCAACGAGGAGAACTACATCGCCAACAAGTTTACCCGGGCGGTGCTCAACACCAACAACATCGACCACTGCGCCCGTCTCTGACACAGCTCCACCGTGGCCGGTCTGGCCGCAGCATTCGGCAGTGGCGCGATGACCAACAC
>JASJCL010000057.1 GCA_030066015.1 Desulfosarcinaceae bacterium | reverse complement strand
TATCTCGCCGGCACCGTGCTGCAGGCCGTGGTGGAACAATATATGCCCCAAATAATCCTGGTGTCGGCCGGATTTGACGGGCATCGCGACGATCCCATCAGCAAGACCGAGCTGAGTACCGCCTGGTTCGGTACCATTGCCAGCCTGTTGCGTCTGTTGGCCGACGAGGTCTGCGAGGGACGGCTGCTGCTTCTGCTGGAGGGCGGCTACAATCCATCGGCGCTGAAAGATGCGGTGCTCACATCCCTCGACAGCCTGGTGGCGGCGTCCCCGCGTCGTGTCGGGATTCTCTACTCTCGGCGGGCTGCCCAACTCATCGCCGAGCACCCCGCCAAAAATTATTGGACCTTTTAGGAGCGGATTGGATGTCTCGAAACGGGCCCGATGAAGCGGCGTTGAACACGATCTTCCATGCGTGTCGCCAGTGCGGCGCCTGCTGCCGCACCTATCGCAAAATCCGCCTGCGTCCCGAAGAGGCACCCTTCATCCGCAAAATGGGGGGACATGTGGGCGTCGATCTCACCCTGGCCCAGCTGCGGGAGCAATCCCTGGCGCAATTGAAGGCCGATGCCCAGACCGCAGGCCATATTTTCATGGTCCATCCCGATGATAAGGGCTGCGTCTTTCTGGAGAAGCGGAACGGACACCATCGGTGCAAAATCTACCACTACCGTCCGCAAACCTGCCGCGGCTTTCGCTGCAACATGGCCGACAGCAGCTTTCTGGATATCTTCTCCAAGGACGCCAACCTCCTACTCGGTCTGGACAGTTTCGGCCTCCCTTTGAAGCGCCAATAGCTGGCTGATGGGGGAATTACGAAATCGGTTCGTCAGTAAGCGGGGAGCGTGGCGGTATGGTCGGGAAAAGGGCCGATGCAACCCTTCCCAATATCAAAGCGGACATTACCGGCCCGCAATTTGTGCACCTGCAGGTGCGCCCGCTCTGGCTGGTCCGCCGTAACCGCATCCGCCGCACGGTCCCGAAATCAGCGTCTACTTCGACGGCCTGCGGGTGGCCCACGCCAACCCGCCAGGGCACCAGCGGAGAGGGGCACTGTCGGTACTAAAAAAATAAAAAAACCCCATCTAAATGCTTGCATTTTAGATGAAAACTTCATATATTCCACGCCAATCGGACCTCCAGGAAGGTCCGACGGGAAAATTTCTTTCTGTAGGACTGCATCACCCGTATGAGTGACCTCCTCCAGTATGAAATTTTGTCTTATCATTTATTTAACTTAGGAGGATGTCCTCATGGCAAACGGTACCGTAAAGTGGTTTAACGATCAAAAAGGGTTTGGCTTCATCGAGCAGGAAGATGGTCCGGATGTATTCGTGCACCATTCCGCCATCAACGCCAGCGGCTTCCGTACCCTCAATGAAGGCGACCGCGTGACCTTCGACATCGAGCAGGGCCCGAAAGGCCCCGCTGCTGCCAACGTCACCGTCGTTTAACCTCGACTGACGGCTACTAACGGGACGCCCGATTCCAACCGGAGTCGGGCGTCCCTTTTTTAGCCGGTGGTTTTTTGGGCCATCCGCCCTGGACGCTAGCGGCGGTGTCGCCACCTAAGTGGATGCTTGTCCGTATCCGCCAACTTCTCCTCCCGCTCCTTTCCGCATTTTCATCTCATTTTCTAGTTCAGGAATCCTCCGCGTCGAGCGCTTTGCGGCTGCTGGCAATGACGGCCTCCAGCTTGTGAATGGCGGCATCGATGCGTTCCAGTGCGGGTTTGGCGGCTGCGTCCCTGCGTTTGGCCAGTGCTTTTCGCTTTTCGGACAGATCGGCCAGCCGGGCCTGCAATTGGTCCAGCCGCACGGCCGTCTCGGCCTTGTCGAAGATCACCGCTTCTGGCACAGGCGGTTCCTCCTCCAATGGACCGGCGGTCGATGTCTGAACCTCGGGGATCACCTGCGCTGCGCCGTCCAGAATGCGCTGGTTCATGAACCGCGGAGAGACGATCTCCACGCCGTCCTGGTGAAGCACATCCAGAATCTTGCGCCGCAAATTGCTTTGAGCGGCGAGGAGCTGTTTCACATCGGAGAGAAAGCCGGACACCTTGTAGGTGATGGCAAAATCTCCCAGCGCGATGACCTGTACGAACACCTCTTGGAGATCGGCCTGTTCGGCCGCCGCCGCCAAGAGGGGCTCGATGCGGTGGTGATCGAGATCGTATCCCAATGAGAGGCGGGCGGAGATGATGGTGCCCGAACTGCGGACCACCGTGTGGGGGTGGGAGACCAGATAGAGGTTGGGCAGGGTCGTCAGATTGCGCTCGGGGGTCTGTATCTCGGTGTGAAAGAGGCCCCGCTCCGTGACCCGACCGAAGAGGTCGTTGATGCGGATGAAATCACCGGCCCGATAGTGGCGAATCAGACGCAGCATGAGGCCCGCCAGCGCATTGGTCACGAAGGTGGTAGAGGAGAGGGCGATAATGCCGGTGAAGACGACGCCCACCAGTGCCAGCATTTGTCCCCGGGTGGTCTCGGTCAGCGGCAGGGCGACGATGGTGAGGATAATCCCCAGAGCGCCGCAGCAGACCATCAATAGCTGCGGTACGATGGTTCGGCGGACATCGGCGCTCAATTGACGACGGCTGGTGTAGCGGTGAAGCGCCAAGATCAGCGCCACCAGTCCAAAAAAGATGCCGGCCGCCGGTAGAAATTCCCAGAGAGATTGCAACAGCGGTTCGTTTGGTGACATGGGTCTCTTTCGCAACCAACCGGTTCTACGGCGTGCTGGCAGCGTTCCGTGGTGCGGTCGCCGCTGATGCCGACGCCCCAATTGCCATCCACCAGCTGCGCAATTGTTTAGGTTCGGCCGTCAGCGATTGGGCGCGGCCCTGGAGGACCCCAGCACCCAATGGGCTGCGGTTGGACCTTACCGGGCCACCACGGTTGCGGCAGCGGTTGCTGCGGGCCATCCATCACGCCGGCGCGCTTCCCAAGATGGCCACACCGGAGCTGGTGCCAAGGCGGTTGGCACCCGCCGACAGCATCGCCGTCGCAGTCTCCCAATCCTTGATGCCGCCGCTGGCCTTGACGCCCATGGCATCTCCCACAGTCTTCCGCATCAGCGCGACATCGGCCGTTGTCGCCCCGCCACCAGCGAAGCCCGTGCTGGTTTTAACAAAGTCGGCCCCGGCGTCGCGGGACAGTTCGCAGGCGCGAACCTTCTCCGATTCGGAGAGGAGACAGGTCTCGATGATCACCTTGAGGCAGATCCGGTCTCCGATGGCATTGCGAACGTTGCGTACATCCCGCAAAACGTTGGCGTCCTCCTGCGCCTTGAGACGCCCGATATTGAGCACCATATCGATCTCATCTGCACCGTCGGCGGCCGCCAGCATCGCCTCTTGGGCTTTGGCCGGCCCAGCGTTGGCACCCAGCGGGAAGCCGATCACGGCACACACGCTGATGCCGCTGCCCTTCAACGCCAGACCTGCCTGGCCCACGTGGCATCCGTTCACACAGACAGCTTTGAACTGGTGCTCTTGGGCTTCCGCGCACAGCTGGGCGACCATCGCCGGGGTCGCATCCGGTCTGAGCAGGGTGTGGTCAATCGTCTGGGCCATGGCCTGGGCAGTCATCTTCATAGGGTATCCTCCAATGAGAAAGGCTGGGTGATCACTTCGGCAGCGGGGGCCCACTCGGCGAGGTGCCACGCGGCGGCACCGCTTTGGGTCGTCGCGGTGGGCTGCTCGGCCAGTTCGATGCGCTGAATCGCCTCCGGTAGGCGGGCACCGGTCAGGCAGGCCAATGCCAAAGCCGCTTGCAGGGCGGTGAGGCTGGGGTTGAAAGCGGCGTTCTCGATGCTGCCCATCGTGACAACACGCCCGTCGTCCAGTGTGAGACGGCAGCCGGCGCGGTTGTCGGTGTAGGGCGCATATGCAGTGGCAGCCATTTTCTGCGGCGTGGGATGGGGGCCAGGCTGGTGACGGCGCCCTGGGAATTCGGCCGCTGCTGCGCTGAAAGTGGTCGGCGGTTCGAAAAGCCCGCCGCGCCGATTGAGGTCTTCGGCGCCGAACGCTTCCGGCAAAAGGTCGGACAACAGCACTTGCCGATTGCTGCCGTCAGTGGGTAAACGGATGATCAGGTCGCGACTGCCGACCGCCTCCCGTAGAAATTGCCTGCAGCTGCCGCAGGGTGCAGCAGACACCGCCAGTGATGTCAGTCGGGACGCGCCGTGCCGCCAGGCGTTCAGCACGGCGCTCTGTTCGGCATGAATGGTATGGCAGAGGGGCAGACCCGTGAACTCAAGATTGGCGCCGAGAAAGAGGGCCTCGGGGACGGTGGCTCCCGCTGAGCCGCTGGTCGCTCGGAGCCCGCTGACGGCCTGCGCCACTGCGCCCACCCGGAAGCCGGAGATGGCGGGACGCGCGAAAACCTGAGCGGTCGGCAGCAGTGCAAGGGCCAATTCCGATGGCGTCAAGTCCATGGCGGTGCAGATGGCAGTCACCTCCTGGGGTGCCAGCATTCCCATCTGATGGGGCAGCCGGCGCAAGATGGGTTGGACACCGGCGGGAAATCCAACCAGCGAAGCTTCAAAACGGCGCTGAAAGGCAGATGTCATCACGCCAGTTCCTCGACGCCCTGACGGGTCACGCGGGCACGCAGCAGTGGGGGGGGAGTGATGGGGTCGGGGCGGATCGAATAGGCCTGCTGGATCTGCAAAACAGCATCTTGAGCGACCCTTTCGCCAAGGTTGGTGTGGATGGTTGCCAGTGGTTCTGAGGCGAGGATCGCATCGCCCAGTTTCTTGTGCAGGAGAATCCCCGCCGCGGGGTCGATGGCGGCCTCCTTGGTCGGGCGTCCAGCACCCAGGGACTTTGAGGCCATGCCGAGCCTCAGCGAATCGATGCTGGTGACGTAGCCGGCGGTCGGCGTGCACACCGGCCAATGGTGCTTCGTGGTGGGAAGCCGTTCGGGATGGTCGATGGTGCCGGGGTCGCCCCCCATGGCGGAAACGTACTGCCGGAACTTGGCCAATGCGCTGCCGTCGCCGAGGGCGGCTGCGAGACGATCGTGGGCTGCCTTGCCGGAGGCCGCAGCACCGGCCATCACCAACATTTCACACCCCATGGCCAGGACCAATTCGGTGAGATCGCGCGGCCCGCGGCCGCTGAGGGCGGCGATCGCTTCCTGCACTTCGAGGGCGTTGCCCACCGCTCGTCCCAGGGGCTGATCCATGCTGGTCACCAGGGCCACGACCCGGCGTCCGGCGTCAGTGCCGATGTCGACCATGGTCCGCGCCAGATCGATGGCGCTCGGCAGCCCGGCAGTGAAGGCGCCGTTACCGGTTTTGACATCCAAGACGATGCCATCGGCGCCAGCGGCCAGCTTCTTGCTCATGATGGAACTGGCAATCAGGGGGATGGCGTCGACGGTAGCGGTGACATTGCGCAGGGCGTAGAGCAGCTTGTCCGCCGGGGCCAGATCCTGCGACTGGGCAACGATACTCAGGCCGAGCTTTTTGGCAGTGGCGATAAAGTCGTCCTTGGAGCGGGTCAGATTGACGCCGGGAATCGCTTCCAGCTTGTCCACCGTCCCACCGGTATGTCCCAATTCCCGCCCCGTCATCTTGGCCACCACTGCCCCGCAGCTCGCCACCAATGGGCCCAGCACCAGGCTGGTGGTGTCGCCGACACCGCCGGTGGAGTGCTTGTCCACCTTGAACCCCGGTATGGCAGAGAGATCCACCCGTTCGCCAGATGCCGCCATGGCGCGGGTCAGGTGATGACATTCACCGGCGGTCATGCCCCGAAAGTAGACCGCCATGAGAAATGCCGCCACCTGGTAATCGGGGATCTCGCCGTCCACATAGCCCCCGATCAGCGCGTCGATCTCGGAGGGCTGGAGTTCTTCCCCGTCACGTTTGCGTCGGATCAGCTCGTAGGTGCTCATGGGACGACTCCCGCAGGTGGCGGTGGATCGCTCAGGGCAGACAGGATGCCGCTTACCAAAGATTGAAAGCGGAGCCCGCCCTCGTCAGAAGCGGCCATCACCTCTTCATGGGAGAGGGGCTCGCCCGTAATGCCGGCCGCCTTGTTGGTGACCATGGTGAGACCCAGGACGCGCACGTTTAGACTGTGTGCCAGAATCGCTTCGGGAACGGTGGACATGCCCACCACGTCGGCGCCGAGGACGCTGAGGGCGCGTATCTCGGCCGGCGTCTCGTAGCAGGGTCCCGGCATGGCGGCGTAAACGCCCTCCCAGAGAGGGATGCCCAACCGCGACGCAACGGATGTCGCCACCTGACGTAAAGCGGGATCGTACAATTGGGTCAGATCCACGAAGTTGGGCCCGCCCACAAGGGGATTGGTTCCCATAAGATTGATGTGATCGCTGAGGGCGACAATATCGCCGGGGGTATAGGCGGCGTTCAGGCCGCCGACCGCCGCTGTGATGATGACCACTTCGATCCCCAGCGCCGCCAGTACCCGCACGGGGAATGTCACCACATCCATGGAATGGCCTTCATATCGATGGACGCGGCCGGAGAGGGCCACCACAGACTGGCCGCAGAGCCGACCGGCAATGAGGGCGCCCTTGTGGCCGGGAACACCGGAGACGGGGAAGTGGGGAATATCGCCGTAGGGGAGGGTGATGGCAGATTCGACCGCTGCGCTGAGGGCGCCCAGGCCGCTGCCCAGGACGATGCCCACGCGGGGGGTGGCCGCCAGCCGCTTGGCGAGAAAATCAGCCGCTGCACGGGCTTTGGACGCAGGGGTCGGGATCATGCCAGAATCTCCTTTGCGAAGCTCGTTCCCCAGGGGAGTGGTGGCAGATCGAGCAGCTCGGCAATGGTTTGCCCGCAGTCCGCGAAGCTCTCGCGATCTCCGAGGTCGACCCGCGATTTCAGCATGGCGCCGTGGAGCAAAATAGGGACGTACTCACGGGTGTGGTCGGTGTGTGCTTCAAAGGTGGGATCGCAACCATGATCGGCCGTTAGAACAAGCAGATCGTCGGTCTGCAAGGCGGCAAAGATCTCGGGCAAGCGCCGGTCGAAGGCGGCCAGCGCCCCGGCGTATCCGGCGGGATCGCGGCGGTGTCCATAGACCATGTCGAAGTCCACCAAGTTGGCGAAGATCAGGCCGCGCTGTCCATCGACACGCTGCAATGCATCCAGGACAGCGGTGACCCCTTCCATGTTGTCACCGGTGTGGGTGTCGCTGGTGAGACCTCTGCCGGCAAAAAGGTCTCCGATCTTGCCGATGCCCGCGCAGAATCGGCCGGCAGACGCCAGACAGTCCAGCAGTGTCCCCTGCGGTGGGGGCAGGGAGTAGTCCCGGCGCAGGTCGTTGCAGCGTTGAAAAGCATGGGGTGGGCCGGTGAACGGCCTGGCGATGACCCGCCCCACGGCGTGTTGGCCGGTCAGCAGTTCCCGCGCCAGATGGCAATAATGATAGAGGGTCTCGATGGGGACAATCTCTCGGTGCGCCGCCAGCTGGAAGACGGAATCCGCCGAGGTGTAGACAATGGGGTGGCCGGTCTGCAGATGATCAGCGCCCAGCTCTTCCAGAATCCGGGTGCCCGAACGGGGGTAGTTTCCCAGAGTGGGGCGTCCGATTGCGTTTTCGAAGGCATCGATGAGGGCCGGTGGAAATCCTTGCGGGTAGGTGGGAAGAGGGCGTTCGGAGACGATCCCGGCGATCTCCCAGTGACCCGTGGTGGTGTCCTTGCTGGCGGATAGCTCCGCCATCCGTCCGTAGACCATCGCATCCGCCGGGACAGCGCCGACATCTTCCCCCGGGCAGGGCAGGGCGGCGATCTGGCCCAACCCCAGACGGCAGAGATGGGGCAGGTTCAACTCGGGCTGGGCGGCGGCGATATGCCCCAGTGTGTCGGCACCCTGGTCGCCGAAAGCGGGGGCGTCGGGCATAGCGCCGATACCCAGGCTATCCAGCACGATGAGAATGACGCGTCGGATCATCGATACTCCGCTCCGGAAGAGGTCAGTGGCGGGCTGAAACTGCGAGTGTTGACGGGATTAGTGTAATGGAGCCCGGCAGGGCTGTCCATGCTTTTCTGCCGCCAGGACCCCAGCCAGCCGCAGAACCCACCTGCGCCTTAGCGCTTGATTCAAAGGGCGCATGTGCGTTACACAATAGAAGATGTCGGCCACCCCGTTCGCTTCGACCTGGGCCGACCGATTCCTCTCATTTTCTTTTCCACAGCTCCGTATAGATCCACCCCGAACCACAGATTGGCGGTGAACCGCCACCGTGTAGGCTGCATTCGTGGGCGGTCTCCGTCCGTAACCCAATACCGCAAAGGAGTGAAGATGATTCGAAAGATGCAAAACGGACTGATGATGACGGGACTCGTGCTCGCCTTCACCGCCCTCCTGCTGCTGCCGGGACAGCGCGACGCGGAGGCCTTCAGCACCAAGGATCTCAATGAGCAGCTGGTGATGGCCACCCTTTGGATGCAGACCTCGGCCGAGTATCGCGCGCTCTGCTATCAGACCTTCAATCTGGCGCGCCTCAACCTGCAGGCATTTCTGAGCTACTATAAAGGTCAAAAACCGGTGGCCGTCATCGTGGACGCCGACGAGACCGTTATCGATAACTCGGCCTATGAAGCCTTTCTTATCGGCAACGATTTCGGCTACTCTTCCAAGACTTGGAATCCGTGGATGGCCGCCGCGCAGGCCGAGGCGGTGCCGGGTGCCTTGGACTTCCTCTCCTATGCCAAGGCGCAGGGGGTGGAGATCTTCTACGTGACGAATCGCAAGATGGTGGGGTACGAGGGCACCGCCAAAAACCTCGCCGCGCTTGGTTTTCCCTTCGTGGACGAGAAGCATTTGCTGCTGCGCACCGATACCAGCGACAAACAGCCCCGCCGCGACATCGTCATGGCAGATTATGAGGTTGCGTTTCTCATGGGAGACAATCTCAATGACTTCGAGAGTGTCTTCGCCAAAAAATCGGTCGCCGATCGCGCCGCGGCCGTGGATGAAAGAAAAGCCAAATGGGGCAGTAAGTTTATCGTGTTGCCGAATCCGACCTACGGTGAGTGGGAAGGGGCGATCTACAACTACAACTGGGGCGCCAGTGCGGCGGAGAAGGACAAGATGCGCAAAGAGCTGCTCAAGCGCTGGGATTACATGCCCTGAGCCGGACGCTTGTCGCCGCACGCGGAACTTCAGTCGCCTCTCTGAAGCGAAGCCGATCGGGGTTTAGATGGACGGCCGTGGGGCATCCCCACGGCCGTTCTGCTGATAAACACCCCCCATTGCACGCCCCGCCAATCAGGACCGCGGCAAATCTCCCGGCAGATACTTGTCGATCAACAGCGCCAGCCGGCTGCGGGTTGCGGCCGGTATGGTGTGGGCAGCGGACATGATGGCGCCGGAAAGGGCCTGCTGGCAGCTACAGCCGCGGGTGTCATGGATCTGTGGGATGAGCCGGGTCAGAATGCCCTTGGCCGTCTCGATGTTGGCCGCCATGGTGGCCGAGACCGCGTCAGCGGTAACGGCGTCGGCGGTGGCGTGCCAGCAGTCATAGTCGGTGACCATGGCCATGGCGGCGTAGCAGATCTCCGCTTCCCGGGCCAGTTTGGCTTCCTGGAGGGTCGTCATGCCCACGATGTCGCATCCCCACTGACGATAAAGGTGCGCTTCAGCGCGGGTGGAAAAGGCCGGGCCTTCAATGCACACCAAGGTGCCAAGGGGGTGCACCGCGGGGGCACCTGAGCCGGCCGCCGTGGCCAGAGCGGTCACCAGGTAGCTGCAGAAGGGATCGGCAAAGGGGATGTGGGCCACCAGTCCCGATCCAAAGAAGCTGCTCTCTCGTCGCCGGGTACGGTCGACAAGCTGGTCGGGGAGAACGATCTCGCCGGGGTGAATCTTCTCCCTCAAGCTGCCCACCGCGGTCACCGCCAGCAGTTGTCCCACCCCCAATTGCTTGAAACCATAAATGTTGGCCCGGTAGTTGACCTCCGAGGGGGTGAAGCGGTGGCCACGGCCGTGGCGGGGCAGGAAAGCCACCCGCCGACCGCCGAGAGTCCCGGTGATATAGGTGTCTGACGGCTTCCCAAAAGGGGTGTCGAGGGCCACCTCTTGAACCGCGTGCAAGCCCTCGAGGGCATATAGCCCACTGCCGCCGACGATGCCAATCTCGATAGAGGATTGTGCCACAACGCTCCTTTCCGCTGGGGGGTTGCTCCGGCCTGCAGGCCTGATCTGCATACAAGGAAAACCGGCTGACATCAACGCTTTAATCTTCGACGGATGCCGGTGGGTTGGGCTGACCAGAGACTTGACAATCCCCACTGCCGTCCCACCTTACTATATTAGAACGGCCTGCGCCTGTTCCCCTCCCGCTGTATGAGGTGTCACCCGTCGCATAGGATCGCCACAGAGGCCGAAACCGCACCCTGTCTCTCTTCCCACACCAGCGACAAGGAGGCTCCCGTGAAGGTGGAAATCAAGCATCTAGGGATTTGCTCCGGACTTTTGCTGCTGCTCCTGCAGATAGCGGCGGCACCGCCGGTCGGGGCGGCCGGATTTGCCATTATCGAGCAGAGTGTCAGGGGTTTGGGCAGCGCCTATGCCGGCAGCGCCGCGCTGGCCGAAGATGCCAGCACCATATTCTACAATCCGGCCGGCATGACCTATCTTTCCGGTCAACACCTTGAGGTGGGCGCCCACTATATCGTCCCGCGGGCCCGTTTCTCCGACCAAGGATCGACCCTATCACCAGAGCTTCCCGCGCCGATCGGGGGATTGCCCTTAAGTGGCGATAACGGCGGAGATGGCGGTGAATCCGCCTTTGTGCCCAATCTCTACTACGCCCTGAGTCTCAATGAAGACCTGACGGTGGGACTCGGGTTATCCGCACCATTCGGCCTCACCACCAAATATACGCGCACATGGGTGGGGCGCTATCACGGCGTGGAATCCAACCTGAAAACCCTCAATATCAATCCCGCGCTCGCCTACCGGGTACATCCGAAACTCTCTCTGGGGGCGGGATTCAGCATTCAGCGCGCCGAGGCAACCCTGGGCAATGCCGTCGACTTCGGCACCATCTTCGCCGCCTCCTTGGGCACCTCGCCTCAGGGGGCCGATGGATATGCGGAGGTGACGGGCGACGACTGGGGCTATGGATTCAATCTGGGCTTGATCTACACCCCGCTGGAGAGCACCCGCATCGGATTGGCCTATCGTTCCCAAATCCGTCATCGTCTGGAGGGCGAGGCGGAGTTCGAATACCCCAACGAAACCGTCGGGGCCGCTGCCGCGGCACCTGGGGTACGGCTGGTGGATGGGGATGCCAAGGCCGATGTGGACCTGCCGGCCACCCTGGCGCTAAGCGCGGTGTATGAGATTGGTCCCCGATGGGCGCTCTTGGCGGACGTCACCTGGACCCAGTGGAGCCAGATCGAGGAGTTGCGTATCCGATTCGATTCCGGCGCTGCGGACAGCGTCACCACCCTGGATTGGGAGGATACATGGCGCTACGCGGTGGGTGCTCTTTTCAAGCCGGACGAGCGCTGGCATCTGCGCGCCGGACTGGCCTTCGATCAATCACCGGTGCCCGACAGCAACCGCCGTACACCGCGCATCCCCGATGACGATCGGGTCTGGACCGCCATTGGCAGTGGCTATCGCATCAACCAGATGATCGATCTAAACTTGAGCTATGCCCACCTCTTCATTAAAGATCCCAAAATTGACAAAGATGGCGATGAGGCTGAAGACCGCCTGCGGGGGGCCCTGACGGGCGAGTATGAGGCCAGTGTGGACATTGTCAGCATCAACTTGGAGATTCAGTTCTAAGCCGCTGGCGGGGCCTGGCGCAGAACGATAGTGTCTCACGGTTCAATCGCAGGAGCTTTAGGCTGGTGAGCGGCGATCGACGATCAGGTCGCAGTGCCGCTCTTCTGGGTTCCATACAAGGACCACTTTTCTTCCTCCCTGACCCGCTTCCTTAATCCGTTGGTATTGGGCCGCTATTCGGGCTTTGAAGGCCGCCTTGGGCTCGCGGGAGGATGTCTCGTCGTCGAGGCCGTGCTCGGCGAGTTTCATCTGTTGCATGTCGTAGAGCATGTCGACGACCCTGACGCCCCGGGCTTCCAGGCGGCCTCTGCGGTGATGGGTGGGCGCACAGAAGTAGGTCTCCTTGCGGCACTCTTTCGGGATTCGTTCGCCCCTGGCCAGAGCGGCGTCCACCTCCGCCACATTCTCGCGAATCTGCCCCCAGGCACGGGCAAAGTAGTGCGCCTTGTACTTCAGGTTGGAGATCTTGAGGGTCAGGGAGCGCGGGGAATCGGATCGTTCGGGAAGCGACTGAATTCGGCCGATCAGGCGCTCGTAATCGGGCGGCGGTTGGGTGGCAGGATCTTTCAGGTAGGCGACCACATCGGCATCCATCGCCACCAGCTCGCTGTCCAGGAGATCGATGTCCCGTTCTGAAAGCGATGCCGCGCGTCGCGGTTGTTCACTGCGTATTATGGCCATGTGGGCGTCTCGCTCACTCTTCGTCGGCAGCGGTTGGCGTGACAGCAGCATTGCAGCACTGCTCACCAATGGGCCCCCGCGGCGGTCGCAGTGCGCAGCCTGCGTCCCTTTGCGGGGCGCCGCCAGTCGCATGAATTCGACTTGACGGGTACCCCAGCCGCGCCCATAATGCAAGCGGACTTTTCGCAAACCCGGTGACCACACCCGCCCTGATCGGGGGAACAATGCCGATGACCATGGCGCCCCTGGCGCTGATACATTTCTTCTGCATGTTGATCTACCTGTCCATGGCGGCCTATGTTCTTGTCCGCAATGCCGCGGCCTGGGTCAACCGCTATTGTGCGCTGGTGCTGATCTGTTTCGCCATCTGGTGTCTGGGAAAAGTCATTATCCACCATCCAGAGAGTCCCGCCGCGGTGGCGAACTTCTTTCAGAAGATCGTCATCGTTGGTGCCTGGAGCTTCAGCAGCTTTCTGCTTCTCTTCGCTCTAACGCTCACCGAACGGCATCAGTTGCTGCGCCATGGGTGGGTGTATCCGGCGGTGTTCGCCCTTCCCATCATCGCCATCACGGCCCAATGGGGATTCGGGACGATACTGGTCTATGTTCCCCGCGATTACGGATGGGGACTTGCCTGGCAGCCCCACCCCCTCACCCGGCTTCTCCTCGTCTATATCTTCCTGACTTCCGTTATCTCCGCCCTATTGGCCCTCCTGTACAGCCTGCGGACCCCGGATGCGGTGAAACGCAAAGGCGCCGCCATCATCGCGTTTTCCATCCTGTTGGGGCTGCTGCTGGGCTTTGCCACCAACATTGTGGGGCCCTCCCTGTCCCAGACCGAACTGCCCGATCTGGGACAGAATCTGGGTATCTTCTGGACCGCCGGTTTGGTGTTCGCCATCTCGCGCTATCGGCTTTTGACCATCAGTCCCGCCGCCGCTGCCGAGCAGATTTTGGAAACCATGTCCGACGCGCTGCTGCTGGCCGATACCGAGGGGCGTCTCGTCGACATCAATCGCGCCGGTCAGCTGCTCTGCGGATATCCGGCGGAAGCGCTGCGGGGGCGCAAGCTCAGTGCTCTGATCCGGGATGCCGCGCATCGGCCCTACGATCCCGGCCGGGCGGGCAGCGCCGCGCCGCAACGTGTGCACGAGGGGTGGCTCCAGCACCGCGGCGGTGAGGTGATCGCCATCCGTTTCTCCACGGCCTTTTTGCGCAGCAATGACTACCCCGTCTCCGGCATCATCGTCGTCATTCACGATATCACCGAACGCCAGCGCGCCGAAGCCCTGCTCCAGCAGGCCAACGAGACCCTGGAGGCCCGGGTGGCTGAGCGCACCAGCGACCTGGAGCTCGCCAACCGGCAACTCAGCAAAGAGATTGACGAGCGCAAGGCGGTCGGACGAGCCCTGGCGGCCAGCGAGGAGAAGTACCGCGATCTCGTGGAGAACATCAACGAGGTGATCTACGCCATCCGCGCCTCAGGCGAAATCGACTATATCAGCCCCGTGCTGCGGCGGGTTCTGGGGGTGGCGCCGGAAACCGTCATCGGACGCAATTTTTTAGACCTCGTTCATCCCGACGATGCAGCGGTCCTCTCGCACCGTTTTACCGACCTCAGCCGCGGGATTCTCAAGCCGGTGGAGTTTCGGCTCAAAGACGCCACGGACACCTTTCGCTGGGTGCGAGCGTCGAGCCGCCCCATCATCGAGGCGGGGCGCTTCACCGGCGTTGCCGGCGCCTTCTTCGATATCTCCGAACAGAAAGAGCTGGAGGCCCAACTGCATCAATCCCAGCGGATGGAGGCCATCGGCACCCTCGCCGGAGGGATCGCCCATGACTTCAACAACATCATCGGGATCATCATGGGAAACACCGAACTGGCCATGGAGGACATCCCCGACGACCACCCCGCCAAGCTCTTCCTGAGGAAGATCCACGTATCCAGCCATCGGGCCAGCGAGATCACGCGTCAGTTGCTCAATTTCAGCCGCAGCACGCCGGAAGAGCGCCAGCCGCTCGATCTGGTACCGGTCGTCTCCGAGGCGCTCGGCATGATGCGGGCCTCCATTCCCAAAACCATCACCTTCACTACCCGTATCCCCAAACATTGCCCCCCCATACTGGGAGACCCCACCCAGATTCATCAAATCGTCACCAACCTCATTAGTAACGCGGCGCATGCCATGCGCGCATCGGGCGGCGAACTTAACGTATCCCTGGTGGAAACCCCCTGCCCACCCAAAGATGGCGACGCTCCTCCGGCTGCCGACGGGGGGGCCTGCGTGCAGCTCACCATCACCGACAACGGGCACGGGATTCCTGAGGAGATCCGGCCACAGATCTTCGACCCCTACTTCACCACCAAACCAATGGGGGAGGGGACCGGCCTGGGACTGGCCGTTGTGCACGGAATCGTCAAGCGCCATGAGGGATCGATCCAGGTGGAGAGCGAACCGGGCGTGGGCACATCGGTGCAGATCCGGCTGCCCACCATCGATGCGGACACGCTGATGGTGGCGCCGCCACCGGCCATTCTGGTGGGCGGTCAGGAGCGCATTCTGCTTCTGGATGACGAGCCGGCGCTGGTGGAGATTACGACGCGCCAGCTCAAGCGGCTGGGGTATCAAGTGGACAGCTTCACAGATCCGCGCCAGGCACTGGCCTGCTTTCAGGAAAGCCCTGCGGCTTTCGATCTGGTCCTAACCGACGTCAGTATGCCCGATATCCCCGGCGATCTGCTGGTGAGTCGTTTGCGAAAGATCCGTCCGGACATTCCCGTCATTCTCAGCACCGGCTACAGCGAGCGTATCACACCGGAGAAGCTGCGGCACCTGGGTGTCGCGCCCCCCCTGCGCAAACCCATCGATCGTGTCTCCCTGGCCACCGCCGTGCGGGAGGCCCTGACCCCACAGTAGGCAACATCCACCGCATCACCATCGGGACGCGGCGCACCTACAGCGACACCAAGGCGTTAACGGCACTTTGAATGGCGTCGCGTGCGTCGATCGACATGGCGATCTGACGGGCCCGCCCCCTGTGCCCCTGTTCATGCAGGCACGCCTCAATGGCGCGCGCCAGGCGCCGAACCGTCAACCGTGTTCGCTGGAGCGGTGCGGGGCCGAGCCCCCGCCGCCAGATCCGCTCGCCCCAGTAGAACTGGTCCAAGATATGGGGAACGACAATCTGCGGCACGCCGCTGCGCGCGGCTGTGGCCGTAGTGCCGGCGCCGCCATGATGGATCACCGCCGCCATGCGGGGGAAGAGGGCCAGGTGCCGGAAATGGGGGCGCACCAGGAGATCGGTCTGCCCATTCTGCGGCAGGTAGCGGGCGGCCGTTTCCGGATCTGCCTGCAACACCAGGCGACGACCGCTGGCGCGGGCGGCGGCTACTACAAGGGGAAGCCAGTCCTGGGACTCGGCCGGGGACATACTGCCGAAGCCGGCAAAGAGCGGGGGCGAACCGGCCGCGAGAAAGGCCGCCTCTTCCGCCGGCAGCGGGCTGCGCTTTTCCAGGTGCGGATAGCCGGTTTGCGTCACCGGCAGGTGCGCGTCAGCGGGCACAGCGGCCAGTTCGCTGTCGCAGGCCAGAATCAGTTCGGGGCCCAGGAGGTGGCGCCAGTACGACCTGAGCGAGGGCAGGGCCAGTCGCCGCCGATGACGGTTCAAGGTGGGCAGCAGATCGAATCGCTGCAGCAAATGATTCAACTGCCACCCCAGCCGGTTGAGCCATGCGGGACCTCGCTGGTGCCGAAAGATGGGGCAGGGGTGGGCCTTCGATGGCAATATCTGGGGCGTGAAGCCGACATAGCGGTAAGGCGTCTGCAGCGCCTCGGCCACACTCGGCAGGGCCAGACAGAGGCTGGCCCCCACGGACACGTCTGCAGCGGCGATGAGGCGGGGCAGCTTTTCAAACTGGGCCACCATCGCTTCCATGACCAGCCGGCGAAAGGCCAGCGCCGGCCGCGGCCGATGGGCCGGTGCCACGCGCTGAAGAAAGGGTCTCAGATCGCCGCCCACGGGCACGTAGGAACAGCCCCGGGATGTCGCCCAGGTCTGCCACTCGGGGGGGCCGGCAACCGTTGCCGTGTGACCCCGCTCGGCCAGGCCAAGGGCCAGGGCCAAGATGGGCTGAACGTCGCCGCGGGTGCCGTATGTGCACAGAATAAAGCGCATTCGTCTCGCGTGGGTGATATCGCGGTGGTTGCCGAAGGGTGAGCTGCTGTCAACTGCCGGCGCGGCAGCGCTCTTGACCTACTGCCTACCATAGGGTGCCGGTGGGGTTCAATCACGCCCGCGAACTGCGGTCACTTCAGAAGCGGGTTGACTTTGCGCCAAATGGGGATTAATAACTGACCGACTGGTCAGTATTCGTAATTGAGAAGGTTGGAGGTAGGGATCTATGGCCCGTAAAGCGGACCCCAACAGACGCGCAACCATCCTGACGGCAGCGGCGCAGGTGTTCGCCGAGAAGGGGTATGCGGCCACGCGCATCATCGAGGTGGCACAAGCCGCCCAGGTGGGCAAGGGGACCATTTACGAGTATTTCTCCTCGAAGGAGGCCCTGTTTTTTGCCGTCTTCGAAGCGATGATGACCGACGCGGAGCGCTCCGTAGCGCTGGTGGGCCAAGCGCTCAGCGGCAGTTTTGCCACCCGCCTGGAGATGCTTTCCGACACAATCATCACCACCTGGCTGGACGAGTTAAGCATGTACGGCCTGGTGATGGAATTCTGGTCCGCCACCGCTTCCTCGCCCGATCGCGCGCGTTTCAAGAACACCTTTCAGGCGGGATATGTCAGACTGCGCAAAGTGGTGCGCAGACTCATTCGCAAAGGTCAAGCCGACGGCGAGGTCGATTCGACCTGCGACGCGGAGGCCGTCGCCGCCGCCCTCATCGGCACCTGGGACGCCCTCCTGCTCCAGGCCTGGCTGGACCCTGGCTTCGATGCGAAATCCACCGCGCGCACCTTCATGGCGGTGATCCTCAGGGGAATGGCGGTCCCATCCGCAGTGGTTCGGCGGGCCGACCGGGAGGTGTAATGAAGCACGGGCGTATTCTTGGCATGATCTGCCTCATTTTCACGGTGTTGGCCGCACCGACCAGCCTGTTTGCCGCATCAGCGGCGATCGATCCTGCCGCCCTCGTGGCCGCCGGGTTTGACCACTACCGCGGTACGGCCTCCATTTCGCGGGTGGAGATGCGGATCCAACGTCCCACCTGGCAGCGCACCATGCGCATGCAGGCGTGGACGCGGGGGACGAGCGAGAGCCTGATCCGCATCACCGCACCGGCAAAGGATGTGGGCAATGGTACCCTCAAAAGGGGCAAGGAGATGTGGACCTACAACCCCAAGGTCAACCGCGTGCTCAAACTGCCGCCGGCATTGATGTCCCAATCCTGGATGGGGTCTGATTTCTCCAACAACGACTTGGCCAAAAGCGACAGCATTCTCAACGACTACGTGCACACCCTCACGGGAACCGAAAACCAGGGCGAACACACCATCTACCGGATCGAGTCGACCCCCAAAGCGGACGCACCGGTGGTGTGGGGCCTGCAGCGGCTCAGGATCCGCGACGATCACGTGATCCTCTCTCAGGAGTTCTTCGACGAGGAGCTCGTTTCGGTCAAGAAGATGACGGCCCACGAGATTCAGTTGATGGGCGGCCGCATCTTTCCGAAGGTATGGAAGATGCGGGAGACGGGTAAAACCGAACAGTATACCCAGCTCACCTACCTTGAACTGACGTTTCAGGACACCCTTCCCGATCGCACCTTTACCCGCAACGCCCTGATCCATGGCGGTCGCTAGCGCGAAGAGGACCCCATGCTCTCCATCCCCGTAAAAATGGCCTGGCGCAACATCTGGCGTCATCCCCGGCGAACCCTGCTCACCACCCTGGCCATCGCCTTCGCCTGCGTCTTATTGATCTTCATGCTCTCCTTTCAGTTCGGCAGCTACGAGGCGATGATCAACGCCTCCATCAAGATCCACACTGGTCATCTCCAGGTCCAGGCGGCGGGCTACCAAGAGCAGCAGGAGATCCGCCGGGTCATCGAAGATCCCCGGGCGGTGCACCAGGCACTGGCCGCCATACCGGAAGTGGACGCCCATGCGGCCAGAGCGCGGGCATTCGCCCTCGTCGCCTCCCAAGAGCGGGCGTACGGCATCATGGTGGAGGGGATCGATCCTGCAGCCGAGGCCCAAGTCTCCACCTTGCCCCGCATTATCCGAGCGGGCGCCTACCTGGCCCCGGCACCGGATTCGGAAGATCTGTCAGGGGCGCTCGTGGGCTATCTGCTGGCCCGCAATCTGCGCGTCGATGTGGGGGATGAGCTCACCATCCTGGGGCAGGGCCGGGATGGCTCCGTGGCCGCCACGGTGGTGCGGGTCCGCGGCATTTACCGCTCGGGCATGGACGACTACGATCGCGGTGCGGTCCAGATCCACCTGCAGACCTTCCAGGAGGTGTTCTCCATGGACGCCGCCGTCCATGAAATCGTCGTCACCACCGGGCGACTGACCGAGGTCGGTCCCATCCAGAGAGCGCTTGCGCCAACGCTGACCGATCTCGCCAACACCCATCCCCTCGTTTCGCTGAGTTGGGACGCCCTCCTGCCCGGTCTGAAGCAGGCCATCGCCATGGATCTGGTCAGCGGCGCCATCTCCTACGTGATCCTTATCCTGGTGGTGGCCTTCAGCATTCTCAATACCTTTCTGATGGCCATTTTCGAGCGCACCCACGAGTTTGGGGTGATGCTGGCCATCGGTGCCCGCCCCGCCCGCCTGACCCGCCTGGTGTTGATGGAATCGGCCGGCATCACGCTGGTGGGGATTGGGGCCGGCGTCCTCTTCGGGTGCCTGATCACGGGGTATTTCGCAACCCACGGTATCGAACTGGGGGGGGCCTCCGACCTCTTCCGCCAATACGGCATCCCCAACACCCTTTATCCGCGCTTGACCGTGGTCACGGTGACGGCCGGCCCCTTGACGGTCTTTTTCATAACCCTGGCGGCGGCGCTCTATCCAGCCCTCAAGATCCAAGGGCTCAAGCCGGTGGAGGCCCTGCGGCTGACATGATCGGGAATCTGGACGTGGTGACCATGGAACTGCAGCTTGCCTGGCGCAACATTTGGCGCAATCCCCGCCGGACCGCCGTGATCCTGACCGCCGTCATCATTGGCGTCTGGAGTATGGTGGGCTTGGGGGCATTGATGCGGGGTATCTTGATCGGGATGATCCAGAACAATATCGACACCCTCACCGGTCACATCCAGATTCACCAGCAGGCGTACCCCGACGATCCCGCCATTGAGCACAGCATCTCAGATCCGGAGACCTGGATGAGCGCCGCCAGGGACGCTCTGCCGGCGGGCAGCCGCTGGTCCCAGCGCATCCGGATAGGTGCGGTGGTCAGCAACGCCCGCCACACCAGAGGGGCCATCCTGATGGGCATCGACCCCGCGGCAGAGGCCCGTCTCTCCTTCATCGGCACCGCTGTCACCGAAGGCGCCTATCTCGCCGACGGCGATACGGGCGGCATCCTCATCGGACGCGCCCTGGCACAGCAGTTCGACACCCGTCTGGGCCGCAAGCTGATCCTCACCGCCCAAGACAGCGATGGCGAGATCGTTTCCCGCGCCTTTCGCATCCGCGGTATTTACCAGGCCGAGATGGCCGACACGGAGAAGGGCTTTCTCTTCGTCAACCGCCAGTCCGCCCAGCAACTGCTGAAGCTGGGCAACCGCATATCGGAGATCGCCATTCGGCTGCCCGCACACGAGATGGCGGTTCCCGTGGCCAATGACCTCAAAGCGCGCCTGGCGGGCAGCCCTCTGCGGGTGCGAGCGTGGCCGGAAATTCTTCCCCTGCTGAAGGCCTACGTGGAGATGTTTGACACCTTCATACTGATCTGGTTCATCGTCGTTTTCGTGGCCATGGGCTTTGGTATTCTCAACACCACGCTCATGGCCGTCTTCGAACGCATGCGCGAATTCGGCGTGCTCAAGGCGCTGGGAATGCGACCGGGGCGGATTGTACGCGGCGTCCTGCTGGAAACCTTGCTGATGCTCGTGCTGGGCATCGGCGCCGGCAATTTATTGGGGCTGGCCACCTGCTGGGGCCTTTCCATCACCGGGATCGACCTGTCGGCCATGGCGGAGGGGGTCGCCTATGCGGGGATGGCGCGCATCATCACCCCGGTGGTGTGGATCCGGGACCTCCTGCGGGCCAATCTGGTGGTGCTGCTGCTGGGCCTGCTGGTATGTCTCTACCCCGCCATCAAGGCCGCGCGCATGACCCCGGTGGCCGCCATGCGTCACCATTGAAAAGGAAGATCGAAACAGATGGGCACCATCGTCGAATGTAACGGCGTGTCTAAAAGCTACCGGCAAGGCAAGCTCGTTGTGCCGGCCCTGGCGGAGATCGATCTGTGCGTGGAGGCCGGCGGCTTCATGGCGCTGGCCGGTCCTTCAGGCTCCGGCAAGACCACCCTGCTCAACCTCATCGGCGGTCTGGACGACGCGGACAGCGGCACCATTCGGGTGGACGGCCGCGAATACGCCCGCCAGAGCAAGGCCCAACTGGCCGATCTGCGCCTCCATCGCATCGGCTTTGTCTTTCAGGCCTATAACCTGATTCCGGTGCTCTCGGCCCTTGAGAACGTGGAGTACGTCATGCTGCTACAGGGGGTCGCCGCCAGGGAACGGCGCCGACGCGCCCGGGAGGTGCTGGCCGTCGTTGGACTGGAGGGAATGGCCCACCGGCGCCCCGCCGAGCTCTCCGGCGGCCAGCAGCAGCGGGTGGCCGTGGCGCGCGCCATCGTCTCCAATCCGAGCATCGTCCTGGCCGACGAACCCACCGCCAACCTCGACTCCAAAACCGGCGAGGGCCTGCTCCACCTCATGCAGCGGATGAACAGCGACCGCGGCGTGACCTTCATCTTCTCCACGCACGACGAGATGGTGATGGCCTATGCCCGTCGCATCGTTCAGATCCGCGACGGGCGCATCGCCGACGACCTGCACAAGGCATCCGAGCACCGATGAAGGGCTTCCCCCTGCCAGCAGCGTTGCGCCGCTTCGCCGGCTGTCTTCTTATCGCGTGCCTCGGTGTCAGCAGTGCACCCGATCCCGGCAAAGCGGCAGTATGGCCGCCTCAAATGGCACTGGGCGGTCATCTGCGCGCCATCGGCAGCGTGGCCCACCTCGAAACGGATAGCGCCCAGCGCGTCGTCGACCGCGATCCCTATCTCGATGGGCAGGCCGAGCTGCGCCTCAACCATCGGCTCCAGGCCGGCAGCCGCTGGGCCATGGATACCCATTACGAACTGGTGGCCCTGGCGGGCGATACCCTCGAGAGCCGGTCCGCATCGATCGGTGCCGGCGCGGGCCTGCCGCGAGGGTACCTCCCCCAAACAGGGGTGGATGACCGTCGCCGTTTATGGGATCTCACCGGAAATCTAAGTGAGACGGACCGCCATCTGGTCTATCAGCGTCTCGATCGTCTCCACTTGAGCTACACGCCGGATTGGGGCAGCCTGCGGCTGGGCCGCCAGGCCCTCACCTGGGGCGACGGATTGATCTTCAACCCCATGGATCTTTTCAATCCCTTCGCACCGACAGCCGTGCAGCGGGACTACAAGACCGGTGAAGATATGCTGCATCTGCGGTGGCTCCTGGGCGCGGCAGATGCCGAGATGCTCTATCTGCCGCGACGCGATCCCGAGAGTGGCGATCTGCGGGAAGACCAGGGCTCCACCGCCGTCAAGCTCCATCTCCCCATCAGCGGCCTTGAGGTCGACCTGATGGGGGCGCGCCACTACGCCGACAGCGTCGTGGGCGTAGGCGGCAACGGCTATCTGGGGGCGGCGCTGTGGCGCCTCAATGCCACCTACACCCAGGTCGCCGATGGGAGTGTGGCGGATAATTACCTCCAGTTGGTGGCCAATCTGGACACTGCCTGGATGTGGCGCGGGAAGAATCTCTACGGGCTGTTGGAGTTCTACTACAATGAGCTCGGCAACCGGGGCGATTACGCATCCGCTTTGGCGGATGAGGTCCTCGCCGAGCGCCTGGCGCGCGGAGAGATCTTCACCCTGGGGCAGTATTACCTGGCCGCACAGGTGCAGGTGGAGGCCCATCCCTTGGTCCGGCTGGACACCACTCTCATCGTCAACCTCTGGGACCCTTCCGGCCTCGTGCAGCCCCAGCTGCTATGGGACCTGGCCGAAGACTGGCAGATGATCCTCGGCGGACAATGGCACTGGGGGGCGCGGGGCAGCGAGTTCGGCGGGTTCACGGTCGACAGCCCGGTGGATCCCCAGCGGCTGGCGCCCGCGGATCGTCTCTATCTATGGCTGAGCCGCTATTTCTAAGGCGCTCGCCGGCGTGTTGGCTGCTGCGGCGAGCGACCGGGCGATATGGCGGGAACCGCTCCGGGAGAAGAGCGACTGTCAGGATCTATCCATATCTTCGCAGCGCAAGCGGGCCTTGATCCGCTCGCGGGCTTCGGGGGAGAGGTTGGGGTGATGATCCGGCGGGCAGTCGAGATCCGCGGGGATCTCCTCATCGTAGCGGCTGAGCTCCCGCAGACGCTGAAGCTGGCGGTTGAAGCGACTGCAGTGGCGGCACATCCACTGGTGCATGCGGATCAGAAGGCGTGTTCCCAGTGGCATAGGGGCGTCCAGGCCCAGAGAGACCTTTTTTGATACCTCATCGCAGCGGAACATCCAATGTCTCATGTGGCACTCGCTTCCACCGGTTTGCCGATTCCGGTTCCTTCCAAACATTTCCGCAGCAGCATGCGGGCGCGGTAGAGAATGACCCAGCAGTTGGAGGCGCTGATCTCCAACCGCTGACAGATATCGTCGGTGCTCAGTCCATCGATCTCGCGATAGGCGAAGGCCTTGGCCGTGCGTTCGGGCAGATGTCCCAGACAATCATAGAAGGCGTCCAGAAACTCTCGCACATCATGGGATCTGCCGGGATCGCCATGCCAGGGCGTCGGGGGCTCCTGCCAATGGCCGTCGGCCTTGAACATCCGATCTACCGCGCCTTCGTCGTCGGTCAGCACTTCGCTCCGATTGCGGGTCCTCTGCTTGCGGTAATAATCGATGAGCTTGTGCTTGAGAATGGAGAAGAGCCAGGTCTTCTCCGATGACTGCCCCTTGAAGCGCTCCTGGGCCTGCACGGCGGCCAGGAAGGTTTCCTGGACCAAGTCTTCCGCCACCTCGATCTGTTTGACCCGCTGCAGGGCGAATCGATATAGCGCATCCCCATAGGCATCCACCCACTGATCTGCATCTAACGCCAGTGCCGTCTTCATCTTCAGACTGTCGCCCCTTCATGGCTTTATGATGGTTGGCCGAAAAAGAGGCTTAAGGATAGCAGATCTGGCCAATGATTCAAGTCACGCTGCCCATGGGAATCAACTCCGCATCCAGGCATGGTAACGGCCCACCCACCGCAGGAGACCCTGGGGCGCGTGGGCCTTTTTCCACATGCCGGCCGCATACTTGTTGGCTTCGGCCAGCGTTGGGTAGATATGGATGGTCCCCAGGATCTTGTTGAGCCCCAGGTTGTGCTTCATGGCCAAAACGTATTCGCTGATCAGGTCGCCGGCGTGGGCGCCCACGATGGTCACGCCCAGGATCTTGTCCGATCCCGGTTTGGTGAGCACCCGCACCAGACCGTGATCCTCGCTGTCGGCGATGGCCCGATCCAGATCGTCGATGCCGTAGGTGGTGACTTCGTAGGGGACGCCTTTCTCGTCGGCCTCCGTCTGATTGAGCCCCACCCGGGCCACCTCCGGATCGGTAAAAGTGGCCCAGGGAATCACGCGGTAGTCGGCCTTGAACGACTTGAAGCGTCCGAAGAGGGCATTGACGGCGGCGTACCAGGATTGATGTGCGGCGGTGTGGGTAAACTGATAGGGGCCAGCCACATCGCCGCTGGCGAAGATGTTGGGAAAATTGGTCTGCAAGAGGCCATTGGCGGCAACTGTGCCGTTGGGGTTGAGTTCCACCCCGATCTCTTCCAGGCCGAAGCCCGTGGTGTTGGCCGCACGCCCGACCGCGACGAGAATGGCGTCGAACGCAATGGCCACCTCTCCGTTGGGGCCTTCACAAATCAGGGTGTGCCCGGGGCCGGTATTCTCCACCCGCAGCGCCTTGTGTCCGGTCAGCACCTCGATGCCTTCCGATTCGAAGCGGTCGCGCACCATCTGCGAAACGTCGGGGTCTTCGCGCACTAGAATGCGGTCCATCATCTCCACCTGGGTCACCTTCGATCCCATTCGGCCGAAGGTCTGGGTCAGTTCGCTGCCGATGGGGCCGCCGCCCAGCACCAGCAGGCGTTGCGGCAGTTCCCGCAGGGACCAGACCGTATCGGAGGTGAGGTATTCGATGTCGTTCAGACCCGGAATAGGGGGGACAAAGGGTCGCGCCCCGGTGGCCAGGATGATGTTGCGCGTGGTCAGTTCGCGACCGTCCACTTCGACGGTGAAGGGGGAGGTGATCCGAGCTTCCCCTTCGAAGACTTCGACGCCCAGTTTGGTGTAGCGCTCCACACTGTCATGGGGTGCCACCGTCCGGACCACTTTCTGCACCCGCTCCATCACCGCACTGAAGTTGAAGTCCACCTGCGCCGCTTCGAAGCCAAACTCCCTGGCCCGCCCGGCGTAGGCCAGCATCTTGGCGGAACGGATCAACGCCTTGCTCGGAACGCAGCCGGTGTTGAGGCAGTCGCCCCCCATCTTGTGCTTTTCCACCAGCGCCACCCTGGCCTTCACCGCCGCGCCGATGTAAGCGGCCACCAGCCCGGCAGAGCCACCGCCGATGACGATCATGTTGTAGTCGTAGTGGTCGGGCCGGGGCCATTTGGCGAAAGCCCGTCGGCGTTTGATGGTTGCCACGAGTGTCTTGGCGATCCAGGGAAAGATCCCCAGCAGGGCGAAGGAGAAGAGTAGTCCCGGCGAGAGGATTCCCTGTAGTGAATCCAACCGGGCCAATTGCGTACCGGCGTTGACGTACACCACAGTTCCCGGCAGCATACCAATCTGGCTGACCAGGTAGAAGATCAGGGGCCGGATGGGGGTCAAACCCATCACCAGGTTGATGACGAAAAAGGGAAAAATGGGCACCAGGCGCAGGGTAAACAGGTAGAAGGCGCCATCCTTGCGGATGCCCTCGTTGATGGTCCTCAGCTTGTCGCCGAACTTGTTCTCCACCATGTCCCGCAATAAGAACCGCGACACCAGGAAGGCCAGCGTGGCGCCGATGGAGGAGGCGAAGCTGATGACGATGGTACCAATGCCCAGCCCGAAGATGGCCCCGCCGGCCAGTGTCATGATCACCGCGCCGGGCAGGCTGAGGGCCGCGATGGCCACATAGGCCAGAAAGTAGATCGAGATCGTCAACAGACGGTGGTTCGTGTAGAAATCGTTGACACTCGACTGGTGGCGTTTGAGGTTTTCCAGAGTGAAGTACTGTCCCAGGTCCAGGCTGAAGAAAAGAATCGCCAGTATAAGAATGACCGAGATGAGGAGGAGCTTGGATGCGATTTTCTGCATGATTTCATCCTTGGAATGATCGGTTGAGTCCTCAGCGCGTCATCGACCCGCTGTGGATCGAAACGACTGGTCCAGCGGCGGCCACTCGGAGCGACCGCGGCCGGCCCGATCGAGGCCCCGTCGGCAGCGGGTGGTTTAGAGCGTCGCTTTCAGCGCACCCACCATGTGCTTCATATCCTTATGAATCGCCGGTGAGGCGCTGCACCACTATCCCCTGGCACACTTGCCGAAGGCTTGTTCATAAAGGGCCGAACGATCGGGGTGGATGGTTCGGCGGTGCATGGCAACCGCCGTAATCTGCCCCGGTCCGCCCCATGCGGCGGCAATTCTGCGCGGATATACTTGCTGTGCAAAGGGACGGTCGCTTGCAGGCGCCGCCCTTCACACCATTTATCCCCTTCGTCGCCCACCGTCCCAAAACCTTACAGGCGATCCCAGATTGGTCAACGCAGGGCGCCGGCGTAAGGTTTGATGCTCCCTTGCGACTGATCAGATGGCGGCTGGGAAACCCGAATAGAGATCTGTTTTCCGCTGACGGAGGATGTCTATGCCTATCTCGGAGCAGTACACACAGTGGGAGCGGGCCTTCATCACCGATCATGCGGTTTTCTGGGCCAATCTGACGCGCCTGAACAATTTGCTCGTCATTCTGAACATCAGTCTCTTCTTTCTCACCGGGCTGGTGGCGAAGGGATACTTCTACACCTTTATCTCCCTGATCTGCCTGGGGACCGTCAGTCTGGCCACCATTTTACCCACACCCCTCATTCGGCGGCTGTGGTACTATGGTATCTGTTTGATGGCAGAGCTGGTCGGCATCTACTACCTGGTCAACAGCATCGTGTACTGGCTGATCAACGGGAGTGCCTAATTTCCTGCAGGTACGGTGCAATGCAATGGGCCGGGAAAACCGCAGCACGCTATCGGCGAAGCTGGAGCACGGCATTGGCAAGGACGACCAGCCCCTCCTGATTGGTGGCCTGGAGATGGTAGCTGCCAGGTGCCTCGCCCGCCCAGCCCGTGGTGATCAGAACGTCGCCGGGCGTGACGGCACCCGTGAAACGCGCGCCGAAGCTGGCCAATCGGGCGGGATCATCGTCGCAGAGACGCTTCACCGCCGCCCGGCAGGCGATGGCGAAACTGCACAGCCCGTGCAGGATGGGTTGGGCGAATCCGGACCGCCGGGCGAAGTCGGGATCGATGTGGAGGGGATTCTTGTCGCCGCTGAGCCGGTAGAGAGCGGCCTGGCGGGGGCTGGTGGTGAATCGCTCCCGGAAGGCGGGCGCTCCCAGGGTCGCCATGTCTCGCGGCACAACCCGCGGGCCCCGTTCGCCGCCGAAATTGCCCGCGCTGCGATCCAGGAAGAGGGCCTGGTTCTCATAGAGCCGCTCACCTTTAGCCGTCTTCGTCACACTGCTTGTCTGAATGAGGGCACCCGTATCGCCCTTGTCGAAAACCGCCTCCCACACAAAATCGGTGAAAACGGTGCCTTCCAGCGGCATGGGCCTGTGGAGCGCGATGTGATGTTCACCGTGCAGCAGATGCTGCAGATCGAGCCCCGCATAGGCGATAAAATCGGTCATGTAGTAGGCCATGAAGGGCACCACGGCGAAGGTGGGAAACGCTGTGAGTTCCTTCTCGTAGATGTATCCCAAGTCGGCCGCGTCGCTCCCGCAGCCGATGCCCAGGGCATATTGGATCAGCGTGTCCCGATTATAGCGGAAGGGGATCTGGCGGATGGTCGTACCGATGCGGTCGCGTCGAAGGGCCATGGTGGACTGCCTTTGCAATGCCGACGGATGGGTGATGAAATGCCGAGCACTATCCGCCGGATCAAGATAAAAATCAAGGGGGCGCACCAAGGGTGCCGTTATTCCGATCGCCGTGGGGATCAACCGAGCGGTGGCCCTGCCGAGAAAGATGGCGCTGGCGGTGATTGGTGTTTATTCTGTAATTGGCAGTCACCACGTATCGAACGCAGCAACGGCGGCGGGCAGCCGGTGATGCGCGCCGCCACCAACAGGCTGGGGTGGGGCGGCTCGCACGTCCTGTCCTGCCGCGGAAAGCAGGGGGGCATCATGCTGAAGCGAATTTTAGACGCCCTTGGGGCGCTATTGGAGGATACACCGGTGTTGAACCGCCTCATTGATCAGATGAAGCAGTGGGGGGACACCCAGCAGGCGGCTCGGGCCCATCTGGTGTCGGTTCTGACCAATGTCGTCGCCAGCTTTGAACGGGCACACGCCATCGTTCTGATCGAGTTGTCCATCCTGTCGGGGGCCACCACACCCCAGGAATACAAGGATATCTCCATCGAAAAGATCGATCGGGGCAAGTTCTACGATCTCTTCAAGACCAACGACATCTGCTCCCACGTCCACCAACTGCACGCGGATCTCAGGAGCGGGTTTGGCGACATCGCGGATTCCATCGTGCTGGGCGCCGCGAAGCGGCTCGGCCGGGCGCTGGGAGAGTTCGAACAGGGCGAGTACACTTTGGCTGAGCAGTACCAGGAGCACCTCACCCGTGTACTGATGAGTCCGGCGACGGTCAACAGCATGGAAGATCTAACGGATGCCTTGACCGAGATCGCCGACGAGCAGGCGCGGCTCTCCACGGAATTGGCGGAGCTGACCCGCTTCAAACGCCGCTTGCTGCAGATCTCTCTTTACGACTGAGGACTGCGGCGCGCGCGCCGGTCTCAGCCATAGGTGTTCACCAGGCTACCGCGGATCATCGCCACTAGGTCCCAGCTGGCGAACTGGTTGTAGACCGCCGGTTCCGGTTCCCGGATGCGGTTGGAGTAGGGCGTGTTCACCCACTCACGCAGATCCATGTACCAGAAGTCCTCTACGTAGCGCTCATCCTCTTTCATCGGTATGCGGCTGGACATGGGCTTGTAGTTGGGATAGTAGGAAAAATCCACCACCACCCACTCATTGTCGCGCTCGCGGCGATAGGCCGTCCAGCCATGGCCGGCCAGGGGACCGGCGCTCATGGCGCCGATGCCGGTTTTCACTTCCCCCCCGTAAGTCCTCAGACGATCCGCCGGTACCCCGGCGTTGAGCGCCAGGCTGTGGATCAGAAAGGCGCCGTCTTCGCAATCCCCCAACTCCTTGCTCAGGGTCCAGATCGGCGGCGCCCATAACTCCTCGTAACCATAATTCTCTTCGTCACTGAGATAACCGATGTTGTCGATCACCCAGGAGGCGATTTTCCACAGCTTGGTGTCATTGGAATCCGATCTGTCCACGATCTGGAAAGCGAGCTTCTCGATCTCACGATTGGGGAACTGCAGCCAGATGTTGTTGTAGCCGGTGTTGGGGATGTGCTCATCGAGGTCTCGGATATTGATGCCGTATTTGGCGATGGCGTAGTCGAGGGTGATGAAGAGGACATTGTCCAGGGCCGCCGGCTGCTGGTTGTTGACGATGAAGATCACGTCTTCCACCTTGGCGTGGCCGGTTCCCAGCCGCTTTTCTTCCTCCTTGGACGCGAGTGCCGGTGAAGATGCCCGAGACGGGCGTTGGCGCAATCGAGCTACCGCCTGCCAATCCGGTCGGCCGGTGGTTACCTGGGTTACAGCGTGTCCGATCATCGCGGGTCGCTTTCCTATTGAACGCTATGGTGTGGGAGGGTATCGGCTTGTGTTCGGTGCAACCGCCGGTGCTGTCGTCGGAGCTGCACTTTGGGTTGCATATGGCAATTAGGGTGCCGTCAACATGTTGTGGCAGACAAATGTGGTACGCCACATGTTGTGGCCGTGGTCCTCAAGCAGGGAAGTATTCTACCCGGAGGACATGACCTTGATTACCCAATGTACCCAGGACGGCTGCGGAGGACCGATCCCAACCTGCGTGATTGTGAATCGATTTCACCAATTTGATGTGTAAGCCGCCTCTCATTTACACAGGACAACAGCGCTGCAGCCGCTGCCGTGTCACCGCCATCGCGTGCTTCCAAAGGGGAATTCCCCAAAAATAGCGCATCGCATTTTCCCTGAATGGCCGATTTTACGGGCGTTTGCAGCTATTGTGAATATCCACGGCGGGATGCGGCGCAGAGCGGTATGTGCGTTGCAATTATGTCCTGCCAGACAGATGACGTGAGATGTGAAAGGAGGCCACAAATGACTTCACCGATAAGAGCCGCTTTGATGATTACGGTGGTGATGGTGTTCGGCCTGTTCTGGAGTGCCTGGTACTACTTGCTCGGTCGCCGCCATCACGCCTGATCCGACCGAACAGCGCGTCATGGCCCCTCTACCGGCCAGGCGCGTCAGCGTGTGGGTAGCAATCGCCCGACACCGCTCGCACCCGCCGGTAAGATGTTTCAGCGTATCTGCCCCGCCACCAAGCGTCCCGCAATACCCTGCATGAACGCTTCGTCCTTTTCAGCCCCCTGCACCAAAACGACCTTACCAAACCCATCATTGAAAGCAGCCCTTGAAGGATCCCGTCTGGGTAGCGGTAGCGACCTGCCGCCGCCGTCGAAACCGCAGTTAGGTTCGCGGTCGTTGCCAGATTCGAACCGGCCTTGTAATTATTATTCAATGAATTAATTGAATCATAGAGAGGCTGGTCGATGAAAAGTCCATCCAGAGCGTTCAAAGACGCCATCTAGGAGCAATTTACAATGATCGGCAAAGCGGTATCGAGTCCCAAACGGCTGGAGCTGCTGGACCTTATCCGCCAGGGCAAAAAGACGGTCGAGACGCTTTCCCGGGAAACCGGTTTGAGCGTCGCCAACACCTCACAGCACCTGCAGACGCTCAAAACGGCACGCTTCATCAAGGCCGAAAAGGAGGGGCTTTACGTGAGATACCGCCTCGCGGACGAGGGGGTTGCTGAATTCTTCCGGTCCATGTGCCTGCTAGCGGTGCACCGGCTGGCGAAGGTGGAGATGATCAAGCGCCGTTTTCTGAAAGGGGGATATTCATGGGCAGCATGGCCTTGAACCTGACGCCCTGTGTCTATCCACTAATCCCCATCACCAACGCCTATTTCGGCGCCAGAGACGACAGACCACAATTGATCGGTAACGGCCTCAGTCCCATTGGGGTGCTGGCGGTGACCAACTCGATCTTGGGGGGGCGCCGTCCTGACCGGTGGTCTCATGGGGGCCACGGCAGAATGGAATGACGGCGTGTCCACGAACAAAGGAGGCAATATGCTGAAGGTCCGCTTTTTTCTCAACGAACCAAATGGCAGGCCCTGAAAGAATTTCAAGCAGATGATGCCCAGTCTGGGCAAAAAGTATCCCATCGACATCGAGGTCACTTCCAAGCCCAAAGCCCACTACATGACCGACGAATACTTCGAGCTGGATCTGCCCGTGGCGCCCGCCGTTCTGGTGGCCGACGAGATCGTCGTCGAGGGCGAAAATGTATCCCAGTACGAGGTTGAGAAGTGTATTTGCCGCCACCTCGAGCTGCCCGAACCGGAAGCACCGAAAAAAGGCGTGCTGTCGCGGCTGTTCGGGAAAGCCTGACGACCGACGAATCGGCTCTATCTGGCAGCGTTCACCAAGGACAAGTAGTTGGGGTCAGAAGTGACACGCATTTGGAATACACAAGCGCTGTCACCCTGTCTCTTGGGGGACCGCCATGATATCGAGTTCCATTCCGGATGAAGTGTTGCGCACGACAATATTTTTTCGCCAGTTATCGTCATCTTCGTTTGCAAAGTCCTGGCGGAAGTGGGATCCGCGGCTCTCCTCTCGATAAAGGGCGGCTCGGCAAACCATTTCGGCAACCAGCCGCATGTTCCCATATTCCAATCGTTTGATTAGATCGGCATAGGAAGCGACCGAGGCCTGTGGCCCGTCGTCCTGAAGCGCACCCAGGGCCGTCTCGAGCGCCGTTTTCTCGCGAATGATGCCAACCTTGTCCCACATGAGGTTCTTCAGTGCATGCATCCGGCGCCTGGGAGGTTCGCCTTGATTGGAGAAGAAGTTTTCCAGGCGCTGCTTTTCATCTGCCGCCCTGTCCCGCAGCAAATCAGAGTGTTTCGCTGTTCCCGCTTCTTTGGCGGCGAATTCGCCGGCAATCGATCCCATCGAAAAAATTTCCGCCAGAGAATTGCCCCCAAGCCGGTTGGCGCCGTGGCAACCGGCCGCTGCCTCCCCGACAGCGAAAAGCCCTTTTACCGCTGTACGACAGCCGTCATCCGTGACTATGCCGCCCATGCAATAGTGGGTTGTGGGGACCACCTGGAATCTTTTCTGCCCTTGCCAAAAGGATGAGGGCACCAGTTGGCCCAGCCGAGCGGCGGCTTCGGAGGACAACCCATCGAGATTCATGACAGCGTACCGATGCGCCGTAGCTGAGCCCTGGCCTTCTCGGCAGACCATTTGGGCCAGCTGGTCACGGGTCACTTTGAGTCGATCTGGATGTCCGTAGCGTTCGAAAAGATCCTCTCCGTTCGCATTTTCCAGCCTCACCCCCGCCTGTGCCAGGAGCTTCTCGTTCAAGAAGAGGCGGCTGCCCCGGCGGCCCAGTGCCGTGGGATAGAACTGCACGAATTCCATGTCTTTCAACGGTACGCCCAGGTGATACGCCAGTGCCTGACCATCTCCCGTAATCCCGGGCGCATTGTTGGTGTTGAGATATATCTGGGCATAGCCGCCAGTCGCCAATATGATCGAACTGGCCTCAAACACCATGAAGCGACCGTCTGCCATTACGCCCGCAGCACCACAGATGCGGCCTTCAGCGGTAAAAAGCCGGGTAATGAAGACGTGCTCGCAGAACTGTATCCCCATTTGGTTGGCCCGACGCCTGAGCGGCAGCACCAAATCACTGCCCTTCCAGTTGGCACTGAAAACGTGGCGGGGATGCGTATGCCCGGGTGTATGGAACACATGGAGTTTTTCGCCTTCCCTCGAGAAGGGAACGCCGCAATCGGCGAGGAATGAAATCTCGGACGGGATCCGTTGCGTCATTCGGGATACGACTGCCGGGTCATTTAAATAACGACCCCCTTCAAGCGTGTCCACCATGTGGCGCTGGGCACTGTCAGGAGCGGTTGATTGTCCCGATGCGGCCACGATCCCTTTGGAAAGATAGGTGTTGCAGGCACGTGCAGCCTTGGATTTTGAGACGACAATGACATCTCGATGGCCAGTGGTTGCCGCGGCAATCGCACTCCTGAGACCAGCGCCACCCCCGCCGATGACGATCACGTCGCCTGAAACATATGCGGGGTCCTTGAGCGCACTCACTGTTGGAGTCATCTTTATCGTCGTTTTTCAGGCTGGGGGATTTCGCATCACTCAGCTATTCACCTGCGCTGGCCGACTACCGCTGATTCCAAGAGCGGCCAAATTGATCCCGGTAGACAAAACTGTCGATGGGCTTCCTGCTTCGCGGAACATGTTTTCCTGTCGGAGTCCCCAGCGTCATGCAGACCACGATCTTCTTTTGGGGGGGTACTTTTAGAAGCTGTTTGACCTGATTTTCGTCAAATGCCCCAATCCAGCAGGTTCCATAGCCCAATTCAACGGCCTGCAGGGTGAGATTGGTGAGTGCAATGGTGATGTCGACCATGTGCCACTTTTGGGCAGGGTCTACCACAGCGGCGATAAGATAGGCGCAATCGCCCACGAACCTCTGGCTTGAACAGGCTTTGATGAGGTTGTGCTTCAGGTCCGGGTCGCCGACAAACACAAACTCCCAGTTCTGGGCATTGTTGGCGGACGGAGAAAGCTGCAGGGCTTTCAAGAGGATCTCCATGTCCGTGTCTGGGATCGTTTCATTAGCATAGCGACGGATACTCAGCCGTGTCTTGATCGCATCCTGAATCTGCATATCGCGGTCTCTCCTTTGGATAGCGTCAATCCATATTTAGATAATCGCTTCGGGTCTCCGGGTGCCCCCGATGGGGGGCGGTTTCTTAAATCCCTTCTGCTGTGAGGGATAGCTGCACAGATAGGGCGGCTGTGAGGGATCTTTGAAGATAACCAGTTCCTCGACAGAATGCTGTTTGCAGAGCTCAACCAAATGCGGGCAGATGTGCCGGGTATGATCGTTCAGGGTCAGAATCATCGCCCAGGCGGCGGGCTTCCGGCGATGGTGACGTTCGCGGGCGTTCAGTGTCTGCTCAAGGCCCTGCAGATCATCGATCCCGAGGAGCTTGTCGACCTTGTATCGGATCTCCATTTGATCTTGCAGGCGGGTAACCTCTTGGTGAGTGACCGGCCAGAAATACTGAAACAGATCCAAGAGGGGCACTGGGGTTTCGCACCATATCAGTTCGGGTAGCCCCATTTGGAAGTCCTCTGAATCCTTGCTACGTGTTGCTGCTGCTTTTTGCGTTTCCAAAAGTGGGGCGGGCAGGTCACGAGAGGGATGATACACGTGTACGCACACAAGCTCATCATCGAAATAGTCCGTTTTCTGATACCCGCATAGCGTTGCCGGCATGGCAATCATCAGAAAGCGCAACATCTCCCTGCGTGACATTTTACAGTCCATCGGTCTGTCGCCTATTGATCAATGTGCATTAGCTCTCATGAGGTGATTGCCATCATAGCATGCTGGGCCTTTTCTGAGAATCGATGCGGACGGATGGCGTGTGGTTGCAGCAATCGTTCTACCATCCGTGCATGCAATGACCCCACGGTTTTTCGGGTTTTACCATATCGCCCCTAGACAACACCCAGGCATTGGTTAATCCATGCAGATTCATGGCTTTGTGCTTGCGATTGCGGGCAGACCTGCAATGTACAAAGGGAAGATTTGAGAATAACCATACTAAATCCTACGGGTGCACAGGGCGGCAAGCCAATCGAACCCTTTTAGAACGGCCACCGATGCCGCCGAGAAATGTAGAGGCGCTGATTTTTACCTGACTGACATCCCCGTCAGAATTGGAGTCTGTCAGATCGAAGTTGAACGACTACACATAATTTTGGTGTATACCATTTATCCCCGCTCATCATTGGGACGCGGCATTCGGTGGCTCACCCGGGCTCGTGAGATCATTGACTGCACCGATGGCTGTGATGTCCTAGGATGTCTGGGGTTGGCAGTAATGAAGGCCGGGACACGGCAACCGGCAGTTATCAGTATAAAATTGAGGGCGTGGCGCCGTAACTTATCTGCACATCAGCGTCTGTTATAATATTTTCCAGACCATGGTATGGTGTCACACCCCCAGCCACTAATTGCAGATCGCAACATACAGCTATCGTCCCAATTGACACTTCAGAAATACAAAATCTCCCCTTGACCTCCAGAACGAATCCATTCTATTCATAAATAGTAGAGCATGCTATTATTATTCCTCTCGCCTTTTTCTCAGTTCATACAGATTCCTGGAATCGCCTCATTCGATACCTATAACTAACCGCTTGGCTGATTTTGATCGACCAAAGTTGCTATAGATTTTTAAGCATTCAAATTCTAAAACCGCAAGGCTGAGGAGAAATGCTACGGCATACCATCAGCCACATTCAATGCGGATATCGCGGGGCAGATTCGGCTGAAGACACCCAACATTAACGATTGATCCTCCTTCAATATAACAATTAAATTATAGTTCTAAATGGCTTTAATTGTACGCACTCATATCTACAATGTAATTTCATAGGAATTGAAAAATGCCGTGAATTAAAAAGGAGGCCACATGCATAATCAGGAATTGAAATACTTGAGATTGTTTAAGGAGATAACAAAAAGAATAAACTCCTCACTCAATATTGGTGAGGTGTTACGGTCAATAACAGAGAACATCGTAAAAACATTGGATGTCAAAGGATGCGCCATTTTCCTATTGGATAAATCCCGAAATAAACTGTTGACCAGCTCATCATACGGGCTATCTGAGGCGTATGTCAATAAAGGGCCGATTGATTCTGAAAAAAGCATTGTTGAGACGCTGCAAGGAAGATGGGTACTAATTTCAGATGCACATACGAATGAAAAAATACAATATCAAGAAGAAGCAAAAAGAGAGGGGATTCTATCCATTCTATCCGGTCCGATGAGTGTAAAAGGTAAGGTTATTGGCGTTATTAGGATCTATGCCGATAACCCGCTGAACTTATCCGATATTGAAAATGAATTCATTATCGGTTTAGCCGAGATTGGAAGCATCGGTATTGAGAACGCAAGGCTGTACAGCCATATAAAAGCTGATCATGAAAAATTGATAAATGATGTGCATCAATGGTTCGATTATGGTGCGACAAAGGCATTTTAAAGAAGTGATTCCCTTTTGCCTGGCGTATGCCTGGATTATATGAAATTACAAAATTGCTTATCGATGAAAATAGCCGTTTATATTTCCAATTTGATACAAGTAATGAAAAATGTCAAATCTCATCATTTGGTGGTCGGCCAATTCTACAAAAAGTGGGTCTAGGTCGATCTGTTCGATATATTAATTTCGGCTTTTTCGCTATTACTGGCTGTTTAAATCCTATTTGAAATAGTTTAGAGTCGAATCCATCCCTTTAGCCGGCGCTAACCGGTTCTCCCCGATTGCAAATCGTAAAAACCAAATTAGACTATTGAATTACCATATCTGTAATATTCAAATAACTGATGCAATTCTACCGATGGTAAAACACCAAACTCTATTTCGCACTCTGGAGTATTATGTCCGTACTATCTGTTTGCACTGCGGAAGGAAACTCATGCGTGCACCAGGGCACTACCCATTTTGATGAGCTAAAGATTAAAAGCAATTTACAGAATCATTTGATCATGCTTACCCGAACCATTGGTGCGCGTAGCGTGCGCTTACCAGGAAATATTGAAAAGTCCGCAGTTATCCAATAAATTCGGATCGCAATTGAGCCAACCTAAAAAATGATGGTGGCGGTGGACCCCATCGCTCAGACAGTTTTACAGGCAGGTTAGGCTATAAATCAGATCCTTTTCAGGGGGCCGAATCCCCAGTCTTTGGTTTATTGCCACAACCGTATGCCGTCGGGCATTACAGCCCCCAGGCACACTCTGCGCCAAGCGCCCGTCTGTCGTCCGCCTCGGCAAGGAACTCAAAGAGTTTATTATTGCCTAAAGTGAGCTTATTTTAGCTGTTAGGGTTGTGATTTTCGTCGATGAACGACTTGGTAAACCCAGAAATCGTTTTAGGGAGCACCATGAAAAATACTTGCCGGTTTTTGTCTGTATGCGCCGTCATATTGATTCTGTCCGCGCCAGTTGGCGCTCAGACGGAATTTGAAGACCTGTTCAAGACCATTGTCAAGCTGAGGTCCAACGTCCCGCAAGACGCCCGCACAGCCACCAGTCTCGGAACCGAGCGTGAGGGCAATGGCATCCTCATCGATGCCGAGGGGCACATTCTCACGATCGGATATCTTATTTTGGAGGCCGATAGCGTTGAGGTGACCCTATTCGATGGGCAAACCACCTCCGCAGTCTTGGTCGGTTATGATCACGAATCTGGCTTCGGCCTGGTTAAAGCCAAAATGCCGCTCTCCATGAAACCTGTCGAACTGGGCGAATCCTCAATGTTGGGGGAAGGTGACCTCATTCTCGCCGTCAGTTACGGTGGCAAAGACGCCGTTCAAGGGGCGCGCGTCGTATCTCGGAATGAATTCGCCGGATACTGGGAATACCTGCTGGAAAATGCCATCTTCACTGCGCCACCCATCAGCGGTTTCGGCGGCGCGGCGCTGATCGGATCCGATGGCCGCTTGGTTGGTATCGGATCATTGTTTACCCAAGTGACCGTGGCAGGATTGGGCGCCATCCCCTGCAATATGTTCGTCCCCATTGATCTGCTGAAACCGATTCTCGAGGATCTGAAAACCATCGGACGCACCCGTTTGCCGCCAAAGCCCTGGATCGGTTTGTATGCTGAGGAGTCCCATGGACGTGTGATTGTAATTCGCACAGCACCGAATGGGCCTGCGGACAAGGCTGGCGTAAAGCGCACTGATGTCATTGTAAAGGTAAAGGACCAACCGGTGAAAGGGCTGGCCGACCTCTATCGTAAAATCTGGGATATCGGCAAAGCGGGCGTAGATGTGCCGGTCACCGTCTTGCATGGTACGCAACTCGTCGAGATCAACATAAAATCAGATGACCGCCGCCGACACTTCAGGTTCAACCGACACGGACGCGAACTTGTACAGTTAAAATAGTTTATGCAACGCTACCGATGGCAATACACCATGCGCAATATCGCACTCTGGAGTATTCTGTTCATACTATCTGTTTGCACTGCGGAAGGAAACTCATCCGTGCACAAGGACACCCCTAGTTTTGACAAGCAAATTATCAGAAGTAATTTGCAGAACCATGTGACCATGCTGACTCGAACCATTGGCGAGCGTAGCGTGCGGGTGCCCGGCAATATTGAAAAGAGTGCGGGATATATCCAGGCGCAATTTGAAGAATACGGTCTTGAGGTGAGACGGCAGACCTATGCGTACGCCGGCAATTCTTATAGCAATATACTCGCCAAAATGCGGCTGTCAGAAAATCCGACGGTGCATTATGTCTTGGGCGCTCATTATGATTCAGTCGCCGGAACAGTGGGGGCAGACGATAATGCAAGCGCCGTAGCAGTGCTACTTGAAACAGCAAGGGCACTTAAGCAAGATACCGCGAGCGGACAAAGTGCCCTTGAGATCACATATGTAGCGTTTGCTCTGGAAGAACCGCCTGCGTATGGCACAGACTATATGGGCAGCCGTGTTTTTGCCGCCAGTGCTGAGCAAGCACGTGAGACCATCGACGGCATGATCTGTCTGGAGATGGTGGGGTATACCTGTCATGAGCCTGGTTGTCAGCGCTATCCGTTTCCATTGCAGTTTTTCGGATATCCAAAGACGGGCAATTTCATTGGCATTGTCGGCAATGTGGATTCACTGCCATTCAGTCGCGGATTACGAAAGAGTTTTCTGCGGAACCCCAATCTGCCGGTGGTGTCTTTGACCGTGCCATTCAATGGCTGGGTCCTGCCCGCCGTAAGACTCAGCGACCATGCTTCTTTTTGGGATAAAGGATATCGGGCCGTCATGGTAACGGACTCGGCTTTTTTCCGTAACCCCCATTATCATCTGCCTTCCGATACAATGGAAACGTTAGATTTTGATTTTATGGCGGAATTGGTAATCAGTTTGACAACCTATTACGCGTCGGTGACCAATTAAGGCGGATCGCAAATGAATTATCCGGTGCTTGAAGCGCTGACACCAGTAATTGTGTGCACGATCTGGCACTGGTGGGTGTGCAAGTATCTGAAGTTTAAGCCGGCGACGAAAAACCTGCGATATCACAGCCGCCCCAGGCTATATTCTCTGGACATATCATAGTGGGCAGCCCATGGTCAGATGCAGGCGCGGCAAGGGTCCTTTCCTAACCTACTGGCCAACGCCCCGAACCAGGTATCCCACACTGCTCTTTTCAGTTAATTACATCAACTGTCGCCTATAAGGGTTTTACGAACACCTTGTATCCTTAACGGGTGTGCGATAATGACATATTGTCCATCCGAAGCTTCCACTAGCCTGACACTAACTTTAACCAAAAATGTTTGGAAGAACTTATGCGTAGGGTTATTTTCAACCAGAAGGGCGGTGTTGGCAAAACGACCATCGCATGTAATCTGGCGGCGTTCAGTGCGGCCGCCGGACAGAAGACCCTATTGGTCGATTTGGATCCTCAGGCGAACTCAACTCAATACATGCTTGGGAATAAGGCGGATTCACTTGAACTAACACTGGCTGATTATTATAAGGAAACCCTTAGTTTTATTTGGTTTCCCAAAGAAGTGGGCGCCTATGTTCATGCCACACCGATCGACCGCCTGGCACTCTTGCCTGCTGATGAAGCACTCGGCGAATTAATGTCGCGCCTGGAATCGCGCTTTAAAATCGGAAAACTGAAAGATGCCCTGGACCAATTGGGCGGATATGATGCAATCTATATCGACACACCACCCGCCTTCAATTTCTACACCCTGTCGGCACTCATTGCCGCGGACCGCTGTCTGATTCCTTTTGATTGTGACGATTTTTCGCGACGTGCGCTCTATCGACTTCTCGACCGTGTTCGTGAAGTCCAGCAAGACCACAATCGCGACTTGAATGTAGAGGGTATTGTCGTCAATCACTTTCAGGAGCGCGCCAATTTACCCCGAGCATTGGTCTCAGAGCTTACCGAAGAAGGGCTGCCCATTCTACAAACCCGTCTATCGAATTCGGTGATCATCCGCGAATCACACCAGAATGCCACACCTCTTGTCAATTATGCGCCCAATCATAAGCTTACCATGCAATTCAGATCGTTGTTCCATGAGTTGAATGGGGAAGATGAAAATTCACCATTTACGATCTAATTCGGGAGGCCGTAGTAGAGAAACACTCCTAACGCTCTACAAGGACAACACGCCTATTTAAAGCGCGACCGTCTTCCTGATTATTACTCGCAACAGGGGCTAACGGCCCGACACCCTTGCTTAATAACCGATCTGGCGAGATGCCGTGTTTATTTACCAGCGTGCGGACAACTGCTTCGGCGCGGCCTGACGACAGGTTGATGTTATACGCCAGCTCCCCTTGCATGTCGGTATGCCCCACAACATAGAGCTTGAGGTCTGGGCGCTCCTCAAGTAATTTGACGACTTCATCTATTGCGGGTTTTGATTCAGGTTTTAGTTCAGTTTTATCAGTGTCAAAATAGATCCCATCTACGATGACAAAGCCCTGTCTGTCTAAACCCTCCGTCAGCGCAGCTAAATTGAGGGCCACTTTGCCGGTTTCCATTTTCTTCATTTCGATGACGTGCACATCCGTACTCTGGTTCCCGACGGCCAATGCGAGATAGACAATCTGTTTCTCCTGATTCAGCTTAGCGAGAACATAGCGTCCAGATCGGTTCTTTATGGCACGAATGCCGAATTGTTGCCGCAACTGGTTGCCAACATGTCCGTCAATACATTCCTTCTTTCCCTGATCGCACTCAAAAAGCAGTTCCACACCTTCCTGTTGCAATGCGCCTTTATAGTTCCTGTACAGTTCCAGGATTGAGCGTTCAGGAGGATTCTTGTATAATATTTTAGTGATCTTTCCCTCAAGCACTTGCACTTTGAATTCTTTGCTGTCTTTCTTCCAGCCCATAAAAACCCTGTGTTCGTCAAATTGGGTAACATCTTTGCTGTAGATGCTTGAGCCCGCGTATGGGGTAACCAATGGATGGTTGGTTTTATTCGTTTTGCCAGAAAGTGTAGAAGGCGATGTCGTAATCAGAATGGCGATGATTCCTAAAAACAGATGTCGATTGGCCATGGCGGCATCCCCCAACTTAGTAATGTGGTATCAGGTCTCATGGCGTAAGCTTCCCCTACCAAGGAATTGATGATTCTGTAATCAAATGGACTAATTTAGCCCCGATGGACGCACGTTAGAGCGAGCCAGCCCAGAATATCCTCGATACCCAGGGCAACGATCTTAGACTTGATTGAAGGCCGCAAAGGCATCAACCAACCCCGCGCCAGTGGCGCCATCAATACCGGGTCCAGCCGGCATGGCTTGGTTCACATTGCTAAAGGGGTTTGCAGCGCCATTGACCACGTCACGGGACGTACGCCGAAGCACGCTTTTGATTTCACCCGGAGTCAGATTCGGGTCCTTCTCCAGCAGAAGCGCACAGACGGCTGCAACTTGGGGTGCGGCGGCAGAGGTTCCACTGAAAACTCCCCAGCCGTCATCCGCCTGGGTGCCGTCATGACCCGAATTGCCTGTATCGATTTCGCACTCGCTGGGAATGGGTAACATGATGTAGTCCGCATTGTTGTCCGCCAGACCGACGAGGCCGCAAAAATCCGGGACGTTGCGGCCCGGATAGGGCTTGCTGGAAAAGGCACTGGCATAGCTAGAGGCCTGCATGCTCCCATCTGAATCGACGTAGACACCTCCAGCGGAAATCACTTCAGGCATCATTCCGGGGAAGGCCACATGCCCGTTGCCAGCAGCAAAGACAACGACGATGCCGTCTGCAACAGCTTGTGAGATTTCGGCTTCGAGGGGTTTGAGCCCATTGGGTAGGCTCGTTAAATGCTCGTGGCTGATGCGCCCGCCGGTGAAGGGGTTTTGGGGGCACAGATCATACCCCAGGCTTACGGAGATGATGTCCGGCTCATGCGAAAGGGCCTCTTGGAAACCTTCGAGGATGGATGCGCTCGAGTAGGGGTCCTCCTCGTTATCCAGCTTCACGCCGATAAAGGTGACGTCCGGGGCAATGGCGAATATATTGGCCGACTCACCGGTACCATGCCCATTGCCGTCTTGATCTTGATGTGTCGCTCCGGGTGCCAGCACCACCGATGAATTGTAGCCCATTTCTTGGAAATAGGGATGGCCGTGGGCAAAACCACTGTCGATCATGGCCACACGGATACCGCGGCCTGTGTATCCGGCTCGATGAACTTTGCTCGCGTTCATGAGCAAGGACACATCCCCCGGCACTCGGAGACTATGATAATCCACTTGTGGCGGCAGGGGTGACGGAGGGGGCACCGCAAAGCGTTGATTGAAATAGATGTGGGGCCACTGGATGTAGGCATCATCTATCAGTTTTGCCACCTTAACAATCGGCTTCCAGGGTGCGTCCTTGTCTGGATACAGGACGGAATCTGCCGAGAATCTGGCAGCCGCATCTGATTTGAATGCGATTTTAGACAGCTTGGTTCGAAAGAGTTTTTCAAAATCTTTCTTGCTGCCGCGAATTGAAGCGGTCAATCGTCCTCTGGTCGTGATCGTAAACCCGCGTTTCGCCAACTCATCCATGGCTTTGCCGACATTCTCAGATTCGGGCACAAATGACGAAACCACATCGGCACTCATTGGGGCCCCATATTGGGTGAGCCCTAGCTTGTCGATCGGGCGTTTGAAAGTTACGGCGATTTTCAATATGTCGAGAGCCTTTTTTTTACTCATGATACGGGTGCTCCTTTCCATAATTGCATTGTTTGCTCATCTGAGTCGCCGGCTAGGCGTCTCAAGCGAGATAATCTCAACATACGTTTTTAATGGTGTGGGAACCTTGAGGTCTGCATCGATGGCATATCCACCGGGCGAACCAAAGTCGTTTTTTCCTGGTGGTTTGGGATCTACCTGGATCGGTGAGTGCTCAAAGAGTTTTTCGAAGGCAGCCACCGGCATTTTACCCGACAGACTGGTTCTGCCTTGCCTAGACGGCTGAATATCAAGCGTCTGCGCTATCTCTTTGACGCGTGCAAACCCTTCTGGTGTACGCCATTTAACTTTAATTAGCATGCTGATATTCACAATAGGACTCATGATAATGAATCTCCACGTCCGAACGACGTTGGTTTTACAACACCCTGAAACCAGAAAGGTCACACAGCAACAGCACGTAAGAACAGCAACGCTTAAGGACGCTGAAGTTGGCTCAGCGGGTCACGCTTAGGTGCCAACAATTTTTAGATCTTTTTATCTAAGGTATGACAGTTGAAAGGAACTTAATTCGAGGGCTCTGTAATAGTAAACGACAACATACGATTATTGAAGATGAGATATACCGATAGACAATCATATTATGTAATTCATGTCAAATATAGTTCAGGCCAGATGTTTATGTGTTAATTATCAATACGTTCGAGACGTATTCGGCGTTTCATTTCAGAATCTGTTAACGGGAGGAGGATCATTTATTGATATATCGCGGCATAGGAAGCCTTCTTGGCTGAGCTTGGCGGGACATTGAAGTAACGCTTAAACCCGGATTCT
>JASJCL010000135.1 GCA_030066015.1 Desulfosarcinaceae bacterium | reverse complement strand
CTGAGAAAGTGGGCGTCGCCACCCAAGGCTTCAATGGCCCTATCCACCTGGGGGCGGTCCCCGCCAATGACGCATTCCGCATATGTGTTGACGATGAGGAGGCGGGTTCGCGGAAAGCGCCGGACCGCTTCTTGGACTGCGGATTTGGGGTGGGGAACGACGGCCACCGACCACTCGAAGGACGCATCATCGGCGATCTTCCATTGGTGCCGGGCGGCCAGGCAAGGGCCGGCCAATTGGGTCGTGAAGAGGTCCAAGCCCTGCATGCGCTTGAGCATCTCGCCCCGTTCAGGCCAGATCCCCATGGCGAAGTGGGCGGCCGATTCACCCAAGCTGTAGCCTATGGCGGCATCGGCCGTCAGACCGAAGTGACCCATCACCTTGACCATCAGGCCGCCATGGACCACCTGACCGAATATCATGCGCAGCACATCCGCTTCGATCTGCGCGCGGGCATCGCTTTCCCAGCCCGGCCGCCAATCGGCGCGCCAGGGCAGGTAGTACTCGGGCAGCATCTGGGACCGCAGCAGTGCCGTCGATGCGCCCATCTCCCGCAAAATATGGGGCCACTGAAGCCCAATGCCGCGCCCCATCCCCAGATAGTGATTGCCGGAACCGGGGAAGACAAAGGCGGTCTGCCCCTTTTTGCCGAGGGGATCGGGTGCCACGGCGATGCCGCCGGGGCCCTCGATCAAGCGCTCACTTCTGGCGGGGACCGCGTCGCGCATTTCCGCCAGCAGGTGCCGCAGGTGATCGACGCTTTTGGTGGCCAATGCGACTTTGGGCCGATCGGGCGCCAGCGGATGGCGTTGGTACCACTCCCTGGCGATCGCCTCCAGGGGGTGGTCCGCCGTCACTTGAGATGCAAGGGCCGTCACGGCGCGGTGAAGCGCTGCCTCGTCCTCGGCGGGCAGTAAGAAGAGGCCGCTGGGTTTGTCTCCAAGCGGGCGTTGCCGGGCTGCGATCGCCAACGGTGTCGACTTCTCAACCCTTTTCTCACCGACCTCCTCCAAAAGAAGGTGGGCACAACCACCGTCGCGGGTCATGGCGGCCACGCTGGCGCGACGGGGCCCGTCGTTCCGATCTTTCATCCAATGGCTGGGGTAAATGGGGATATGCAGACCGTGCGCCTTCAGGTCCGTGTCGGCAGGTTCGGTAAAAGAGGGGTGGGGGCAGAGAAGTCGGTGATGAAGACTGAGGGCGGCCTTGATCAGGGAGGCCAGACCGGCAGTGGCCCCGCTATGGCCGATAATGGGTTTTACGGTGCCAATGGCGCAGCGGGCAGCCTCAGTGGGCGGCAGCAGTGAACGGAGTGCTTCCGATTCCAGGGCATCTTCTTCGGGCACGCCGCTGCCGTGGGTCTCGAACAGGTCCACCTGCTGGGGCATTAGATCCGCTTCCGAGAGAGAGTGGCGGAGGGAGCCGGCGTAGATCGCCGGATAGATTGCCGGGTCCGCGATGGCATCGCCCATGGCGCTGCCCATTCCCTTGATAACGGCGTAGATGCGGTCGCCGTCGGCGATGGCATCTTCCAGTCGCTTGAGTACGACGGCCGCGGCCCCCTCGCCCGGCAAGGTGCCGTCGGCACGGCGGTCGAAGGAGCGGATGCTGCTCTCCGTTGAGAGTTGCGACAGATGGGAGAGGCTGATGACGGTGCGCGGATCCCCGCAGAGGTCAACACCGCCCACCAACATGGCGTCCACCTCGGCCTGTTGCAGCAGGCGGACAGCGATCTCCACCGCCCGCAGCCCGGAGGCCTCCTCCTGTGAGACAATGAAGCTGGGACCGCCGAGCTTGAACTCGCGGGCGACGCGGCTGGCAACGATACCGCCCAAGGCGCCCAGGGTGCGGGTGGCGGTGAGCGGCGGTCCGATCTCCTCCTGCAATGCTGCCGCCCAGCGGTCACATTTGGTGTCGGAGAGTCCCAGATCGTGCGTACGATTCCATTTTCTGACCTGACGGGGCAGTTGCCATCGGAGGTGAAAGTTGGTCGCTTCGTAATCGAAGCTGACGCCGATGGTGGCGCCCATGCGGGGGCGCGGTTGCCGTATGGGCAGCTCCGCGTCGGCCAGCGCATCGGCGCCGATCTTCAGCATGAGGAGCTGCTGGGGCAGAATGTCGGGAATCTCCTTGGGGGGCACCTGGAACTGGCCGCTTCTAATGGCGATTTCGGCCATGTAGGCGCCAGCGGCGCCCTTGCCTTGCAGATGGGCGTTGACGATCCCGTCAGCCAGTTTCCAGCGATGCGGCGGTCGTTCCCCAATCGTCGTACGGCCGTTGAAGACCGCCTGCTGGAATTGGCGGAGGTCTTTCAATTCACCGAAAGCCGCCGCCATGCCAACGATGGCGATAGGGGGTGGCGACGACGGCTCAGCGACGAAGGTCTGCGACGAGGATTCGTCTGCGGTGGGTCGATACTCCTCCACCAGGACGTGGGCGTTGATTCCACCGAAGCCGAAGGCGCTGACGGCCGCTCGACGCGGGGTGTCTGTATCGCGTGCAACCCAAGGTGCGGGTTCAGTTTGAACCCGGAAGGGGCCGCCGTTCAGGGGGCTGTCGGAATTGAATCGCTTGAAATTGAGCGCGGGCGGCAGGGTATGGTGCTGCAGGGCGCACAAGACCTTGATCATGCCCGCCGCCCCGGCACCGGTGAGCAGATGGCCGATCATCGATTTGACGCTGCCAATGGGGCACTGCGCCGGCCGCCAGCTAGCGTCGCTCCAGAGGGCCATGAGGCTGTCGGCCTCAACCGCATCGCCGGCCGGCGTCCCGGTACCATGGCACTCGATCAGATCGATATCGGTCGGCGACCACTCCGCCTGCAGGTAAGCGGTCCGCATGGCGCGCAATTGACCTTCCGAGTCGGGCGCCAACAGGTTGCCACGCATATCATTGGAGAGCCCGATCCCCCGGATGACGCCCAGGATCGGATCTTCTGCCGCAATCGCATCTCGCAAGCGTTTGAGCACCAGGATGCCGGCCCCTTCGCCGACCACCAGGCCATCGGCATCGGCATCAAAGGGGGCGCACCGACCCGACGGCGAGAGAGCCCGCAGCTGGCTGAAGCCCACCTGGGTGTAAAGACAATCTGGCCGCGAGACGCCGCCCGTGACCATCAAATCCGCCCGGTTCGCGACCAATTCATCGCAGGCCAGCTTGAGCGCATAGAGGGAGGAGGCACAGGCCGCGTCCAGGGTGTAGGTGGTGCCGCGGAAGCCAAAGGCAGCTGCCAGCAAGGCGGCCGGCAGGCTGGTGACCCGGCTGGCAAGGATCTCTTCTCGCCGAATCATTGCAAGGCGATCCGGACTAGGCTGAGAGATGGTGCCGGCGATAATGGACGGATTAAACAGGTGGCGCGTCAGCCGTGAAGATGCGTCGGTGGGTAGGGCGATCGCTGCCAGAATCACCCCCGACCTTTTGGGGTCCACGCCCCCCAAGGACAGCGGAGTGAGTGCCTCGCGGCTGGCCTGTAGGGTGTAATGGTAGAGCGGGTCCAATTGCTTGAGGAGCTCCGGCGGGAATGGGAAGCCTCCCAATTGACGGACTTCATCGGCAATGAGACAGGCTGTCGCGCCGATCGCTTTGTCGGGGCTCACGCCCTCGCGAACCACCGCATCCGGATCGGCCGCCCACCTCTCCCGGGCGACACGCTGGGCAACGCCGCGTTTCGCTTCGATATTGCGCCAGTATTGGATCACATCGGTTGCGCCCGGGCAAACGATACCCTGACCAATAATGGCAATGTCCATAATCTGTGACATGGAACCGTTTTGAGTGCGTTTCAGATGAGAGATGTGAGCGCATAGGCATGCCTACGCGCTGCAAGACGCGCCGAGCCGGATACATACCAAACTTTTGCTTGCCTTAACAGACCTCCAGATGTAGATTTGAAAGTACCTACCAAGTGCTTTGTGGACGCATGGCTTCTTCTGAACGGCCGCTCCCAGTCCCGCGTTTTCCCCAACCAAAACGTCAATCCACCACCTGACAGAGAGAGGCGTCTCCCTCGGCTGTCAGGTCGTCCATCTTGGTCGTCTGGGCGTCGGCGCTGGCAATGGCCGTATTTAACGAGAGGAGAAGGGATATGAGACGATCCATAAAGTACGCAACGCTGGCAGTCGCCACCATCGCATTGCTGCTCTTGGCAGCGGGCAGTGGCATTGCCGCTGGCGAAAAAGTCGACATTAATTCAGCCACCCTCGAGGAGCTGATGAGCCTCAAGTTCGTTGGCGAAACCATCGCCAAGCGGATCATCGAGTATCGTGAAAAGATGACGGGGTTTAAAACGGCGGAGGCGATCATGGAGGTGAAGGGCTTCGGGCAAAAAGCCTGGGAGGCCAATAAAGACCGGATAATCGCCATGCCCTACAAGAAAAAGTAATATAGCCGCATTAATGCCAAAACGGCCTTTCCGGCAGGTATCTGAACATGTCTGCCCAGACGACCATTACCTGCCACGAACAGTGCGCGACATGGGTGTAGCGCTTCAGCTGCAAATGTAACCTGTCTGTATTGGGCACATCTTGCAGTGACATCAACTGCCACCTTGACAAATCCACCATTCTATGTTCATTAGCTGAACGCCAACTGCCTCAGCAAATCTTCCCCAGTTGACCAAGCTCGCAAAATTTCCACACCAACCTCATTGGCCACCGCACCATGTGGCTGACCGTGCGGAGCTATCGATAGCGATTCTATTCAAACACCAAGAATCAGAGGAAGGGCAAACACTCTGATGGATACGAACGAGTTACGAACCTATCATCTCCTGGAGGCCATCGACACAACGCCGCCGCCCAGCCAGCGGGAACTCGCCAAAAAGCTGGATATATCCCTCGGGCTGGTCAATGCCTTTATCAAGCGCCTAGCAAGAAAAGGATATTTCAAAGTCACCACGATTCCCAAGAATCGTGTGAAGTATATCCTCACACCGAAAGGCGCGGCCGAAAAAGCACGGTTGACATACGAATACATTCATTACTCCTTCCGCTATTACAGGGATATGCGCAAGCGTTTAAAAGCGCTGTTTTCAGAGTTTGAAGGCGGTAATGAAAACCGCATCGTATTTTATGGCATCAGTGAACTGGCCGAGATCGCCTTTGTGACACTACAAGAGGCGGCCCTTGAATTGGTGGCTGTAGTGGATGAGAAAAAAAATGGGAAAAAATTCTTTCAACATACAGTTCTTTCGCCAGAAGCGCTTGGCCAATTCGAATTTGATGTCGTTTTAATAACGGGTGTTGAATCCACCGTACAACATAAGATCTCTCAGAATCTAGCTAGCAACTCGACGCATCGAATTGTGACCGTAATTCCGTAATAACAGACCATCACGTTGATCACAGCGTATACTATAATAGCTGCAGAAAATATGAAGGGTCGGATATATGAATACTAAAAAAGTATTGGTGACAGGTGCCTGCGGAACCGTCGGAAGGGAACTTGTTCGTCAGCTGTTGGAGGAGTATCGGGTAGAAGAACTGGTGGGTTTGGACAATAACGAAAGCGAGATTTTCTTTTTAGAGCAAGCGTTTCAAAAACACCAGAATGCAAATTTTTTTCTCGCCGACATCAGGGACCGCGATAAGCTCTGCCGTCAGATGAAAGGCGCTGACATTGTGTTCCATACAGCGGCCTTTAAACACGTGATCTTGTGTGAGCGGTCGCCTTTTGAAGCGGTGCAGACCAATATTCTGGGTGTCCAGAATGTCATTTACGCCGCCTATGAAAACAATGTCCGGAAGGTGATATTCACCAGTTCTGATAAGGCTGTCAATCCCACGAACGTCATGGGCACCTCCAAATTGATGGGCGAGCGGATCATCACTGCGGCCAATAGTAACCGGCGGGGTGAGGGGCCGGTTTTCGCATCTACTCGATTCGGGAACGTTTTGGGGTCCCGCGGGTCCGTCATTCCCATTTTTCGAGAGCAAATTCGACGTGGCGGTCCGGTGACACTGACGGATCCGGAAATGACACGGTTTATCATGAGCATAAAACAAGCCGTCCGGCTTGTGATCGATTCTGCTGAGATCGCATGCGGGGGAGAGGTTTTCGTCACCAAAATGCCGGTCATTCGGATCCATGATCTGGCAAAGGTCATGATACATGAACTGGCCGAAACATACGGCTATGATGCCGATGTCATATCGATCGACATTATCGGCACCAAGCCGGGCGAAAAGATGTACGAAGAACTCATGAGCATGGAAGAGGTGCGCAGGGCCATTGAACTGGAACGCTATTTTGCCATCAAACCGGCGTTCACGAACCTCTATTGTACGATAGACTACCAGTATCCAAATCTTATATCGACAGCTGTGGACAACCCCTACCACTCTGCCAATGAACTCAGCCTCAGCTTCGAAGAGGTGCGAACATTCCTCATCGAAAATGACCTCCTTGAGGAAAAGGATCCTCAACAGCCTGCTGAGCGATATTGGCCCAATGGTGTGAGTGAGGATGATCAGTAATCCGCCATCTAAGCGCTCACAAAGTGCGCTTGCGGATTCCACTGTTGCAATTAGATGATTTTAGCAATTCATACGCATAATTGAACCCCGTCAAATAAAATGGAATGAAACGATGCATATTTTAATATTGGGTGGAGACGGCTACTTGGGTTGGCCGACAGCGATGTATTTTTCGAACCGCGGATATGACGTCACGGTCGTTGACAATTATTTTCGACGGAATTCCTGCACGGAGTTGGATGTCGGTATGCTTTATCCGGTCCCCACCCTCATTGAGCGGGCAAAGCTATGGCATGCAAAAACCGGTTATGAGATTAAAGTCATCATCGGTGATTTGACCGATCCAGAACTCATGCGATCTTTATTCGATGGTCGAATAACGTATAACTGGGCACTCGATGAAACCTTCACTGGTATTCCAGAGACGGTCATTCACTATGCAGAGCAACCGTCGGCCCCGTATTCCTTGATGAGCTATAAGTACGCCAACATCACCCTCTCAAACAACCTGCTTGTCACCAATAATTTGATGTTTGCCATCCGTGATATCGCACCCGACACACATATCATTAAATTGGGTACCATGGGCGAATATGGCACGCCCAACATCGACATCGAAGAGGGCTGGCTCGACATCGAACACAAGGGCAGGAAAGACCGATTCCTCTTCCCCCGTCAGGCCAGTTCCCTCTACCACACCACAAAGATCATGGATACCGATCTGCTTTGGTTTGGGGTGCGAATGTGGAATCTCAAGGTTACCGATCTTATGCAGGGCCCGGTGTACGGCATCGATACAGACGAGTCTACCGATGACCAACGATTGAGAACAATATTCAACTATGATGAGATATTCGGAACTGTCGTCAACCGATTCATCACCCAGGCCGTTATCGGGTATCCTCTTACAGTATACGGGGAGGGTGGGCAGACGCGCGGGTATTTGAACATCAAGGATACCCTCCAGTGCGTGCATCGCTCTACGGAGAATCCGGCAAAAAGCGGTGAACTGCGAATTTTCAACCAGATCATGGAAACCTTTAGCGTCATGCAATTGGCCGAAATGACCCAGCGGGTGGGGAGTAAACTGGGCTTCGATGTCCAGATTAAGCGTATCGAGAATCCACGCAAGGAAGCAGAGAAACACTATTATAACCCAACGTATCAGGGGCTTCGAGACATTGGTGTAGAGCCGCACTACCTGACCGAAGAGGTCATGGAAGGGCTGTTCCGCGTTGTCGATCTGTATGAGGACAATATCCGCAAGGATATAATTTTTAGAGGAATAAAGTGGTAGATAGTGTCTCTTCTCATTTTGGCATGGAAAAATAGACACGTGAGTCGAAAGGAAAATGCGGTAACCCGGCTTACATGCAGAATAACTCAGGCTAATCGGGTGTCATTCAGAAC
>JASJCL010000056.1 GCA_030066015.1 Desulfosarcinaceae bacterium | reverse complement strand
GGGGCGGCCGCTGAATTGACGAGGAGACTTATATAGCCCATGGGACACTGGAGTCAAGGCTTTCGGAACGGCCCCGGCGAGCTCGCGGCCGGTGGATTGACGCGCGGCAAGGGGGCAAATGGCGTCGCTAATGGGCGCCGACCCCTCCAGCGGGGACCGCATTGGTAACCGACAAACCGCTTGATTTGACGCTGAAAAGTGCGATAAGCTGTGGCCTCCGGGCTTGACTCCGGCGTTCCAGCGCTAACCCGCAGATTGGGAACGGCGCGTGCCCCCTCATCCGACAATTCGCGCAAGGTTCTCCCGCGGAGCGAGGCCCTATCGCGGTAGCGGCTGCGACCGCGGTAGCGGCCGCGGCATCACAACGGCTGACCCACACGTCCATATTTGGCAGGAGGAAAAATGGAGCTGACAATCACAACCGCCTCGACCTTGAAACCCAAACCAGCGGACGACCAACTGGGTTTCGGCACCCTCTTCACCGACAACATGTTCAGCATGGATTACGCGCCGGACCAAGGCTGGCACAATGCACGGATCGAACCTTACCAATCCATCACCATGGATCCAGCCACCATGGTTCTGCACTACGGGCAGGGGGTATTCGAGGGTCTCAAAGCGTACCATACCGAAAGCGGCGCCATTCAACTCTTCCGACCCCAGGAGAATTTTCGACGCCTCAACAACTCCTGCCGCATGTTGTGCATTCCCAGCTTCGACGAAGCAGATGCGCTCAACGCCCTCAAAGAGCTGCTGCGCATCGAGCGGGATTGGGTCCCCAAAGCCCCCGAAACCTCGCTCTACATCCGCCCCACCATCGTGGCCATGGACCCATTTCTGGGTGTGCGCGCCTCCCACACCTATCGCTTCTTCATCATCCTTTCGCCGGTGGGGGCCTACTACGCCGAGGGCTTCAATCCGGTAAAGATCCTGGTGACCAAGGAGTATGTGCGGGCCGTCCGCGGCGGCGTCGGCGAGGCCAAAACACTGGGCAACTACGCGGCCAGTCTACTGGCCGGGGAGAAGGCCCAGAAAGCCGGCTACACCCAGGTTCTCTGGCTGGACGGCGTGGAGCAACGGTATATCGAAGAGGTTGGGTCGATGAATATCTTCTTCGTCATCGGCGATGAGCTGATCACGCCGGAGCTGAATGGCAGCATTCTACCCGGCATCACGCGTGATTCGGTGCTCAAGCTGGCCCAGAGCTGGGGGATGCGGGTCAGTGAGCGCAAGGTCGGTATCGACGAAGTGATCAAGGCCCACGGCGATGGGCTGCTGACGGAGGTTTTTGGTTCGGGGACGGCTGCCGTCATCTCTCCGGTCGGGGAGCTGAAATACGACGAAACGGTCATTACCATCGGGGGTGGCGAGGTGGGCCCAGTCTCCCAAAAGCTGTTCGATGCCATCAAGGCCATCCAATACGGCCAGGGCGAAGACACCATGGGTTGGATCGAGCCGGTCGACTGAGAGCGCCACCACGTCGCACGGCGACCGGCAAAGCGGCGATGAACATTGGCAAGGTTACCTACAACCGCACCTTACAGATGAATGACCCCACTCCCGGAGGTATCCAGAGATGATGAAGGTTCGCAAGGCTGTATTCCCCGTCGCCGGACTCGGCACCCGTTTTCTACCCGCCACCAAAGCGATGCCCAAAGAGATGCTGCCCATCGTGGACAAACCCTTGATTCAATATGCGGTGGAAGAGGCCCTCAGTTCGGGCATCGAAGAGATCATCTTTGTTACGGGCCGCAACAAGACCGCCCTGGAGGACCACTTCGACCACTCCTGCGAACTGGAACACACCCTCATGGCGCGCTCCAAGGATGCCCTTTTGGCGGAGCTGCGCACCCTGATCCCCGAAACGGGAACCATCTCCTACACCCGCCAGAACGAACCGCTGGGATTGGGCCACGCCATTTGGTGCGCCCGCAATATCGTCGGCCAGGAACCCTTCGCCGTCCTCCTGGCCGACGACCTTATAAAAGCGCCAACGCCTTGTCTCGGCCAAATGCTGGCCCAGTTTGACAAGCTGCAGGCGTCCATGGTGGCCGTGGTGGCAGTGGAGCGGGAGAACATCAGCAAATACGGCATCCTCGATGCGGATCCGCCCACAAACGGGGTGACCCAGGTGCGCGGCCTGGTGGAAAAGCCCGATCCAGACCAGGCGCCCTCCAATCTGGCCATCATCGGTCGCTACATCCTGACCCCGGAGATTTTTACCATCCTGGATCAGAAGGAAACCGGCGCCGGCGGCGAGATTCAGATCACCGATGCCATGGCGCGTCTGCTCCAACAGCAGGCGATCTATGGCTTCACTTACCAGGGCACCCGCTTCGACTGCGGCAGCAAAGCGGGGTTTCAGATGGCCAACCTCTCCCATGCCATGGATCGTCCCGACATGCGCGCCCAGCTGGAGCCGTTCATCAAATCCCTCTTCTGTTAGCGAGGGTCCTAACCGCTGAACACGCGCTCAGCGCGGCGGCCGCCCGCGGGCCGGCTGGCAGAAATGCTACCGCCAACAGATGAACATCGTCACCCGCTTCCAACAGCAGCCGGCACCCGGCAGCCGTCGCCTTTACTACCAGGGCGATTGCGTGACCTTCACCCTCACCCTGGACGCGCCCCGTCATGGAGAGGCCTGGCTGCGCACCAACCTTAGCCAGGCAAGAATCCAGCGGCGGGAGATCATCGACCGGGTGGACACAGGTGCGCCCCCCCTGGGCCGGGACTGGTTTGACCTGCCCATGTCATCCGACGGTGACAGGCGCTTCTCGGTCACCGTCGGATTGAGCGAGGTCGGCCACTTCGAGGCCAAGTGCTTCTTCCTGCCAGAGGGTGCCAACGATCCGCTCTGGCCGCCCGGCGCCAACAGCGTGCTCAATGTGGAACCGGCGGATACCTGCCGGGCCAACATCGTCTACAACGCCTTCGTACGGCAATTTGGCCCCTCCAAGGGCGCTCAGGGGCAGCCGCGTCCCGATGACGAGGTCCACAGCGCCCCCCTGGACGCAGCCGGTTACACGGTCATCCCCCCCTCCGGCACCTTTCGGGACCTGGTCTCCGAGTTGGATTTCATCATCGACACCCTGGGGTGTCGGGTTATTCAACTCCTGCCCATCCACCCGACCCCCACCACCTATGCCCGCATGGGCCGCTTCGGCAGTCCTTACGCCGCACTCAGCTTCACGGCCGTGGATCCGGCACTGGCCGTCTTCGATCCGAAGGCCACACCGCTGGAACAGTTCGCCGAACTCGTGGACGGTGTCCACGGGCGGGGCGCCCTGCTCTTCATCGATATCGCCATCAACCATACCGGCTGGGCTGCCGGTCTGCACGAAAGCCACCCCCGTTGGCTGGCCCGCAGCGATGACGGTGAGATCGAAGTGCCCGGTGCCTGGGGCATCACCTGGGCCGACCTCACCCGGCTGGACTACCGGCATACGGATCTGTGGCAGTATATGGCCGATGTCTTCCTCATCTGGTGCCGCCGCGGCGTGGACGGTTTTCGCTGCGACGCCGGGTACATGATCCCCGCCGAGGCCTGGCGCTATATCCTCGCCCGGGTCAAGGATCAGTACCCAGACACCATCTTCTTCCTGGAGGGGCTGGGCGGCAAGATCGCCGTGACCCGCGATCTTCTCAATCGGGCCAACTTCAACTGGGCTTACTCGGAGCTGTTTCAGAACTACGACCGTCACCAGATCGACCACTATCTTCCCGAGGCGCTGGAGATCTCCACGAGCGATGGCATCACCCTGCACTATGCCGAAACCCACGACAACAACCGCCTGGCCGCCCGCTCCCATAGCTGGGCCAAGATGCGGACGGCCCTATGCGCCTTGCTATCCCATCAGGGCGGCTTCGGTTTCGCCAATGGCGTGGAGTGGTTCGCCACGGAGAAGATCGATGTCCACAAGGCCTCGGCCCTCAACTGGGGGGCGGCCGAAAACCAGGTCGCGGCGCTGCGCCGGCTCACCACCCTGATCAAGACCCATGCCGCTTTCGGACACCGCGCCCGTCTCGAGAACATCGCGGCGGGCAGCGGCAACTTTGCGGCGGTTGCCCGCCACGCGGCGGATCCGCAAGACGGGCTCGTCATCCTGGCCAATCTGGACGACCAGAGTGCCACCGAGGCCGTCTGGGATTCGACGGCCGCACCGTTCCTGGGAGAGGGGCCCATCGATCTGCTCAGCGGTGAACGCCCGCCGCTGAACCGCTCGGGCAGCTACTGGCGCTCTCCGCTGGCACCGGGAGCGGTGCGCTGTCTGAGCGGTGACAGCGACGCCCACAGCCGTCTGTCGGCCGCCCTGGCAGGGTCCCGCGGCGTCCCCACGTCCGCCCTGGCCCGGCAGCAGACCCGCGCCAGCGTGCTGATGATTCATGCCCATTTGACGGGCAGCCCCGTTTATCCGCAAGCGCAGCTCGAAAACCACGCTGCCGCATTGCGCACCGACCCAGAGGGCCTCTGCGCGGCCCTCAATCCCAATGGGGGGATCCCCTGCAGCGTCACCTGGCACTGGCCGCAGGATGCCGCCCGGGAGGTGATGGTGCCGCCCGGTTTTTTTCTCATTGTGCGGGCGCGCGACCCATTTCGGGCCGAAATCCGCGCACGGAAGAGAACCCTGGCAACGGCGGCCACCCTTAAGGATGCCGAGGGCGGCTACTTCGCCGTCCTGCCGCCCGTCCCAATCGAGGATGCCGGTTCCACCTGCGCCCTCCACCTGCGCCGTTTCAGCCCGACGGGCTGTGATCACGCTATCGGTCCGCTACGCTACCTGGCGGCGGCGCACACGCTGCGGACGGAACTCGACTTTCCCCGCGAGGCAATCTCATCCGACGATCTTCTCCTGGACACCAGCGGCACCGGTGCCATGCTGCGGGCGCGGGTCGACTGGGGCAGCTTGGGGAGCCGCTACGACGCCCTGCTGGCCGCCAATCTCAACCCCGAGGGGCCCGACGACCGCCGCATTCTGCTGACCCGCATCCGCGCCTGGTGTGTCTTTCAGGGCTATTCGCAGACGGTGGACCTCCGCTGTTTGGAGTTTTTTGGCCGCCGTCAGCCAACCGGCGGCTGGTGGCAGTTTCAAATCCCCACCGGTCAGGGGCAGACCTTGCGCCTGCGTTTCGGCTTGGAGATGATCGCCGGCGAAAACCGCATCCTGCTCCATCTGCATCGCCCACCTGCCGGCGGCGCCGAGGGGCGCCTGGCCGATGCAGCCCAGGTAAAGCTGATCCTCCGGGCCGACATCGAGGACCGCAGCTTTCACGATACCACCAAGGCCCTCTTCGGGCCCGAGCATCAGTTCCCGGCGGCCACTCGCCCCTTGGCGAACGGCTTTCGGTTTATCCCCAGCGCAGCGCACGGGCTGGAGGTGACGCTGGCGGGCAGCCGTTTCGTCCACGAGCCGGAGTGGGCCTACATGGTCCACCGCCCATGGGAAGCCCAGCGGGGCTTGGATCCGCTCTCCGACCTGTTCAGCCCGGGATACTTCCAGATCATGCTGAGTGGCGGTGCGCGCCACGTCCTCCAAGCGGCAGTGGTGGCCGGCGAAGCGCCGGCGGGGGATCCGCCGGAGACCACCATGGCGGCAGAAATGCGCCGCTGGCGCCCCGGCGGTACCGAGGCGATCGCGCCCTCGCAGGCCCTTGGGCAGGCCCTCAACCACTACACGGTCCGTCGGGGACGACTGGCCACCGTCATCGCCGGCTATCCCTGGTTCCTGGATTGGGGCCGGGACACCTTGATCGTGGCCCGGGGCCTCATCGCCGCCGGCGAACTGGACACCACCGAAGCCATCGTCCGGCAGTTCGCCGGATTTGAATCCCATGGCACCCTGCCCAACATGATCCGCGGTAACGATGCCAGCAATCGCGACACCTCTGACGCCCCCCTGTGGCTCTTCGTCGTTTGTGCGGAGCTGGCTGCAGCGCGCGCTGAGACCGCCTGGCTGGGGGCCGACTGTCAGGGGCGTCCGTTGCTGACGGTGCTGACCGACCTGGCCCATGCGTTGATACGGGGCACGGCCAATGGGGTGGTAATGGATCCCGGCTCGGGCCTGCTCTTCAGCCCCTCCCACTTCACCTGGATGGACACCAACTACCCCGCCGGTTCTCCGCGGGAGGGGTACCCCATCGAGATCCAGGCGCTCTGGTATGCGGCGCTCGCCTTTCTGGCTGAGGCCCTCCCGGCGCCGGCGGCCGATCACTGGCGAGAGCGTGCGGCAGCGGTGAAGCGGGCCATCGGACAGTTCTACTTCGACGCCCAATGCGGCTATCTGATCGACTGCCTGCACGCCCCTCCGGGAACACCGGCAGCCCAGGCCGAGGCCGATACCGCCCTGCGGCCCAACCAACTCCTGGCCTTGACCCTGGGGGCCGTCGAGGACCCCCACATCTTCGAAGCGGCCCTCCGCGCCTGCCAGCGCCTGCTGGTGCCCGGCGCGATACGGAGCCTGGCCGATCAGGCGGTAAGCCCGCCGCTGGCCATCTACCATGGGGGCCAACTGCTCAACGATCCCAGCCGTCCCTATTGGGGTCGCTATGAGGGAGACGAGGATACCCGTCGCAAACCGGCCTATCACAACGGTACCGCCTGGGCCTGGCCCTTTCCCAGCTATTGCGAGGCCTGGGCCCAGCACTATGGCGCCGCCGCCCGTCCCAGCGCCCTGGCCTGGCTCGGATCAGCGGTGGAGAAGCTGGGCCACGGCTGCCTGGGGCAGCTTCCCGAGGTGCAGGATGGAAACGCCCCCCACCAGGATCGCGGCTGCGATGCCCAAGCCTGGAGCGTCAGCGAAGTCCTGCGCGTTTGGCTTAAGTTGGGCGGTGGCTGACTTCCGGCGAGGTCGAGCGAGAATCGGCGCCGCTGTATCTGCCGACCTTCTGCAGGGCCGGCATCCCAAGAAGTGGCGTGGCGCATCATTGAAACGGTTCCCTTGGGATCCCCCTTGACGGGTCGGGAATCGATGAAGATAATAGACCTTCCCGCCTTCACTCTAAGGTAAGGAAACGCACGTATCACCGGTCAACGAACACTTGATCACGCCCCCTGCCTGGTACCTCCTCACACGACCGGGGTCATTCACCATTCGGACGAATAGGGAGATGTCATGAGCCTGAAAAAACGGTATTTGAAATCCAAACCTGTCTGTAAAGTGACCTTTCGGGTGCCCAGAGAGGTGGCCAAAGGCGCTGGCGCCATCAGTATCGTCGGGGAGTTCAATGACTGGCAGCCGGGGGTGACCCCAATGAAAAGCCTAAAAAGCGGTGAATTCACTGCGACCGTCGATCTGGCAGCGGGAAGGGAGTATCAATTCCGCTATCTGATCGATGGCGATACCTGGGAAAACGACGGCAATGCCGATAAATACGTTCGGACCTGCTTTGGCGACAGCGACAACTCAGTGGTGATCGTTTAGGTCGCCACCGCGACCGTCTGCCGGGCCTTCCGGAAATGGGGCGCTCGGCAGTGCTCCCGCCAGCGGGAGACGGGCAATTCGGCCAGGCTGGCACGATAAACCGCGGCGCCGTTCGGGACACAGAAGCGGCCCGCGCCACGGATCGGGTATCTCCTTTTTCGGGTGACTATAGGACGCATGAGCACATGCTTGACGGCTGAGGAGAAGATCCATGCGACATATCCAAACCTATCAGGTATTTCCCAAAATCCCCAAACCGCTGCAGTTTCTGGAGGTGCTCTCCCGCAATCTGTGGTGGTCCTGGAAACGCGATGTCATCGAGTTGTATCGCCGGGTAGACCCTCGCTTGTGGGAGCAGTCGGGCCAGAACCCCATCGCATTCGCCACCCTCATTCCCCAGGAGCGCTTCGAGCAGCTCGCCACGGACGACAGCTTTCTGGCCCACCTGGAGCGGATCAAGGAAGCGTATAAATCGCGAGTGCTGGCCCCCAGTTACCGGGCGGCGTCTCCCTATGGCGAGAAGGGCACCATTGCCTACTTCTCCATGGAATTCGGCATCCACGAGAGCCTGCCCCTCTTTGCCGGCGGTCTCGGTGTCCTGGCCGGCGACCACCTGAAATCCGCTTCGGCCCTCGGCCTACCTCTGGTGGGCGTGGGATTGCTCTACCGAGAGGGCTATTTCCGCCAATACCTCAACCAGGAGGGCTGGCAGCAGGAGAGTTATCCGCGCACCGATCTCTACCACCTGCCCTTGACGCGCGAAAAGGATCGAAACGGCAACGACCTGGTGATTCAGGTGGCGGGTCCCACCGGCGATATCCTGGCCCAGGTCTGGCGCATCAAGATCGGCCGCATCCCCCTGATCCTGCTGGACACCCATCTGCAGGACAATCCCCCTGAGGTGCGCGACATCACGGCCCGGTTGTACGGCGGCGATCCGCCGGTGCGCCTGGCCCAGGAAGTGCTCCTGGGGATCGGTGGCCTGCGGGCCCTGGCGGCCCTCAACATTCAGCCGACTGTCTGCCACATGAACGAAGGCCATTGCAGCTTTGTGGGCGTTGAGCGCATCGCCCAGGTCATGGAACACCGCGCGGTCAGCCTGGATGTGGCCCAAGAGCTGGTCCCGCGTACCACTGTCTTTACCACCCACACGCCGGTGGCGGCCGGACACGACAGCTTTCCGGTGGACAGCGTGCGCCCCTATCTGAAGCCGTATGAGGCGCACTTCGACCTGCCGATAGAGAAGATTCTCGCCTGGGGGCAACCGGAGGGGGCGGGACCTGAGGAGAATTTCTCCATGTTTGTCCTGGGCCTGCGCAGTGCCCAGTACATCAATGGCGTCAGCCGCCTGCACGGCGAAGTGGCCCGTAAGATGTGGGATCATGTCTGGCCCAACCGCACCGGTTCGGATGTCCCCATCACCCATGTGACCAACGGCATCCACATCGGCTCCTTCGTCTCTCCCGAGGTGGCGCACATATTCGAGCGCTACCTCGGGCCGGAATGGTATGAGGGCAGCCTGCGCAGCGAGAACATCGTCCGCATCAACGCCATCTACGACGAAGAGCTGTGGCGGGCCCACGAGCTGAGCCGTTCGCGACTCATCCGCAGCGTGCGCAAACTGATGATCCGACAATACTCGCGCCGCAACGCACCCTCCTCCACCATGCGCGAACTGGAGACCGTGCTGGATCAGGATGCGCTCACCATCGGCTTCGCCCGCCGCTTCGCCACCTACAAGCGGGCCAACCTCATCCTCAGGGACCCCGACCGTCTGGCGGCCATTCTCACTTCCAGTGAGAAACCGGTCCAGTTCATCTTCGCCGGGAAAGCCCATCCGCGCGACAACGAGGGCAAGGCGCTGATCCAGAATCTCATTGAGTTCGCCCGCCGGACGAATATGCGACACAAGGTTGTTTTCGTGGAGGACTACGATATGAGCATCGCGCGCCTGCTGGTGCAGGGCGTGGATGTCTGGCTCAACAACCCGCGTCGTCCCATGGAGGCCTGCGGCACTTCGGGAATGAAGGCGGCCATCAACGGCGTGCTCAACCTCAGCATCCTGGACGGCTGGTGGTGCGAGGGCTATACACCGGAGCGGGGGTGGGCCATCGGCAACGGGGAGGAGCTCGATGACCCCGAATACCAGGACAGTGTGGAGAGCCAGGCCCTGTATAACCTGCTCGAGAATGATGTCATTCCCTGCTTCTACGATCGCTCGGACGGCAACATGCCCGTGAACTGGCTGAAGCGCATGAAGGCGTCCATGCAGATGGCCATGACCGATTTCTGCAGTCACCGCATGGTGGACGCCTATGCCAAGCGCTTCTATGAAACGGCCCACAAACGGTTCGACAAACTTCTGGCCGACGATGCCGCAGAGGCCAAGCGACTCAGTGTGATTCACGAACGTCTGCGCAGCCACTGGGGATCGATCCGGGTAGATCCGCCCCAGCGCGATGGGGATGGTCCCTTCCGCGTCAGCGATCGCTTCGGGGTCACCGCCCCGGTGCAGCTCGGAGAGCTGAAACCGGAAGAGGTCCGCGTAGAGCTGGCTTACGGCCATATGGTGGGCCTGGACCGTCTGGCCAACCGTAGGGTAACCCCCATGACGGTGGCCGAGGACTGGGGCAACGGCAACTATCTCTATCGCTGTGAACTGGCCTGCGACGACCCCGGAAGATTTGGTTTCACCGTGCGGGTGACACCTGAAGCGGATGACTGGATCCGTTATACCCCGGGCCTGATCACCTGGGCCTGAGCTCTTACCGCCGCTAACGCCGGTGCCCCGACGGGGCACCCCTCAACCCTCAGGAGAGCGTAGATGCCGGCCGCTCAGAAAAATCCCCGCGTCCTCGTGGTCACGCCCGAAGTCACCTACCTGCCCGACCGCATGGGCAGCTACGCCAGCTATCTGACCGCGAAGGCGGGCGGGCTGGCCGATGTCTCGGCGGCCCTCATCACGGCCCTTTTCGAGCAGGGTGCCGATGTACATGTGGCCCTACCCGATTACCGCAGCATCTTCTCCGACCGCTTGGCCCCATTTCTGCGCAAGGAGCAGCGCACGATCCGCAACGTGATGCCCGACGACCGGCTGCATCTGGCCGAGGACCGGGCCTTCTTCTACCTCAACCGGGTGTACTCCAACTATTCCGGCGAGAACACCAAGCTGGCCCTCGCCTTCCAGCGCGAGGTGATCAACAACATCGTCCCGCGCGTACAGCCCGACCTGATCCATTGCAATGACTGGATGACGGGCCTGATTCCCGCGATGGCGCGCCAGATGGAGATCCCCTGCCTGTTTACGATCCACAATATTCACACGGTCCGGGCGTTCTTGGACCATATCGAAGATCGCGGCATCGACGCCGCCTACTTCTGGCAGCACCTCTACTACCAGGATATGGCCACTGACTATGAAGCCGTTCGCGACAGCAACCCGGTGGATTTTCTGGTGAGCGGTGTCTTCGCGGCCCACTTCGTCAACACCGTCAGTCCCCGCTTTCTGGAGGAGATCGTGGCCGGCGACCACGACTTCGTGGAGCCCCCCCTGCGCCAGGAGTTGATCAACAAGGTGGCGGCGGGGTGTGCCGCCGGCATCCTAAATGCGCCCGATCCGAGCTTCAACCCGGCCAAAGATCCCCTGCTCAGTGCCCGCTACACGCCCGACATTCATCGCGAGGGCAAGCGGGCCAATAAACTCCACCTCCAGAAGAAGCTCGGCCTGGAGGTCGATGAGAAGGCACCCGTTTTCTACTGGCCCTCCCGCCTGGACCCCGTCCAGAAAGGCTGCGAACTGCTGGCCCATATCTTCTACTCGGTCGTCACCGCCTACTGGCGCGAGAAGCTCCAGGTAGTGTTTGTGGCCAATGGAGATTATCAGCCGGTCTTTCGCGACATCGTTCGTTTTCATGGATTGGAGAAGCGGGTGGCGGTGTATGATTTCAGTGAAGATCTAGAGCATCTTAGCTATGCCGCAGCCGATTTCGTCCTGATGCCGTCACGCTTCGAACCCTGCGGTCTCCCCCAGATGATCGCCCCCATCTACGGCGCCCTCACCATTGCCCACGACACCGGCGGCCTGCACAACACCGTTGCCCACCTGGACGTTGAGACCCGCCACGGCAATGGCTTTATCTTCCAGCACTACGATACCGAAGGTCTCTTCTGGGGCATCCGCGAGGCGATGCGGTTCTACAGCCTGCCGGCCGACACCCGTGCCAGGGAGATCGGCCGCATCATGCGCCACAGCGCCGAGCGCTTCACCCATCAGGTGACGGCCAAGGAGTATATCGCGCTGTACGAGAAGATGCTCGATCGGCCCCTGGTGGTTTGACGGACGGGGCCGATCGCAAGAGCGAGGTGAGGCGGCGCGTCGACGGTCAGGCGCCGATACGGGTGATGGTGGTGCCACCGGAGATGATCCGGCCGTTCTCGTCAAACTCCAATCCCAGCATATCCAGCTCCTTCTGGGTCAGAAACTCCACCGACATGATCTCCACCGGATGATCGCCATCTTCGGCAGGGACAATGGAGATGCTGACCCAAGGGGTCTTCTCCCAGCCGTAGCTGATCAGGCAGAGGGTGTCACAGCCGGGCTGCTGCTGCACCTCCTTGTCGAGGATCTCTTCCAGAAAGCTCAGAAAACCGCCATGGGCCTCCTCGAACCAGGCCGAAGCCGCTTGGGGCGGAACGGGCAGCTGACAGAGTTTGAACGCAATCGGGGGGCGATGCAGGACATCGCTGGCGAAGAAGGCACCAGTCCCATCCTCATCCAGATGGCTGCTCACCTTGGCGCTGAGGAGGTTTTGGGTAAAGGGGTCCAAGTGGTCCTGGACAAACCGGGCGAACGGCGCTCCCAGATCGGCGATCTGCTCGAGCTGGCGGCCCAGAACGGTTTTGAAATGACCGCCCATCTCCTCCGCCGGCAGCGGCGCCTCGGGTGGCGGGGCGGCGTAGGTGGCGGCCGGTAGGGCGCTGCTGGAGAGCATAACGGTCTGGTCGTCCGGGATGCGGTCGAGACGCATGAAGCGAAATTCGAAATCGGCGAATTTGATGCAGTCTCCCGTCTTGAGGTGTTTGGGAATGTCCGCCTCGAGACGCAGGCCGTTGACGAAACTGCCGTTTGTACTGCGGTAATCTTCCAGTTCGAAGCGATCCCGCTCAAAGGTGATGCAGGCGTGAAAGCCCGATATGGTGGGCTGGTCGATGACCACGTCATTGCGCGAATCCCGGCCGATGGTGGTCTGCATCTTTTCGATGAGGAGCGGGCCCTCGCTGCTGGCACAGGCCTGATCGAGATCGATCAACTGGGCCTCCGGAACCTTCACATTCGCGGCGCCATCGGCCTTTCCGTCGGGAAGGATGTCGAGGATGCGGCTGGTCACCGGCCCCCTGGCGCCGCGCAGCCGCAATATCATGTACGTCAATACCGAGATGAGCAGTAATGCGATGATGAACAAGGGCAGATAGATCTTCCACATGCCGCGTAAGGCAATGGCACCGCTGGCGGCTCCGGGAGCTTTGCCTGCGACGGCCGGCGCGGGTGTTTTCGCTTCGGGTGCGGCGGCGGGCGCGGCGGGCGGGTCGTCCAGGCTTGGCAGCGACTGGATCGGCGCCGTAGCGGGCTGGGGAGCCGACGCCGATGTGGCGGTGGGTTCTGCCGCTGGGGGGATTTCACTCAGCGTGCGCAGCTGGGCGCTGACGGCGTCGAATGCTGCCTCCATGCCGGCGGCATCCAAAGCGCGGTAGTAAGCACCGTCGGTTTTCATCGCCAGGGATTGAATCAGCTGAAAATCGGCGTTTTCGGTGAAGGCGATGCCGAAGATGCGAATATCGGCCTTCCGGCTTTCAGCCGTCAGGTCCTCCCGCAGCCAGCGGGTCTTGTCGGCATCGGACTGCGCCGAACCGGTATCCACGATCCCGTCGGTAAGGAAAATAATGCTCTTGACGGCATCTTCCCGACCCGTAGTTCGCAATTCGTAGATGGCCCGTTCGATCCCCGCGGGGCTGTCGGTGCGCTGCCCGCGATAATTGACCGCTCCCAGTCCGTCGCTCAGTTGGGGCAGGGAATCCGCAGCGCCCATCTCCAGCAGCGGTGTCACTTGACGGGCCTTGCTGTCGAAGATCACGATGGCGCAGCGGTCATGCGCCGCCAGCTGCTCCCAGAATCGGGCGACCACGCGCTTGGTGGTAAAGTCCGGATCATTCTTCTTCATGCTACCCGAGTTGTCGATCACGAAGACCAGATCCTTGGGGACGGTCGTCGCGACGGCGGCCGATGGTGCCGGCTTCTCTTCGGTTTCCGCCGGTCCCGTCGTCTCAGCGGCTTCCGACGCAGGCGGCACGTAGCGGCCGTCGGCGCCCACCTGGATCTTGGACGCCATGACTGCCGGCACAAGCGTCACGGAGGCCACCAGCGCAATTGTTACCATCCACCAGATACGCCCATTGCTGCAGAATATAGAGAAGTCTCTTTGCATGTCGCCCTCTATTATTTAGCTTTCATCTTCTGTTGCCGGTAGCGGGGGAGCGGTCGTTGCGCGTTCCATCGGCTGATCCCCGCCATGGAGCTGCTTCTAGACACGGAGCCTACCACCTGTAGGCTTGGGGAATATGTGAAGTGGGTCACAAATGGAGCTGATAAAAGTAAGGCCGCTTGCTCTAAAGGAGCCGCCCGCTATCGAGGACAGGCGTCCGCTCATTATCTTAATATATTGACAGCGGGTGTCAGGTCAATCCGCCAACCGGGCCCGCAGCGGTTCGGCGTCCGTCGATGAGGGGCCGGCGGTCGCTGCCGCCCCCGTCGAGCGGCACCCCAGCAGACACTTGTCAGGCGAGTGGCGATTTGCTCTAATCGGAACCGCAACCGCACTTGCTGATGGATCCCAGTCGCCGACGGGCGCGGCGCCGGCCGCCCTTCGAACACGGTTGCGGGCGCGGCTTCGATCAGATCACCCACGGCGCAGCACCATACCGGTGCGGGTAACCTATATATGAATGATGCAATTTAGGAGAGGGTACCGATGGCCTATCTATTCCACTGCCCCCAAATGGCGCCGCTCGCCGAAAAGATCGCGGCGGCGCTGCCCGACGTCGCTCGCGAAGAGATTCAATGGCGCGAATTTGTGGATGGTTTTCCAAACCTGGAAATCTGCCGCGCCAAACGGCTGCGCAATCAGCCGGTTTTCTTTCTGGCCTCCTTCGACACCCCCGCCGAGATATTCAAGCAGTTGGCTGTGATCTACGAGTTACCCAGGCTCTCGATTCGATCGCTCTGCGTGATGCTTCCCTTCTATCCCACCGGGACCATGGAGCGCGTCGAGCGAGAGGGCCAAATCGCCACCGCCTCCACCCTGGCGCGGATGCTGTCAGCGACGCCCATCTCCAAATCTGGCCCCTTGCAGATCGTCATCTACGACATCCATGCCTTGCAGGAGCGCTTCTATTTCGACAATACGGTGATCCCCCGTCTCGAAACGGCCATTCCGCTGCTGAAGAGACGCATAGCGGATATGCCCAATGTGGCCGTGGTCTTTCCGGATCAGGGCGCCTGGAAGCGCTTTGGCAGCCTGTTCAGCCACTATCCCATGGTGGTCTGCCACAAAGTTCGTGAAGGGGACCGACGAGAGGTGCGGATCAAGGAGGGCGATCCCAGCGGGCGGCATGCCATCATCATCGACGATCTAGTGATGACGGGCGGCACCTTGCGGGAATGCCGCAACGCCCTGGTGGACGCCGGCGCCGCCGATGTGAGCGCCTATGTAACCCACGGCGTGTTTCCCGCGAAGAGCTGGCGTCATTTCGTGGGGCAGGGCTGGCGCCATTTCTGGCTGACCGACTCCTGTCCCCTCACGGCAGCCGCGTTGCAGGGACAGCCCCCCTTTGAGGTTCTCTGCCTGGCGGACGCCCTGGTTGAAATTCTGGCCGAGGAGACGGTCCCCTCGCCGCTCGAGGGCCCTTGACGGCGCATTGGACAGCGGACCGACACCCGCTGCCGCCGTCATCCATGGTGACTATTCACCTCGTCGGTGCGGTCGGCATTTCTTGACACGAACCACGGGGCTGACTAAAAAGCGACAGGAACGAAGGGTCCTCTTCGCCAACGACCCTTCACGGCGCTGATGCGCCGCATTCATCGGTGGTCAGCGACGGCTTGCCGAGCAGCCCTGACGTGAAGCGCTCGGGCCGCCGGCGGCGCTGGTGGCCGCCGTTCCGAATTGCCCCGGGAAGGGCGTGCTGCCGGCCACCTGCGTCGGCTGGTGGCAAGTGAAATCTCGGCCAACGGAGACTTTTTGGACACACCCGACACCACCCCTGGTTTCTACGGCAAAATCCCATCGCAAACCGATTTCACCCATCGGCGACTGCCCGCGACCTTTGTCCGGCCCTGGGAAAACTGGCTGCAAGCGTCGCTGCGGACCAGCCAAAAACACCTCGGCAAGAGCTGGCTGGACACCTATTTGAGCAGCCCCGTTTGGCGCTTTGTGCTGCAGGTGGATGTATGCGGCGCCGATGCCTGGGCCGGGGTGATGATGCCCAGTGTGGACCTCGAAGGCCGCTGTTTTCCGCTGACCCTGGCCGCATGCATCAAACCCGCTCTGGCCGAAAAAAAAGTGTTCGACCAGGCCGACCAGTGGTTCGCTCTGCTGGAGCGCTTTGTCCTCGCATCCCTGGCCGACGACTTCGATCCCCAAAATCTGGACGACCTGCTCCTCCGGCTCACCCCCTTCCCGCAGCGCTCCCGCCGTTTTCCCTTTGCGCGCGTGTTCGCTCGGCGCATCCGTGGCGGCTCCCTATGGCAAACCCGCGGATATGATCATTCAACGCTGGATACCAGAGCCTTCCAGGGATTACCGACCCCACAAGAGTTCATCGGGCTCCTATCCCTATCCGGTCCTCCCGAACCCGTCGACGACACGTCCGCAGATGCCACGGCAACAGCGGTATCGGTCGACGCCGACCAGACCCAGACCCTCCTTCATCAGGGATCGGCAACGCCCGCGTCGGATCAGACGGCGTTCCGATGGCGGTCCTGGGCGGTGACGGATGTGGGGCGGCGCCGGGAGATCAACGAGGACGCCTATCTGAACAAGCCGGAAGCAGGATTGTGGGTGGTGGCCGACGGAATGGGGGGGCACAGCGCCGGCGACGTCGCCAGCCAGACGGTCACCAAACGCTTGGATCGCTCCCCAGGGGGAGCGTCCCTGACGGTACTTGAGCAGAATGTGCGCGCCACCCTGCATGCGGTGAACGCCGAATTGCTGACGCTGGCCGCCGAGATGGGGCCCGGGCATGTGATTGGCACCACGGTGGTGGCCCTGCTGGCATCCGGAGAGAGCTGCGCCGCGCTCTGGGCCGGTGACAGCCGGCTCTACCGCTTCCGTGACGGAACCCTCGCGCAGCTGACCATCGACCACTCCATGGCCGTCGAGTTGGCCAATGCCGCCACCACCCTGCCCAAGGGATATGCAGAAAACATCGTCACCCGCGCCCTCGGCGCCGATGCCACACTGGAATTGGACCGTATCGCCTTCACGGCCGAAGCGGGGGATTACTACCTGCTCTGCAGCGACGGGTTGACAAAAGAGCTCCATCCCGCAGAGATCGAAACCATTTTCAGCAGCGAGGCCGGAGATAAAGCACTCCGTCGGATGCTCGCACTGGCCCTGGAGCGGCAGGCACGGGACAATATCACGGTCATTCTCATCTCCGCTGAGCCCATCTGAACGGCCGTCCCATGGTGGCTGCGGTCGCTCGACATCCGCTCCGAATAGCCTATTGACACGACCTGATCCCTGGCCCACTATCTTACCAGCGCCGGCGGAAGATCGTTTCGCACCGGTGTCGGACCGTCGGCCGTTCATGGGTACCGTATCGAATGCGCCATCTGCGTTGATCTCCTCAGCCAACCGTCGGACCACCGTTCGCTAGATCGACCCCACCGTCCCCGTCGCCGAATCGTTCGGGGAATACCCTTCAAGCGGAGTCACCCATGCTTTTACCGCAACAGGTGAATATCACGCGGGGGCTTGTGCTGAGCTTCAGCGTGTTGATGTCTATCTTCTTGGCGTTCGGGCTCTTCACCATCTACGACATCAGCAGTATTTCTCAGCTGACACGCACCATCTACAACCACCCCCTGGTCGTCTCCAACGCCGCTCTCCAAGCCAATGTCTCCATCACGAAAATGCACCGTCACATGAAAGACGTGGTGCTTTTCGACTCTCCGATCCGCATCCTCAAGGCCATCGAGGCCGTCCAGATGCAAGAGAAAAGCGTTTATCAGCATCTGGATATCGTCAAGGAGCGTATTCTGGGAGAGGAGGGCAAGCGCCTCGAGAGCCAGGCCCGTCAGCTCTTTGAGGCGTGGCGCCCCATTCGGGAGGAGGTCATCGAACTCACCCGCAGCGACCAGCGCCAAGCCGCCGCCGTCATCACCATCGGCAAGGGCGCCTCCCACGTGGCCGCCCTCGAAAAGCGGATGCTGGGTTTGACCCAATATGCGCGTGAAAAGGCCAGCTATTTCCTCTCCCAGGCGGAGAAGCGCCGTTTCCGATCGCGCATTACCAGCATCCTTTTCCTGGTGGCCAGTTTTCTGGCCGCCGCGCTGATCATCGGGTTTACGCTGAAGCGCACCGCCTCCGCCGAAATCGCCTTGCGAGAATCGCAACAGCTGCTCACCAGCGCCATCGATCGGGCGCCCATCGGTATGGTGATGGTTGCCCTGGAGGGGCGGTTTATGCACGCCAACCATGCCTTCTGCGAAATGGTCGGCTACACCGAAGCGGAACTCCAGAAAATGCATTTTGACGACATCACCCATCCGGAGGATCGGGAGATCGGCGCCAGAATCGCCGCGAATCTGAATTCCGGGCGGGTCGCCCGTGAACGGTTTGAGAAACGCTATCTTTGCAGGGACGGCCGTATTATCCACGCCATCATCACGACCTCCCTGCTGAGAGACCAAAATGAAGCGCCGCTCTTTTTTTTCTCTCAGGCCCAAGACATTACCGATCGAAAAGATGCCGAAACCAAACTCAAGGAGAGCGTCGAGCGCTACCGAATCGTCTCCGAATTCACCCAGGACTGGGAGTACTGGCTGGGACCCGAAGAGGAGGTGCTGTTTATCTCGCCCTCCTGCGAACGCATTACGGGCTACGCCCCCTCTGCCTTCATCGAAGACCCGACCCTCTTCACCACGATTGCCCATGAAGCGGATCGGGAGCGGGTGGCCCAGCACGCCCACCACCACTCTGAAGCGGAAACCTCCGAGGCCCAACTCGACTTCCGAATCGTCACCAAAACGGGCCAAATCCGCTGGATCAACCACTACTGCCTGCCGGTGTTCGCCGATGACGGCGCCTACCTCGGCCGCCGCTCCAGCAACCGTGACATCACCGATCGCAAGCACAGCGAGAATCAGCTGCGCGCCAGTGAGCAGCGCTTTCGCGAACTTTTCGACAACATGAGCCCCGGAGTGGCCATCTATGACAGCCCGGACGAGGGCGACAGCTTCATCATTCGAGACCTGAACCGATCCGGACTGGAGCACTCAAATACGGAGAAGGCGAAGATCGTCGGAAAGGAGGTCCGGGAGGTCTTCCCCGGTATCGTCGAGATGGGGCTCTTCGATATCTTCCAGGAGGTCTGGCGCACCGGGAAACCGGCGCAACATCCCACCTCAAAATATCAGGATGAGCGCCTCACATTGTGGGTGGAGAACTACGTTTGCAAGTTGCCATCGGGGGAGCTGGTGGCCATTTACGAGGATACCACCCAGAAGCACTTGGCCGAAATGGACAAAAAGCAGCTCGAGCGCCAGCTCTTCCATGCCCAGAAACTCGAATCGGTGGGTACCCTTGCGGGGGGCATCGCCCACGACTTCAACAATATTCTCGCTTCCATCCTTGGATTTACCGAGCTCGCATTGGACGACGCCGATAGCGGGACCGCCCTGGAAAGCAATTTGATGGAAGTTTATACCGCCGGCAAACGGGCCCGGGACTTGGTCAAGCAAATCCTCGCATTCGCCCGCCAGTCGGGTGAAGAGCGCAAACCGGTTCAGGTGAGCATCATTGCCAAAGAGGCACTCAAACTGATTCGTTCAACAACACCGACCTCCATCGCTATCGATCAGCAGATCCACAGCAATTCCCTGGTGATGGCCAACCCCACCCAGATTCACCAGATCCTCATGAACCTCTGCACCAATGCCGTGCACGCCATTGAGAACGAGGAGGGCACCGTCAGCGTTCACTTGAAGGAGGTCAATCTGGGCGATGATCACACCGCGCCTTTGCTTGAGCTCAGCCCCGGCCCCTACCTTGTCCTGACCGTTTCCGATACGGGTGCGGGCATCCCACCGAACATCATGAACGCGATCTTCGAACCCTATTTTACCACCAAGGAAGCCGGGCGGGGGACCGGCATGGGATTGGCGATGGTGGATGGCATCGTGGCCAGCTACGGCGGTAAGATCACGGTGGAAAGCACTCCCGGCCACGGCACGGCCTTTCATATCTACCTGCCCATCACCGGACGGCAGGAGGGATCGCAGCACCCGATCGATGCACACCTGCCCACCGGCACGGAACGCATCCTCATCGTGGACGACGAACCGGCCGTCGCCCAGTTGGGGGCGCAGTTGCTGGAGCGCCTGGGCTACCGGGTCAGTTTCAGGACCAGCAGTTTCGAGGCCCTGGAGTTGTTTCGCTCCCGGCCGACCGAATTTGACCTGGTGATCAGTGACATGACCATGCCCAACATGACGGGTGACAAACTGGCCGTGGGGATGATGGAGATCCGACCGGAACTGCCGGTCATCCTTTGCACCGGCTACAACCGCCGGATATCGGAGGAAATGGCACGGGAGATCGGTATCAAGGGATTCGCCTACAAACCCCTGGTGAAGGCCGATCTGGCGCGGCTGGTGCGGTCGGTATTGGATGGGGCCCACGCGGTTGGATTCAACCGGCGAGGGGGACTCGTTTGACAGCGCCCCTGACGGCCCATCGGCTTGGGTGCACTACTTGAGCGTCAGCCCCCTGGCCGCCGCCAGGGCGATGATGGCCATCTCGATCTGGGTGCGCCACTCCCGTGGCGAGAGGGACCAGCGGCGGCACGCCGCTGGATCGGCATCCCCCTCGAAGGCGGACCGCAACGCCCGCAGGGAACAATGATCGTAACACCAGGCCGCGAAGGAGTCGTCGGCCAGGAAGGCAGCGGGACTCGCCTGGGGATCTCTGCGGATGGCGTCGCTTAGCGCTTCGGGTGTATGCACAGACATGGCCCCTCCAGCTCCAGAGGTGATGACGTCCCCATAGCACCGCTGAATCCCTTCGGGCAAGGGAAGAGGCGCTGAGCGGATGGCGAAGCGGCCTCCCGGCAGGTGCCCGAAGGACCACCGCGGCACTGCCCAAGGTAGGCGATGGATGGGCGGGGGCCGCGCCGCACCGGGTCAGCGGCCGGCCCAGGCAGCGCCGTATATGCCGGCGGAATCGCCGAGCTGATTCTTCAGGATGGGGGTCTGGGCCTTCGGGTGAAAGGCGTAGGTTTGCACCCGCTCGCGCCCAAGGGTGTAGAGTTCATCTATGTGGCTGAGGCCGCCCCCGATGACGACGGCATCCGGGTCCAGTAGGGAAATCAGTCCGCCCAGGCTGCGACCGAAGTCATCGAGGAAGTCCTCAAAGGTCTCCCTGCATTGGGGATCCCCGCTGCGGTAACCGGCCACGATCTCTTCCATGCGCAGGCGCTTGCCCCAACGTTCCCGGTGATGGCGGGCCACGCCCGTGCCGCTGATCTTGGTTTCGACGCAGCCGCGGTTGCCGCAGAAGCATGTTGCACCCCGCGGATCGATTGAGAAATGGCCCCATTCGCCGGCGATGCCGTGCAGCCCGTCGTGCAGGCGCCCCTCGATGCACAGCCCCCCGCCGCAGCCAGTGCCCATGATGATGCCGAAAACCATCCGATACGCGCGTCCGGCGCCGCGCAGGGCTTCCGCCAGGGTGAAGCAATTGGCATCGTTCTCCATCCCCACGGGGTGCCCCAGGCGCGCCTCCAGCTCCGCCTGGAACGGATGCCCGATGAGACTGGTGGTGTTGGCGTTCTGAACGACACCGGTGCGGGCATCGACGATACCGGGAATGCAGACGCCGATGGTGTAGTGGGCGCCCTCCGGGATATGGGCGGCCGCGGCGACCACCTGTTGATGGACCCCCTCCAGAATGGCCAGGTGGTCGTCGGCCGTACCCACCGGCGTGGCGACACGCTTGCGCAGCACCTCCTTGCGCTGGGGATCCAGAAGGACCGCCTCAATCTTGGTACCGCCCAGATCGATGCCGATTTGAAAACCGCCCGGTGCCCTCATGGCCGCCTCATTGCAACCGCGTCTCGGCGTCGGGATCGAACAAAATCGCCTTGGAGAGATCGATCGACAGCGGCATCCGCTCCCCCGGTGCTCGGGCTGCGGCCGGGTGCACCCGACAGGTCACCTCGGTATCGTTGAGGGGCACCATCACCAGGGTGTCCGGGCCTGTGGGCTCCACCACCTGGACGGTGCTCTCCAGATGCATGCGGGCCGAGGGATCACCGTTGCGCAGCGGGATATCATCCGCGATATGCTCGGGCCGCAGGCCCAGGATCACCTCCTGGTCCATCCGCCCCGCCAGGGCGTCGGACCAGCGCTCTGGCGACAGGTGGTAGGTCTGCCCAGTGTCGTTGGTGAGCAGCAGGGTCGGTCGGCCGTCTTGCGCCGCTACCCGACAGGGAATGAAGTTCATCGCCGGCGAGCCGATGAAGCCCGCCACGAAACGGTTGGTCGGGTTCTCGTATATATTGCGGGGGGAGTCGAGCTGCTGGACGATGCCGTCCTTCATCACCGCGATGCGATCGGCCAGGGTCATGGCCTCGATCTGATCGTGCGTGACGTAGACGATGGTGGTGCCGATGCGCTGGTGGAGCAGCTTGATCTCGGTCCGCATCTCTACCCGCAGCTTGGCATCCAGGTTGGAGAGGGGTTCGTCGAAGAGAAACACGGCCGGATTGCGGGCCAGGGCGCGTCCCATGGCCACGCGCTGTCGCTGGCCGCCGGAGAGCTGTTTGGGCTTGCGGTCCAGGAGCTCCTCAATCTGCAGCGTCTTGGCCACGTTGGCGACGATCGCATCGATTTCCGCCGGTGGGGTTTTGCGGGTCTCCAGCCCGAAGGAGATGTTCTTGCGCACGTTCATGTTGGGATAGAGGGCGTAGGATTGAAAGACCATGGCAATATCGCGGTCCTTGGGACTCACCGTGTTGACGATCCGGTCGCCAATGCGGATCTCGCCGCTGGTGATCGTCTCGAGGCCGGCAATGAGGTTGAGCAGGGTGGATTTGCCGCAGCCCGAAGGCCCCACCAGCACGAGGAACTCCCCCGACGCCACGTCGATGTCGATGCCCTTCAGCACGTCCACCTTACCGAAGGCTTTGCGTGCGTCTCTGATCGTCAAGGATGCCATAAATTTTGCCTCGCAATCGTCACGAGTTGCAGGTGCTGAAACCGCCTTGGACCATTGTCTTGCCACCGGCATCGGCTGCCGGTGTGGCAGGGCACCGGTGCACTGGTCCTACCCCTTTACCGAGCCCGCCGTCAGGCCGCGCATGAAATACTTCCCGGCTGCCAGATAGACCACCAGGGTCGGCAAGGCGGCGATGATGGCCGCTGCCATGTCGACGTTGTATTTCTTCACCCCGGTGGAGGTATTGACCAGATTGTTGAGGGCGACGGTAATGGGTTGGTTCTCGCCGGTGGAGAAGACCACGCCGAAGAGAAAGTCGTTCCAGATCTGGGTGGTCTGCCAGATGACGGACACCACGAAAATGGGCGCCGAGATGGGCAAAATGATGCGCCAGAAGATACGGAAAAATCCGGCACCGTCGATACGGGCGGCCTTGATGAGCTCATCGGGCAGGTTAACGTAGTAGTTGCGAAAGAAGAGCGTCGTGAATGCCAAGCCGTAGACAACGTGGACGAAGATCAGCCCGGCCAGGCTTTGCGAGAGCCCCAGCTTGCCCAGCGTGGACGCCATGGGCAGCAGAATCACCTGAAAGGGGATGAAGCAGCCGACCAGCAGAACGGAGAAAAGCACTTCGCTGCCGCGGAAGCGCCACTTGGAAAAGACATATCCGTTGAGGGCCCCGATGAGGGTGGAGATGAGCACCGCCGGCACCGTGATCTTCACCGAATTCCAGAAGTAATTTTTAACCCCTTCGCAGCCGGCCCCGATGCAGGCGCTGCCCCATGCCTCTGCCCAGGGCTGGAAGGTGATCGCCGACGGCAGCGAGATCAGGTGCCCGTCGCGGATGTCGGCCATCGACTTGACCGAGGTGAGCACCATCACCACCAGGGGCATGAGGAAATAGAGCCCCGCCAGGCCGAGCATGGCGTAAATGCCAAGGCGGGCCCAGAATCGGCCGCGCGTTTCACCGCTTTCCGCCTGCATTGGCTCACCCATCGGATTTTGTCCGGAGTTCCGAGTAGAGATAGGGAATGATGATGGCCATCACCCCGCAGAACATCACCATGGCGCTGGCCGCCCCGAATCCCAGCCGGCTGCGGGTGAAGGCGAAGGTATACATGAAGGTGGCCGGCACGTCGGAAGCGTAGCCGGGCCCCCCCCGGGTGAGGACCACCACCAGATCGAAGCTCTTGATGGCGATATGTCCCAGAATGATCACGGCGCTGAAGAAGACCGGCCGCAGGCTGGGAATGATGATGCGTCGGTAGATGCGGGGCAGGCTGGCGCCGTCCACCTGGGCCGCCTTGATGATGGAATCGTCGATTCCCCGCAGACCGGCCAGAAAAAGGGCCATGACGAACCCCGAGCTCTGCCAGACCCCGGCGATCACCACCGTGTAGATGGCCATTTCGGGGTTCACCAGCCAGTCGAAGGTGAAATCGGTGAACCCCATCTGGCGTACCAGGCGTTCCAGGCCCAGGCCGGGATTGAGAATCCACTTCCAGGCGGTTCCGGTGACGATGAAGCTGAGGGCCATGGGGTAGAGATAGATGGTCCGCAGGGCGCCCTCGGCCCGAATCTTCTGGTCCAGCAAGATGGCCAGCAGCAGCCCGAGAACGATGCAGATGGCGATGAACAGACCGCCGAAGATGAGCAGGTTCTTGCAGGCCACCCACCAGCGGTCGTTGGTGAAGAGCTTGACATACTGGTAGAGGCCGGCCAGGTCGTAGCGCGGCAGCATGCGGGACTTGGTGAAGGAGATCCAGGCCGTCCAGAGAATGAAGCCGTAGATGAAGATAATGGCCGCGAGGGTCGTGGGCGCCAGCACAATTTTGGGCAGCAGCTCTTCGATCATGGCGAGCAAGGATCGTCGGGGAGCGGCCGGCAGTGTCGCGCCGCTGTCTGTGACCTTGGCAGTGCCCATGGGAACTCCATCACGCCGTGCTTGAATTCAGCGCGGTTCGATGCGGGGCACAGGGCCCCGCATCGGGGTCGCGTTTTAGTGGACAATTACATCGCAGATTGCACTTCCGAGGCCAACCGCTTGGCCGCCTTGTCGGAGGCCAGGTTGGAGTTGCAGAAGTTGGTCACGACGTCGAAGATCGCTCCGCGGACCGCCGGAAAAACGGCCATTTCGTGGGCCATGCTGGGCAGCAGGCCACCGGTCTGGGCCGTGGCCACAAAGCTGTCGAAGCTGCAGATGGCGGGGAAGTCGAAGGGTTTGTGGGACATGCCCAGACGACAGGGGATCGATCCCTTATTGACGTTGAAGACCTCTTGGAAGGTGGGCTCCATGATCAGGCGGGCCATGGCCTTCTGCGCTTCCTGGGCGCCTTTGTCCTTGACCTGGAACATGATGAAGCTGTCCACGTTGAACAGGTACCCCTCGCTGGTTTCGGGCACGGGCAGGGCCACGTAATCCGCCCCGTAGGTCTTACCCGCGGCGACGAATTCCCCCTTGGCCCAGTCGCCCATGAACTGCATGGCCGCCTTTCCCTGGATCACCATGCTGGTGGCCAGATTCCAGTCCCGACCGGGGGCGTCCTTGTCAATGTATTGGAGCACCATCCGCAAGGTATCGAGGCATTTGACCATGGTGGCGCTGTCCAGGGCGGCCGGATCGGCATCCACCAGGGCTTTTTTGTAAAATTCGGCGCCGCCGACCCCCAGCACGATCGATTCGAAGACGGTGGCCTCCTGCCAGTTCTGGCCGCCCCAGGCCACGGGGATGAAACCGGCGGCCTTGATTTTCTTGGCAGCCTCCTCGAACTCGGCCCACGTGGTGGGCACCTTGGCGCCGGCCTTGCGGAATACCTCGGGATTGGCCCACATCCAGTTGATCTTGTGGACATTGACCGGCACCGCCACGTAATTGCCTTCGTACTTCATCACATCGGCCACCACCTTGGGCAGCAGCTGATCCCAGTTGCCCGCCTGGGCCACCTCATCCAAATTGGCCAGGACCCCCTCGTCCCCCCACTGCTGGATCTGGGGTCCCTTCACCTGGGCCGCCGTCGGCGGATTGCCCGCCACCGCCCGCGATTTGAGCACCGTCATGGCGTTGCCGCCGGCACCGCCCGCAACGGCCATATCCTGCCAAGTGTGGCCCTCTTTTTCGAGCAGCTCTTTGAGCACGGCCACCGATTTGGCCTCACCGCCCGAGGTCCACCAGTGCAGGACCTCCACCTCTCCGGCAAAACTGTTGCAAACCCCTGCAATGACCATCAACATGCCCACCAGCACCAGCTTCGACCATTTCAACCGCATACCGTCCTCCTTACGTTGGCCAATATTGTTTTATCAATGAACCAAAACCCCAGTCTGTAGATCCTCTCAACTCGTCCGCGTTCATTGCACATCTCGATAAATGATGCGAATACACGTTTCCAGCATAGATAGGCCTTTAATCGAGCGAAAAAGGCTTGTCAAGCATTAATTTATTCAGTAAATAAATTTGTTCATGTCTTTCCCCTTTCCACCAGCGGGGGCTGCCCCCGCCCGAGGTCGCCCTCCGGGCCCGGCAGGTGATCGGGATCGGCTGCGGCGCCGTCCAAGCAAAGCCGCAGGCGCACGGCTGCAGATGCGTCTTGCGCAGCGGCGCCATCTAGTTTAAAACCATAGCCATCTTCTTGAGGCGCCCCCATGCCCCTGCAGATTGCTTCAGGGCCGAGCAGCTACGCCCAGAAAAATAATTCAGACACTAAATTTAATCGCCATGGCCGTTGCCAATAAAGAGCTGATCCGCGAGATCAACCGCTTCAATATCCTCAACGCGATCCGCAACGCCGGCGCCATCTCCCGGGTGGAGTTGGCCGAGCTCACCGGACAGAGCCGGGCCGCGGTGACCAACATCACCGCCCGGCTGTTGGAGGAGGGCCTGATCTATGCCAAGGAGCGGGTTGAGCAGGGCCGCCAGCGGGGCCGTAAACGGGTTCGCCTGGCGATCAACCCTCAGGCGGCGTATGTGGTGGGGGTCAAGCTGAGCAGCTTCCGGGTGAGTGTGGCGGTGACCGACATGCAGGCGGAGGTGCAGAGCCACGTCATCGTGCCGGTGCGGACGCAAGAGCGCGCGGTGGAGTTCGTCGCCGATCTGATTGAGGACGGCATCCGCCACTGTGTCAGCGAGGTGGGGCTGCATCTGGAGGGAATTTCGGGCATCGGCATCGGCCTGCCGGGATTCATCGACAGCCGCAGCGGCAGCTGTTTCTGGACCCCGCTCTACACCGACGGCAAACTGCCCCTGCGGGAGCTGCTCGAAAACCGGTTCGAGATTCCCACCTATATCGAGAACGACACCAATACGGTCACCCTGGCCCATCAATGGTTTGGAGAGGGGCGCGGCCACGACAACTTTCTCGTGGTCACGCTGGAGGATGGCGTGGGCATGGGGATCGTCGTCAACGGCCAGCTGTATCGCGGTGCGCACGGCTTTGCCGCCGAGTTCGGCCACTTGGTGATCGACGCTGAAGGACGGCGCTGCCGCTGCGGCAAAATCGGCTGCATCGAAGCTTACGCGAGCAATTTCTCCATCGTCGCCGCGGCCCGGGCGGCGCTGGAAGCCGGAACTTGGCAGTGGCCGGGCGAGGGCGAGTTGACCTACGACGCTGTCATCGCCGCGGCCGAAACCGGGGCGGCGGCCCCGAAGGCGATCCTGGCGCGAGCCGGTACCTATCTGGGACAGGGGATCGCCGGACTGGTCCAGCTCTTCAACCCATCGCGCATCATCATGTCGGGCGATGGCATACGGGCGGGCGATCTCATGTTCGCCCCCATGCGAGCGGCCATCGACGCCCACGTCAATCCCGGTCTCCGCCGCGATCTGGAGGTGGTGATCCATAAATGGCGCGATATCGATTGGGCCCGCGGCGCCGCCAGCCTGGTGCTCCAGGAGCTCTACAAGTCGCCGTTCAATCGCGTGCGACCCGTCATCTGAGGCGCGGTATAAGGCCGATCCGGCCGCATCCGATCGGCGATCCACCGTCCACCGGCGCACCGGCCGCGGCCCTCCGGCGAATTGGCGTTCTGGCGAAAGCCGTTGCCTGAATTGAGTTTGCTCGAAACCGAGGATGGGCCTCACCTTGACCTTCAGACTCCTGCACACCTCCGACTGGCATTTGGGCCGCCGCCTCTATGGCCGCAGCCGCCATCGGGAGCAGACCGCCTTTCTCGACTGGCTGGCGGCCACGCTGGATGCCGAGCGGATCGATCTGCTCATCGTCAGCGGCGATATTTTTGATGCCAGTACCCCCAGCCACCGCTGTCAGTCCCGTTACTATCGCTTCCTTCATCGGGCCGCAGGAACCGCTTGTCGCCACATCGTCGTCATCGGCGGAAATCACGATGCCCCGGCCCTCCTGGAAGCCCCCAAGGCACTCCTCTCCCAACTCAACGTCCACGTGGTGGGTCGCGCGGCGAAGGAGATCGAGCAAGAGGTCCTCACCCTCCGTGACGCAGCCGGCGCACCGCAAGCGATTGTTTGTGCGGTGCCCTACCTGCGCGACCGGGAAGTGCGCGCCAGCAGTGCGGGGGAGAGCGTCGCCGACAAGCAGCGCCGCCTGCTGGCAGGGATAAAACATCATTACAAGCGTGTCCTCAACGCGGCCCGTGGACGCCGCGACAGGCTCGGCGGTCGAATTCCCCTCATCGCCACCGGTCACCTGTTCGCTGCAGGCGGCAAGACCGAAACCGACGACGGGGTGCGGGAACTCTACGTGGGTGCCCTGGTAAGGTTGGATGCAGGCCTATTTGGCGACGATCTGGACTACCTCGCCCTGGGCCACCTGCACCGTTCCCAGCGGGTGGCCGGCGCCGAACACCTCCGTTACAGCGGCGCTCCATTGGCAGTGAGTTTCGCCGATGCGGGCAGATCCAAGGCGGTCCTCATCTGTGAATGGGGTCCCTCGGGACGCCGGATCCGCGAGCTGACGGTCCCCTGCTTCCAGAACCTGGACCGCATCGAGGGCGATCTGAGCGCCATCGAAAGGCGCCTTCAACGCCGAATCGACGAGGGGCGGCCCCTTTGGGTCGAGGTGCATTACACTGGGCGGGAGATGCGCAGTGATCTGGGCGATATCCTCCACCGGCTCACGGCGGGCAGTTCGGTGGAGATTCTGCGCATTCGCAATCGTCGGCAGCGCAGCCAATTGATGCGCCGGGCGGATCGGGTGGAGGAGCTTGATGAGCTGACGCCCAGCGAGGTGTTCGCCCGCTGCCTGGCGGCCAACCACGTCGAAGCGGATGTGCGCCCCGCCCTCACGACCCTGTTCGAGGAGGTCCTTCAGGAGTTGTATGAAAGCGGGGCCGCATCGGGCCGCCGCAGCCCTTAACACCATATCGAATCGACGACAACCCCAACGATCCCATGCGAATCGACCGTCTGCGCTTCAAGAACCTAAATTCCCTGGCCGGCGAGTGGTCCGTGGATTTCCAGGATCCCGCCTTCAGCGTCGGCGGCATCTTCGCCATCACCGGTCCCACCGGCGCCGGCAAGACCACGCTTCTGGATGCGCTCTGTCTGGCCCTCTTTGGACGAACACCGCGCCTGAAAACCATCTCGACCACCACCAACGAGATCATGACCCACGGCACCGGCGAGTGTTTTGCGGAGGCGACCTTCACGACCACCAGAGGCCGCTTCCGCTGCCACTGGAGCCAGCGCCGTGCGCGCCGCAAGGCCGGGGGCCGACTCCAGCCACCCCGGCATGAGATTGTGGATGCCGGTGACGATACGGTTCTGGAAACCAAACTGCGCCAGGTAGCCCGTAAGGTCGCTGCCGTCACCGGCCTGGACTTCGATCGCTTCACCCGCAGCATTCTTCTCGCCCAGGGTGGGTTCGCCGCGTTTCTGCAAGCCGGGCCGGACGAACGGGCGCCCATCCTGGAGGAGATCACCGGCACGGCCATCTACAGTGAGATCTCAATGGCGGTCCACGAGCGCTTGCGGCAGGAGGGGGATGTGCTGAACACCCTCCGCGCCCAACTGGATGGCTTGGCCCTTCCCGACGCCGACGGCGCGGATCGCCTCGTGGCGGAGCAGAGCACGCTTGCCCGTCGGCTGCAGGTCACCGCGGCCGAACGCAAAGGGCTCGCCGAGGCCCTGGCCTGGCGGGAACAATTGGCGGCCTTGGCGGAAGAGCTCGAGGTATTGGACCAGGAGGCAGATGCGCTGGCGCAGAGGGAGAGGGCGGCGCAGCCCGATCTGGCGCGCCTGGAATGGGCCGCAAAAGCCGCCCCGCTGGGCGCTGACCATGACCGCCTCCAATCGCGCCGGGAAGCGCTGGCGGCGCAGGGAGCGGCCCGGGAGGAGCAGGCGGCCCAATGCGTTCAATTGCGCTCGGCCATCGAAGCGGCCAAGGGCCGCTGCACCCTCACGGTGACACAATTGACCGAGGCCCGCCGCGCCCGGGATGCGGCGGTGGTCACACTGAAAACGGTGCGCGCGCTGGATATTCAACGGGAGACCGCGGCAGTTCAGGTGGATAAGTTGCGATCCATCCGTCGGGACCGGTGGTTGGCCGTGGAGCGATGCGAGGGGGAACTGGCCGATGCCAATGGACGCCTGACCGACAGCCAGGTCGCCCTCGACACGGCGCAAGCCTATCTGGACGCCCACGCAGAAGATGGGAACCTCACCAGCGCCATGGCCGGCATCCGTCTTCTGTGCCGCGAACACGACCAGCAGCAGCTGGCCCTGCAGACCAGTGTGACGACCAAAGCAGAAGCCCATCGGACGGTGTCGCAAACGGGCCGGACAGTCCAGGCGGCCTACCATGCGGTTAAGCGTCTGCGGGCGACCGAAAAGACCCTCGGTGACCGGCTGCGGGAAGAGGCCGCACGTCTGGGGGAGATCCTGAACGGCGATGACCTGGCCGGCCATCGGCGGCGATGCGAAGGGCACGGCGAGGCGCTGCGCCTCGCCGAGCGCACCAGGGAGCTGACGCAGCGCCGCGACACGATCGTCCGACAGAAGGCCGATGCGGCGGCCGCCCACAAGGCGCTGTCGCTGGCGGCGCAAGCCGCCAGGACCGACGAGGCGGCCTGTCGAGAAGAAAAGGCCCTGCGGGCGCAGTCGGTGGCCGAGCGGACCGACGTCCTGACGCTGCTGCGCCGGGTGGTCGACCTCGAAAAGGAGCGTCGGCATCTGCGTCTCGGCGAGCCCTGCCCCCTGTGCGGCAGCTGCGATCACCCCTGGGCCGAGCAGGCACCGACAGCGCCCGACGATGCCCAGGCGGCCCTGGCAGCCGCCCAGGCCGCGCTAGCAGAGAGCGAGAATCGCCTTCAGCAACTCATTGCCGCGGCCAGTCGGGCCGCCGGGAAGCTGGAGGAGAGTGCGCTGAAACAGCGCGAACTGGACGCCGCACAGGTCGAGATCGAAGCCGCCCTGGACGCCACGGCCCGGCAAAGTTCAGACAGCGGCGGACTGCCGACCACGCTGGCCGACCTCGACCAGATGGTGGCGGCACGGGGCCATTCCCTGAACGAGGCGCGGGATCGGCTGGCGACGGCCGAAGCGCTGGATAGGGAGATGAACGCCCACCGCACCGAGCTGGAGCGGGCGCGGGCCGAGCTGTCCGTGGGTGAAAACCGGCTGCAGAGCGCTCGTTTTGAAAACGAGGCCGCCACCCGAGAGGCGGTCCGCCTGGACAGCGAACATGCAGCACTCGCGGACCGCTTGCAGGGAATCGGTCGCCGGTTGTTGGGCGAACTGACGCCATTCGGCATCACCCGGCTGCCGGCGCCCGGCGCAGGGACCCTGCTGGAAGATATGGAGCGGCGACGTACCGAATATGTCCGCCAGCAAGCGGCCGTCGACCAATGGCGGACAACCATCACCACCCAGACCCATGCCGCCGCGCTGGCGGAACAGCGTCTGCGCCAGGCAGGGGCGGCGCTTTCCCAGGCGCAGGGTCAGGTGGAGGATGCCACCGCCACCCTCACCCGGCTGGACCAGGAGCGCAGGGTCCTCTTCGAGGACAAAGATCCCGATCGGGAGGAGGCCCGCCTGGCGGAAGCGGTGGCCGAGGCCGAGCGCGGCCGGGAGGCGGCCGTCAATGAAACCGCCGATCTGGAGCAGCGGTCGGCGGCGGCGGCAGCCCGCGCTCAGAGCATGACGGAGCAGGCGGAACGATTGACGCGTGAACTGACCGCACTTCAATCGACCTTCAGCGCCGCCCTGGTGGCGGCCGGCTTCCAGGATGAGAAGGCCCTGATCGATGCGCGCCTGAGCGCTGCGGAGATGGACCATCTCAGCGCTCGCAAAAAAGCGCTGGCGGAAACCGCCGCCAATTTGGCCGCCCGCAAAATGGATCGCCAGCGGGCCCTGGCCAGCGTGACGGCGGAAGGGCGCACGGCGGACACGCGAGAAACGCTCATCCAGCAGATCGATGCGTTGGAGCGCGAGCGCGAAACCCTCCAGGCCCGCGCGGGGGCCCTCGCCGAACAGCTCGCCCAGATCGACCGCCTGCGGTCCCGCCAAGCCGACCTGCAGTCACAGTGTGCTCGTCAAACACGCCGCTATGAAAGATGGGCGCGTCTGCATGATCTCATCGGTTCCGCCGACGGCAAGAAATTTCGCGTATTTGCCCAGGGATTGACCTTCGAACAAGTGGTCGCCTACGCCAACCAGGAGTTGCAAAAGATGAGTGATCGCTACATCATGGTCAGGGATCCAGAGCGCCCCTTGGCCCTTCGCATGGCGGACGATTACCAGGGCGGCGTCCTGCGCACCACTGACAACCTCTCCGGTGGCGAAAGCTTCCTGGTGAGTCTGGCGCTGGCGTTGGGACTGGCGAATATGGCCAGCCGCAATGTGCGCCTCGATTCGCTCTTTTTAGACGAAGGCTTCGGCACCCTGGATGAGGAGACCCTGGAGATCGCCCTGGAATCCTTGGTCGGCCTTCACCAGGAGGGCAAGCGCATCGGCATCATTTCCCATGTGGCGGCCCTAAAAGAACGGATTCCATTACAGATCAAGGTGGTGGCCGGCACCAACGGCCGCAGCCGATTGGATGGCCCCGGCTGCCGCAGCGGCCGGGGCACCTGATGGGGGGAGTTCCGCGATGGCGTCGCAAAGCAACCCGCGCCAGTTGGCCAGAGGGATCTACCTGCTGGGCAACCGCTATTTCAACCTCTATCTGATTCAGGGCGCCCGGCAGAGCGCCCTCGTGGAGGTGGGTGTCAGCGCTGTGGTGGATGCCGTTATCGCGCAGCTCGAGGCACGGGGCGTTGCACCAGACTATCTGATCCTGACCCACCCCCACACCGATCACTTTACCGGTCTGGAGGGGCTCCTGGCCCGCTATCCTGCAGCACGTCTGGTGGCCGCGGCCGGCGCGCGCGCCTTTGCCGCCCATCCCAAAGCAGCGCCCAAGATGGTGGCCGAGGATCGCTTCATGCGCGCCCGTCTGGCGGAGATGGGGTGGCAGCCGGGGCGGCCATCGGTGGCGGCGATCCAGTTTCCAGATGCCTTCCAGCGGGTGACGGCGCCGACGGAGATCGACCTGGGCGGGCTCACCCTGAGGTGCCTGCCCGTCCGCGGACACAGCCCCGGCAGCCTCGCCGTCCACGTCCCAGAGCGGAAGATGCTGATGACGTCCGATGCCCTGGGCTTCCGATACTTGAATGGCGAGTTTTGCCCCCTCTTCTTCACCGGCTACAGGGACTACCTTGCCGATCTCGACCGGCTCGCCGCCCTCAAGCCGACGCTTCTGGGGCCGGCCCACCAGGGTCCCTTGGAGAGCGGCGCGGCGGCCGCCGCTTTCGCGGCAGCACGGCAGGCGGCAACGAGCCTCTACAGGCGGATCATCAACCACCCGAATGGGGAGGATTCCCTGGTGGATGCGCTCTACGAGGAGTTCTACCGGGAAGCCTTCACCCTTTATACCGAAGCCAATATCCGGGGCTGCATGCAGCTTCTGGTACGCCGGGCCCTCGAGGCCCATGGAGACGAGCCCTGATGGACACCTTTAGAAAGCGCCCGTACGTGCGTCCCACGCTCCTGGTATACGCCTTCATCCTGGCCCTGAGCGGCGCCCTTTTGTCTGCCGGCTGTGACGGCACCGAATCTCGCAACGCGGTGGAGGATACCGTGGAAACGGTGGTCGGCAAAGAGCAGGTCGATCAGTTCCAAGAGGTAAAAAAGGAGCTCAACGCCATCGAAAACCAGCAGGCCGACCGGTACAAGGCCCTGGAGGATGAGTAAATGAAGTATTGGTTGATGAAAACCGAGCCGAGCACTTACAGCATCGACGATCTCCTTGCCGAGCCGGGGCAGACCGACCACTGGGACGGAGTGCGCAACTACCAGGCGCGCAATTTTATGCGCGACGAGATGCAGCCGGGAGACAAAGTCCTGCTCTACCACAGTGGCAAACATCCGGCCGTGGTGGGCACGGCCGTCGTCGTCCGTGAAGGATACCCCGACCACACCGCTTGGGATCCCGAGAGCGATCACTTCGACCCCAAGAGCCGCCCCGACACGCCCACCTGGTACATGGTGGACGTGCGCTGCGAGACGAAGTTCACCACGCCCCTGCCGCTCAAGCACTTGCGGGGCCTCTCGGCGCTGAGCGACATGTGGCTGCTGCGGCGGGGCATGCGGCTCTCGATCCAGCCGGTTACCGCTGCGGAGTATGAGGCCATCCTGTCGCTGGCCGAGAGCGCCTGAGCGGGTCGCGATGCGCGCGGTGGCGACGAGGCGCATGCGACGTGCGCAAACCGACCGCGATGAGGGCTGCATGCAGCAAGGTGCCCTGCGTAAGGTCGGCGGTGCCAGAAACCCAACCCGGATGAAATAAAGGAGAAGCCTGTGCCCTACTTCGCCATCCAGACCAATCAGGAATTGAACGAAACGGAGCGTGCGGATCTGCTTCAAAGCGCCTCGGCCTTCGTCGCCGAGATGCTGGGCAAGTCGGAAGCCTATGTGATGGTCGCCATCGACGCCGGGGCCGCCCTCTCCTTCGGCGGCAGCCGTGCGCCCAGTGCCCTTGTGACCCTTCGCAGCATCGGGTTGCCCGTCGAGCAGTGCACCGAATACGCCGCGCGGATCAGCCAGTTCCTGGAGACCTCGCTCCACCTCCCCAGGGATCGGGTTTTCATCGACTTCGCCGATCTTCAGCGCGACCGTTTTGCATGGAATGGCAAGACCTTCGCTTAGCCCAAGCGCCACGCCCGCCAGAAAGGGGGCCACGGCGGCCATTCAGGGGACGAATTAGGGATGACGGATCATCACCATCGGCAGCTAATGCAAATCTATGCGCGCTTCCAAGCGGAGGCCAAGCCCTTCATGTCCGCGGCCGCTTGCGCGGAAGGCTGCGCCTATTGCTGTCGGGCGGCCGGCCGCATCGACGCCACCACCCAGGAAGGGCTGGTGATTCAGACCGCCATCGCACAACTGCCCAAGTCCCAGCGCCGGGCGGTAGAAAAGAGGCTCCGCCGGGAGGTCCGTCAGCGTGAACAGGGTCACATCGTCGCCTGTCCGTTTTTGCAGAAGAACGACACCTGCCAGATCTACCCTGTGAGGCCCTTCTCCTGCCGTCGGGTTTACTCCCTGCACCGCTGCCGCGAAGGCGCTCCACCCCGGCTCCACCGCCAGGTGATGGCGCTGGCCGACGCGGCCATCGAAGCGCTTCGCCAATGCGATCCCAACGGCTACAGCGGCCACCTTAGCTATATCCTCCATATGCTCACCGAGCAGCGCTTCCGCGACATCTACCTGACCGGCGGGTTCGCACCGGAGGCCGTCATGGCCTTCGGCAGGTCCCACCAGATCTCGATCAACCGAAAGATGCCGGTCGCCGGCTTCCCCGGCCGGCCGCCGAAGGAGGTATGATGACCGAAGCACAATTCATGGAAAGCCTGGCGGCAGCGAGGCCGCCACAGGATCTCGGCGATCTGTTGACCGCCCTGTGGTGGGACCGCAACGGCGATTGGGACCGTGCCCACCGCATCGCCCAGGAGAACCCTACGGAGCTGGGCAGTGCGGTTCACGCCTATCTGCACAGGGAGGAGGGGGTTCTCTGGAATGCCGACTATTGGTACCGTCGGGCCGGCCGCCAGCGCCCGGAGCTCTCCCTCGAAGAGGAGTGGGCACTGCTCCTGAAGGAGCTGCTGACGAGCGAGACGGACTGAGAACGGTATCGAGATGGGTGCTGACGGCTTGCGCGGGCCGTCATTGGCCCGCCGCTGGCCCTGTTTTTCGGAGCGCGTCCGCCTCGATAAAAATGCGGTTTACTGCCGGTATGGCCCGGCGAATTTTGGTCTCCAGACCGTCGATGACCATTTCGATCTCATCGGCGGTGAGGGCATCGGCGAAGTTCACCTCCAAATTGACCAATACTTCATTGGGGCCGAAGAAAAGACTCAACGGTCGTTTGTACGCCTTCACCTTGGGTTCCGCCGACAGGATCCGCTGCACCGCCGCCAAATCTTCGGGTAAGAGCCCCTCTCCCACCAGGAGTCCTTTGCATTCGGCGGCAAAAAACAGGGATACACAGACCAGAATCAGCCCAATGAGGATGGACCCCAGACCATCGAAATACACCCAACCGGTAAGGTGGTTCAGCAGGACGGAGAGCAGGGCGACCACCAGCCCCAACAAGGCGGCCGTGTCTTCGATGACCACGGCGATGGTGGCGCTGTCCTTCCCTTCCCGTAGGGCCCGGAAAAATGGCTTGTCTCCCCGCGTTGCGTTGAACTCCTTCAGCGCGATCCGCAGGGCCGATCCCTCGAAGATCAGCGCCAGGATGAGCACGAGGTAGTTCCAGATCACATTCTGCAGCTGGCGGGGGTGGAACAGGTGCTTCACGCCTTCGTAGATGGCGATGCCGCCCCCCAGGGCGAAGATCAAGATCGCCACGACGAAGCTCCAGAAGAAAATCTCCTTGCCGTAGCCGTAGGGATGCTGACTGTCCGGTGGTTTCTGGCTGCGCCGAATCCCATGGAGCAGCAGCACACCGTTACCAGTGTCGACGAGGGAATGGATCCCTTCAGAAAACATGGAGGAGGATCCCGAAAAGAAAGCGGCGAAGAATTTGCTGACGGCGATGGCGGCATTGGCCGCGATGGCCCCGTAAATCGCCTTTTTGGAAGAACCGGCCATGATGGGGATTCCTTGTCTTTACTTTATGCGTGCGCAATGAAGGTGGAAGCATTTAGCGCTGTGCTGGATCTGGGCGCGGCCCGACGCGTTGAACCCTCAAATCGTTCAATCGATGATGTCGCGCCGAATTACCGCATCGCGGAGCGCTCCGACAGCATCCGGAAGCGCTCTGCCTCTTGGACGTACCCCTGGTCGGCATAAATCGCACTCACACGCTGGAAGTAAAGTTTCGCCTGATCGGGGAAGTCCTGGGCCAGGGAGAGGTAGAGTTCCAGCAGAGCGGTGTCCCGCTGGCCGTCGGCGAAAGAGAGTTCGGCGTAGCGATGCTTGACCATGGGGTCGACGCGGCTGTGACAGCTCTGACAGCGGTGCATGATCTCCCCATACAGGCTGCGTGCGGCGGTGCTTTCGCCGGCTTCGGCGAGGGTCGTGGCCAACAGCTGGGCCACTGGCTCGTGCCAGCCAAAGCGGTCCAGCACGTCGCGTAGAAAGCGAATACCGACGTCGAACCGCCCGGACCGCAGGAAGTTCTCCCCCCTGAGCAGTACGAGAGCGACGCTATCCAGCAAATCGTCGGGAACGGCCGACAGCAGTTCTTCGACGGCGTCGAACGCCTGCATCTCCCATAACAGGTCGCAGTAGAGCTGGTAGGCCGGCAGGATATCGGGATGATAGCGCAGAAACACTTCCAGCAACCGACACGCTTCCGCGCCGCGGCCGACGTGGGCATAGGCGGCGGCCAGTTCGAGCGGAATGTAGGTGCCCGCCTGGGGATGATCCCGGTGGGCCGCTTCGAGCCGGCGGACCGCCCTGTGGAAATCCCCCTGGTTGAGGGCCAGATAGCCGCTGCGAAAGGGCTCACCATAGGCCTCGTAGGCCGCCTGCATGTCCTCCGGCAGGGTGCCGATCAGGGCCCAGAACGTGGCTTCATCGGCAGGCGCCACACCCATTTCCGCCGGGGAGCGGTCGCGCCGCTCGGGAGGAAGGACCACGGGAGCGGGGATTTCGGTGTGCGCAGCCGCCCCCAGCTGTTCCCCGTCGCGCCGGGCCCGCTCTTTCAGCCGAGGATCACGGGCCACTTCGAGGGCCAGCTGAATCAGTTCCCCAGCGTCCCGGTGGTGACCCCCTTCCGCCAGCAGGGCCGCCTGCTTCAGATGGTCGCTGGCCAGATGATCGCAGCAGGTCCCGATCTCCACCTGCAGCCGGTCCCGCGCCACGGGATCCGTCGTTTTTGCGAGGGCCCGCTCCAGGGCCACTTTGGCCGGTCCCCACTGCGCCTGCTGCAGAAGTGCTTCCGCCTGGCGCGTCAGCTTCTCGGCCGAAGGCCCCGCAAAGAGCTTCCAAAGGGGCATATGGGCCTCAGCCTTGCTTGTCGAGGTAGTCGATGAGGTCGCTCATGGCGGTGGTCACGTCACGGCGTGAGAGGCCCCGGCGCACCTGGACGGCCTCCTTGTATTCCGCCTCGGAGAGGAGCAGATCTTCCTTGCGGGTGCCGGACTGATGGACGTCGATGGCGGGGAAAATGCGTTGCTCGGCACATTCACGGCTGAGAACGAGATCCAGATTGCCGGTACCTTTGAACTCTTGATAGATAATGTCGTCCATCCGGCTGCCCGTATCCACGAGGATGGTTGCGATGATGGTCAATGAGCCCCCGTCTTCGATATCGCGGGCAGCGCCGAAGATGCGCCGGGGCATCTCCATGGCGGTGGCCGCCAACCCGCCGGAGAGGGTGCGGCCATGGCTGCGGGTATTGACGTTGAAGGCCCGCGCCATGCGGGTCAGGCTGTCGATGAAGACGACGGCGTCACGACCGGCCTCGGCCGATCGCATCGCCGTGTGCATGGCCAGTCGGGTCATGCGCATATGCTGGCCGACACTCTGGTCGGCGGAGGAGTAGAGTACGTGGGCGCCCTGCAGACCGCGCTTGAAATCGGTCACCTCCTCGGGCCGCTCATCCACGAGCAGTACGAAGGCGTCCACTTCGGGATGATGATCGGTGACGGCGTTGGCCATGTGCCGCAGCAGGGTCGTCTTGCCCGATTTGGGGGGCGAGATGATCAGTCCGCGCTGACCCTTGCCCATGGGGACGATCAGATCGAGGGCGTGCCCGGTGATGTCGTCCGGCCCCCGGCGCATGTAAAAGCGCTCGGTGGGGTTGAGACTGACCTGATCTTGGAGCGGACGCAGTTTGGCGTAATGCTTGCGGTCGCAGCCGCTGATTCGATCGATCTTTTCCAGCCGCAGGTTGCGGTTCTTGCCGCTCCCCGGCACGCCGGAGCCCTCGATCCGAACCCCTTCGCGCAACCGCAGGCGAGTGATCAGGTGGGCCGGTACGAAGGTGTCCACCGATTGGGCTTGAAAATTGCGCTCGATCTCCCGCAGGAAACCGAATCCTTTGTCATGAATCTCCAAATAGCCGCTGACCGTTTCCAATGCCACTCCCGAGTTTGACAGAGTTAAGCCAATTACCCATCTCACATGAATTCCCGCGGGCAGCGCAACGCATGGGGCCGGGGCCGACCCCGGGCGGGGAAGGGATCACACTGGCCAAGTGTTAAACTGAATTGAACGAAGAATCCAGTAAATAAAGGGCTGCGGTCCATCTAAATGGCCGCCGCGGCCAAGCGCCGATGCAGGCCGCCGGTGGGATTGGCCTGCATCGGTCCTGGCGTCGCCGGCTGCCGTCATGCGCCCATGCCGCTGACGAGCCCAATCGGGAAATCGGTGCCGATGAGGGAGACCTGCGGCACCTGCTCGAAATTGAAGGCGTTCATGGTGATGGCCGGCACCTGATCGTTCACGTAGGCTGCCAGCTCGAAGAGGCCGATGTAGCCATCGCGGTTGCCGAATTGCGCATCCGCGTGGCGTATGCCCTGCAGGAGAACATAGGTGAAGACCCCGTGACCCTGGTATCCTTCGGCCGCCGGCTGTTCATCGGTCGCGGCCAAAATGGTGGCCCTCCCGGTGGCGCGGGTGAGTTTGGCCACAGCCGTCTTCTCGGCGATACCGCGCAGGGCCAGCATGGTTTTCGAGAAGGAGCCGCTCTCGCAGGTGTCGATAAGCACCAGGCTTTTGCGCGCGGGGATACGGCTCAACCAGGTCTGGAAATGGTCCTGATTGACGCCGCCCGTCCGGATGGCGTCATCGCTGGTGTAGCGGAAATCGTGGGGAAGAAAATAGTAGCGGCCGTCGCGCGTCACCCCGTGACCGGCCAGGTAGAAGATGAATACATCCTGGGGGGCGATCTTCTGCCTGGCGGCGCCGAAGGCGGCATCCAGGCCGGCCAGGGTCGCCTGATCGTCAAAGAGGGTGGTCACCTGGACCTCGCCGAAGAGGGGTCGTCCCACCTTCGTCAAGGTATCGATGATGGCCTTCCCGTCCTGAACGGCATAGCGCAGCCAGAGCGCCTTGTCCCGATACCGGTTGATGCCCACCACGAGCAGATGGAGCTTGGGGGCCTGGTAGAGGGCGCTCTCCACCGTGACCTCGGGCGGTTGCAGGACGACCTCCTTGGTGGTCGCTGGGGTCACTGGCGCGGCCGGGGGGCTGGCGGCGGTGGCGACCGTCTCGCTCGTCGCTTTCAGGTGGAAGTTTAAGACGGCGGGCTCGGAGGCCACCAAATTGTTCTGGTTGTATGCGATCAGGCGAATCGTATTCTTCCCGGGCAGCAGTTCGAAATGCTGATTGAGCGTGAGAACGCCGCTCTCTGAGGCCGGGGCACCAACCGCCGTGCGCGAAAGCGGCTTGTCAGCATAGCTGTCCGTGGCCACGGTGGTGCCGTTGACCTGCCAGACGACCTTGCCGACCCCGCCCCCCTGATCCACCACGTTGGCTTGGACCTGGACCCGTTTTTCCGCCACCTGCACGCTGGTGGCGGGATCGACAAAGGCGATGCGGGGTGCCAACCCTTTTTTCAAGACCGTCTTGGCGTCCGTCGACGCCTCCTTCTGGTGCCACAGCTTCTCGGCATCACCGTGAATGCGGGTGTAGACCAGGTCGGGGCGGTAGAAGCGGTCGTAGAGTTGATCCACCGACACATATTTTGCCGTGAGCGCCAGCCCCTGGTTGACGCTGTAACCGATGTTGCGGGACCCGGTGGTCGAGGCGGCAAAAAAGCCCTCCTTCGTCCAGGCGATCCACTGGCCATCCGCCGTGGGAAACAGCGTCAGGGTGGCGGCAATCTCTCGGGCGCCGTCTGTGTACACCGCATCCAAATTCCACAGCTTCACCGTCTGATCGTTGGATCCGGAGAGGGCCCAGCGGCCGTCGGCGGAGACAGCCACGGCCTTGATCTCGCCGGTATGGCCGACCAGTTCGGCGCGGAGTTTCCCATCCAGGCCAAACAATCCCAAGGCCCCGTTCTGGCCGCCGGAGAGGAGGCTCCGACCAGTGGGAGTGAAGCTGTAGGCGCTGTGCCAATGACCGTTTTGGGACCCCCGGCGGATCGTCGCGAGGCGCTTGGTGCCGCGCTGGATATGGAGCAGATCCTGATGGGTCGCGTCACTGCTGGTGTCGATCGTGAGGGAGAGGTCCTGGTGGCGCTCCACCGCCCGGATGGCATCGGCGTCGGCGAGACCCTCGGCCATCCGTTTGAGTTCCTTGAGGTCGAACCGCTGTGTCAAGGGCCCCCGGTCGTTGATAGAGGTGTAGGCCAGGCCAGGCCCCCAGCTAATGTACCGTCCATCTTTGGAAAAGGCGACCGAATAGATGGTTCTGCCCTGTCCTTCGAGGCGCGAGAGGATCTGCCCGTCATAGGGGTCCCAAATGAGGATCTCCTTATGATCACCGCCGGCGGTGGCCAGCCAATGGCCTTTGGGGTGAAACACCGTGGCCGCCACCAAGTTGTCGTGACCGTCGAAGAGCAGGTGCTGACGTCCCTGGGGATAGGTAAAAAGGGTGACATGATCGGGCCGTGGTGGCGTGTAATTGCCCGCGATGATGAAGTTTCCGTCGGGGGAGAAGGCCAGCGCGGAGAGCGCATGGTCGGCGGTAGCCACTACCCGGCGCCCGCTGCCGCTGTCGGCATCCCAAAGGCGAATCTCCTTGTCCTGACCACCGGTGATCAGCACCTCGCCTGCCGGATGGAAGGCCACGCTGCGCACTTTGCCCGTATGCCCTTTGAGGACGGCGGCGAGCTTGACCTTGCCCGCATCCACCTGGGTGGTGTCCCAGAGACGGGCGCTGCCGTCGTAAGATGCCGAGGCCAGCCGGTGACCGGATGAGGACCAGGCCAGCGCGGTGATCCGGTCCTTGTGACCGCTGAGAACCCGATGCGTCTTGAAGATGCCGCCTTGTTCCAGGTCGGACACGTCCCACAGTCGAATCTTGTTGTCCTTGCCCGCCGAGGCCAGCCAGCGTCCCGACGGCGAGAAGGCCAGGGCCAGAACGCTGCCCTGCTGGCCGCGCAGGAGGGCGTGAACCTTGCCGCTGCGGTAGTCGTGCACCCGGATGGCATCCCGGAAGGTGCCGGGACCCGCCAAAAATCCGCCCACGGCCAGCCAGCGTTGCCGCCCGCCGCTGTCCGGTGGCGACAGGGCCGCTGCGGCCAGTTGGCCGGCGCGCCCCGCTTCGATCTGGCCGCGGATGGTGCGCTTCAAATGGGCCTTGCGGCCGTCGGTGGACACCGACCAGATCCGAATGCTCTTGTCGTCGCCCACCGATATCAGTTCACTGCCATCGGCGGTGCAGAGCAAGGAGCGCACGATGGCCTGGTGTCCGCCGGCCTCGAGGACCAGCTGCGGCTCCTTGCCCGCCGCGGGCAGTTCTCCAGCCTCGGAGAGGGTTGCACCCGTGCCGCTTGTCTTCATGGATTGCTCGGGAGCACAGGCGAGGAGCAGAAAAATGAAAATTGGCAAACAGCATAACGGTTTCATCGTCATCACCTTTTTCATGGACGTCCTCTTTCCGCTTTCAGCAATTCGTTTACCGCCATCTGGACTCTATAGGAGCTGGTAGAAAAAGTAGGTCACCGGAATAAACCGTTCGAAAAGGATCCGGCTCTGATCGGCATTGGTCATCCAGACCCGGACCTGGTCCACCGTGACGGGGACTTCCGTGATGGTAAAAAACCCTTCGCCGGTGCCACTGCCGGCAGCATACAAGGGGGATGGGCTGACGGCCCGGTTCGGGGTCGGTGAGCCACTGGTGTACGGCTCGACGAAAATCCGCACGCCACCCGCTTCGTCGGTGTAGTAATTGAAGCTGAGGTTGACGCGGAAGGTCAGCAGGACGGAGGCCGGTGAAGCCGGCGTCATTGCGATACTGGTGACCTCGTGGCGCGCCAGATAGTAAACATAGGACACGCTGAGAAATCGCTCGAACAGGACCCGGCTCTGGTCGGCGTTGGTCATCCAGACCCGGACCTGATCCACGGTCGTGGCCACGTTACGAATATAGAAATATCCGGCACCGGAGCCGCTGCCGGCGGGATACAGCGTCGAGCCGCTGACAACCCGATTCGGTGTCGGGGCGCCCCGGGTGTAAGGCTCGACGAAGATGCGCACACCGCCGGCCTCGTCCGTGTAGTAGTTGAAGCGGATGTTGACGCGGTTGCCCAGCTCGAGCCTGGCCGGCGACGTGGGGGAGAGGGTAATGCCAGTGATCTCGTGGCGCGCCCCCGCCTGGCTCACCCGGTGGGACTGCCCGGCGATGGTGATCGTTGCCGAGCGCGCCGGGCCGCTGTTGGGATCGACCGTCACCGTTACCGGACCGTCGCCCGTGCCGCTTCTCGGCGACAGGCTGATCCAGCCGATGCTCTCGGCCGTATTCCAGCTGCACGCCTCGTAGGCCGCGTCCACGTTGACCGTGTAGCTGCCCCCGCCC
>JASJCL010000134.1 GCA_030066015.1 Desulfosarcinaceae bacterium | reverse complement strand
GACCACCAGGGGACCGCTCAAGGCCTTGCGGAATATCTCCTTCGCTATCCCGGCCAACCGCATCATCGGGCTTGTCGGTGAGAGCGGCTGCGGTAAGTCCACCATCATCTATGCCATCCTCAATTTGCTGGCTGAAAATGCCGTCATTCAGGGCGGCGTGGTCGACTTTCAAGGAGAGAACATCCTCTCCATGACACCGGAGCAATTGCAGGCCATCCGGGGGGATCAAATTTCCGTCGTCTTTCAGGACCCAATGACCTCGCTCAACCCGGTGCTCTCCATCGGTCGCCAGATGGCTGACATCCAATATCGCCTGCCCCTGAGCAAGGTGGAGAAACGCCAACGGGCCGTCCGGATGCTGGATCGCGTGGGGATTCCCGATGCAGACAAACGGCTGGATCAATACCCCCACCAATTCTCGGGCGGCATGCGCCAGCGGATCGCCATCGCCATGGCCCTGCTGGCCAAACCCGCGCTCCTCATCGCCGATGAGCCGACCACCGCCCTGGACGCGACCATGGAGATCCAGATTGTGGATCTCCTGCGGAAATTGCAGGAGGAGATTGAATGCTCCATCCTCTTCGTTTCCCACCATCTGGGACTTGTGGCCGAATTCTGCGATGAGGTGGCCGTCATGTATGCCGGCGAGATGGTCGAGATTGGTGACGTGCGGAGCATCTTCCACAATGCGGCCCACCCCTACACCAAGGCCTTGCTGAAATGCGACCCGGCCCGCATCAAAGAGAAGACCCGGATTCTGCCCACGATTCCCGGCGAGATCCCCGATCTGGTTCACTTGCCGAACCAGTGCATTTTTACGCAGCGGTGTCCCATCAAACAAAATGGCTGCCCGCTGACGATTCCCCCGGCAACCGAGCTGACACCGGGACACATGGTCAGATGTCATTTGAGCGGCAATGGGGGTGCGCCATGAGCGACCTGCTGGAGATCAATGACCTGCGGATCCGTTTTCGTTCCAAGGGGTCGTTCCGGGCGTTGCTCGATCGCGATAAGGATCCCTACATAGACGCGGTCTGTGGTGCCTCGCTCGCCATCAAACGGGGGGAGACTTTCGCCCTGGTGGGGGAGAGCGGAGCCGGCAAAACCACCCTGGCCCGATCGATTATCGGTCTGGTCAAACCCGCTTCGGGCACGATTCAATACAAGGGCGAAACCCTTTTAGGCCTTGGGGATAAAGCCTTCAAACCCCTGCGCCGGGAGATCGCCATGATGTTCCAGGATCCCGTGGGGTGCCTGAGTCCCCGGCTGACCGTGCGGAGCATCATCACCGAACCTTTCAAAATCCACGGGGTGGCCGATGTCGACCTGGACCGTGAGGCCGCCCGGCTGCTGGAACTGGTGGGACTGCCGGCCACCTTCGCAGGGAATTACCCATACCAGCTCAGTGGCGGCCAAGCGCGACGGGTCGGTGTGGCCAGGGCCCTGGCCCTGTCTCCCCAATTGATCATTGCCGACGAGCCCACAGCCGGTCTGGACGTTTCGGTCCAGGGCGAGGTTTTGAACCTTCTCTACCGCCTGCAAGCGGAGCTGCAGATCAGCTTCCTCATCATCACCCATAACCTGGCGGTGGTGCGTCACACCTCCGATCGGATGGCCATCATGTATCTCGGCCGCTTCGTCGAGACAGGGCCGACGGACGAAATCTTCCGCCACCCGCGTCACCCGTATACCCAGGCGCTGCTCTCCGCCTCACCCGAACCGGATCCGGACGCCCCCAAAAGCCGCATCTACCTGAAAGGGGAGATCCCCAGTCTGGTCAACCGCCCTCAGGGCTGTGAATTCCACACGCGCTGCCCCAGGGCCATCGACGTGTGCAGAAGCCGTTTTCCTGCACTTCGGCATGCCGGTCCCGACCACGAATTGTATTGCTACGATCCCGGGTAAATGCAGTGAACATCCATGACCACGAGAAGATAAGCCAAAATAGGGATCGTGGCTGCGACAGCTTTATCCTCAGGCAACCCTAAACAAATTACCAACAGGAGATTTCAGCATGGCTGAGTTGAAGAACAACTGGCTCAAGTTTCTCAATGAAGAAGATATTCGGATGATCGATACCGCCAGCAGACAAGTGCTGTCCGAGGTAGGGATCCGCCTGGAGGACGAGGAGCTGACGGCTCAATTGCTGGATAAGGGCTGTACCAACCACAAAGCGCGGGTGCAGTTCCCCTCCGACGTGATCGACGCCGCCCTGGCAGATCTGCCCAACGAGGTCATCTTTGGTAGCCGCAGCGGGAAGAAACTCCACATCAGGGAGGGAAGCGTGGCCACCCACACTGGCGGATCCATCCCCTATGTATATGATTTGGACAACGGCAAAAAGCGCGATGCATCCCTTGCCGATCTGGAGAACATGCTGCGGTTGATGAACCACCTCGAGAACTTGAGCATGTGCGGTGGGGTGATTTTGCCCCAGGATGTGCCGTCTGGCATCAGTGAGTTGGTGGCCATGGCCACGGTTTTCAGGTTCGGACAGAAACCCGCCTCCGGCACGGCGATCTCCACCGCAGCCCAGGCGCGCTATGTCGTCGAGTTATACAAGGCCATGGCCGACGCTGTGCCCGATCTGGATGACTTTCCGATTCTCAATCCCGGGGTATCGCCAGAGAGCCCCCTTTATTATCCAGAGGAGATCATCGGCGTGATGAAGCCCTTTATCTCCGCCGGGATCCCCACCCTGGCCCTGGTGGCGCCCATCCTGGGGCTCACTGCCCCGATGACGGTGGCCGGTGGGCTGGCTCAGATGAACGCCAGTCTGCTGGCGTATGCGGTGATCAGCCACACGATCAATCCGGCGGCGCCTGTGATCTACGGCTCCCGGCTGTCGGTGGCCAATATGCGCACGGCGCATTCAGTCATGGGAGTGCCCGAGGTGGGGATCACGGGCGCCTGCTCTGTGCAGATGGCCCGTCATTATGGCCTGCCCTCTGACGTGTACGGCTACTCTTCCACGGCGTGTGCCTACGACCCGCAATTGGGTGCCGAAACCGCCGTCAACGGGCTTCTGCCCCTGCTGGCGGGCGCCAACGTCATTTCCGGTTTCGGCAGTTTCGGCAGCGGTTATATGTCCTCTTTCGAAGACCTGGTGTTCGATAATGAGTTCTTCGCCATGAATCTCCATGCGGGACGCGGCATGACGGTCGACGCCGATCACCTGGCGGTGGACGTCATCGCAGCGGCCATGGACGGCAAAGAGTACTTCCTCCAGCAGCACACCCTCAAACACCTGCGCACCGGTGAGCTCTATCAACCCAAGATCGGACTCTACAGCCTGGTCAAGCAGTGGGAGGACGAGGGATCCAAGGACCTGGGCGAACGTGCACGCGAAGAGGTGCGGCGCATATTGGCGGCAAACGAAGATACTCCCCTGCCGGAAGAGGTGGAGCGGGAGTTCCAACGGATCCTGCAAGCGGCGGAAAAAGAGCTGACCTGAAAGCCACCAGCGAGAAGGCCCGTCACTGAGGTGATCGATGGATAGCACTAGGGTAGTACCCGCATGGCAGTCCTACCTGAGGACCCACCAGGCGCGCTTCATTGAAGAGTTGCGGGGCTTTCTGCAAATCCCCAGCATTTCGGCGCTGCCCGCACACGCGGCCGATGTGGCCGCGGCGGGGCGTTGGGTGGCCCAACGCCTTGAGCGAGCCGGACTGGAGAACGCCCGCGTACTGCCTACCGGTGGTCATCCCGTGGTGTACGCCGACTGGCTGCACGCGCCGGGTAAACCAACAGTATTGATATACGGGCATTTCGACGTCCAGCCGGTGGAGCCCCTCGACCTGTGGACCCATCCGCCCTTTGAACCTGTGATAGAGGCAGGTCGTCTGTACGCCCGCGGCGCTTCCGATGACAAGGGCAACCTCCTGGCGCCGATCACGGCTCTGGAAGCCCTCCTCGAAACCGAGAAGCGCCTACCGCTCAATGTCAAGTTTTTTGCCGAAGGCCAGGAAGAGATCGGCAGCCCCCAACTCCCCGAATTTATCCAGGAACATAAGGCCTTGCTGGCCTGCGACCTGGTGGTCAGCGCCGATGGCCTCCAATGGTCGCCCGATCAGCCCAAAATCGATGTGGCCTACAAGGGCATGGTGGCCATGGCGATCGACGTCCAGGGGCCCGTGGCAGACCTGCATTCGGGGCTCTATGGCGGCATGGTTCAGAACCCCAACCATGCGCTGGCCCGCATCCTGGCTTCTTTTCACGATACGTCGGGCCGGGTGGCCGTGAAGGGATTCTATGATGAAGTGGTCCCGCCCACAACAGCGGAACGCGAGCAGATGGCCCGGGTGCCCTTCGATGAAGTTGAACTGATGGCGCGGCTCCAAGTGGACGCTCTCTTCGGTGAGCCCGGGTTTACGTCGGTGGAGCGCGGCTGGGTCCGGCCGACGCTGGAGATCTGCGGGATGGAGGGCGGCTTTCAGGGCGACGGGTTCAAGGGGATCGTCCCAGCCCGGGCCGCGGCCAAAATCTCCTGCCGCCTGGCGCTGAACCAGACCCCGTCCAACATCGTTGGCTTGATTCGGCGGCACGTGGCGACACTTTCCCTCCCGGGCGTCGAGGTTGCCATCACCCCAATGGAGGGGGGCATTGGTCCCTACTGCATGCCTGTCGACCACCCAGGCGTGGGGGTCGCGGCCGAAGTGCTGACCGAATTGTACGGCACTCCCCCCCATATGACCCGCTGCGGCGGCACCATCCCAATCTGCAGCCTGTTTTTAGAGAGCTTGGGCGTATACACGGTGGGCTTCAGCTTCAGCCTCGAAGATGAGAACCTTCACGGTCCGAATGAGTTCTTTCGCCTGGCGAGCCTCGAAAGAGGACAGGTCGGCTATGGCCATCTACTCCAACGTCTGGCGAGGGCCCTTTGAAGATTCTGCGGGTTTGGGTATCGAAAACAGATCCCCTTTGACGGGGTTTCAAACCGGAAGCGTCATATGAACACGATTATCTCAGGGGCGACCCTATTTGATGGCACCGGCCGTGCGCCCATCGAAAATGGCGTCCTGGTCATGGAGGGATCCCGTATCGCCGCGGTGGGGAGCGCCGCCGAGATCGCCCGGCCTGCGGAGGCGGCGGTCATCGATGCCGAGGGGATGGTTGTCATTCCCGGTCTCATTGACGCCCACATCCATTTGGAATTGCACGGTATGGCCGACACCTATCAGGAGAACCTGGTAGAGGACAAACTCAGAACCCTGCGGGCGGCCAAGGAGATGGAAACCACCTTGCGGTCCGGGTTTACGGCAGTCCGCAACGTGGGGTCGGCCAACGGGATCGACTTCGCCGTTAAAGCCGGCATCGCTGAAGGATATACCAAGGGCCCGAGGATCATTACCTCCGGGAAGATCATCACCATGACCTGCTCCGGCACCGATTACTTCGCCGGCATGTATCGCGTCGCGGACGGGGTGGATGAATGTCGCAAGGCGGCCCGCGAACAGCTTCGGGACGGCGCTGACTGCCTCAAAGTGATGGCCACGGGGGCCGTCATGAATCCCGGAGGGGTGCCCGGGGCGCCTCAGCTTGGTGTAAATGAGATGCGGGCAGTGGTCGAGGAGGGGCTGAAGCTGGGTAAGCATACCGCCGCCCATGCACACGGCGCTAAGGGGATCGCCAATGCCGTCAAAGCCGGCTGTCGGACGATTGAGCATGGCACGATGGCCGACTCAGACGCGATCAAGGCCATGGCCGACGCGGGGGCCTATCTGGTGCCGACCATGTGCCTACACGGTATTTTCGAGGCCCACGCCGATCAGGTGCCATCTTTTATGGTGGAGAAGAGCCGCGCCATGCAGGGCCGTCATGTTGAGATCGTGGCGGAAGCCCTGGCAGCCGGCGTAAAACTGGCCATCGGGACCGATGCAGGCACCAACTACAACTACCACGGTCAAAATTTCCAGGAGATTATGTATGTCGTCACGGCGGGTTTGATGTCTCCAGCAGATGCCTTGGTGACGGCGACCAAACACACAGCCGAGGCGATCCAGTTGGGAGACAGCATCGGCACCCTGGAAGTGGGCAAACGCGCCGACGCCGTCGTGCTCGACGGCGACCCATTGGCCGACATCACCATTCTCGGCGATCCGGAGAGAATTGCCATGGTGTTCAAAGGGGGACGCAGGCAATTTTAAGTCACTCGATCAATCCTGAAAACGATAACCGTTCTTCTTCAACGATGGATGGATAGCAAGGGAGCATCGCAATGCGCAACGCTTATGATGGGATCGTAATCGGCGCCGGCATCATCGGCGCCTGCATCGGTTTTGAACTGGCCAAACGAGGGAAACGCGTGCTGAATATTGACAAACTGGCCGGAGCGGGATTGGGATCGACCGCCGGTTCCTGCGCTGTCATTCGGCTGCACTACTCCACACCTGAGGGTGTCGCCATGGCACGGGAAGGTTATTACTACTGGTTGGACTGGCCCAAATATCTCGGGACGGTGGATCCAACCGGGATGGTCAAATATATCAACACCGGCTGTCTGGTCATCAAGACCGAAAAGAACAACCACTTGAAGCATGTCACCGCCTCTCTGGACGCTTTGAATGTGGTCTACGAAGAGCTGGACGCGGAAGGGATTCGAAAGCGCTTCCCCCTGGTGGACACCAAGCAGTATGGTCCGCCCACCCTGCCGGATGACCCCCGTTTTGGCCAACCGACAGGAGACGCCATTGCGGGTGCCATCTATGTCCCCGAGTCCGGGTTGATTTCGGATCCCAAGCAATCGGTCCACAATGTGCAGGTGGCCGGCGAGAACCTTGGCGGGGAATACCGCTTCAAAGCGCAGGTGACCGAGATCCTGAAAAAGGGTGGCCGCTGTGCCGGTGTAAAACTCTCCGATGGCACCGAAATCGAAGCCCCAGTGGTCATCAATGTGGCCGGTCCGCACTCCTTCCAGATCAATCAAATGGCCGGCGTCCTTGACGACATGAATATCAAGACCAAGCCACTGAAGCAGGAAGTCTGCCACGTGCCCGCTCCGGAAGGTTTTGACTACCAGAACCTTGGCACCATAATTTCGGATGGCGACATCGGCTGCTACTCAAGACCTGAGTTGGGCGATAATATTCTCATCGGTTCTGAAGATCCTGAATGCGATACGCTGGAGTACATTGCGGACCCCGATCACTACGACACGAACTTCACCCAGCAATGGACCACCCAAGTTATGCGCGAAGCACAGCGGATCAAAGGGCTGCGCATCCCGAACCAGGCGAGCGGTCTGGTGGACCTGTACGACGCCTCTGATGACTGGCTCCCCATTTACGACAAATCTAATCTGCCCGGCTTTTACATGGCGGTTGGCACTTCGGGCAATCAATATAAGAATGCACCGGTAGTGGGCGTACTGATGTCCGAACTTATCGAAGCATGTGAAAGCGGCCACGATCATGACCGTGATCCGGTTCAGTTCACCATGCACTACACCAAGCGGGCGTGCGACATCGGCTTTTTCAGCCGTCTCCGGGAGATCAACCCGGATTCCAGCTTCTCCGTCATCGGTTAAAGCCGCTCTTCTCGCCTTGAAGCAGGGCAATGAAGGTATACTTCGTATTTACACCAAAGCGGTCCGCGCGAAACCGCTTGCTTTTTACGACCACTCACTAGTGAAAGGGGTGCCCCTAGATGACAACCGCCGACATTTTCAAAGCCGTCCTGACCTACGACGAAGCCCAAGCCAAATCCCTGACCCAGGCCGAGCTCGACGCCGGCACCGACATCGAGACCATCCTCAACGAGGGGTTGATCGGCGCCATGGACGATGTGGGCAAGAAGTTCAGCG
>JASJCL010000006.1 GCA_030066015.1 Desulfosarcinaceae bacterium | reverse complement strand
ATACACATAATTTATGATACATAATCGCAAATATTGGGTTTGCAATGGGCCTTGCTGCAAAGGATGTGCATTTGACGAAACTCGATGACTTCGACCGCAAGATTCTGACGGCGCTGCAGGAAAACGGACGGTTGTCCAATATCGAGGTGGCGGCCCGGGTGGGCCTCTCCCACTCGAGCTGCTCCCGGCGCATTGCCCGCCTCGAGCGCGATGGCGTGATCGTGGGGTACCGCGCGCTGACGAATCGGCAGAAACTGGGACTCTCCGTGCGCGCCTATTGCGGTATCGTACGGGACGCGGATGTGGGGTGGGAGGAGTTGGCCCACGCCTTGGCCGACCTCGACGGTGTGGTCAGCGTCTTCGCCGTATCGGGCGAGGTGGATTTGATGCTCGAGATCGTTGCCCGCGATATGCAGCATTACTCCCAGGTGGTGCTGCAGGACGTTTTCAATACCCGGGGGGTGAAGGCGACCCAGAGCTCCTTCGTGCTGGCGGAGGTCAAGTCGATCTATTAGGACAGGATAGGGAAGCGTCAGCTTAAATCGTTGACAGCCGATCGGATCCTGGAAAAGACTATAAGAGGCGCCCGATAAAGATCATTAGGAACGAGAAAGTCCCCATGAAACTCCACCTGTTGCGTGTATGCTGTCTTCTCTGCGGATTGCTGATCGTCGGCGTCCCATCGACCACTGCCGATGCGCCCCCCATCCGCATTGGCGCCACGGTTTCCGAGACGGGTCGCTATGCGGAGCCCTCTCGCATGATTCGGGAGGCCCTCCAACTGTGGGTGGACCAGACCAACCGCAAAGGCGGCCTGCTGGCGCGGAAGATCGAGCTCATTCTCTACGATGACAAAAGCGATCCCACGCTGGCCCGGACACAATATATACGGCTCATCGAGACGGATGGCGTGGAGCTCGTCTTCTCCCCCTACAGCACGCCCCTGACGCTGGCGGTCTCGGAGGTCACTGAAGCGAACCAAAAGGTGATGCTGGCCATCGCCGCCGCGGCGGAGACGCCCTGGCGCCGGGGCGCCCGCTATCTGTTTCAGCTATATGCGCCGGCGAACCGCCAGTTCATCGGGCTGCTCGACATGATGGCCAAGAAGCATCTGCGCACGCTGTCGGTGCTGTTCGATGAGACCTCCACCTTTAACTTGGATACCGTCGACGGCGTTAAGACCTGGGCCCAGCTCTACAAGATCGACATCGGCCTCATCAAAGGTTTCCGGGACGGGGTGAAGGAGCTGCCCGATCTGCTGGCGATGGTGGCGGAGCGGAACGCCCAAGGGCTGGTGCTGTCGGCCTATCCCCCGGATGCTTACGAACTCTTGCGCCTAATGGACGAAGCGCGCTTTCGACCCACCGTGCTCGCCATGCCCATCGTTCCCGCCCACCCCGATTTTCAGAAGAAGGTGGGCCCCATCGCCGACCGCGTCTTTGCACCATCGCAGTGGGAACCCGACGAACGGATCCCCTTTCCCGGTACGCGGCAGTTCATCGACGCCTTTACCGCCTTCACCGGGCACCTGCCCTCCTTCCACGCCGCTTCCGCCTACGCAGGTTGCCAGTTGCTTCAAGGCGCCGTCCAGCGGACCGGTACCCTCGACCACGAAAAGCTGCGCGATTATATCGCCGCCCTCGATACCGTTACGGTGCTGGGCCGCTTCAAGGTCGATCCCGCCGGCCTTCAGGTGGGTCACAACTCCTTTATCATCCAATGGCAGCAAGGCAAAAAAGAGATCGTCTGGCCTCAGAAAATGCAGACCGCCCGTCCACTTTTCTAACCCCAGGATGCCCATGGCGCGCGATTGGTTCCCACTACATCACCGCATTCTCTTCCGCTTGCTGCTACCCATCGTCGTGGTCGGTCTGCTGGTGTCCACCGTTCTCGTGGGGGTCCTGTCCGCCCCGATGAAAGATTTCCTCACCCGTCAGTTCGATGCCAATCTACGGCTGTCCGCGACCCTCGGGCTGCGAATCTGCGAGGAGAGCTTCGGCTATCTGCTGGACCTGCGGTTGGAAAAAGACAGCGAGATGAACCGGACCATGCAGAACGAGGCGCTGGTAGAGGTCCGGAACATCAGCGACGACTTTCCCCACATTCACCTCATGGTGGTGAACGGGGGTCAGATGCTGGCGGCCAGCAACGTCGCCGAGGCCCCACAGCCGTGGAATGGGCCCGAACTCGCCGGGATTGACGACACCCGCCTCGGCTTTCAATTGGCGGACAAAGCGGTGAGAGCCCATGTGCAGTACTTCCCCTTCTGGGACTGGCACATCATCAGCTTCGTCTTCGATGAGGCCTACCAGCAACCGTTGGCCATGGCCTACCGGGTGACCTACCTAAGCGCCGTTGGGGTCTTTTTCGCCGTCGTCGCAACGCTGCTGGGGGTCTTCTTCCTTTTCATCAAACGCCCGCTCAATCGACTGGTCGCCGCCACCGAGGGCGTCGCCGAAGGTCGGCCGAACAAGCTTGAGGCGATCCCGCGCAGTGAGTTCGGCCAGTTGATGCAGGCCTTTAACGACATGATCGACAGTCTGGCCCAGGAGAAAGCGGCCGTACGGGATCTGATCCAGCAGTTGCGCTCGATCTACAACTCCCTGCCGATCATCGTGTGGTCCTTGGATGAGAAGGGCATCTTCACGCTTTCGGAGGGCAAGGAGCTCAAGAGCCTGGGCCTCGCACCCGGACAGGTGGTGGGGCAATCGGTCTTCACGCTCTACAAGGACAATCCCGTCATCGTGGATGCGATCAAGCAGGGCCTGAACGGCAATGCCTGCGAGTTCGAATCGATCGTCCAGGGCCATCACTTTCACACCGTGATCACGCCTGTACTGGACGAGGAGGGCAGGGTCAAATGGGTGAACGGCCTGGCCTTGAACGTCACCGAGCGACGGCGGGCCGAGGAGGAGCTCCACCAACTGCGCAACTATCTCTCCAACATCATCGACTCCATGCCGTCGGTGCTGATCGGTGTGGATCGGGACGGCATTGTCACCCAGTGGAACAGCGAGGCCCAGCGGGCGACCGGTATCGCGGCGAAGGCCGCTACGGGCCAGCCACTGGCGGCGGCCTTTCCCCGCCTGGCCGCCAGGATGGCGCGCATCCATGAAGCCATCGCAACCCGGCAGGTGTGTTCCGATCCCCGCCAGGCGTGGGAAACGGAGGGAGAGACCCGCTACGAAAATGTGACCATCTACCCCCTGGTGGCGGACGGCGCGGCGGGTGCGGTCATTCGGGTGGATGACGTGACCGAGCAGGTCCGTCTGGAGGAGATGATGATTCAGGGCGAGAAGATGCTGTCCGTGGGCGGGCTTGCGGCCGGTATGGCCCATGAGATCAACAATCCGCTGGCCGGTATTCTGCAGAACGCCACGGTGTTGCGCAACCGCCTCTCCGGCGACCTGAGGGCCAACCATGAGGCTGCCGAAGCCGCCGGAACCTCCATGGCGTCCATCCAGCGCTATCTGGACCTGCGCAAACTGCCCGAAATGCTGGAGAACATCCAAGCCTCCGGTGCCATGGCTGCCGCCATCGTCAAGAATATGCTCGGCTTCGCGCGCAAAAGTGAGGGGGTGGCCTCCACCCATGACCTCAGAGTGCTTCTCGACCAGGCGGTTGAGCTGCTCAACACCGACTACGACATGAAACGCCATTACGATTTCAAGCAGATCCAGATTATACGGGAGTACGACGCTGCGGCCGACCCGGTCACCTGCGAAGCCAGCAAACTGCAGCAGGTTTTCATGAATGTGCTCCGCAACGGCGCCGAGGCCATGGCCGCGGCAACGACAGCGCGGGTCGCGCCGGCCTTCACGCTGCGCGTCCGGGATGACGGCGACCATATGCGGGTGGAGATCGAGGACAATGGACCGGGCATGGACGAGAAAACCCGTCGTCGCATCTTCGAGCCCTTCTATACCACCAAGCCGACGGGGGAGGGCACCGGACTGGGTCTCTCGGTCTCCTACTTCATCGTCGCCGACGACCATGGTGGTGAGATGTGGGTGCTGCCCGCCAGATCGGGCGGCAGCTGTTTCGTGATTCGGCTGCCCAAGGAGGGCAGCGCCTGAACCGCCTTCCGTGCCTGTGGTCACACGCCCCTGACGCCGGTGGCGATGCGCGCGGCCATCGCCACCTACCCCACCGCCAATCGCTCAGCACCCCCTTCCGCCCCATCCGTTACGGCGCTGCCAAGCACACCGGCTCCTCCCACGCACCCCAACGCCGGACGCCCACATTCCCATTGGCGGCGGTCCTTCGCCGACAACCCTTTGTACCGCCCCCCGGCTGCGGCTTAGCCCGCCAGCAGCCGCTTGGCGCCGTCGCAAAGCTGGCGGGTGAGCTTCTCCAAGAGCACCGATCTAAGGTTCCAGCATTGCCAATACAGGTCCACGCGGACCTGATGATCCGGCATCAGCGCCACCAACCGGCCGGCGGCAAGATGGGCCGCGCTCTGCTGGCGGGGCAGCATGCCGTAGCCCAGCCCCATGAGAATGCAGTCCGCGAATTTCTCCGAAGAGGGGATGTAGTGGCAGGGGATGGGATCCGGCGCCGCGCCGAACGCTTGCCTGAACAGGTGACGGTGCAGGGCATCCTTGCGATTGAAAATGACGGCCGGTGCCCGGCCGATGGCCTGGGGGGTCACACCGCCGGGAAACCAGCGCCCGGCAAACGCAGGCGCGGCGAAGAGCCCATAGGTCATCCGTCCGAGCGGCAGGCTGCGGCAGCCCTGCAAGGGAGTGGCTTGGGTGCTGATGCACCCTACCACCTCGCCGTCTTTGAGCATGCGGTGGGTGCGCTCCTGGTCGTCGGTGCGGATGTCCACCACCAACCGCTCCGCCAGTAGGAGGGGCCGGACCGCCTCCAGAAACCAGGTGGCCAAACTGTCGGCGTTGATGCCCACCGCCATGGTGGTGAACCGCCGGCCCGCCTCGGGCGCCATGGCCTCCGCCAGGTCGGCCTCCAGACGATTCACCTGAAGGTAGTGCTTCAGCAGCTGCCGCCCCGCAGGGGTCGGCCGGGGGGGCGTGATGCGGATCAGCAGGATCTGGCCCAGCTGCTCCTCCAGCAGCTTGACGCGCTGGGAGACGGCCGATTGGGTAATGTTGAGGGCCCTTGCCGCTCGCTCGAAGCCGCGCTCCTGGATCACCATCGCCAAGGCTTGCACAAGCTTGTAGTCCAGCATGGCTGTTTCATTAGCAATTTTAATGAATATTGAAAATATTTAATTTTACTTTATTCATCCCCTGGCGTAGATCCCCGGGACCGGCATCCCAGCTTGTCGGATCCAATAATCGAAATGGAGCTGCGCATGAACCTCACCCCCTTTGTGCACGGATTTGGGACCGGCGGCGGATTGATCGTCGCCATCGGCGCCCAGAACGCCCATGTGCTATCGCAAGGCGTGCGGGACAACCATCCCCTGACGGTGGCCCTGATCTGTATCGCCTGCGACATCGTTTTCGTCTCGGCCGGCATCGCCGGAGTGGGCGCGGCGGTCTCCGCCAGCCCCGCGCTGACCCTCTGGGCCACCTGGGGCGGTGCCGCCTTTCTGCTATTCTACGGCTGGGGATCGCTACGCTCCGCCCTGCGGGGCGGCACCCTCGACGTCTCTGAGCGTTCCGACCGGTCTTTAAAGCGGGTCGTTGTCACCACCCTGGCCGTGACCCTCCTGAATCCGCACTTCTACCTGGACACGGTGATCCTCCTGGGCGGGCTGAGCAGCCGCTTTCAGGGCGAAAGCCGATTCTCCTTTTGGGCGGGGGCGATAACGGCCTCCATCCTCTGGTTTCTCACCTTGAGCCTGGGGGGCAGACTGCTGGCCTTTCTCTTCGCCAGGCCCATCGCCTGGCGCATCCTCGACACCCTGGTCTGTGCAACCATGTGGTCCATTGCCGGGACCCTGGTCTGGCACCTCATCGCCAAATGATCGGCACGGCGAGCGGCTGATCACGACCCGGCCCAACAGCGGCGGCGTAGATCGTGCGGCGCTACCGGCCTCGCCAGCACCACCCGCGACCGGAACTGCTTCTGGCCGGCGTTGTGCCCGTCGGCGCGCCGCCTTGGCGGGGTGGCGTGGATCGCGACGACAGACCAGAGCGCTGCCAACCGCTGATGCCGCCTGCAGTCTTCAAAGCGGTTTAAGGCTGGATCCGTCTCGGGGAGCGGTGCCGATGGGCATTACTGCTATGGTTTCGGGCGGTGGGATTACCCGTCAGAGGTGGGGTTGAGGCCCAGGGAGGCGATGGCCAGCGGCGTCAGCAACAGGGGCTCACCGGGCAGCTCGATGGGCAGGCCCAGCTCCTCGGCGAAAACAGCCGCAATGCCCGGCAGGCAGCAGGTGCCGCCGGTGAGGACGATGCGCTCCACCGGTTGACCCTGGATGTGGCCGGTCACGATGTCGCAGATGCGCTGGAGGGTGGGACGGGCCAAATCGAGAATGCCATAGCGCTCGGGCTCGCGCTTGCGCTGCTCGGCCGCTTCGAAAGAGATGCCGTAATGCCCGGCGATGGCCAGGCCGATGTGGCGCCCCCCGCTGGGCTCGTCATCGCTGAATACGACCTCGCCGCCGGCGACCACGGCGGTGCCGGTGGTGCCGCCGCCGATATCCACTACGGCGGCCTTGTCCAGGTGGAGGAGCTGGGCCACGCAGGAGGGCTCATCCGCAACGGCGATCACTTCCAGACCGGCGCGCTCCAGGATGTTGGTGGAGAGGCGTTGGTCGGTACCCGGGGGAAAGCTGGTGGCGGCGTTGGGCAAGGTCACCCCCAGCCGTGCCTCGGCCTTGGCCACCAAACGGCGGACGATATCGGCTGCGCCGATGAAATCTACCACCACCCCGTCGCGAACGACCTCGGCCCATTCGAGAAAGGCCGCCAGCGGCTCTCCGCGCTCATTGAGCACCATCACCACCACGTCGGCAGTGCCCAGGTCGACCCCCACGTGGAGGGGACCTGTGGCCGAGACCGTGCCCGCTGCATTCAGTGCGGCGGCCGCTTGGGCCAGCCGCTGTTCGGCTTCTTCCCAGGTGATGGTCATGTTCTACCCAAGCACTTCCCGTGGAGAGGTATGGGGGTGAATTGTCGGTCAGGTTGGACGTGGCCTGTCCTGCCTGGCAACAATGATGCCGCGTCTGGGAGTATCGATTTGACCCGTCAACGGCCCTAGACGATGCGGAAACTGCCCACCAGGGTACAGCGCCGCAGCCGCACAAAGGTGCGTGCATTGGTGACGCCTTCACCGGTGGGGGTGGAGATGGTCATGGAGGTCCACCCTTCGCCGCCGGCGCCCAGCCCCGCCAGGTGGGGGCCGTTTTTGACAAAGAGGCTCGAGTTGATCTTTTTGGCCATGGCATCCATGTGGTCGATATTGCGCGAATGCAGCCCGGCGGTATGCAGAAGGCCCCGCTCGAGGATGAGGGCCCATTCCAGGGCCTCGTCGAAGGTATCGGCCCGCAGGACGGGCAGCAGGGGCATCATCTGCTCGAGGCGGGCGAAGACGTTGTCGACGTCGCGTCCCACATCGACGAATAGCAGACGACAGCTCTCGGGGACACTGAAACCGCCGGCGGCGGCAATCTCGGCGGCGTCGCGGCCCACCCATTTTGGGTTGGGTCGACAGGCGGGCCCGGGATAGTCGATGAGCACCTTGCGTGCAATGGTATCCGCCTGCTCCGGGGAGATCTCAACGGCGCCGCAAGCGCTGAGAGCGCGCTTGAATTCGTCGGCGACCTGCTCGACGACGATGATCTCCTTCTCGTCGGCACAGACGATGTTGTTGTCGAAGGAGGCGCCGGTGTAAATGCTCTCCGCAGCTCTGGAAATGTCGGCGGTTTCGTCCACCACTACGGGCGGATTACCGGCACCGGCGGCCATGAGGCGCTTATTCGTGGTTTTGCGGGCGGCTTCCACCACGGCCTCACCACCGGTGACCACCAGCAGGTTGATCCCTTCTTGGGTGAAGAGGCGCTGGGCGACCTCGATGCTCGGTTCGCGGACGCACACCAACAGGTTGTTGATGCCGGTACCGGCGTGGATGGCGCGGTTGAGAATGCGGATCGCCTCCTGGGTGACCCACTTGGCGGCGGGGTGGGGCGCGAAGACCACCGAGTTGCCACCCGATATCATGCTGATGGCGTTGTTGATCACCGTGGCGGCTGGGTTGGTGGAGGGGGTTACCGAGGCGATGACGCCCCAGGGGGCGTTTTCTACCAGGGTCAGGCCAGTGTCGCCGGAGATGGCGCTGGGGCTGAGAAAATCGGGGCCGGGGGTGCGATCGGCCACCAGCAGGTTCTTTTTGACCTTGTCTTCGATGCGGCCCATGCCCGTCTCTTCCACCGCCATCTCGGCCAGACGACGGGCGTTGTCGCGGGCGGCCTGGCGCATGATGCCGACGACCTTTTCCCTTAGGGCAATCGTGTTGATCTGCTGATAGGCGGCGGTGGCGGCCGCCACGGCCTGCTCCAGCTGTTCGAAGACGCCCCAATCCCCCGTTTCGATGGCCGGCGAGGTGAGCGGTGCGGTGGCGGAGAGGGTCTTGAGTACTTCGGCCACGATCGATTCTATCTGCTCTCTTTGGACTGACATGGGGTCTCCCTAAGCGACAACCTGGGTTCGTGTGGTTCCGGGAGGGCATCTCCGATCGCTGGTGTATGCATTCCGGCGGCCCGCCCATTGATGAAAAGCGTAAACGCAGTCGCCCCCTATTTATTGTAGATGATCTGCTTCTGCGAGGTGACCTGGTCGACAATACCGACGATGCTCAGATCCAAGGGTGTCCTGGATTCCAAGATCATCCGGGCGGAGCTGCCGCGCACCAACAGCACCAGCTCACCCTCGCCCGCACCGATGGTATCGGCGGCCACTTGACTGCCGAAGGTGACCGTGCCGTCCTTGTCGACAATGTCCACCAGCAGCAGGGTCAGGTTCGGCATCCCGGGATCCCTTACCGTCGAAACCACCTGTCCAACGACTTTTCCCAATTCCATGACCTTCCTCCTCGGCGGCGCTCACCGCCGGTACGATGGCGACCGTGTGGCGGGTAGCGCTGCACCCGGTGGTGCAGCGCTACCCGATACGGACGCCCACGCGCCATACGGACCGGTGCCGCGCCAGATTACTTCTTGAGCGGGAAAACGCTCTCCAGGTCTTCGTGGGGACGCGGAATCACGTGAACGGCGATCACCTCGCCGACGCGGGCCGCAGCGGCGGCGCCAGCGTCGGTGGCCGCTTTGCAGGCGGCCACGTCGCCGCGCACCAGCGCGGTGACCATGCCGGCGCCGATCTGCTGGTAACCGACCAATTGAACGCGCGCCGCCTTGACCATTGCGTCGGCTGCTTCAATCAGGGCGATCATCCCTTTGGTTTCGATCATTCCCAGTGCATCCATGTCGTACTCCTTGTGTGAGGTTGCTGAAATGCGGGTTGTCTCGGTCCACGATGGTCGCCCCGTATGAGCGGCCTCGGTTCATTTCTTGGCGCCGCCCTTGCGCCGAGCGCCCTTGGCCTTGGGTTTGGCCTTGGCCGCTTTCTGTGGCACGATGGTGGAGCCCACCTGTTTGGAGATAAAGCTTTCGATGCCGCTGCCGGGACGAGGGATCAGGTTGGTACTTAGGCATTTGCCCACGGCGTCGGCCGCCGCTTTGCCGGCATCCACAGCCGCCTTGCAAGCGGCCAGATCTCCTTCGCAGATCACGCTGAGCATGCCCACGTCGGCGTTGAGGACGGTCTTCACCTTGACCCGGGCGGCCTTGACCATGGCATCGGCCGCCTCGATGGCCGCCACCATGCCGTATGCTTCTACAAATCCCAATGCGCTATTGTCTGCCATGTTTGCCTCTCTTCCGGCGCCCCCCAACAGGGTGGGCGCTTGCGCGGGTTCGGGCAGAGCCGCTGTCTGCCGAGGTCGTCTCCGAGGAGGTTCCCCTTGCTTAGAACTTCTCGAACGCGTTCGTTGTTTCCGTGCTCGCCGTCGCCGGCTGCCAGCTACATGATGTGACGCCGCACCTGCTCGGCGATGCTCGGAATGACCGTTTTGCGCACCAGCAGCCCCTTTTCCGACGCCACCTCTGCGCCGGCGCTGACGGCCATCTCCACCGGCCCCACATCCCCGCAGAGGGTGCAGAAGGCCTTGCCGCCCACGCCCATGGCGATGCGCACCTCGATGAGGTCCACCGCGGCGGTTTTAACGGCCGTGTCGGCGGCCACGATGCAGGAGGCTGCCGAGAAGGTCTCGATCACACCCAGGGCGTTGCCCGCCGGGCCGGCAATGGCGCTGCCGATGGCGCTGATGACGGCCGGATCGATATTGGGGATCACGAAGCTGTCCACCACTGTATCGATCCCGGCGGACATACCGGCGTCGATGGCGGCCTGCACGGCGGCCACGTCACTATGTACTGCCACCACGTATTTGCCGGGGCAGATGGTTTTGAGCATCAGCGGTTCTACCAGGGCGGCCTTGAACATGGTGTCGGCCGATTCGATGCCCACGGCGATACTATTGAATTCGATCATCCCAACGGCTTGAATTGTGGCCATCAGTCGGCTCCTTGAATCGTTATGGCGCTGTCCACGGCGGTGACGACACCCGCGATGGAGGCGTGGAGGTTGGCCCCCAATGCGCCCTCTGGGATGGCAGCGATGCGGTCGCCCGCTGCCACCCGGTCGCCCACCTGCACCTGGGGGTCGGCGGGCGCCCCAATGTGCTGATTCAGCGGCAGGCGCACCTCGCTGGGTACCGGCGTGTCCATGAACTGGGGATGCAGGCCCATGTAAGAGTCGATTCCGATCTTGTAGGCCAGGCGATCCAGCGGCACCTTGCGGAATTCGCGTAGGCTGGACTGGGACGGAATCACCTCCCGGGGGCCCTCGTAACCGACCTTCTGCTCCTGGAAACGTTGCTTGAGCAGGGCGTTGATGCGGCGGGGGGAGATTCGCATGGGACAGGCGAAGAGCTCACAGACGCCGCATTCACAGCACATGTAGGCCTGGACAGCCTCCTGGGCGGCATCGATGCCGGCACTGAAGGCCCGCATCACCTTGTGGGTTTCGAAGCCGTGGCCCAGGAGATAGCGTGGACACAGATCGGTACAATAGCGGCACTGGATACAGCAGACGGCGGCCTGCTTCTGGAGCGTCTCGATGGGGATGGTGTTGGCCGTGTGGAGATAGTGGCCGCGGGGCAGAACGATGATGCCGCCGTTGGTCTTGGTGATTACCTCCCTGGCGAGGCGGTCGGCGTCCTCGACGATACGGCCCATCATGGGGCCGCCGAGAATGACGACGGGATCCGACACCCGGGCGCCGCCGCAATTGGCGATGCAGTCGAGCACCCGCGTCCCCACGGGCACTTCGATGATGGCCGGCCGTGCGACCTCGCCCGTCACCGTCACCACCTTGCGGGTCACCGGGATGCCCTCGAGGGCGCGCTGTACATTGACCAGGGTGCCCACATTGGCCACAACGGCGTCCACCGCTTTGGGCAGTCCCAGGGGGGGGATGGTTCGTCCGGTAACCTCTCGCACCAGAATGAATTCGTCCCCGGCCGGGTAGAAATTGGCCAACTCGGCCAGTTCCAGACCACTGCCGGCCATGGCCTGGCGAAACTGGTCGGCGATGGCGCTGTACTTGCGCTTGATGCCGATTACGCCGCGTCGGGCGCCGGTGATCGATACCAGGGCCTGCATGGCCGCGACGATCTCGGCCGTATGCCGCTGCATGATGTGCTGGTCGGTATAGAGCAGCGGCTCGCATTCGCAGCCGTTGGCGATGACGGTGTCCACCTGGGTGTCATATTTGACATGGGCCGGGAAGCCCGCCCCGCCTTCACCCACAACCCCGGCGTCGCCGACCAATCGAATAAGGGTCTCTTTGTCCATTGCAACGACCATCCCAGATCTCAAGACATCCTTCGAAGCACTGCAGATGCACCGATCGCTCAAGGGGAATTACGGGCCGCATGGGGCCGTGTGGCCGCCCTGACCGATCGATGCCGCCGTTACGGGCGTTTCCTACAAACGAATGGGGAAGACATCCTCCAAGTCGGCGTGGGGTCTGGGAATGACGTGCGCAGACACCACTTCGCCGAGCCGCTCGGCGGCGGCCACACCCGCGTCGGTGGCGGCCTTGCAGGCAGCCACGTCGCCCCGCACCAGGACGGTGACCATACCGGCGCCGATCTGCTTGTAGCCGACGACCTCCACGCGGGCCGCTTTGACCATGGCGTCGGCGGCTTCGACCAGTGCGGTCAGCCCTTTGGTTTCGATCATGCCTAATGCATCACTCATTGTCAGCCTCCTTTAGAGATGGTGTGACCGCCAGTCGCGACGACGGCGCGTCGAGGTGAATCGATCGCTTCCTTATGCTTCCGGCGCCGTCAGATTGCCCCGCTGCAGGCAGAGCCCGATGACGGCGACTTTGTAGATGTCTTTGGCGCTGCACCCCCTGGATAGATCGTGCCAGCCACCCGCAAAACCCTGCAGGAAGGGTCCCATGGCGGTGTATCCGGCCAGACGCTGAACCAGTTTGTAGCCGATATTGCCCGCTTCCAGGGAGGGGAAAATCAGCACATTGGCCTTGCCCTCGATGAGACTCCCCGGTGCCTTCAATGCCGCAACGCGCGGTACGATGGCGGCGTCCAATTGGAGTTCACCGTCGACCACCAGATCGGGCGCCCGCCGTTGAATCGCGTCCACCGCGGCGCTCACCATTTGGGCGCGCGGATGGGCGGCACTGCCCTTGGTGGAGAAGGAGAGCAGGGCCACGCGCGGCGCCGCCCCCAAAAGCGACGACGCTTTCTGCGCCGAGGCGATGGCGATGTCGGCCAGCGTCTCCGCCGATGGCTCCGGCACCACCGCACAATCGGCAAAGATATACTGCCGATCCGCCGTCGGAGCGACCATCAAAAAAAAGCTGGAGATGGTCTTGATGCCGCTCTGCTTGGGCAGCACGCTCAAGCCGGCGATCAGCACATCGGCCGTGGCAGAGAGGTTGCCGCCCACACCGACCTCGGCTTCACCGCGCCGTACCATCATGGCGGCCGCCGCCAGGGGACAGCTCATGGCGGCATGGGCCGCCGCCGCCGACACCGGCTTGCCCCGTTTCTCTCTCAACGCGCGGTAGTCACCAATGTTCTTCTCCAGCAGGCTGGGGCTTGCCGGATCGACCACCGTCAATCCCAGTCCGGCGGTCCGGGTCGCCTGCATCTTGCGCCGGACGGCGAAGGGTGACTGCACCAGCACCGGTTCGACCAGCCCCTCGGCCTTGAGCTGGGCGGCGGCCGTCAATACCCGTTCGTCCAGGCAGTCGGGGAAGACCACCACGCCGGGCGATTGGCGGCAAGCGTCTTTGCAGCGGTCAAGAATATCCACGTCGATCCGTTAACTCTCTCCAGTCGTCTTCGCCGGGATGCACCCTGCTGCCCCTCATATGCAATTGATGCAGGCCAGTTTAACCCGCGTGGCCGTTCGGTAAGTCACCGAGACGCCCTTGGGGAAGTAGATCATGTCGCCGGCTTTCGCCGTTAGAAGACTGCCGTCGACCGCGAGCTCCAATTCACCCGCCAGTACCACGGCGATCTCGGGCGCTTCCACCTGGCGCTCAAAGGCCGCCCGCTCCCAGACCATGTAGCCGCCCGCCAAACGGTCTTCGGCGCCGTCGCCGATGGCGCTGGCCACCAGCATCTTCTCATCTACCGGCAGCGGATTGCCGTTGGTCTCGATCAGGCGCTGTCCGTCGATCAGCCGGACGCCTTGGCGGGTCTCGCCACCGCGTTCTCCATCATCCGCCCCTGCGGCCGGGGATGGCGAGGAGCGGTCGGCGCTCTGGGGTTGGAGCTTGGCGGTGACCACTTCGCGAACGATGCCGTCGAGGTCGGCCGGCAGCGAGCCAGCGGGCAGACGGGCCTTGAGGCGTTTGCTGACGTCGGCGATAAGGGTTTTGGCAATCACCGGTGCATCGCGGGCGGTCGTAGGCCGGGATCCGCTCTCCGCACCATCATCGAGGGCAACGCCCAAGGTTGCGGCTTCATCACGGGCCGCGGGCGTGATGATGCAGACCTCCGCCGAGACGGAGAGATGTCGCTGGCCCTCCTGGGCGGCCTGGCGGATATCGGCAGCAGTGATGAGGCGCTTGCCCATGAAATTACTCCTCCTCCAGACAAGATCCGAGCCTGTCGATCTCCCTTAGGGGGATCACGGTCACCTTTCGTGAAGCAATTGGCTCTGGATTCGTTTCGCGTTTGGCCTCGGGCCGCCGGAGGCATCATCGGCTCCTGGCGGGAGACGGTGGTGTCACGGGGTGACAAAGCAACCATCGTGCCACTGCCCGGACGTCGGCCTTGACGGTGAGGGAGAAGAAGAGGAGATGCTTGCATCTGTTGATTTCAGGGCGGAATCGACCCTTGGCGAAGCCGGCCCATTTTGCCGGCGCAATTTGGGAGCGGCGTGGTGAGGGAGTCTTAATTTTGCGACTGCCCCCGGCGGTCTGCCATTTGGCGAGGTCGGTCTTGGGACGATCGATAGAGTGAGATTCCAAGAAGATAAGCGATAATTAGGAATGGTTTCCAACAGGACGTAGCGGGGAGATGGGGCAAAAATGCAATCCTTTTGCAAGGGCGAATCCTGATATCATTGGGGATTCTCTCTGCATCAACGACCATGGTGCATTTGTGCCCCATTCTCCACACGTTCTCGGAGATGATGTTTGCGCCGCCGGCATGGGGCCCAATCACAAGACGATGGTCCGCTATTCAGCGGAATCCTTCACCAGCACGGCCCCCGCACCAATTCTGCGCGCATCCCGAGGCGGTCCGCCAGGAGAACAAGTGACGATGGCATTTTCTTTGCTACCATGAGCGGTCGAGAGCACTGGTCCGTGCGGGAGGATTCCGCTGGCAGTGATCCTCTCTGGCACCACAACCGTTTCACTCTTCTCAATTCGTTACGCAACAGCACGGCTTGGAAATAAAGGACCGCTTCCGTGAGCAGCGGTTCGCGGTCCCAACTCCCGCCCTTTGCGGGGACCGGAACCGAAACGTCCTGCAAACCAGAGAAAAGGGGTTTCCACGATGAATGTGATTGACTTCCGCTTTCGGCCCAACACTGCCGAGACCATCAATGGTATCCAGAACAGCAAAATGTTCAAGGGGCTCTGCGAACACATCGACTTTTCGAAGATGAAGCCGCAAACGGTGCCGGAAGTCGTCGCCGATCTCGACCGTTACAACGTGGTCAAGGCGGTCATCACTGGTAGAGACTGCGAAACCACCTATGGCTCCAAATCCAATAACGACAGCGTTATCGAGTTCGTCAAGGCGTTTCCCAACAAGTTCATTGGGTTCATCGGCTGCGATCCCCACAAGGGCATGAAGGCCATCGAGGAACTCAAGCATGCCGTCAACGATCTGGGCATGCGGGGGGCGGCGGTCGATCCGTATCTGGCCCAGATCTACGCCAACGATGCCAAATACTATCCTATCTATTCCAAGTGTTGTGAGCTCGACATCCCCATCGTGTTTACCACCGGACCGGCCACCCTGGTCCCCAACGCGATCATCGACCATGTCGCCCCGCGTTACATCGATATTGCCGCCCGCGATTTTCCCGAACTGAAGATCATCATCAGTCACGGCGGCTATCCTTGGGTCAACGAAGCCATCATCGTGGCCGAACGCAACCGCAACGTCTATATCGATCTGTCCGAGTACGAATTCTCCCCAATGGCCGAGGCCTATGTTCAGGCCGCCAATACCATGATCGCCGACAAGATTCTCTACGCCAGCGCACACCCCTTCGTTGATTTCCGCAAGGCCTTGGAGACGTATAAGCAACTGGACTTCAAACCCGACGTGCGCCAGAAGATCATGCACGACAACGCCGCCCGCCTGCTGGGGCTCCAGAGCAGCGCAATGAGCGCGACCGGTGGTTATCGCCATACGGCTGCGCCGGCCCAGGTCTCGGCCGATCTGGTGGGCGAGATCGTCCGCGAAGTGATGGCCCGCATGAAGAATTAACCAACACCGCTGCGCCGAAGCGCCACCAGCCCACCCCTTCGGCGTGGATTCCTGTAAGTGGCGTCCTCCCGCCACCCTCCATACAGAGCGAGCCGGCCACTTTGACAGTGACCGGCTCGTTATTTTTCGGGTAGCATCACTTCTTCGACGCGGGGAGCGTCGTCGGGAGCGGTTCCGTTGTCCGCCGGCCATCACCGCGGCGGATCACCAGCCATCCAATCAAGGCTTGGGTGATACGACATCCGGCAGTTCTTCCGCAGGAGATCAGTTTTTGCGCGTGCTGCGGGGACGCAGGTGGGCGTAGTCCGCATCGAGAAGCTTCTCCAGCGCCGGCATCACCGCTTCGTCCAGCTTGACATCGCCCATGGGGAAACAGCTGCCGAGGTACCCGTATTTGGGAGAGCCCATGCGATGATAGGGCAGCATCTCATAGGTGAGGTTGGGGACCTCCTTGATATATTCCAAGATCGCCCGGATGGCCTCGACGCTGTCGTTGACACCCGGAACGATGGGGGTCCGCACCCGAATGGGCAGTTTCGGCCAGGCATCCCGCAGCGCGAGGAAGTTGCTCAGGAGGTGTTCGTTGGATACCCCCGTGCCGGCCCGGTGCACCTCGGCGTCCATGGTCTTAATGTCGTAGAGGACGTGGTTGAGATACGCACCCGCCTCGAGCAGATCCTCGGTCTTACAGTGGCCGCAAGTCTCCATGGCGGTGTGGATTCGCCGGCGGCGAGCCTCCCTGAGCAGCGCGATGGCAAACGCCGGTTGATGCAGGGGTTCACCGCCGCTGAGGGTCAGCCCTCCCCCCGAACGGGAGTAGAAGATGCTGTCCCCTTCCACCGAATCGATCACCGCCTTGACGCTCTTCTCCTCCCCGTACACCCGGATGGCCGTTGGCGGGCAGATGTCGGCGCACAGCAGGCAATTGGTGCAGATCTCGAAATCGATGGTGGCCTTGTTGTCGGCCCCCTTCTGGATCGCCCCCGCGCTGCACACTTCCATGCAGCGGATGCAGTGCTCGAAGCTGAGGCATTTGTCGCGGTTATAGGCCAACTGGGGTCCGCTTCGCTGGGACTCGGGGTTGCTGCACCAGCGGCAGCGCAGCGGACAGCCGGTGAGGAAGACCACCGTGCGGATCCCGGGACCGTCGTGAACCGAGTAGTGCTGGATGTTGAAGACGATGCCGGTCTGCTTCTGGTCTGAGAGGGACATGGCTGAAGTTACCCTGTTGAACAGAGGTTAAAGGCGAAAAGGGAGCGGCCATCGGCCGCCCCCTTCCGGAGGATTGGTACCCATCGAACGCTGCAGGCGGTTTCTGAATACGGCCTGCGGCCGATTAGATCGAATCGTGGGCGTGGCGGGCGATCAGGTCGTCCTGCAGATCCTTGGAGAGATCGCAGAAGTAAGCGCTGTAGCCGGCGATGCGCACGATAAGATTGCGGTATTTATCCGGATCCTGCTGAGCGGCCCGCAGGGTGTCGGCGTTGACGACGTTGAACTGGATATGCCACAGACGCAGGTCGCAGAAGGTGCGCAGGAAGTCCACCAGCTTCTCGGTGCCCTCTTCACCCTCGACACACTTGGGCGTGAACTTGATGTTCACCAGACGGGCGGCGCGCTCGCGGTAATTGAAGTTCTTGGTGGTGTAGTTCGACAGCATGACGGCGGTGGGACCGTTTTTGTCGGCACCATGGGACGCCGAGGATCCGTCGCTGAGCGGCCCCCAGGCGTAGCGACCATTGGGGCAGGCCGAGACCACCTTGCCGAAGGGCACGTGGCTGGTGAAGGGCACGTAGCGCAGGTCGAGGTTGACGCCCAACTCCTTCGAGTACTCGTTGGTGAAGGAGAGGGAGACCTGGTCGATGGCGCGGGCGATGCTGTCGGCGTAGGGGTCGTTGTTGCCATAGCAGGGCACGTTCTGCAGCATGGCGCGTACATCTTCCTTGCCCTCGAAGTTGCAGCGGCAGGCCTCGATGATCTCGGCCAAGCTGAGCTTCTTCTCCTCGAAAACCAGCTTCTTGATGGCCGACAGGCTGTCAACGACGGTGCCGTAACCGATGCACTCGAAGTAGCCCAGATCGATCCCCTCGGGGATGTGGGGGGTGTGCAGATCCAGCATGTGCTTCATGCACAGGTCATGGACGGCGGAGCCCATGGGGGCGGCGAAGTGCTGATGGCGCAGGCGTATGATGTGGTACTGCTGGATGAAGGCGTGCTTGATGAAGTTGATCTGATGCTGGGTGAAGGCGCTCCAGAACTGGTCCCAGGTCTCGAAGGTGGTCGGGTCGCCGGTTTCAATGCTGAGTTGCTCGTCACCATATTTGAGCATCTTGCCGTTGTAGAGCGTCATCTCCAAAGCGGCGGCGAAATTGATGTACGCGCACCCCGAGGTGTAGGTATCGCGGTTGGGCATGCGGATCTCGGCGCAACCGGAGATGCTGTAGTCGAAGATCTCCTCGAACTTGGCCCCCTTGGACAGGTGCAAGGGAATGACCTCTTCGTCATTGATCAGCTTGGGAAAACCGGAGCCCTCCTTGATGGTTTCGGCCACTTCGTACATGAAGCGCTCCGGACTGCGGGCGTGGATGCGGGCGGCCAGATCCGGGTAGTGGTGGGGGAACTCGCGCTTGCTGCGCAGGAAGAGATAGGTCAGCTCGTTGGTGGCGTCAAGGCCGTCGGGGGTCTGACCGCCGATGGTGACCGCCTCCCAGTGGGCGTAGCCCTCGTTGAAGGCGCCGCCGGTGGGCGAGATGTAGAGATCGATGTACTGGGCCATGCCCACGTACATCAGCTCGATCAGCTCGATGGCCTTGTCGTCGTCAAGGATACCGGCTTCCACGTCCCGCTTGTAGTAGGGGTAGAAGTACTGGTCCATGCGTCCATTGGAGATGATGGTCCCCGTCTTCTGCTCCATGCGGGAGAACATCTGTGTGAACCACTGGCTCTGGACCGCCTCGTGAAAGGTGCGTGCGGGATGCTCGGGCACCCGGCGGCAGTTGGCGGCGATAAGGGCCAACTCGGCCTTGCGCACCGGATCGCTCTCCTCGGCCGCCATCCTCTCCGCCAGATCGGCGTGGCGATTGGCCCAGCCGATGATGGCGTCGCAGACCAGGATAATGGCCTGCAGGAAGGGTTTTTTCTCGGTGTTGGCGGTGGGAGAGAGGGGATCCAGACCGTCGAGTTTTTCCTGAGCCTCTCTGCGCAGGCCGCCGAAACCGCGTTTGAGGACCTTCTCGTAGTCGTGCACCCACTGGAGCGCGGAGCGGAAGCTGGAGGTCTCGTTGACGATGAAGCGGCTCATCAGCCCTTCGGGATCGTCATAGGTTAATCTGTGGGTGTCTTCCGGGAGCACCTTGGCGAGGGCTTCATGGTAGGTCCTCCCCTTCCAGTAGGGGGCGATCTCTTCGACCACCACCCGCGCGTCCGCTTCGCTGATGGAGAAGGGTGACTCGGTGCGGGTGGGCAGCTCCTCCACGGCCATGTCGAGGAAGTCGCCGTCCAATTCGGGGTAGAGGACGCCGTAGCGACCCTGGCAGCCGGCGCGGCCGGCGAGAAGCTGGTCATCGTCGATGTAGACCGTGATATTGTCGGCGACATGTTTGAGTGCCTTGGCCCAACGCAGGATCAGGGCTTCGCCTTCGGTTTCACGCATGGACTCGGTGAAATACTTTGCCCGTTCGATGTCGATGACGGGCTTGATCCCTTCAATGGTGTCGAGGATCTTGAAGACCCGGGCGTGGGTTTCACGATACTTGTTGGCCTTGCCGTCGATTTTATCCTGCAGCATTTGTTCATGGGGGGACAGGCAACAATCCATGGCGCTCTCCTTATGGTGGTTATCTGGCGGTCCTTGATGTTTGGCATGGGGCAGGGCGGGGCGCTCCTGCGGTTGTGGGCGTCGTTGGGTGATCTCTTATCAGGAATGACTCCCAAATTTAGTCTCCTATTTAGCAAAGGGCATGCCTGCCAAGGCCGATCCAGGTCGGAATTCGGTATTTCTTAATTAAACTATTGAAATTACAATTTAATTGCAGCCCAACCATCCGAGTTTTAGAGGTACCGCAGAACCCTTCCGGCAGGGCGATTGGCGCAATGTTGTTTTTTCGCACCATGGCGGTGGCGGCAGCGGGACCCCCAATGGTGCAAAAATACAACCTCACCGGCGATGAATCGGTCGATATGAGGGGAAGGCTCGCCGTATGTTGTAAAAATGCAACAGGCACTCTGCATTTTCGCCCCCTGTCGAATCGGGCCGCCGCGCAAACAGCGCTGTGAAACAGGTGTGTCACTTTTTTTTTACGCCCAAATCTGGACGTGCAACGCACGGAAAATGTCTCGAATTAGATACTTGAGACGATCTGACGGCAGTACCTCTCTCGGTATCCCGCTCTATAACAATGCCGCGGGCCCGCTTCTTGCTAAATGTGATCACAACAAGTCGACGCACGCCCTGCACCATGCCGTCGGCATTCCATCACGACAACTATTGAACAACGATCGCAAAGTTCCGTCATCGGAAGCTTGTCTCAGACGCCTGCACGTGCTCGTTGGCTCTCGGAGTGGAGTGGCGCGGCGGCGAATTCACCATGTGGGCGGTGGATGGCCGCTGCAATGTAGATACCTATACTAACTGAGGAAGTACCCAAGGAGGCAGTATGACAAGAGGCAAATGGTTTATCGGTGTCCTGGCTGTGGCGATCTGTGCGGCGATGATCTGGGCCCCCGGCGCCATGGCGAAGAGCTACAATCTGCAGATTCAAACCGCCGTCCCCAGCGCCAGTGTGTACTACAAACTCATCGAGCGCATGGCCAATCGGATCGAGGAGATGTCGGCCAAGCGGCTGACCATCGAGGTGCTGCCGGCCGGTGCCGTGGTCGGTGCCTTTGAGATACTCGACGCCGTGGATCAGGGGATTGTCAACGGCGGTATGGCGTGGACCCATTACTGGTCCGGCAAACACCCCGCCGGTCTGCTCTTCTCCGCTCCCACGGCCGGTCTCGGCATGGGTCTCGATCAACTCAGCACCGTCTCCTGGATCTATGATGGCGGCGGCGACAAATTGTACCAGGAGTATTTCACCAAAATCCTCGGCTACAACATCAAAGGCTTCATCTGCATGCCCATGGGTCCCGAACCCTTCGGCTGGTTCAAAAATCCCATCAGCTCCGTGGGCGACCTCACCAAAACCAAATTCCGCTCGCCGCCCGGTATCCCCTCTGAGTCGCTGAAGCTGATCGGCATCCCGGCCGTCTCCATGCCCGGTGGCGAGATCGTGCCTTCCGCCCAGCGAGGCGTCATCGACGCCGCCGAGTGGATCAGCCCGGCCGACGACCGCAATCTGGGCCTGAGCGCCGTCTGGAAGAACTACTATCTCCAGGGCCTCCATCAAGCCATCTCCATTGGCGACGTCTACGTGAATCTCGACTGGTGGGGCAAGCTGCCGGAAGACCTCAAGGCGATCTTCAACGCCGGCATCATGTCCTGTATCGCCGATTCCTATAATTGGAACGTCAGCCAGAACAGCATGGCCCTGAAGGAACTGGTGACCAACGAGAACGTCAAGATCCATGATACGCCAGACGATTACTTCGAGGCCTACATGGCGGCCACCCAGCAGATCATGGACAAATACGCGGCCAAGGACGCCTTCTTCAAGAAGGTTCTCACCGAGATGCAGGAATGGGCCAAACTGACCGTGCCCTATGAGGCCAGAGCCAACGGCACTTACTACAAAATGGGCCAGAACGCCCTGGACAAAGGGGTCGTCGGCTACAAATAGCGCCATCGGTACAAGCGTACCGGGGAGCCGCGGAACCCACCGTCCCCGGTACGCTTTTTTTGCGTGCATACCCATGCAGCCCGCAGGCCCGCTCAGGGCGGGACGCGACGGCGGGCGAATGCGCCGGGAATCTCTAAAGATTGGGTGTGGTAATGGATAAACAAGGATTGCAACAGCCCCCCGAGGGCCTGCTCAAGACGATCGCGGTGATCGATTCGATCAGCATCTGGTCGGGCCGGGCCGCTGCCGTGCTCATCTTCCCCATGATCTTCAGCCTGGTATGGGAAGTCACGGCGCGCTACTTTTTCAACGCGCCCACCATTTGGGCCAATGACCTCACCACCATGCTGTACGGGGCGCTTTACATGATCGGTTCGGCGTACGCGCTCCAGCGCCAGCAGCACATCCGCACCGACTGGCTTTACGAAAAATGGTCCACCCGCACCAAGGCCATGGTGGACTCGGCCTGCTACATCCTGCTCTACTTTCCCGGCCTGGGCATCTTTCTATGGGTCGGCTGGAAGTACGCCTGGCGGTCCACCATGCTCCAGGAACGTATCGTTTCCAGCCCTTGGTTGCCCTATATCTGGCCACTCAAGCTGTGCATTCCCATCGCCACCCTCTTGCTCCTCATCCAGGGGGTATCGGAGCTGCTCAAGAGCCTCTATGCCGTTAAAACCGGCGTGGATATCCATGAAGAAGTAGAAGGCGTGGAAACCTAGACAAGGAGTCTTATTATGAGTCCCGAAGTGCTCGGACTGCTCGCATTGGCGAGTCTGTTCTTCTTCATCCTGGTCGGTTTCCCCATCTCCTTCACGCTGATATTCCTCAGCTTGGTGACCGGCTACATCGGCATCGGCAAGGTCGTCTTCCATCTGATGACCCTTCAATTTTACTCTGTCATGACAGACACGGTCCTCTCGGCCGTGCCCTTCTTTCTCTTCATGGGCTATATTTTGGAGAGTTCGGGCCTCATGGACCGCCTCTTCAAGGCCTTTCAAATGATGCTGGCGCGCCTGCCCGGATCACTCTACCTGGCGGTGACCTCCACGGCCACCATCTTTGCCGCGGCCACCGGCATCGTGGGTTCCTCCATCACCCTCCTCGGCGTCATGGCGGCCCCCACGATGCGCGAGAGCAAATACAACGTGCGCCTCTCCGCGGGTTGCATCAGTGCCGGGGGTACTCTGGGCATCCTCATTCCCCCCAGCATCATGCTGGTGGTCATGGGACCGGTGGTCGGTGTCCCGGTCACCGATCTTTTCGCTGCGGCGATCTTTCCGGGCATTATTCTGGCCGGCATTTACATCGGCTATACCCTGATCCGCTGCTGGATCAACCCGGAGCTCGGTCCGCCGCTGCCCAAAGAGCTGCGCGCCACCTCGATGACGTGGGTGGCGAAGGAGCTGGCCCTCGGCGTGATCCCGGTCCTGACCCTCATCCTGGCCGTGCTGGGCAGTATCATGGCCGGTATGGCCACACCCACCGAGGGCGCCGCCGCCGGCGCCTTTGGCAGCTTGGTCCTCACCCTGATCTACCGACGGATCAGCTGGGAGGGTCTCAAGAGCAGCGCCCTGCGAACCGTTGAGATCTCCGCCATGATCTTGCTCCTGGTGGCGGCCTCCAACTTTTTTGGGTCGGTTTTCTCGCGACTGGGATCGGCCACCATGCTCACCGACCTGCTCATGGGAATGAACCTGCCCCCCATGCTGATGCTACTCCTGATCTTGGCCCTGATCTTCATCCTCGGCTGGCCATTGGAATGGGTGCCCATCATCCTTATCATCGTACCCATCCTCATGCCCCTGATCCGGCAGATGGACTACAACCTGCTCTGGTTCTGCACCCTGGTGGCGGTGACCCTGCAGACCGCCTGGCTATCGCCCCCGGTGGCCCTTTCGGCCTACTTTCTCAAGGGGGTGGTACCCAACTGGGAGTTGAAGGACATTTACATCGGTATGATACAGTTCATGGTCCTACAGGTCTTCGGGCTGCTGCTCATCGTTTTCTTTCCCGCCATCGCCACCTGGCTGCCGACGTTTTTAAGCCGGTAGCGGGGGGAGTCCGCGGGTGCAATGCAAACAAGGCCGCCCTGGACAGGGCGGCCTTTTGTTCGCTGTTCGAGACGGATAAATCGTACAATCGTCGATTCGTTACATCGGTCCGTGACGCGCAGTGGCAGGAGTTGTCCAACCGCCAACAAAGGTCGTTGCGCCGCATCTTGCGACCTGGTAAAGCAGACGGTCCCGGGCGAAACGACTTGACGAATCAACGCCGTTAGGAATGGTCCAGCCCGTAGAAGGGGCTTCATTCGATTACCGCCAATCCCAAGAGACACCCACATGAACATCCTCGTCCTAAATTCCGGCAGCTCTTCCATCAAGTACAAGCTCATCGACATGCGGGATGAACGGCTTCTGGCCGAGGGGCTGGTGGAACGCATCGGTGAAGCGACTGGTACGATCACCCACCGCAGGTATGGCAGGGCCGGGGCGCCCGAGAAAATCCGCCGCGACGCTGCCATCGATGACCATACCACCGGGATGGAGATGGCCGTGGCCCTGCTCACGGCCGAAGACACCGGCGTGGTGGCCACCCAAGCAGATATCGCCGCCATCGGCCACCGTGTGGTCCATGGCGGGGAGCTTTTCCACGCGTCGACCCGCATCGACGAAAGGGTGATGGCCAATATCGAAGCCTGCATCCCGCTGGCCCCTCTGCACAATCCCGGTGGCTTGGCCGGCATCCGTACCGCCATAAAGTTATTTCCGCAAACTGCTCAGGTGGCCGTCTTCGACACGGCCTACCACCAGAGCATCCCCCCCCACGCCTACCAGTACGCCCTGCCGTATGCCCTCTACGAGGCGTTGGGCATCCGGCGCTACGGTTTCCACGGCACCTCTCACCGGTACGTGGCCGGTGAGGCCGCCCGGCTGCTGGACAAGCCCCTGGCGCAGACCAATCTCATCTCCCTGCACCTGGGCAACGGGGCCTCCATCACGGCCATCGCCAATGGACGCAGCGTTGACACCTCCATGGGGATGACGCCACTGGCAGGGGTGATCATGGGCACCCGCAGCGGTGACATCGACCCCGCCATCGTCGAGTATATCGCTGTCCAGCAAGGGATGCCCCTGAGCGATGTGATGCGCCTGCTCACCAAGGAGAGCGGCCTTAAGGGCATCTGCGGCCGCAACGATCTGCGGGATATTCACCAGGACGCGGCCGCCGGCGACGACCGCGCACGGTTGGCGCTGGAGATGCTGATCTACCGCTACAAACATTACGTGGGGGCCTATCTGGCCGTGCTGGGTGAGGTGGACGCCATCATCTTCACCGCCGGCATCGGCGAGAACGATCCCGTTGTGCGCCACGGCGTTTGCCAGGGACTGGACAAGCTGGGCATTGTCATCGACCCCCGGCGCAACACCGACTGGCAGGGCCGTGCCGCTGCCATCAGCGTCCCCGAAAGCCCCATAAAGGTGCTGGTGATTCCCACCAACGAGGAGTTGGAGATCGCCCGCCAGACGGCTGCCGTGATCGGGTCCTAGGGGGCGCGTGCCGGAAACCCCTAGCGAAAATTTGTAGAACCATCGGCCGGACGCGTTCACGACGGGCGGTATCAGCATCGCTTGGGCGGCGGGCAGCGCCGGGCTGAAATGAGGAAGATCAGGAGTATTTGGTATCGATGGAACACTCGCTTATAGAATGGTTCACCAACGAGGCCCTGCTGCACGAAGTCGTCGTCGACTTGCCCACCTTTGCCCTCCTGGGTATCATCGCCGTTGCCATTTTGCTGCTCTCCAAAGGGGCCGATTGGATGATCGACGGCGTGGTGGACCTGGCCGAACGCACCGGCATGCCCCGTATCGTCATCGGCGCCACCATCGTCTCACTGGGTACCACCATGCCGGAGGCCTTCGTCTCCGTGATGGCCGCCTGGATGGGGAACCCTGGACTGGCCCTGGGCAACGGCGTGGGCTCCATCATCGCCGACACCGGTCTCATTTTCGGCCTCACCTGCATCCTCGCCACCGTTCCCGTCAACCGCTTCATCCTCGACCGTACGGGCTGGGTCCAGGTGGGATCGGCCACGCTCCTGGTGGCGATCGGCGTCACTCTACTGCTCATCTCCAGCGGTGAGCCCGTCATCGGCCGGCCCATCGGCGTCTTGTTCCTCTGCTTGCTGGCCGGCTATCTCTATCTGACCTATTACTGGGCCACCAAAGGCGGCAGCGCGGCCGCCGAGGGCCAGGAGGAGAGCGTCGGTGAACCTCGGAATGTAGTGCTCTGTTGGGTGATGATCATTGGCGGCCTCTTTCTCGTGATCATGAGCGCCCGGGTCCTCATCCCCGCCGCCTCGGAAATCGCCGCCCGCATGGGGGTCCCGGAGGACGTCATCGCCGCCACCATGGTGGCCTTCGGTACCTCTCTGCCCGAGCTGATGACGGCCATCGCCGCTGTCCGCAAAGGACACCCGGAAATTACCGTGGGCAATGTGGTGGGGGCCGATGTGCTCAACTGCCTCTTTGTCATCGGGGCCGCCGCCACCGCCAAACCCTTGGCCATTCCCCCCAACTTCTTCTACTTCCACTTCCCGGCCATGCTCATCATTCTGTGGTCCTTCCGGCTCTTCATCAGCATGAACAAGGAGGGTGCCTTTCGGCGCTGGCAGGGCGTTTGGCTCTTGTCGACCTATGCGGTCTATGTCATTCTGCAATACGCCTTGAATGTGGAGAGGGTACACTAGGCGATGAACGCGGCGCCTGAACGCAGGCAACTTTTCAAAGGAGAGGGCGATGGCGAACGATCCGCAGACGCAGGCTTACCAGGCGGCATGGCATCAGCTGCGCCGCGCGGCCCAGGCCCTGGAACAGGCCGGCGAATTGGTCCGTGAGGCCCATACCATTTTAGACCGGTTCTGCTCCGGCCGCGACCAGGACAATTGGGACCGGGCCTTCCCCTGGCGCATCCGTGAGCTGCTGCCGGCCGGCGACCTCTGCCGTGAAGTGGCCCGCCACATTCAAGAGCAGGCGGCCCTGGCGGCAGATGGCGAGTCTGGCTGAGACGCCACACCGCTGCGACCACCCGCCACGCCCGACACCGACGGGAGGTGATCCCATGGACTGGATACCGCTGGACCGGCCGCGCCCCGAAGATGGCAAACGATATGACATTCGATTGACGGACGGCCGTGTGGTCACCGCCGTCACCTACTGGGACTATGGCTGCGGCTTCGATCCACTGGAGTTGGAGGAGAAGCGATCTGGAGACGCCCGGGTCGTGCGCTACCCGATCTCCCAGGTGGCCGCTTACCGGCCATCGGCGGAGAGATGACGACCGGCGCCATCACGGGGCTCGATCTGTGCGCCCGCTACTACGCCGCTGTGGGCGCCCCTCTCTTGGCGGATTGTTTTCCGGACCATTTCGATCGAATCGCCGCCGGCCTGGTGGGAGACGGATCCGATTGCTTCGGTTTCGACGATGAGATCTCCCGGGACCACGACTGGGGGCCGGGTTTCTGCGTATGGCTCACCGCAGCGGATTATGCCGCCATCGGCGAGCCGCTGTCCCGCAAACTGGCCGACCTACCCGGAGAATTCGAGGGCGTCGCCGCCCGGCAGATCAGTGTGTGGGGGCAGGGGCGGACGGGGGTCTTTGAGATCGGTCGCTTCTACAAGCGCTTCATCGGTCGCGAGCGCCCCCCCGAGACCCTGGCCCAATGGCGCTTGATTCCCGAAACCCATCTGGCGGCGGCAACCAATGGCAGGATCTTTCACGACCCTTTGGGTGCCTTCACCGCTTTCCGTGACGCCCTGCTGGCGTTCTATCCCGAAGATATCCGCCTTAAAATGATGGCCTTGCGCTGCATGACCATGGCCCAGGCGGGGCAGTACAATTACGCCCGCTGCACGGCGCGTGGGGAAGCGGTGGCCGCCCAGCGGGTCGAGGCCCAGTTTGTCGACGCGGCCATCTCCATGGTCTTCCTTCTCAACCGACGCTACAAACCCTATTTCAAATGGATGCACCGCGCCGTCAGAAACCTGCCCATTTTAGGCCCGACGATGTTTCGGCTGACGCGCGAGTTGGTCACCTGCCACGAACGCCATTTCGGCGCTGCGCTGGCGCGCCAGAAGCAAGCCCTCATGGACCGCATCTGCGCCGCCGTGGCACGGGTGCTGCGGGACCAGAGCCTCTCCCAGGCAGCCGGCGATCTTCTCCTCGAACACGGTCCCCAGCTGCAGGCCCGCATCGCGGACCCCCAGATCCGCGACCTGGATATCTGGGCGCCTTGAAGAAAGAGAGCCGATGTCCTACCGATCCAAATTGATTCAGCAGATCTTGAACCGCGAGTGGGCGCTCTTTCAGCAGGTGCAGGGGCAGGATGGCCCGGCCGCCTGCCAGCAGGATCGCGCCACCTTCGATCTCATGCGCCACAGTCAGGCCCTGGCCTGGTCGGTGGAGACGCTCGAAAGTTATCTGGCGGATCTCCAGGTTGCCCAGTCCCAGGGGCGCAATCTCATCACCGAGAAGTACGCCCGCATGATGGCCAGCACGGATCCCCAGGCCTACGCCCGTATCGCGCCACGCTTGCCGCCGCTGGGCGATGCGGCCGCCCGTTTGATCGACCTTATCGTGGACGCCGTGCTCACCTGGGAATCGGAACTGGCCCGTGCCTACCCCAATCTCATGAAACGGGGGCGACCCCTGCCAAGCAGCGCCGACAGCCCCGAGGTCACCAGCCTGGAGACCTATCTGCGGGGCGAGCTGGCGACCTACTCTCAGCAGACCCTCGCCCACTATTTGAATCACATCCGAGAACAGCAAAAAGCCGGCATCAACGGCGCCAGAATAACCCTGCAGCAGATGGTCACCCGGAGGGGTTTTGCTTCCCTGGAGGACGCCGAGAAGAGGCTTCGCGCGCGGGCCTAAGTGCCACCCGCACCGCCCGCATCAAACCGCACGGCCGCCCGGAATTGTTTCCAGGCGGCCGTTGGTTTGGAACAGGCGGCAGCTTCCATCGCGGGGGCCGTGGGCAGGCGCCGGCGGCGCGACCACCGCGGGCTGCGGGGCGAATCGTCTATGACTCAGTAGTTGGTTTCGAGGAGGCGGATAACGTCCTGCTCGGAGACGCTCCTCGGGTTGTTGCTGATCAGTCGGGCAGCGCCGACGGTGGCCTTGGCCAGATCGGGGAAGACCTCCTGGGGGACATCGTAATCCCGCAGCCGATCGGAGATGCCCATATCGCTCAGGATGCCCTTGACCGCCTTGACCGCCAGGCTGGCGGCCTCCATTTTGGGCAGTCCGGCCGTGTTCTCGCCAAAAGCCTCGGCGATCTTGATGAACTTGTCGGGACAGGCCATGAGGTTGAACGCCATCACCCAAGGACAGATGAAGGCCGTGAGCAGGCCGTGCGGCAGGTGAAAGCGTCCACCGATGGCCAAGGCCAGGGCATGATCCAGGCCATTCTGGGTGTTGGAGAAGGCCATCCCGGCGACGCAGGAGGCTTGCAGCATCTGGGTGCGCGCCTCAAGGTCATCGCCGTTGGCATAGGCGCGCCGAAGGTTTCCGGCGATCATGCGGATGGCCTGCAGATTGAGGGTGTCGGTGAGAAAGGAGGCCCGCACGCCCGTGTAGGACTCCATCGCATGCACGAAGGCGTCCATGCCGGTGGTGGCAGTGACGTGCTGGGGCAGCCCGACGGTGAGGTCGGGGTCCAGCAGTGCTACGCGCGCGTACATGTGCTCGCTGACGACACCTTTCTTGACGTCGTTTTTGGTGTCGGAGAGAACACAAATGGAGGTCATCTCGCTGCCCGTGCCGGCGGTGGTGGGTACGAGGACCAGAGGAAGCCCCGGAGAGGGCACCAGCTCCATGCCGAAATAATCTTCCACGGAGCCGTCATTCGTCAGCATGACGGCCGTCACCTTGGAGATGTCCAAGGCACTGCCACCCCCCAAACCCACGACGATGTCGGGGTCGAAGGCTTTGGCCGCGGCGACGCTCTGGGCGACGACCTCCACGCGCGGATCGGGCTCCACCTCTGCGAATACATGGTGGGGCAGGTCGGCCCGCTGGAGAACGGTGGTGAGTTTGTCCACCAGGCCGGCGGCCTTGATGCCCGGGTCGGTCACCACCAGCACGCGGCTGCCCCCGAGGCGGGTTATCTCTTCACCGATGGACTGCAGGGCGCCGACACCAAAGACGACACGTCTGACCGTGTTGAAAGACTGGACTTGCATGGCCACACCTTCATTGGTTTGAAAATAATGGGAAAGGAGATGGTGGACCTCCCCGCTCGCGCCGCAGGCACGAAGCCCGGGACGGGGCGAGGTCCCTGATTTGATGCTTGATATCTGATGTATCAGTTGTGAAAGGGCCTGTCAACCGCTATTCGATGGAAAACCACCCCCGCCATGGTACCGCCGGCAGGCCGGTCGTGACGGGCATTAGCTGCGCTTCTGGGCGCGCAGTTTGCGGAAGAGGGTCGAGCGGTCGATCTTGAAGCGCTTGGCCACCTCGGCATGGGAGCCGTGTTTGTTCAGGGCGTAGGACAGAATCTTGCGTTCGATCTCGGCCATGATGGCCTTGAGGCCGCGTTTGCCGTTGTCGAGCTCGCCCACCAGATCGGAGAATCCCAAATCGGGTGCCGCCGGCGCGGGTGGGTCGGCGGGAAAGGGGGCGGTATCCCGGCAGGTTTGGGACAGGTGCCCGACCATGTTGCTGGGCAGATCGGAGGGGAGGATCTTGCCGTTCTGATTGGTGATCACCAGGCTCTGGATGAGGTTTTCAATTTCACGGATATTGCCCGGCCACTGGTAAGTGGAGAAGGCGGCCAGGGTGTCCGCATCGAACACCAGCTTTTTCTTGTAGCGGTTGGCGTAGCGTTCGAGGAAATGGGTGGCCAGGGGGACGATATCGCTCTGGCGATCCCGCAGGGGCGGCAGGGTGAGGACCGCCACCCGCAGGCGGTAGAAAAGATCGCTGCGAAAGCGCTTTGCATGGACTTCGCGTTCCAGATCGCGATTGGTGGCGGAGACGACCCGCACATCCACCTTGCGTACCTTGGTGGACCCCACCCGCATGAATTCCCGATCCTGCAGCACGCGCAACAATTTTGCCTGCATGTTGTGGGGGAGCTCGCCAATCTCGTCCAGGAAGAGCGTCCCCTTGTCGGCCATCTCTAGGAGGCCCAGCTTGCCTTTGGCGTGTGCTCCGGAGAAGGCACCCGGGGCGTAACCGAAGAGCTCCGATTCGAAGAGCGATTCGGGAATCGTGGGACAATCCACCTTGACGAACGGTTTGCCGACGCGGCTGCTGGTCTGGTGAATACGACGGGCGAAGACATCCTTGCCCACCCCGGTTTCGCCCTGCAGCAAAACGGTGGCATCGGTGGCGGCAACGCTTTCGACCTGTTGATTGAGGGCCACCATGACCGGGCTGTGGGCGATCAGCGGCCGCCGCTGATCGCTCTCCTCATTGATGTACTGGACGTTGGTGCGGTACTTCTCGATGAGCTTGCGTTGGGAGAGAATCTGCTCCCGCAGCTGGGCCATGAGGGTCACGTCGCGCACAAAGGTGACCACCAGGGCGACCTCGCCGGATTCGTCCAGGATGGGGTAGCCGTTGAGCACCAGTTTCTTGCCCCTGCGATCGGTTTGAACCTGGGTGGCCGGCTTGCCCGATTTGACGATGCGCGGATTGAGGATGGTATCGAAGTTGTACTCGCTGGTGAGGGCCTCCACATTGCGCCCCACCAGGCTGGATTTCTTCAGTCCCGTCAGCCGCTCGTACATGCTGTTAACCCGCAGGGTGCGGCCATTGCGGTCGGAGATGTAGATGCCGTCGCTGATCAGGTCGAGGATGCGACCGAAGTATTCGTGCACCGATTCGTCGACGTTGTCGTTGGTAACCGCCACGCTGCCTCCCTTGAAAACACTGGATTCTGCTTGAATCTACGGGAATTTGATGCTGGCTGTCAAATCATCTCTGGGAGGGGCGAAACGGATCGCTAGCACCACAACCGGCGGGTGCGGCGGGCGGGAAGGGGCGCCTCAGAAGAAGCTCAGGGCAGGGCGCTTTAGCAGGGCGCTTACGCGTCGCTTCAGCAGTGCCGCCATGCCGTAGCGGTCCACCCGTTCCGTCATGTAGGCCAGCATGGTGTCCGGATAATTTTCGATGAGGGCGACATCGGCCGCTCGTTGACACATCTCCACCTCGTTTTTGAACTGACCAACGATGAGGGGCAGGTCGGTCGTAAACCCTTCGAGCATGCGCATATCATACTCATTGTCGAAGACATGCAGTTTGCGCCCCGGATAGGAGACCTTGGGATGGTCGCCGTCGGCGTCCTGGATGAGAAAATGAAAGTAGGGGCAGCGCTCCATGATCCGAATCTGGTGCAGCTGGGGCCGTTTGATCGCCAGGGAGAGGGCGTTGGCCAGGTATTGCACCACCAGCTCGGCTCGCCGGGGGTGCTCCCGTCGCGGTGTGGGGCCGATGTGGCGGGCCAGGTAGTCGTCAAAGCAGCTCTTGCAGATGTAAGTCTCCAGACGGCAGCCGGCTTCCAAATTGGCGATAAAGAGCTCCCGGCGCTCCATGATGAGGGCCTTTGTCAGCTCATAGCGGAAACGGGCCGCCGCGGTGTCGCTTTCGTAGGGATACTCCTTCATCAGATAGAGCTCGGCCGGCATAAACACGCCGCTGGGGCGGTTCTTGACCAAGATCCGCGCGCCGCCGGTGCGCTCGAGGACGGCCAGGAGGAGGTCGAAGTAGATGTGATCGTGCTGGGGGAGATTGCCGCCGACGATTTTGCGCCGGCGATTGTTCTCCAGGATGGCCGGAATATCCTCCACCGCCAGCGGCTGATAGTCGTAGGCCTTGAGCATGGCGTTGACCGACGATACAGACTGGTTGAGGGCCAGCATGATGGAGGCGATCTTGTCTTTGCCCGGCCGGTTGATGGTGCCGTGAACCAGTTTGCGCAGGTAGACGTTGGAGATGCCGGTGCTTTTACTGATGTGGTTCAGATTGAGGCCGCTCTCGTTGATGAGGGTCACGATTCTGGGTGAAAATTTGCGCATCCTGCCGCGTTCGCCTTTCTGAGCCGATCCTTGGGTGGCGGTGGCGGCCACCCCGAAAAAAATGTTTGCAAAAAATATTAATCAAGGTTAAACAAAATATTTAACTAAGGTCAAGTCTGACCTGATCCCTCCCAACTCACGGCCGCCGCCCTCAGCGCGGTCGGCCCCCAATGGCACCCGGCGCGTCGAACGCGGCAGGCTGGACGGCGCAAACGCTGCCGGAAGAAAGAGAGGTCCCGTGCACCCTGAGCAGGAGATCGTCGACCTCACCAAAGCCCTCATCCGCATCCCGTCCGTGCACTCGCGCCCTGCCGAGATTCAGCGATGCGCCGATTTCATCGAAGCCTGGCTGGACCAGCGCAACATAGCCTATGAACGTCGTGACATCAACGGCACACCCTCGCTCCTCGTCCTTCCGGCGTCAGCGCGCCTGCCGGTGCTCTACATGGCCCACTTCGACGTGGTGGAGGCGGACGACGACAACCTTTTCCAGCCCCGCGAGGCGGCGGGCAGGCTCTACGGCCGGGGTGCCATCGACGACAAGTACGCCGTGGCCCTCGCCCTGGTGCTGTTCGAGCGGCATCTCAGAGCGCAGCAGGATATCGGCGGCAGCCAGGCGGACCTGGGATTCGGTCTTCTGCTCACCGGAGATGAGGAGGTGGGCGGCGCCAACGGGGCCGGTGCCGCGCTGGAGACGCTGCGGCCGGAGTTCTTCGTGGCCCTGGACGGCGGCGGCCCCAAGCGAATCGTCACCCGGGAAAAGGGCGTTCTGCAACTCGCGATGGCGACGCGCGGCAAGGCCGCCCACGGGGCCAGGCCCTGGCTGGGCATCAACGCCTTCGATCGTCTGGTGGCCGACTACCGCGCCATTCAGCAGCTTTTTCCCGAGCCGGCGGCGGCCGACGCCGCTTCGGAACACTGGCACAAGACCCTCGTGTTGAGTAATTGTCGGACCGGCGACGGTTCCGTCAACAAAGTGCCCGACCTGGCCACCGCAACCCTGGACATCCGCTTCACCGAGGCGGACGATCCGGCCGACCTGGTGGCGGCGATCCGCGCCGCGGTAGCCCACACCGAGGTCTCGGTGCATGCCCAGGTGCCGCTTTTCGTCAGCGGCGCCTCAGACCATCTCGATCTGCTCATCGATCTGGCCGGCGACGTGGGCACCGTCAGCGAACACGGCAGCTCCGATGCCCGCTACCCGTCGGCCAAGGGGATCCCCGGCGTCGTGTGGGGGGCGGAAGGGGAGATGTCCCAGCACAGCGCGGAGGAGCATCTGGTGATTGACAGCCTGGGGCCGCTTTACGACACCCTGCACCGGTTTCAGACCGAATTGGCGGGCAGGGAGGTCCGATGATGGCCACCGATCGCAGCCCCTTGTTGGACGTCCGGGAGTTGGCAACCTACTTCTACACCTTCGAAGGGGTGGCCCGGGCGGTGGACGGGGTCTCTTTCCACCTGAACAAGGGCGAAGCCCTGGGCGTCGTTGGGGAATCGGGCAGCGGCAAAAGCGTCACCGCGGCCAGCATCATGCGCATACTGCCGGAGCCGCCGGGCAAGATCGTGGCGGGCGAGATCCTGTTCCAGGGCGAGGACCTGACCCGCCTGAGCCAGAAAGAGATGCGGTCCATCCGCGGCGCCCGCATCAGTATGATCTTTCAGGAGCCCATGACCTCCCTCAATCCGGTCTTCACCATCGGTGACCAGATCGGCGAGATGTTCGTGCTGCACAAGGGGATGACCAAAAAAGAGGCCCGCGATGCCGCTGTGGAGATGCTCGAACGGGTCCAGATTCCGGCACCCAGAAGCCGGGTGGGCGAGTATCCCCATCAGCTTTCGGGCGGCATGCGTCAGCGGGCCATGATCGCCATGGCCTTGGCCTGCGACCCGAAGCTGCTCATCGCCGACGAACCCACAACGGCCTTGGACGTGACCGTGCAGGCCCAGATTCTCGATCTGATGGCCAAGCTCAAGTCCGATTACGACACCGCTATCCAGATGATTACCCATGATCTGGGCGTCATTGCCGAGATGGCCGACCGGATCGTGGTGATGTACGCCGGCCGGGTGGTCGAAACGGCCGCCACCCTGCCGCTGTTCGAAAACACGCTGCATCCCTACACCCGCGGGTTGCTGGCCTCCATCCCCCAGCTGGGCAGCCGTACGGCGGGAGAGCGGCAGACCTTGCGGGAGATCAAGGGGATGGTGCCCAGTCTCTACAACCTGCCCACTGGCTGCAAATTCCAGGGCCGTTGCAGTGAAGCGATGGATATCTGCGGGCAGGCGGAACCCGAATTGACCGAAATCGACACGGGCCATGCCGTGCGCTGCTGGCTCCACATTCCCCATTGAGGCCGCCATGTCCGGTGAAAGCCGATCCGCCATGAACGATGTCAACACCCGATCCAGCGCGGCCAACCATGGCCAAGCCACTGGTGAAGTTCACGACGAAACCTCCCCGGGGGCCCTCATCGACGCCCGCAATCTGGAAGTGCTCTTTCCCATCAAGCGGGGAATTCTCAGCCGCGTGGTGGCCCATGTGCATGCCGTGGACGGTGTCGACTTCCACTTGGCCAAAGGGGAAACCCTGGGCATCGTGGGCGAATCGGGCTGCGGCAAGACCACGGCCGGGATGGCCGTCATGGGGCTCACCCCGCCCACGGGGGGACAGGTCTGGTTCAAAGGAGAGGAGATGGGCGGCATGGGGCGCGAGCGCTTGCGGCAAGTGCGCCGGGAGATGCAGCTCATTTTCCAGGATCCCTACTCTTCCCTCAACCCCCGCATGACGGTGGCCCAGATACTGGGCGACCCCATGGATGTCCACGGGCTTTACAGCGGCCGGGAGCGAAATGACCGGCTGGCATTTTTACTGGATACCGTCGGCCTCAGTCCCGATCAGGGCCGCCGTTATCCCCACGAATTCTCCGGCGGACAGCGTCAGCGCATCGGCATCGCCCGAGCGCTGGCCCTGGATCCCGCGGTCATCATCGGCGATGAGCCGGTATCGGCCCTGGATGTGAGCATTCAGGCCCAGATCATCAATTTACTTCTGGAACTCAAAGCGCGCTTCGATCTTTCCCTCTTGATCATCTCCCACGATCTGGCCGTGGTGGAGTACCTCTGCGATCGGATTCTGGTCATGTACCTGGGCAAGGTGATCGAAGCGGCCCCATACGCCGCCCTGTATGGAGACCCCAAGCACCCGTACACCCAGGCCCTGCTCTCCGCCGCACCAGTGGCCAACCCCCTGCACCGGAAACGGCGCATAATCCTGGAAGGTGACGTGCCCAGCCCCATTCACCCCCCGGCGGGCTGTCGCTTTCACACGCGCTGCCCCGAACGGATGGCGATCTGTTCGGAGGTAGTGCCCCAGTTCATCGATTTTGGCGGCGGCCATCGGGCCGCCTGCCACCTGTATGGCGAGACGTCGCACCGGGCGGCCCCCGCCGCCGCGGACGACATTGAATGATGCGAAAATAGCAAACCATGGAGGGAAGGAAGATGAAACGATCTCTACGAGTGACCCTGCTGTTGGCGCTGCTTGTCGCCCTGCCCACATCCGCCCTGGCTAAGGCCGATCTGGTGGTGGCCACCGATGCCCCCCCCAAGGCGATGAATCCCCACGCCTTTTCTTCGGACGCCAATCTGTCTTACATGTCCAACTTCTTCGACGGTCTACTCCAGCGCAAGGCCCCCGAAGGCAAGCTCTCCCCGGCCTTGGCCGTCAAGTGGGAGCGCCAGGATGCCGTCACTTGGAAGTTCGAACTGCGCAAAGGGGTTAAATTTCACAACGGCAATCCCTTCACCGCCGCCGACGTGAGATTTACCTTCGAGCGCATGAAGGACCCCAAGTACAGCAAACTGCTCAACATCGCCAATTCCATCGCCAGCATCGAGACCCCCGATGACCATACCGTCATCTTCAAGACCGGCAAACCGGTTCCCTGGTTCGCCGAGACCATGCACCAGAACTTCATCGTGGATATGGAATCCTCCAAGGACCGCGACGACGGCGATTACAACACCCGTCCCATCGGCACCGGGGCCTATAAATTCGTCGAGTGGGTCAAGGGATCCTACATCCGCATGGCGGCCAACGCCGACTACTGGGAAGGCGCCCCCAAATACGCCACCGTGGATATCCGTCCCATCACCGAGGAAGCCACCCGCTTCGCGGCCCTGGCCGGCAAGCAGGTGGACATCGTCAACGGCGTGCCCCTGACCCTCTTCGACCGCATCAAAACCATGCCCCACGTGGAGGTGATCTCCCGCCCGGCCAGGCGCTGCATCTACATGGACATGAGCAACAAGGCGGGCACGCCCTTCGAGGATATCCGCGTGCGCCAGGCCATCGCCCACGCCATTAACGAGGAGGAGATCATCCAGACCGTCATGCGCGGCCAGGCCACCCTGGCCCACCAGGTGCCCGACGTACCCACCGTGGGCTACGACGCGAACCTTCAGCGGCTCCCCTACGATCCGGCCAAGGCCAAGGAACTGCTCGCGGCGGCGGGCTATCCCGACGGCTTCGAGATCACCATCGCCGGCCCCAACGACCGCTACATCAACGACGAGAAGATCTGCGAGGCCGTGGCCAAATACCTGGCCAAGGTGGGCCTCAAGGTGACCCTGGACGTCAAGCCCAAGTCGATCTTCTTCGATGAGCTGACGGAGTACAAGCATCGCTTCTATTTGATCGGCTGGTTCGACGGCAGCTTCGACTTCGGCCGTTCGGCGGAGAAACTGCTGCACACCCCCGATGCCGACAAGGGGATGGGGGCTTACAACGGGGCCTTATACTCCAAGACCGCAATGGACGCGGCCATCATCGCCTCGTCGAGCATCATCGACCGCGCCGAGCGCGAAAAGGCCCTCCAGGAGATCAACCGCATGTCGGTGGAAGATGTGGCCTGGATCCCCCTCCACTACCAGCAGGATATCTTCGCCGTGGTCAAGGGCAAGAATATCCAGTTCACCCCACGGTCTGACCGCTGGATCGTGGTCAAAGAGATTCAATAGCACTCGTGTTGTCGGAGGATAGTCTGCGCCGCCGCCGATACCTCGGCGGCGGCGGCCACCCAAGAAGTAGGATTTAGAAGACCATGGCAACCTATATCGTCAGGCGCCTCCTCCAGGGCATCGTCGTTCTTCTGGCCGTATCCCTGGTCTGTTTCTGGCTCTTTCGCTACACCGGCGATCCGGTGCGCATGCTGGCCGGAAAGTACGCGACCCAGGAGGAGCAAGAACAGGTGCGCAAGGCCTACGGCCTGGACCGACCCATGGCCGTGCAGTACTTCAGCTTCCTGGGGGGCGCCCTGAAAGGCGATTTTGGGAAGTCCTATATCAGTCAGATCGACGCCCTGGACACGATCCTGGAGCGCTTCCCGGCCACCTTCGAACTGGCCCTGGTGGCCATCTGCTTCTCCTTCAGCATGGGGGTGGGGCTGGGGGTGGTGGTGGCGATCCGCCCCAATGGCTGGCTCAGTCGCACCATCATGGCGGGCTCACTCTTCGGAATCAGCATTCCCACCTTCCTCATCGGTATTCTGCTGGTGATGCTCTTTTCGGTCTATCTCAATATCCTGCCACCCTTTGGCCGGGGGGATACCGTTCAGCTCGGCTTCTGGCGCACCGGGCTCCTCACGGCCTCCGGCTGGCAGCACATTCTGCTGCCAGCCTTGACCCTCTCCGGCTATCAGCTCGCCGTACTGCTGCGATTGACCCGCGCCGGCATGCGCGAGACGCTCGGCGAGGAGTATATCAAGACCGCCTGGGCCAAGGGGCTTTCGCCCGCCAAGGTGATCCTCAAGCACGCCCTGCGCAACGTCCTCATCCCGGTGGTGACCATTGCGGGCCTCAGCTTCGGTGAGCTCATCGCCTACTCCATCGTCACCGAGACCATTTTTCAGTGGCCGGGGATGGGCAACCTGCTGCTCACTTCCATCTTCGAGACCGATCAGCCCGTCATCGTGACCTACATCATGCTGGCGGCCTTCATCATCTTATTTATCAACATCGTAGTGGATCTGCTCTACGCCCTGCTAAACCCGAGGATACGCTATGACTGAGCGCCTGCAGAAGATCTTGACCTCGCGCCGCATGCACAATTTCCTGCGCGATCCATCGGCGTTGGTGGGCAGCGCCATTCTGGTGGTCTTCTTGGTCGCCGCGATTCTGGCCCCCCGGATCGCTCCCATGGACCCCTACGACCTTGCCAGCGTGGACCTCAACAACTATCTGCTGGCCCCGGCCTGGATGGAGGGGGGGCAGGGCGCCTTTCCCCTGGGCACCGACGACCAGGGCCGCGGCATCTTCTCCACCATGCTCTTCGGCCTGCGCACCAGCCTCATCGTGGGATTCTCGGTGGTGGCCATCGCCAGTGTCATGGGGATCACCCTGGGAATGATGGGGGCCTACTACGGTGGGGTTCTGGATGCCTTCATCATGCGCGCGGCGGACACCGTTTTCGCCTTCTCGACGACGCTGCTGGCCGTCTTGCTGTTAGGCGTGTTCGAGACCCGCGGTTTGTTCACCGTGATCTTCGCCATCTGCATCGCCGACTGGGTCAAGTACGCCCGCACCATCCGCGGCAGTGTCCTGGAGATCAAGGACAACGCCTATGTGCTGGCCGCAAAGGCCTCGGGGGCCGGCGACGGACGCATCCTCTTCAAACACATCCTGCCCAATGCCCTGCCGCCCATCTTCGTGGTGATGGCCATCGACCTGGCCGTGGTGATCATGCTGGAGGCCACTTTGAGCTTTCTCGGGGTGGGTGTACCGCTCACGGAACCCTCACTGGGCATGATGATCGCCATCGGTAAAAACTACATCTACGCCGGCATGTGGTGGCTGGTTGTCTTCCCCGGCGCAACCCTCATTCTCATGGTGGTCGGCATCAACCTCTTCGCCGACTGGCTGCGCGAAGAACTCAATCCCAAGCTGTAAGTAAGGCCCCCTCCGCAACGCCCGCTCGCAGCGCGGCAATGTCGGTGATCGGCGCCCTTAAACGGCGAGGTAGCGGGGGCGGTCCATTACCGCCATCTTCGGCCCACCCCAGGATGGGCGGTTGGGGAAACGATGGCGTCGCCGCTGTGGGAGAGCCCGGTCGAGGTGCGTCAAGCCAGGGGCAGGACAAAGGCGAAGCGACTGCCCCCATTCGCTCCCCCGCTTTCGGCCCAGATCGCCCCACCGTGCAGGGCCACGAATTGCTTCGTCAGGGAGAGCCCCAGTCCCGTCCCCATGGCATTGCGAAAGCCCGCGTGGTTGACCTGTTCAAAAGCGGCGAAGACCTTCTCCAACTCCGCCGGCTGAAGCCCGACGCCCGTGTCGGTGACGGCAATCTCGACCCAATTATGCGGGGATCGATGCGACCCATTTGAGTTGGGGGGCAGGTCAATCCGACGACCGTCGGCGGTCATGAGGTGTCCATTGGGAAGGGACAATTGCCGGCCCGAAATGGTGATGGCACCGCGTTCCGGTGTGAATTTAATGGCGTTCGACAGCAAGTTGTACAAGACCTGCTTCAACTTGCGCCGGTCTGCCAGAATGCTTGAGGGCAGCTCCTCGATCTGGGTCGTGAAGCGGATCTGATGCTTGTGAACCTTCTCCTTGATCATGATGCCACTTTTTTCAATCAAGGCATATAGATCCACCTTCTCCGGCATCAACTCCATCTTGCCAGACTCGACCTTGGATAGGTCCAGGATGTCATTGATGAGCGACAGCAGATGCCTGCCGCTGTCCAAGACATCTTGCAGATACTCCTCCTGATCCGAATTCAGCTCGCCGACATGCTTGTCCACGATGAGCTCGGTAAATCCGATGATGTGGTTCAATGGGGTGCGCAATTCGTGGCTCATGCTGGCCAGAAATTCGCTCTTGGCACGGCTGGCATTCTCCGCCAGGAGTTTCGCTTCCCGCAGCTGCCGGGTGGTCTCCTTGTGCGCCGATATCTCCCGTTCGAGCCGCTGATAGTATTTCTCGCGGATAAATTCAAAGAGGTAGGCGTAGATCAGTACCACTATGAAAGAGGGCACGAAGCGCAGCTTCAGGTTTTTCGGATAGGTGGTGAACATGGGAAGATCGGGTTCCATCACCAAAAAGAGCACCGTCGGAACGAAAAACACCAGATTGGCCACGAACCCTTTGGTTGAGCCCATCAAAAACATGGCAAATAGGGGGAAGGTGTAGCACCACAGATAGGCGGTGTTGCTCACCCCCCCGGTAAAAACGAGAAACCAGAAAAGCGCCATGGCGAAGGCGATACCGACGTGGCAGGCGGATTCGATGCGGCCGGTTTGATGGAGATAGACAAGATTGGCAGCGAGGAGCAGTGCCATGCCGACGTCGACGCTGCCCAGGTAGGGATTGTCCTGGGAAAAGGCCAGCATGGCCATGGGGATCAGAGCGATGATGCCCACCAGGCAGACCAGGGTGAGCAGAACGTATCGTCGCAGCCCTTCCGTATCCTCAGAGGGCACATTCAGGCGCTCAGAGATGCGGGTTACGACAGGGTGATTCAGCGCACCAACCATCATTATCGCCAACAACGGTTTTGTGGAACGGCGGCGCACCCAGGGCCGGGGTGCGTGTTTTTGCTGCCCGTGTTACAGGGGAATCATCGCTCGAAAGGTCGCGGCCCACAGACACCGATTGCGCAGGAAGTGTGTACAATATCGGTCGCGATTCTGATATCTTAAATGGGTGTTGGTCTGCAGCAGCGCCCCTTTCGCGAGGGGAAAGCGCGGCAGGCAATCAGGGGGCAAACCACCGATACTTGGGCGCCGGCGCCCAGCCGAAGGCCGTCCACCGACTGACGCTGCCGCGCACTCCCGCGGGCGGCGCGTCACGGCCTGGCCCCGTTTGGTTCGAATGGAGGGATCTAGATGCAGAACAGGTTGCACACCCGCGTGAATTCCGCCCTCGGCAGCGACGCGCTGGCCAAGGTGCTCGAAGCGCTGCCGGTCGGCATCACCGTGATTGATCGGGAAGGGCGCATTTTATACTACAACGCCTATTGCGCCCGATACGTGGACCGCAAGCCCGAGTACATTGGACGGGACATCCGATCCTGCCATCAGCGGCGTGAAAGCATCGCGATGATCGATAATATGCTGGCCGATCTCGACGCGGGGCGCCACCAGGAGGTCGCCTACGAAGCCGAGCGAAACGGGATTCGCCTAAGCGTGCGGATGCGCCCGTTTGAGGTGGGCGGGAAGCGGATCGGGTATATCCAGTGTTTCACCTGTCTGCCGTGATGGTCGCCCTCGGCGCCCCGCTCTGCGGCGCTGCGGGACCCCATCGACGACGAGGATTGACAGGCACCGCCGGTAGACCGTATTCTCACCGGACGCCTGGATGCGGGCCTCTATATATCGATCGACCACCCCCTTCAGTTCCCATTGAACGACTGCCGCCGATTCTGTCGGCCCTGGATGATGAAGATGATGAAGGACACCGAACAGGACGAACTGCGAGAGCTCCGCAGGAGCGAAGCCCATTATCGACGGCTGCTGGACGAATCCATGGATCCCACCTTTTCCTTTTATCGGGACGGGACCTATCGCTATGTCAACCGCGCCTTTGCCAACGGCGTCGGCCGGGCGGTTGACGAGATCATTGGCAAGAAGATTTGGGATATCTTCGAAAAGGAAGAGGCGGATAAGCGCTTCGCGGTCCTGTCGAAAGTGTTCGAAGAGGGACAACCGCAGGAGATCGAGGTGCGTGTGCCGCTGCCATCCGGCGATACCTACTACCTCACCTCGGTCAAACCCATCATTAATGACGCGGGTGTGGTGGAGACCGTTATCTGTACCTCCAAGAACATCACCAAGCGCAAAGTTGCCGAGATCGCCCTCAAAGAGATGAACGCCAATCTATTGCGGGCCCTGAAGGAGATTAAAACGCTCTCCGGGCTCCTGCCAATTTGCGCGTCCTGTAAGCGGATTCGGGACGACAAGGGGTATTGGAATCAAATCGAGGTCTATATCAGTCAGCATACCGAGGCGGATTTCAGCCACAGCATGTGCGACGCTTGCGCCCAGGAACTATACCCCGAACTGGACATTTAGCTAGCCCATCCACACAGGAAAAAAATCCTCTCCCTGGCACGGCGCTTCACACGCCCGCGCTCCGGTTTGGGGGCCCACGCAGGCATGGGCGCGCCCGTCGTCTTGCACCCCATTGCCGTTCTGATGTAACCTGAACCCAACCACCGCCCACCTGCCGGTTGCTTTCGCACTAGGCGCAGTGACGCGACCGGCACACTTGTATCTGCGCTCCTGCTCCGCAACCAATGCATCTGTTGGGGTCCCTATCGGATGAACCGACGCCGCCCTGGTTATATAAGGATGGTACTCCGGGCTCTATCGGGGTCTCGCTGCTGGTTCGCCTGTGGATGCCTGTTCACCATCGGCCTGGTGCACCTGATGGTCCCCTGGACTGCCGCGGCGAATGCCAGCTCCTGGCGTTCCATCGACGGCGACGCCATGTCGGGGGATCCCATCCGGATCCGGCAGGCGATTCAGGCGTATGAAAGGGACGACACCCAACAGCCGGAACTGCAATGGCGGCTGATCAGGGCCTACTACAACTATTACGACGAATTGACCGAGCGCGGGCGACGCGATGAGCAGCGCTGGGCAGCGGAGAGGGGGTTTGCCCTTGCCGCGACAGCATATGCCCGGCATCCCGATAAGATCGAAATGGTGTACTACTACGGCGCCATCGGCTTGTGCTACCTGGACTTCCACCGCGTGAAAGCGCTATTTCTGATTGACGACATCATCGCCGCGTTCAAGCGTGCCAGAGAGCTGGATCCCACCATTGACGATGCCGGTCCCGATCGAAACCTGGGTCTCTTGTACCATGAACTGCCGTGGCCGCTGAAAAACCGGCAGAGGGCCTGGCGACACCTTGAGGCGGCAGCGCAAATTGCGCCTGAGAGAGCGGCCAATCGACTGCCGCTCGCCAAGGTGCTGGCCGAAAATGGCCGCTACGAAAGCGGCATGCGTCATATCGCATTCGTGCGGAAGGGCCAGTTTAAGGTCAGCTCAGCCCACTGGCGCGCCATCTACCTGCGACGTGTGGAAGAGATCGCCAAGGAATTTCCACCCCAATGACGGGGGCAACGACCGGCCCCAGCCGCACCGAACCGGACCCAAACCCCACTGCATTAGGATTCGCGCCTATGTCACGACCGCAACCAGAGCCGCCCCCTTCTGACGGTGTAAATGGCCCAGGGGATGTCAGCGTGATCTCTGCCCTGCAACGGCTGAAGCAGCCGCGCTCGGACTGGTTTCGCCGGAGCCAGCCGATCGTCGCCATCCTCTCCTTCGGGTTGGGCCTCATCGGCTTTCGCTTCAATGATCCCATGTATGGTTCGGCGATGCTGGCAGTGTTGGTCGGCGTGCTGGTGTTCAATCTCATCCAGCGGACCTTCTGTCAGGGGTTGGAGGCCATCTGGAATCGCAAAATTGTCCATCGCAGCGCCAAGGCAACGGAACTCAGCGATGACGACCCCGCCCGTTCAGACCCGGCGGGGGACCTCAAAACAGCGTTCGTGGCATTTGTCCACGGTGTTGAAGCCCGCTATGGGAAAGCCTATCAGTGGCTCACCGCGGCCGGTGTCAGCTTGGTAGTGGTCTTTTGGCGGTTTTACTATTGGCGGGAAAAACAGCGCTTACTGCTGGTAGAACCCTTCAGCGAGATCACCACCACCCTGTTCGGCCATCGCCTGGATTACGCCGGGGCCCTCTTTGGCCTGGCGGGTGAGCTGGCCTGCGCCGTATTCATCGGTATTTGCATCTGGCGCCTCATCGTCATTGCCCAGCACTTGTGGCGCCTGGGACGCCAGTTTAAGCTGGTGCCGCATCTCCTTCATCCAGATGGCTGCGGCGGCCTTAAACCGATCGGCGATCTCTGTCTCCTCAACGCCTTCATCGTGAGCATTCCCGGCATCTATCTCTTCGCCTGGTTGACCCTCGATAGGGTGCCGTTCATCCAGCAGCGGTATGCCGACCTGTACCAATCGCTTCATGAACCGATGTTGGCAATACCCATCTTTCTGGCCGTCCTCCTTTTTTTCATGCCCGTCTGGTACATCCACAAGGCGCTGGTGGCGGAGCGCAACGCGGTCCAGCGCCAAATCGACAACATCAGCTACAAGATCAACGAAATCGTTGAGTCGCTGCTGCCCCAGCAGGACAAACTTACCTCTGATGTGGCCGAGGAGACGGCGAGCCAGCTCAAATCATTTCAGGAACTGAATCAGCAGCTCTACCAGGTCAACAAACAATTTCCGGTGTGGCCGTTCAACACGCGCATCGTCTTCCATTTCGGCCTGTCGCAGGCGCCGCAGCTGATGGGGCTGCTGGGGCTTGCCGAGCCGGTGATCCAGATGCTCAACGGCGCCCTCCAATCGATCTCGCACCTCATTTCGACCTAAGCTCAGCGCCCGCTTGCGCGCGCGGTGCGGCAGTGATCACCTTATCCCAGCCTGCCGAATTGCGCCCCATCGGAACATGCCCGTATGCCTGGGCGTCGGCCTTCCGCACCCCCCCAACCCCTCTCCAACGCTGTCGGTTTGAACGGGCCGGCCAGGGGCCGGTCCGACCGCTCCCATACTTCTCCCCCAACGATCCCGCAGAGGTGGGACCGCATCTTCTCGGCATCCACGCCGCGCTTGCATCAGCCGTTTCCGCGGTCGCGGGGTCCATTCCGACCATCGGCGATGCGCTGCTGCGGTTGGTCGCCCCGTGCACCGGGACAAGGGTGACCTTGGGCCTCAAAAGTGGGCCAAGATGCCCGCAATGCGTGCGTCGCCACAGGATCGAGCAGGCCTTAAGCGGCTAATGCCTTTGCCCAGACGACCGATATGATGACCGTCAGGACACGCGTCCGCCATATCTGAACAGCGAAATCGTCATCGACATTCACAACTGGAAAACCACAGAGGGTGATTGGTAATGACCCATCCATCTCAATCGTTTGTGCTCGGTTGCTTCGGCAGCCCATCCTTTTGGCTCATACCGCTGCTGCTGATCACGTCACTGCTGCTCCCACCACAGGTGATGGCGAATCAGCCCGATGGACTGGCGCCGGATGATCTCACGGAACTCAGCCTCGAAGATCTGATGAACATTGAGATCACCTCCGTATCCAAAAAAAGCGAGACCCTCTCCGAGGCGCCGGCCGCGATCTTCGTGATCACCCAGGAGGATTTGCGACGCTCGGGCGCCACCACGATCGCCGATGCCCTGCGGATGGTGCCCGGGGTACAGGTGGGGCGTATTGACAGCAACAAATGGGCGGTGTCCATCCGCGGATTCAATGGTCGCTTCGCCAATAAACTGCTCGTCCTGATGGATGGCCGCAGCGTCTATACACCCCTCTATTCCGGCGTGTTCTGGGAGGTTCAGGATACCCTGCTCGAGGATATCGATCGCATCGAAGTGATTCGCGGCCCCGGCGCGGCGCTGTGGGGCGCCAACGCCGTCAACGGGGTGATCAACATCATCACCAAATCGGCACAGGAGACCACCGGGACACTGGTGTCTGTGGGGGCCGGCACCGAGGAGCGTGCCAATGCAAGCGCACGGGTGGGCACCGAAATGGGAGCGGACCAGTGGTTGCGGGTCTATGCGAAATACACGGATCGCGACAGCCAGGAGTTCGCCTCGGGAGCGGCCGCGGATGACGATTGGTCCACCTATCGCGGCGGTTTCAGGTATGACCTGACGAGCGATGACCTGAACCGATGGACCCTCCAGGGAGATCTGTACACAAGCCGCATGGGTGAAACGGTTGCCCAGCCGTTACCGACGGTCACCCCGCCATTTATGACAACCGCGCTGGTGGAAACCGACACCACCAACACGGGCGGCAATCTGCTGGGCAGATGGACCCGGTCGCTGCGGGACGATTCGGAGCTGAGCTTTCAGGCCTACTATGATCGGGTGCAGTTCCAGTCCCTATTTGCGGACGCCACGGTGGATACGGTCGATCTCGATTTCCAGCACCGCTTTCATTTCTCTCCCCGGCAAGAGATCATCTGGGGAGTGGGCTATCGCTTCATTCAGGACAATCTCGACAACGGCGACAGGGTTTTCGTGGAGCCGGAGAGCGATCAGCAGAATTTGGCCAGCGCCTTCATTCAGGACCAGATCACCCTCATCGAGGATCAGCTGGCGCTCACCCTCGGGGCCAAGCTCGAGCACAACGACTTTACGGGTTACGAATTTCAACCCAATATCCGGATGCTTTGGTCGCCGAGCAATCGACAATCTATCTGGGCGTCGGTGGCCCGCGCCGTCCGGACGCCGTCCCGAGGTGAAGTGGATGGCCGCATCATCAGTCCCACGGCCGGCATGGCCCCCACCACTGCGACCACCACCGCGGACTCAGATTTGGATTCCGAGACCGTCATCGCCTATGAAGCGGGCTATCGCCTGCAACCGATCGAGCCCATCGTCTTTGACATCACCGCCTTTTACAATGACTACCAGCACCTCCGAGATGCACTGGTCGGTGATCCCGAATTCAATCCGCTGACCGGCCAGGTGGCGGTCCCCATCACCATCGAAAACGAATCCGACGCGCACGTCTATGGCTTCGAAACGATGGTGGATGCCAGGGCCGCGTCCTGGTGGCGGGTAAGCCTCGCCTACACCTATCTCCAGCTCGATATCGATGAACCGGATAACTCCGCCGTTCCCGATCTCGATGAAGGCGGCAGCCCCAGGCACCAGATCTCCCTGCGGTCGATGATGGATATCGGCGACCAGTTCGAAGTGGATCTGTGGTCCCGCTACGTCAGCGAACTGAGAACCAACGATATCGATGCCTACACGACCCTCGACGCCCAATTGACCTGGAAGCCCAGGTCCGATTTCAGGATTGCCCTGGTGGGACAGAATTTAATCGATGATCAGCATGCGGAATTCGTTTCGGAGTATTTGGACACCGTGCCAACAGAAGTTGAGCGCAGTTTTTACGCCAAGCTGACCTGGACTTACTAATCCCAAGATCTTCAAAATGAATCGAAGGGATATACATCGCAGCGCGATCAAGCGCATCCAACGGCTCCTGCTGGCGCTGAGCATTAGCGCTCTGCTGCTGTTGCCGGCGCCAAGCGCTGCCTGGGCCGAGGCCTCGCCACGCCAGGCAGACGTGATCAAGGTCGCCATGATCTTCAACTTCGCCAAGTTCACCGAGTGGCCAGCCGCTGCCTTTATGGATGATGCCGGGCCCTTCCGCATCGGTATCATCGGCAGGGATCCATTCGGAGCGGCGTGGGATGCCATCGCGTCAAAGCAGATTCGGGGCCGTTCGCTCCAGATCGATCGAAGCGTGGATCTCGGTGACGCAGCAGGGTTTCATATTCTTTATGTTGGGCAACTGGAGACAATCGCCTTAGCGGACCTTGTCGGTACGATCAGCGACACGCCTGTGCTGACCATTAGCGATCTGCCTGGATTCACCAAGGGTGGCGGTATCGTTCAATTCGTCACCCAGGACAACAAGATCCGCTTCCAAATCAACCATAACACCAGTCTGCGGCAAGGGCTGAAATTGAGCTCTCATCTGCTGAAACTGGCCCGGATTGTCGACGATCGGTAGGGTGTTGGTCCCTCGGAATACCGCTGTTGGTGCAATCAGTTGAGTGAACGATGACGCCCACGTTTTCAAATCTCTCCCTCAAGGTCAAGACGACGCTCATTATCATGGCGTCTTGCTCCCTGGTGCTCCTGCTGTCGGCCAGTATCCTCTTTGGAATGGAAATACTCACCGCGCGCAGAGCGATGGTCGATGAGTTGACCACGCTGACCCAGATCGTCGGGGCCAATAGTGGCTCGGCCATCGTTTTCAATGACAAGGCGGCCGCCAGGGAGACGCTCGTCCTGCTCAAGGCCGACCATCGCATTCGCCATGCCGCACTGCTGACCACCGACAAGCGACCCTTCGCAACCTACAGCGATCCAACGGCCGACCTGACCGGGGCTTCGCCATGGATGGGGGCCATCGGCAACGCCGGCCTCGGCGCAGCGACCGCTTCAACCCACCGCTTCCATGCGGGCAATCTGGAAATCCTCCATTCCATCGATCTGGATGGGGAACGCATCGGATATGTGCTGCTCCAAGCCGATCTGACCCACCTGAACGATCGCCTGAAGGATCAGGCCCTGGTCTCCGGACTCGTCCTTATCGTGATTTTTCTGCTGTCGATCGTCATCGCTGCCAGCGTCCAGCGATTCATCACCGCGCCGATCCTGCATCTGTCAAAGACCATCGGACGGGTGAAAGAGAATAAGGTGTATTCGATCCGCGCCAGGCAGCACAGCCAGGATGAACTGGGAACCCTGATTTCCGGATTCAACGCCATGCTTGCCCAGATCGAACAGCGCGACCGACAACTCGCCGAGCACAAAGCGACCCTCGAACAGAAGGTCCACGAGCGCACCCAAGAATTGACCGAAGCGAAGGAGACCGCCGAGAATGCCAACAAAGCCAAGAGCGATTTCCTGGCCAACATGAGCCACGAGCTTCGAACGCCCCTCAACCACATCATCGGTTTTACCGAAATTGTCGTGGACAAACACCTCGGAGAACTGAATGAGATGCAGGCGGAGTATTTGTCCGATGCCTTGAGCAGCAGTCGCCACCTGCTCTCCCTGATCAACGATATTCTGGATCTTTCCAAGGTCGAAGCGGGCAAACTGGAGCTGGTTTGCACCCGTTTTGGTATCGCCCCTCTCCTCGAGAACAGCCTGATCATGATCAAGGAGAAGGCCATGAAGAAGGCGATCGACGTAAAGACCGAATTTGGCCAACTCCCCATAGAGATCACCGCCGATGAACGCAAGCTAAAACAAATCCTCTACAATCTGCTGTCCAATGCGGTCAAGTTCACGCCTCGGAGCGGCCGCATCACCCTTCTCGCGACCCTCCTCCGAATCGAAGGCGGCGTGGCGACGGCCCCCAATCTGGGGGTTCAGGAGATCCCGGCCGGTGCGGATGATACCGGCCACCAGGACGGACACTACCTGCTCGTATCCGTGGCGGACACGGGTATTGGTCTGCAAAGCGATCAACTGGCGCGTGTGTTCAACCCCTTCGAGCAGGTGGAAAACAGCTACAGCCGGCAATACGAGGGCACCGGTCTGGGGCTGGCGCTGACGACGCAACTGGTACAATTGCATCACGGGTTCATCTGGGGGGAGAGTCCGGGAGAGGGTCAGGGCAGTAAATTCAGTTTCCTACTGCCATTGGGGACGGACCACGGCCTGGCAGCGCAGCCATCCCAGAACCCGACAACGCCGTCTGAGAGCCACGCAGCAGGCCGTCCACAAACGACGCATCCAGATCGGCACGGCCGCTGATTCACCCCCCACGGGTACGGCAACGCCCCGTTTGATCGACGGCTATGAGTCGCACCGCCATGTGAAAACCATCGGACTACCGGCGGCCTGCAGACGGCACCTCCTCCCCACAGATCTTGCCACACCCGCTTGCCGGTTTGCCCGGCGGATGGCGCTGGCGCGGATGGCACCGGTGCGGATAACGCTGGCGCGGATGTCGCTGGCGCGGATGGCCCTGGCATGGGCAGATGCCGCATCCCTGCAAGCGAATACCGCACCTCATTTAAGAGAACGCCGCCAGATTCTTATCGTCCCCCTAAAGCCCCGCGCCTTTCGTTCGATAAACTATCGTAGGCATTGCTTTGATGACGCGACGACCACCGATTTCTAGACTTCTCCTGGACGTATCCCCAGCCCGGTAAGCGACGCCACTGATTCATTCTGAAAATCCCTGCTGCTTGACGATGCCGTGTCGCTTAGCGCCGGATTGCATGCCGTGAATAGCATGGATGCCGTCCGTCCAATTCAAACCCGTCGAACCCGATGCCCTGGTACCGCGGCGATCGGAATGGAAGGTGACCAAAAGGGGGCTTCATGAACGCTCACATGCCTCGTCGTTGGCCCGCACCGCTTGCCGCGTTTCTCCTATTTCTCGCCGCTGTCACCGCCGTTCCGGGATACAGCCAGGCGGCCGCCTCATCGGTGGGCAGCGCATCCTATCCCCGCGAGCAGGTCCTCGTCATCGGAAAGGTGACCGAGAATCCCAAGAAGCATTATGACACCTTGAAGCCAATGGTGGATTATGCCGCGGGGCACATGAAGGACCTTGGCATCCGTGCGACGAAAGTCCTCATGGCCAGAGACAATCGTCAGATGATCAGCTACCTGCGGCAAGGTAAAATAGATTGGGTGACCGAGACCTGTTTTTCCGCAGTCGTTCTGCAGGAGAAAACGGGTGCCGAGATTTTGCTGCGAAAATGGAAGAAAGGCGTACCGGAGTACCATACGGTTTTTTTCACCCGCCGGGATAGTGGGATCGATTCCTTGGCGCACCTGCGAGGAAGAACCATCGCTTTTGAGGATCCGGGTTCAACATCCGCATTTTTTATACCGGCCTGGCTGCTGCTTCGACATGGGTATGAATTGGTCCCGCTGGGTTCGGTACGAGATACCCCTGCCGCGGAAATGGTGGGCTATGTCTTTTCGGAAAAGGAGGAGAACTCCTCGACCTGGGTACATAGAGGGCTTGTCGAACTCGCCGCCGTCAGCAACACGGATTGGGAGAAAGGGGAGCGCATAACCCGCGTCCAGCGGGAGACGATGAAGATCATCCACAGATCAAAACCCTATCCGCGGGCTGTCGAGATTGTGCGCGAGGACCTGAACCCCGCTATTAAACGGCGCCTGAAACTGATTCTGCTCGAAGCGGACAAAGACCCCAAGGCAGTGCCGGTGCTGAAGTCCTATCAGAAGACCAAAAAATTTGACGAGTTGGACGACCGCGGCTGGGCGGCCCTCGCCGAAGCGCGTCAGATCATTGATCATGTCAAGGCGGGGCTGGATTAAATGAAGTTCCGCCTGCAAACGCGGTTTTCGATTACGATCGTTTCGCTGATCATCGGGATTATCGGCCTACTGGCCGGTATTCTGCTGTTTCAATTCTGGTCACTGTCCAACCGGATGATCCTCACCAGTTCCGAAAAAATGTCGGGAACCTTGCTGGATCAGATGCAACGACGTGGCGAAACCATTGCGCGGCTGCTTGCGGACAACCTGGTGAATCCGCTCTACACGTATAACATCAATGAGATGTATGAGCTCCTGAGCACTGTTCGTCATCAGCAGGATGTGAGCTTTGCCTACGTCTACGATGCAGACGGCAGCATCATCCAAGATGGTACCAAGGATGTGCCCCAGTATGGTCAATTGCTGCCGGACGCGGAGGACCGAATCGCTTTAGGACGCGGTGCCCCATTGCGCCGTCAATTGCGACATAACACCTTGGAAGTGTCCATTCCCATTGAAATTGGCGATACGGTCCTGGGCGGCCTCTTGATCGGTCTGTCCATGGACGGGATCAAGTCTGAGATTTCAGGGGTCTTGTCCGATTTGGACGCGATCGGCCAGACGGGCCTCCGGCAGAACTACACCACCGTCGGATTGACGGCCTTCGTCCTGGTCATTTTGGGAATCGTTGGCGCGTTGTCCGTCGCCAGACACCTCATCAGCCCGATTCGTGAGCTCTCCGAGTATGCGGGCAAGGTGGGGCGCGGTGAGTACGGGGAACGCATCTCATCCCATCGCGGCGATGAGATTGGAGATCTCATCAACGCCTTCAATCACATGAGTCAGGATCTCCGGGAGACGACCGTTTCAAAAGATTACGTGGAAAACATCATCAGCAACATGAGCGATCCCCTCATCGTGCTCAACCCCAGCGGTCAGATTCGTTTGGTCAATCGCGCCACCGCCACCCTGTTGGACCACCCCCAGGACGCCCTGATAAACTGGCCTGTTCAAGCCGTATTCACGCAAGCGGAACGGCCGCGCCTGGATGCGTTGATGGCGCAGCTAGAGCAGAATGGGTCGCTTCCCCATGTTGACAGTGAATTTATGACCCGGGACGGCAATGCGGTCCCCATCTCCTTATCTGGGACCCACATTCGCAATGAAAAAACGGCACAGCAGGAGATTCTCCTGGTGGCGCAAGATATCACCAGCCGCATCCGGGAGAAAGAGGAGCTGAGCAGGGCCAAAGAGTCGGCTGAATCAGCGAATGAAGCCAAATCGGAATTTCTGGCCAACATGAGCCACGAGCTGCGCACGCCCCTCAACCACATCATTGGCTTCACCGAAATTGTCGTTGACCAGCACCTGGGCGAACTCAACGACATCCAGGCGGAATATCTGACGGATGCCCTGGGCAGTAGTCGCCACCTGTTGTCCCTGATCAACGATATCCTGGATCTTTCCAAAATCGAGGCCGGCAAGCTTGAGCTGTCGACCGCCCGTTTCCGTATTGGACCCGTCCTGGAGAACAGCCTCATCATGGTCAAGGAGAAGGCCTCTAAAAAGCGGATCGAGTTGAAGACGCAGATGAAGGCGCTGCCGTCGGAGATGACGGCCGATGAGCGCAAGGTGAAGCAGATCCTCTATAATTTGCTCTCCAATGCGGTCAAGTTCACCCCTGAGGGCGGTTGCATCACCCTTGCCGCAACGACCCTCAGGATCGACAACGGGGTTGCATCGGCGTCCGAACTCAATGGGCTGCAGATCCCCACCGGTGACAATGGTGCCGGCCCCGAGGACGGGCACTACCTGCATGTGTCCGTGACAGATACCGGCATTGGCTTATCGGCCGAACAACTGGCACGCGTGTTCAACCCCTTCGAGCAGGTGGAAACCAGCTACAGCCGGCAATATGAGGGTACCGGCCTGGGTCTGTCGCTGACGACCCAACTGGTACAACTGCATCACGGGATCATCTGGGGGGAGAGCCCGGGAGAGAATCAGGGCTGCCGCTTCAGTTTCTTACTGCCGCTGGCGGATGATGGCGGATGGCCTTCGCATCTTGCCCGTTACCCGGTCACATCGCTTGCCCGTCACACAGCAGATACGCAACTTTCGGATCATTAGCGGTTGGTACACCGCCGCCGACCGCCGCACGCATTCGGTCATGGCAGGTCGGACGGTCAGCCGGCTCGCCGCGCGTGGGAGCCGTCGTTCTTGCTCCAACAGCGATATGGGGTCCTCTCCGACGTCGGGTGAATCCGCCGGGCGGTCAATCCAAGCGCCCCATTTAAGAATTACAGGGTGATCCCGATAGTATTGTGGACCCGCCATCAGGTCATCACCCATTGCCATGGCGGGTGCTTTGTCCGCGCAAAGGTTTACTGCCAGTGCTGAAGAGAACCGAAGGGAATGCATGCAATCGGCAATCCTAGAGAAAACATGATACCCCAGCGAGATACATGCCCCGTCACCGGCCTGCCCATTGTCCATCATCCGAGATGGCGTTATAAATCAGCACAGCACGCATATCACACCGGTGTCATCGCCGATATGGTGATCAGCACCAAGGCGACCGGGACCACCGACCTTGCCGGCGTACAGCGATATTGCCGCATCATCGATGAGATCTTTGCCAACAAACCGAGCACTGGCCACAAATACGTCCTGCTGGAGGATTATGCGGAGCTGAAGGGGGCCGCACCGGCGGCCAGAAAAGCCTACATCGACTATTTTTGCCAACAAGACGATCACCTCCTGGCGGTTCTGTTCTACAACACCAACTTTCAGATGAATCTCAGCATCCGTCTGGGCAAGGCACTGAACATCGTCAAATTCAATGTCGAACTCCTGGACTCCTATGAAGCAGCCTTGAAGCAGGCCTTCGATCTGCTGCAGATGGACCTTCCTCGCCTGCAAGCGAACCACGCCGCATCGGTCAACGCCCACCCACGCAAGTTTACCAGATCCCTCGAGTTCACCGACTTGCGCTTCACCATCGACGTGCTGACGCCGGATATTATTCACTGTGTCTTCGATGGTGTCTTGTCTCCCGAATATATTGACCCGATCTTCGCCCTGCAGCAGGAGGCCGCGACATCCTTCACTGCAGCCGGGCAATCCTACACCCTCATTCATGGGTTTACCGGAACAAAGCTGAAAGATTTCGATACCAGAAGACAACATCTGAAGCGCCTGATCACCTTCTGGAAAGCGAGCCCGTTCAATCGGTTGATCATTTACGGCGCCAATCGATTCCTGCGAGCGGCTGCGATGATGGGGATCCGCTTCGTGCCGTTCGATGTGAAACTGGAATCCACTTACGTGGACGCCATCGAACGGGTGCGCCTGGATCGGATCGCGCGGTTGCACCCCAAGGCAGCCGCACCGGCAAGGCGTTCCGATCGTCGGTTGACCGCCCAGGGCACGGTTGATGATTACGTCGATGACCTGATGTATTTTGTCGGGGGAATTGAATGGGGGCGTTCCGGTGTGCGCCAGGCGTTCGAAATTGACCCCAAGCATCCCTTCCTGCCCGTGTTCGACGCCATCTCCATGATCAAAGGTGACCTGGACGAGGTGTTGAATTCTCGCCAGGCCACAGAAATCCAACTAAAAGAGAGTGAGCAGAAATACAGAAAAATTCTGGAAGAGATCAACGACGCCTTTTTTGAGGTGGACCTGAGCGGGACACTGACCTTCTGCAATCGTGCCTTCTGTGACCTTGTCGGCTACGGCATGGATGAAATCAGGGGCATGGATTTTCGCGAATATGTCGGTGATGACAACATCCCCGGCGTCGTCGACATGTTCAGCCGTGTCTACCAAACCGGCCAGCCTGAAAAAGCCGTCTATTATGCCCTCACCCGCAAGGACGGCACCATCATTCATGTGGAGACATCCGCCTCCATCAAGAGCGACGCAAGCGGAAAGCCCATCGGATTTCGCGGTGTGGTCAAGGATATTTCACACCGCAAAAAGATCGAAGCGGAGTTGGTGGAGCATCGCGATAACCTGGAAGGCCTGGTGAGAGATAAAACAGCGCTCTTGAGGCGATCCCAGAGCATGCTGCAGACGGTTCTGGATTCCATGCCCTATGGCGTTGTGATCGTCGGCACCGACAAATTGATCCGATACGCCAACCAATCCGCCATGTCCCTGATGGAATACGCATCTTTGGACGCGGTCGTGGGGCGATGCTGCCATGATACATTTTGCCCGTCGCCAGATGGCCATTGTCCAGTTCTCGACCTCGACAAGCAATTAGACCGATCCGAAGTGATGTTGATCACCCGCAGCGGTGACGAAAAACCCATCCTGAAGAGTGCGGTTCGTCTAGAGCTGGACGATGAGCCGGTAATGCTGGAAACCTTCATCGACATCACCGAACGAAAGCAGGTTGAGGAGCACCTCCGTCAAAGTGAAGCGAAGTACCGCCTGCTGTTGAAAAACTTGCCGAGCATCGTATTCATCGGATACAAGGATTGGTCGGTAGAATTCTATGACAAGAAAATCGAATCGATCGTCGACTACAGTATTGACCAATTGAACAGTGGCAGGCCCAGTTGGAAAGACATCATCCACGAAGACGACTTCGAATCGGTTCGGGCGCGTTTGATCGATGCACTGAAGTCCGATAAATCCTATGTCCGCGAATATCGGGTGATCAGCCGCACCGGGAAAATCCGCTGGGTGCAGGAGCGCGGACAAATTATCTGCGATGACCAGGGCGAGATCGAAACCATCAGCGGCGTCTTCTTTGATATTACCGATAGTAAACGCGCCGAGCAGGAATTGCAGCAGTCGAAGATCGCCGCCGAAGCGGCCAATGTGGCCAAAAGCCAGTTTCTGGCCAATATGAGCCATGAGATTCGCACCCCGCTGAATGGCATTATCGGAATGACCGAACTGGCGCTGGAGACCCCGCTGACAGAAGAACAGCGCAATATCATCGAAACCATCGACCGGGTCTCCGGGCATTTGACGGACATGATCAACACCGTTCTCGATTTCTCCAAGATCGAAGCGGGCAAATTCAATTTGGACCGCATCTCCTTTGATCTGCGACTCCTCATCGAAGATGTGGCCAGCAACGTTGCCATCTCGGCGAAGGATAGCGGACTGGAGTTTGCCTCCTTCGTCTCTCCCAGTATCCCCGCACGCGTGGTCGGCGATCCCGGCAGGCTGCGACAGGTGCTGAACAACCTGGCCGGGAATGCCCTCAAGTTCACCGACATCGGTGAAATCATCATCCGTGCCGAAGCCGAGCATTTTCACGCCGACGGGGTTCGGATCCGCTTCGAAGTATCCGACACCGGCATCGGTATTCCGCGTGAACGTCAAGCGAACATCTTCGATGAGTTCACCCAGGTTGACGGCTCCACCACCCGCAAATATGGGGGCACCGGTCTCGGCACCACCATCTCGAAACAGCTTGTCGAATTGATGGGGGGGAAGATCGGCCTGGAGAGTGTACCCGGCCAGGGATCGACCTTCTGGTTCACCGTAGATCTTGAGCGCACGGCCCAAGATGCACAGAAAACGCCGCCGGCCCAACGGGATCTGGCCGGGCTGAAGACAATGGTGGTCGACGATATCCGATCCTCCAGACGGATCATCGCTGAATATCTTCGTCGGTTTGGCTGTGATGTCCGCGAATGTGATTGTTCAGAGACGGCGCTGAGACAACTCGAAGCGGCGGCGGAGCGATCGGCACCGTTCGATCTGATGGTGTCGGATATTCGAATGCCGGGCATGGGGGGGTTCGAGTTGGCGGAAGCGGTCCGCCAAAAGGATGAGCTGCGGCAAACGGCCATTTTGCTGGTCTCCGGGATCGGCACCTTGGGCGATGGCGAAAAATGTCGTCGCATCGGTGTGGATGGTTATCTGCCGAAACCGGTGAAGATGGGAGACCTCAAGCAGGCCATCAAACTGATCTGCGGGAATGAGCAGACCACCGATACCCGCCAAAGACCGTTGGTGACCCGGCACACAATTGTCGAAAACCGAAGCAAAAATGGCCGTATTCTGCTGGTGGAAGACTACCCGACCAATCAACGGGTCGCCATGCACCATCTACGTAAGGCCGGCTACACCGTCGATCTGGCCGAAAACGGCCGCCAGGCGGTCGAGGCCTTCGGGCATACAGATTACAATTTGATTCTGATGGATATCCAGATGCCGGTCATGGATGGGTACGCGGCCATGCGATCGATCCGGAAATTAGAAGCCGCAAAAGCAGCGCAAACGCCCGACGTCCAGCCGATTCCCATCATCGCCATGACGGCCCATTCCCTTGCAGGGGACCGCGAAAAGTGTCTGGCCGAAGGTGCCGACGACTACATCTCCAAGCCGCTCAAAAAACAGCGCCTATTGTCCATGGTGGGGCTGTGGATCGATGCGGTTGACTCGCCCGCCAAGAAGTGCGCTTCCTCCATGGATCAAGGCCGGACGCAGACGGGGGACGACCCCATCGACTACGCCCAGGCCCTCGAAGAGTTCGACGGTGATCCGGAATTCTTATTGGAGGTGCTGACGGGTTTCGTGGACAATTTGGGCGCCCAGACCCTGCTGCTGCACACGGCGATTCGTGAGGGGGACGGCGACGCTGTCACGAAGGAGTCCCACGCCATCAAAGGGGGCGCCGCCAACCTGACGGCCGATTGGTTGGCCAATGCCGCCGAGTCTCTCGAAATCGCCGGTCGTTCCGGCAGTTTGACCGGGGCCGAGGAGATGCTGGCACATTTGGAAGCCGAAGCGCGACGGTTGGAAGAATTCGTTCAGCGGCTGCAATCAAACAATTGAATACCATCGTTCAGGGACAGCGACGCTTCGCTCGTCACCGCGACATGGATGATGGCAATGGGGCGTAAACACGATGAAAATCGAATCGGCAAGCGCTACAAACCGGGACCCCGAGGCGGCGGCCGCCGAATGTTGTGCCAAATTGACGGCTTTGGCCGAACAAGGCATATCCTGGTTGGGGGTCTACTACAGCGATACCTATGCGGGTGAGAAAATCATCGGCCGTATCTTGGCAGAGCTGGGACCGGTTCCCATCCATGGTGGGACATCCTGCATGGGGGTCATGACCTCGGCTGGATTTGCCAGTGATGAGGGAGTCGGCATGGGCGTACTGGCCGTTTCGGACCCGCTCGGCAGCTATGGCGTCGGATCGGCCGCATTGGGGACGCGGCCGGAGTTGGCCGCCCAAAAGGCACTCGCGAAAGCGCTGGCAAACGCTGACCGCGATGGCGAAGTCCCCGCCCTCATCTGGATGAATGCAGCGCCCGGCAGCGAGGAGCAACTGATTCAGGGAATTGAGAGCCTTATCGGACCCGATGTGCCCATCACGGGGGGCAGCACCGCGGATAACGCGGCCATCGGCAACAGCCGCCAGGTCTCGGGAGGAGAAGTATTGCGGGATGCCGTCGTGATCAGCGTCTTCTTCCCGTCGACCAATTTCCATTACGCATTCCACAGTGGCTACGACCCAACGGATAAAAGGGGCGTGGTCACTCGGGCCGAGGGACGGCTGCTCATGGAGATCGACGGTCGCCCTGCCTGCGAGGTCTACAATGAGTGGACCGAGGGCTTGATTCAAGCGGAGATCTCTGCACGGGGCAGCGTGCTCTCCAAAACCACCCTGGCCCCGCTGGGGCGCGAAGCCGGGGTTATCGGCGGAATTCCCTACTATAAGCTCTCCCATCCCAGCGAGATTACGACCGAAGACGGCCTGTCGCTCTTCTCCGAAGTTGCAGAGGGAGAGGAGATTGTCTTGATGACCGGCTCGCGAAGCAGCCTAATCACCCGCGCTGGGCGGGTATCCTCGTCCGCCATTTCAGCGGGTGGGTTTGATCCAGAATCCATCATCGGTGCCATCGTGGTGTATTGTGCGGGTTGCATGCTAACGGTTCGCGAAGATATGCATCGCGTGACCAGTGTGATCGGCGCGGCCATCGGGAATGTGCCCTTTCTCGGGATATTTACCTTTGGCGAACAGGGATGCTTCGTCGGTAACGAAAATACCCACGGCAACCTGATGATTTCGGTAGTGACCTTCAGCAAAACACCGGCCTATTAGGGGTTTGTCATGAAGCGAGAAGATCTTCGCGAGGTGTTATTGGATCTCGACCTCGCGCGGAAACGGGAAAAGATGCAGCGCAAGGAGTCCGAAGGCTTGCTTGAAGGCCTGCGCATCCTGACCCGCTCAAAGGACACCAAGGACGTCTTCCTCCGTCTCCTGGGGATTCTGAAGAAGCTGATTGACTTCGACCACGCCTTCGTTCTGCGCGAGCGACGTCCTGCCCAATTGGCCGTGGTGGCGTTCAGCGACCCGCTTTTCGAGCACAGCCGCTGGCAACCCCACGAGATGTTCGACCGCGTTTTCGGGGGCCAGCCGGTGATTCTCTTCGACATCGAACAGAAGCCCGAATGGCGCTTACAGCCCCCTGAGATCAAGCGCCGCGTCGCCTCCGCCCTGCACATCTCTTTTGAATCAGCGAATCTTCGCGCAATGCTCGTCCTCATCAGCGGCAAGAAGGCCTATTTCAACCGTCGCCACATGCACTTGCTGCAACGCTTCACGCCGCTGGCATCTCAAGCCCTGCAAAACATGCGGCGCAATGAGCAATTGCATGCGGCCATCAAACAAGCCAACATCATGGCCCGAAAGGCGGAGGCGGCCAATGTCGCCAAGAGTCAGTTCCTGGCGAACATGAGCCACGAGATTCGGACGCCGCTAAACGGCATCATCGGAATGACCGAACTGGCGCTGGATACAGCGCTAACGGATGAGCAGCGCAAGATCCTCGAAACCATCGACAGTGTATCGGGTGATCTGCTCGAAATGATCAACGCCTTTCTCGATTTCTCCAAAATCGAAGCCGGCAAGTTGACACTCGACAGCATTCCCTTCGATCCGCGCCTGCTTATCGAAGACATCTCCAACAGCGTGGCCATGCTGGCCAGAAAGCAGGGTTTGGAGTTTGCGTCCTTCGTATCCCCAACAATGCCACGACAATTGATCGGCGACCCGGGTCGGCTGCGTCAAATTCTGAGAAATCTGACGGGCAATGCATTGAAATTCACCGAAGCCGGCGAAATCGTCATCCGGGCGGAAGCGGTGGCCCATCGATCCACCGCGGTCGAGGTCCGCTTCGAGGTGTCCGACACCGGCATCGGTATCCCGCAAGAGCGCCAGGAGAACATCTTCGATGGTTTCACCCAAGTGGACGGTTCCATGACCCGTAAATTCGGCGGTACCGGTCTGGGGACGACCATTGCGAAGGACCTGGTGGAGCTGATGGGGGGCAAGATCGGTGTGATCAGCGAACCGGGGAAGGGCACCACCTTCTGGTTTACGGCGGTCCTCGCGAAGGCGGCTGCGCAGCGCTCGCAATGCGCTTCACCGGCAACTGAATTCGCCAGTCTCAAGACGATGCTCGTGGATGACAGCGGAACCGCCAGAGAAATTATCGCCGAATATCTGACCCAGTTCGGCTGCGACGTCCATGAATGCCCCAGTGGCGAGGCGGCATTGAAGCAGTTGGCAGCGGCCCATCCCCCCTTCGACCTGATGATATCCGATATCCGGCTGCCCGGCATGAACGGTTTTGACCTGGCTGCCAAGGTCAGAACGAACGGCCGCTTCAGTCAGACCGCGATTGTTCTGGTGGCCGATATCCGTTCAACGGACGATGCAGCGAGATGCCGCCGCATCGGCGTTGACGGTTACCTCCACAAACCGATCACCATCGATGACCTCAACCAGACCATCAAAATGGTCTTCGGACGCGAGATCGCGACGCCGCGTTCGGCATGGCCGCTGATCACCCAGCATACCATCGCCGAAGGTCGCGGCAGGGGCGTCCGCATTCTCGTGGTCGACGACTATCCCACCAATCAACAGGTCGCCCTCAGGCATCTGCGCAATGCCGGCTATACGGTGGATCTGGCCGAAAATGGCCAGGAAGCACTGCAGGCCGTTGGCCGCCGTGACTATGCCTTGATCCTGATGGATATCCAGATGCCCGTGATGGACGGGTATACGGCCACCCGCGCGATTCGTGAAAAGGAGGCCCGCGCGGGCCGGGGGGCCGCCGCCGGGCACATCCCCATCGTGGCCATGACGGCCCACTCGATGACGGGCGATCGCGAGAAGTGTCTTGCCGCCGGTGCGGACGACTACATCGCCAAGCCCCTCAAAAAGGCCCACCTGCTGTCTATCGTCCGCCAATGGACCGAAACCGCCGCGTCTAGGGACCACGAACCTGCGGACGGCCCAAGCACCGACCCCGCGGATTCAACTGCCGCCCCAATAAATTATCACCAAGCGATCGCGGAGTTCGATAATGATCCCGATTTTCTGATGGAGGTGCTGTCCGGTTTCCTCAAAAGGGTCGACCAGCAGATCCACACCATCCGGGCGGCCATCGCAGATGGAAACGCCGACCTGCTTGCCAAGGAAGCCCATGCCATCAAAGGCGGCGCCGCCAATCTGACGGCCGACGCACTCGCCGGGGCGGCAGCGCGTCTCGAGGTGACAGGTAAATCGGGACGATTGACCCGTGCGGCGGACATTGTATCGACGCTGGATCGGGAGAGAATCCGGCTCCACGCCTTTGCGGCCGCTTTGGCCGGTTGAAGGAAATCGACATGTCGAAGAAAGTGCTGGTGATGGATGAGGCCTTGGTCAGCCGCAAGAGATTGGAACACCGCCTCGATGGATTGGCTTGCGAGAGGCGGGTGGCCGTGACGACAAAGCGTTTGCGGTCATGAAAACGCATCCCATCGTCGGATGCAACCGCCCCTGCAAAGAGCCCTTTACGCACGCGCGTGCCAGACGTATCATTATGAAAGGCACTGGTTCGCAATTCGACCCGCGAGTGGTGGAGACCTTTTATCCTGTGAGCAGGCGTTTGTTGACGTTCACGAATAGTATCAAGCGGCGCAGCCTACGCCCGCCCTGTCCAGGTCATGATCAGCAGTGGAGGCAGACGTATGAGGATATTGGTTGTTGATGATGAAATGGTCAGCCGTATGAAAATGCAAAGGATCATGCAACACTATGGCGATTGCGTGGCCGTCGGCAGCGGCAACGAGGCGCTGGAAGCCTTCACGGAAGCATTGCTGAACCGGGTACCCTTCAAGCTGATCACCCTGGATGTTTCCATGCCGGACATGGGGGGAACGGAAGTTCTGTCCAAGATCCGCATGTTCGAGAGCACCAACGCGATCGCGAAAGAGGACCGGGCCAAGATCCTGATGGTCACCTCGCATGCCGATCAAGAGACCGTCATGGACAGCATCAAAGGCGGATGTGACGATTACATCATCAAACCGTTCACCTTGGAGCTGGTGACCCAAAAACTCAACAAGATCGGCTTGACCTCGATCGCCATTGGCTGACGTGGAGATGGGCCGACCAACGGCGTCTCTCCCGCTCAGACCGCATCGTCCTTTTCAGCCCGATGCGATACCAGATACCACAATGTGGTAATTGATCCAGCACTTCGATTGCGGTATACTCCCCCCAACTCGATCTCACCGATTCGGTACCCGACCCGTCACCGTTTTTCGACCCGTTGACCGGACCTCGCCACTCGGCAGTCATCGCTTCCCGCAGCTGCAATTCGCGCCGCTACGTTTTTGGCGCCCATCGATACCCCCCTTTTTTGGCCCGGTGAACCCCTCATAGCCAACCGCAGGTTCCCAATTCGCGGATGCCACTTGAGGGGCTGCCACCGATAAATTGGCCTGCCAAGGATGCGATTTCTTGAATCATCCACCCGCGGCTGGCGGCAACCGCATAACCCGAAAGGAGATCCTAAATGGAAAAATATGTTGCTTTCTGGGAAGTCGACCAAACCAAAATTCCAATTGACCGCCAAGAGAGAGGCGCTGGTTGGGGGCTCTTGATGACCATGGTCGCCCAGGACAGGGAGACGGGAACCTTGAAGGATTGGGGCGCATTCACCGGGGAGAACAGAGGCTATGCGATCTATGAGGCGACGAAGCTTGAACTGATGAATACCTTGCAGCAGTACGTCCCCTTCTGCACCTTTGAAGTCCATCCCGTCTCTTCGATGGGTGAAGTGAATGAGATGATAAGCGCCTTGGCCGGAGAATGAGCCCGCGGGGCGGCAAGTGGCACGGCAGCCGGCTCGATCTTAAGTGCCGACGTTGGTCAACAGGGTTGACAACTCGTCCGCCAATCTCAGCAGCACCCCGATATACTGCGCATCAACCTGCGTGTCTGAATGTGGGGCCGGGTCACATTCCAGCCCCACCGCAGCCGTGACAGCGTCCAGGCGATGGTCCCAGACAGGCGCGCCAATGCGGATGATGCCCGTCGTCGCCGCTTGGTTGTCGATGGCATATCCGCGCGCTTCAACCCGTGCGAGTTCCGGTAGCAGCGCATCTGCTGACAGTCGTCGGCCGGCAGTCCTGCGCCGCGATCCGCTTGCGGCCAAATAGGCCTTCCGATGGTGCGGGCGCATGTGGGCCAACACGGTCGTTTCCAACACCCGCAGAGACAGCCCATCCGTCCGCCACGTCGGAAGGTGCCCATCCGCTGCGGATCCTTCCTGGCGGTACAACGGCACCAAATCGACCTGGTGTACCAATGCCGTTGTGATCGGCGTGTGGTATTCTCGGTACATGAGGTCGACGACGGGCTTGACGCGATTGCGCAATTCGCAGCCATCGAGAAAGCTGTGCCCCATCATGAGGGTCGCCGCACTCAAATGCAGTAATTTGCTCTCTGCCCGCCTGGCCAAAAATCCCAACGCCACCAGCGTGTTGACATACCGACAGACAGAGGTGCGATGGATACCGGTTGCTTTCGAGATCTCCGACACCCGCCAGTAGGGATGCCGGCGATCGAAAAGCGACAAGATGACCAACCCCTTTTCGAGGCTCGCCGATCCCCGACCGGTGGGGGTGCGCCGCTGCGTTGGCAGGGCTGGGACGGCGTCTCCATCGGCGAGGCAGCAATGGGGTGTCATCTTCGACAGCGCTGGGAAGCGGGCTTGGCCCGGCAAGGCGCTACCGCTGCTGTGCAACCGAACGCCGGCGCCGTTCCGCCCCTCATCGGTCGATGTACTTCCGGATGTCCCGGTCGATATCCCGCGGCAGTACCGGCGTTTCACAGTTCTCCATCCTCTCCAGGAAAAGGTGGTGGGCCCGTTCCAGAATCGGTGGCCGGCCATTGCGACACCAGGCGTCATGGGGATCCCAGTTCGATAGGGTCGGCATCCAGATGTTGCGGCAATTGTGCATGGTGGTGGGCTGGGTCAGGTAACTGCCGCTGATGCCGACCGCAGCGATGGCGGCGGCCGGATCCTCCGAGACCAATTGATCGAATTGTCGCTCCAAACACGCAATCCGCCCCAAGAGCTCTTCGTCGAGAACCCATTTCTCGAAGGAGGTCACCGTGAGCGAGTCCATCACCCCCAGGCACTGACTGATGATGTTGGCACCGGCCATCGTATAGAGCACCAAATTCTGCATGCTCTCCGCACCCGCCTGAAAATCGACCATCTTGGCGTCCGTCATGCCGCCCATCGTCCGACAGGGGAGATCGTAGTAGTGCCTGGCCAGTTGGAGCCCGGCCATGTTCACCAGATTGCTCAGGGGCGATGCGGTGACTGTGTACACGTTCTTCATGTTCACCATGAAGGTGCCGGGGCAATAGACCACCGGCGCTCCCGGACGGATCAATTGAACGCACACCAGGGCGGCCAGAATTTCGGCGTTGGAGAGGGTGACGAGTCCGGTGAGGTCAAGGGGACCGCTGATTCCCGCCAGGATGCCGGGCAGAACAAATACGGCCTGGTTGCGTCTGGCGTATGCGGCGAGGGTGGCACAGCTCAAGGCTTCGAAGCAGAGCGGACTGGCGGGATTGACACTATAGGCGATCGCCACGTGGTCGTCGAGAAAGCCGCTGCAACCGAAAGCGATCTCGATGATATCAAATACCGCCTCTGCCTCTTCTCGCGTGGCCGCAACGCCCAACAAGGGCTTGCGGCTGTGCCGCATCAGGTGGTGGACCAGTCGCGCCGGCCGTGCGGCTTGCGGGATATCGATCGGTTCCACCGGAAGGCTGCCCACCAGATGCACATGGCGGCTCTGCTCACACAATCGGGTGATCTGATCGAAATCGGACAGCACCGCTTTGCGGCGCTCACCAGAGATCTCCTGGATGTAGAGGGTGCCATTGCCGGGTGAAACAACCATGCGCTCCTGATGATGGCCAATGGAAATCGACGCCTCCGCCGTTCGACCGACCATGGTAAAACGGCGCGGACAGGTCTCCAGCGCGCCGCGCACCATCGCTTCGGTGAGGTAGACTCTGCGCTGGTCGACCTTGGCGCCCCTCCGTTTGAACATCTCGACGATTTCATCGGCGTCGAAGACAACCCCCACCTCGGCCAGCACCTTGAGCGAATCCTGGTGGATCCGTTCGAGGTCGGCTGGCTCGAGGCAGCGAAGCAGGCGATGCGGTGGGATCATGGCGGCGCTATCGGGGTGGTCCAGGACCCCATGGAGCCCTGGTCCTGTTAAACCACTGGTTCATCGGATCGCTCGAAATACCCCAATTGGTCGCCATCGCGGCTGGCCAGCAAGTTGTCCAACCATGCCGGATCCATCTCCGGTACCGAGCGGAAAAGCCGCCGCGTATAATCGTGGTGGGGCGGGATGAACATCTCGTCGCGGGGCCCTTGCTCGACAATTCTTCCCTTGAGCATCACAATCACTTCGTCGGCAATCGCCTTGACCGTCGCCAGGTCATGGGTGATGAAGAGGTATGATACCCCCAACTGGTCCTGAAGGCGCTGCAGCAGCTTCAAGATCCCCTCGGCCACCAGCTGGTCCAGCGCACTGGTGACCTCATCACAAATGATCAGGTCCGGCTGCGAGGCGAGTGCCCTGGCGATGCAGATGCGCTGCTTTTGACCACCGGACAACTCCGAGGGGTAGCGATCGTAGAATTCCGGCCCCATTTCGATCATGTCCAGGAGTTCGAGCACCTTGCGCTGCTTCGCTTGCGCGTCCATGTGGAAGAAAAACTCCAGTGGGCGCCCCAAAATGCGCCGGATCTTTTGGCGGGGGTTCAACGCCACGTCCGGCATCTGATAGACCATTCGGAGCCGCCGCAGGGTCTCCTTGCTGCGCCCTTTGAGGCTGGGCGCCAATACCGCACCGTCGAAGCTGATCTGTCCCTGGGCGGCGGGCAGTAGACCCGTTATGACGCGGGCCAGGCTGGTTTTCCCACTGCCGCTCTCTCCGACGACGGCCACCGTTCTGCCCTTGCGGACCTTCAGGCTGATCTCTTCAACCACGTTTTTCCGCTTGGTGTAGCCGGCGGTAACACCGGTCACCTCGAGGACGACCTCTCTGGAGGGGGAGATGGTGGTTTTCTTCTGACGACGAACGTTGAGCAGATCGCGGGTGTAGGACTCCTTGGGGGCGTCGATGAGGTCGCGTGTTCCCCCCTCTTCGACCTGCCGGCCGTGTTGCAGCACCATGATCCGGTCCGCCACCTGGGCGACCACGGCCAGGTCATGCGTGATGTAGAGCGCGGCGGTCTGGCGCAGTTGAATGGCCTCCTTGATGGCCGACAAGACCTCGATCTGGGTGGTGACATCCAGAGCGGTCGTGGGCTCGTCAAAGACAATGATGTCGGGGTCGCAGGCCATGGCCATGGCCACCATCGCCCGCTGCAACTGACCGCCGGAAACCTGATGGGGATAGCGGAAGCCGATGCGCTCGGGACGGGGCAACTGAAGTCGGCGATAGAGTCTTTCGGCTTTCTGGCGTGCCGCGTCGAAATCCATGATCCCTCGCTGCACTGGGGTTTCCGCAAACTGATGGACCAACTGGTGGGCGGGATTGAAGGAGGCGGCCGCACTCTGCGCCACGTAGGCAATGCGCGTCCCCCGCAGGGCCAGCAGCGCTTTTCTGGGGGCACCGACCAGCTGCATACCGTCAAACATCACCGACCCCTCGGTGATGCGGCAACCGGTGCGGGTATAGCCCATGGCGGCCAGACCGAGCGTCGATTTGCCGGCACCGGATTCGCCGATGAGGCCCAGGACTTCACCCCTTCGGAGGTCCAGATCGATCTTGTCCAGTAAGGTAACCCAGGCGTCGTTGCCGCGCCCCTTGAGGGTCAGTTCTCGGATGGAAAGCAAAGGGTCCATGTGGCTGTTCCCATTCATGAGGGGTGGACCGGCGATCGGCCTTCAGCGGCGCCGATCGCCGGCTAGCGTGCCCGAATCTGGGCGCTGCGATGCAAGAACCAGTCGACGACGAGGTTGATACCGATGGTCAAGAAAGCGATCGCGCCCGCCGGCCACAGGGGCGTCATCATGTCGAAGGAGATCGCTCCCGCGTTGTCGCGCACCATGCTGCCCCAATCCGCTGCCGGTGGCTGGATGCCGAGCCCCAGGAAACTCAGCGCGCTGATGAAGAGGAAGATGAAGCAGAACCGCAGACCAAATTCGGCGATGAGGGCGGGCAGCGCATTGGGCAAGATCTCCTTGGTGATAATCCACCAGGTGCCTTCGCCGCTCAACCGCGCCGCCTCCACGAATTCCATCACCTCGATGTCCATGGCCAAGGCCCGGGCGAGACGGTAGACCTTGGTGGCGTCGAGCAGAGAGATCACGATGATCAGCACCGGAATCGAGGCACCCATGATGGAGAGCACCATCAGGGAGAGAATCAGGGCCGGAAAGGCCATGACAACGTCGACGATGCGACTGAGCAGCATATCCACCCACCCCCGCATGGTGGCCGCCAGCAGCCCCCCGACCACCCCCACCAGAAAGGCCAGGCAGGTGATCAGTAGCGCAATGGCGATGGTGTTGCGTGCACCATAGACCATGCGGGTGAACAGATCGCGCCCCAACTGGTCGGTGCCCAACAGATGACCGTCCCCCGGCGGTAGCCATACGTCGGCGACGACCTCGGCCTCCTCATAGGGTGCGATAACGGGCGCCAGAATGGCTGCCAGAAGGGTGATCAGGACCATGGCCATGCCGATACGGGCGCTGATGGTCGTCTGGCGAAGGGTTCTCAGGAATTGCATAAATCCGCTCCCATTCAGTTGGCGGTCCGCAGCTTGGGATTGGTCAAGATCGACAGAACGTCCGCCGTGAGATTGAGGAGGATGTAGGTGCACGCGAAGATCAATCCGGAAGCTTGAACCACCGGCAGATCGCGTTTGGAGACGGCATCTACGAGAAGCTGGCCCAACCCCGGATAGACGAAGACGACCTCCACCACCACGACGCCGACCACCAGCCAGGCCAAATCCATGATGACGACGTTGATGATGGGGGCCAGGGCGTTGGGAATCGCGTGATGATAAATGATGCGCCGACGTCCGACCCCTTTGAGCTTGGCCATCTCGATGTACGGGCTCGTCAGGATCCCGATGATGGCGGCACGGGTCATGCGCATCATATGGGCCAGGACGACCAGCATGAGGGTGATGGTGGGCAGCACGATGGCGAGCAGCTTCTGTCCAAACCCCATTCCACTATGAATGCTGGCCACGCCCGGCAGGATCCCCAGCTTGACGGCGAAGATCGCGATCAAAATATAGCCGACGAAAAACTCGGGAAACGAGATCGCGCTCAGACTGGATATCGACAGCAGCTTGTCCAGCCAACTTTCGCGATACAAGGCCGCCAGCATGCCGAGCAAAATGGCCAGTGGAACGGCCACCGTCGCCGCTGCGAGTGCCAAGAAGAGGGTGTTGGAGAAGCGCCAGCCGATCATCTCCGCCACCGGACGCTGGTTGGTCAACGAGCGTCCGAGATCGCCGCGGGCCACATCGCTGACCCAACTGAAATAGCGCACATGGGGCGGCATATCGAGCTTGAGTTCTTTTCTGAGAGCGGCGAGGTTCTCGGGCGTCGCCTGCTGCCCTAAAATGGCGGTTGCCGGATCTCCCGGCAAAGCTTCGACCCCCACGAAGATCAGGATGGAGACCACCAAAACGGTTACGGCGCCGGCGGCGAGTCGCTTGACCACCATCTTCTTGAGCGAGTCCATGGGGCATCCTCCGATGCGCACCGCCGCTCTCGGCGGTGCGCCAGCGCGATTGGGGAATTAGGCGTCAAACCACCAGCGTTCGATGGCCCGCATGCCGTCGAGCTCCTGATTGCCGGCCGGATTTTCGAACTTCACCTTGGTGCTGGCCGCATCGACCATATTGGCAATCATGGGGATAACAACCCCGCCTTCATCCCGCACCAGCGACTGCATCTCGCCATACATCTTCGCGCGTTTCTGATCGTCCAGTTCGCCGCGGGCAGCGACCAACAATTCATTAAAGTAGGGATGCTTCCAATGCATGTCGTTGGCGGAGGCTTCGGCGGCATAGGCCATGGTGAACATCCAGTCGCAGGTGACCCGTGCGAACCAGAAACAGGCGCTCCACGGCTTCTTGTTCCAGACATTGTCCCAGTAACCGTCGACCGGCTCCCGGACGACCTCGACCTGGATGCCGGCCTTTTTGGCGTGGCGCTGCCAGAGGAGCGCGGCGTCTACGGCACCGGCAAAGGCGGCGTCGGAGGTGTGCAGCCGGAAGGTCTCCCCTTCCAAGCCGGCTTTTTTCAGATGGAACCGCGCCTTGTCCGGATCGTAGGCGCGCTGCGGCAGGTCCACAGCGCTGTATTTCACGATCGGGGCAATGGGATGGTCGTTGCCCATAACGCCGTACCCCCGCAAAATGGTCTTCAACATATCTTCGCGGTCAACCGAGTATTTCAGCGCCAGCCGAAGATCGTTGTTGTCGAAGGGCGGCGTGTCGCAGAGCATGGGGAAGGTGTACAGCAGGCCGCCTTTGACATTGACCAGTTGAATCTCTTTCATGCGATCGAGCAGGTGGGCGGTTTTACGGTCGGGGCGGTTGATCACATCCACTTGCCCGGTTTTCAGCGCCGTCGTGCGGGCGTTGACATCGCCCATGATGGTGACCTCGACCTCATCGAAGTGGGCGCGGCCCGCCTTGTAGTAGTTGGGGAATCGCTTCGCGAAAGCCCGCACCCCCGGTTCGTATTCCACAAGTTGATACCCACCGGTACCCATGCCATCTTCGAAGTCGGTGGTTCCCGCCGGTACGATCGGCGCTCGGGTGTCTGCGAGCAGGTAGGGAAAGTCCGCGTTGGGGCCCTCCAGTTCGAATATCACCCGGTGGGGCCCGTCCTTTTTGAAGACCTTGATGGGTTGCACCAGGGTTTTGATCTGGGAGGCCAGCTCCGGATTCTGATGGCGCTGAATGGAGAAGATCACGTCATCCGCGTCCACCGATTTCCCATTGTGGAATTCGGCACCCTTGCGCAGATTGAATACCCAGACTTTGGCCCCAGGCTGCGCCTCCCAGCTTTCGGCCAGATCGGGTATCGCGTTGCCTTTGGCGTCGATCTCCACCAATGGGTTCCGCAAGAAGCCCATGCTCGTCATCTGGACATACACATCGTTGAACTTGGCCGGATCCATGCTGTCGGAGGTCGATCCGCCCTGCAAACCGAGTCGGAGACGCCCCCCCTTCTTGGGGGCTGCGGCGAACGCCGCGGAAGACGGCCCTCCCATGGGCAGGGCGATACTGGCGCCAATGGCGGCGCTCAGCGCCAAAAACTTTCGTCTGGAGATCTCACCGCGCTGCAACATCTCTTCAAGCAATCTCAACATCGCTCGCCTCCTCCTGTTCGTCAGTGAAATGCTACTTACCGGAACACCCTAAAGCGGGCCCATTGATAGCCTCCGCGGCCGTTCGCCCGCCGGATGACGGTTGCCTGCAGTTGTCCGTGCCCCGCACGGGGGCGATCCGCTGCGAGCTGTCCAACGACATTGGAAAGAGATGCCGTGAACCTGCCCCGACGGCTGTATGGCAAATGTGGATTGTGATTCTAAATGGATGGATCTGCGAGACGCCCATACTGGATGCCTGAATCAAAAGGCGTGCCATCCGCCGGAAACTGTCAGGTCCCCGCAGAATCAGGACCTTGGCGCCATGGCTGGTGCTGCCGGTGCGGGATCGGGTCGAACATTTTCCAGGTGGGTCGCAAATTTGCGAGGTTACGGCGACGCTCGATCCTCGCCCAGGAGACCGCACGCCACCGAGCGGATGGGTTTAGGGCGCCGTTCGCCTGGCACTGCTGATCATGGTCACGATGTCGGTGGCGGCGTCGGACGCGGTCTGGCGCACGGATTATGGCCGGCTTCCCGGCGGGTCGACGGCGCGCTGGCTAGATTGGCGATCCAATTATGGCCTTGTTGTGCAGTTTGGATGGTAAGTCCCACGACATTCCTTGACGGTCGGCCCCATTCTGTAAAAATCACATTATTTTGGGGAGTATTCCATTATCAGTCTGCGAATCTCACCCATTGCCCCCTGATGCGCCACGCCTTACTTTTTCTTTCGAGCATTTACACATACCAGCTAATTCGAACCCGACTGCTACCCGATTGAGACCATTACTGCCGTTTGAAGCCCAAGGCGATTTAGGGGGTCTGAAAGTCGGTCGCGGCGTCTTTATCGACATTGACGGGCGCCTTTCTCCATCGATCTGGGCACGGTCAAGACGAAGAACGCACAGAGCAGCGTGCTATGCCTTTCACACCCTGTAACACGATCAAGGTGGCGCACATGACCCATCGGATACTGATAGTTGAAGACAACGCGGATCTGGCCAAACTCCTGGTGATTCACCTGTCGGATCATCTCTTCGAAATCGACCTGGCCTTTGACGGGAACGAGGGGCTCGAAAAGGCGCTGGCCGGATCGTACGACCTTATCATTTTAGATCTCATGCTTCCTGGTATGGATGGGTTAGCGGTTTGCCGACAGCTACGGACCCGGCCACCCTACACGCCGATTCTGATGCTTACCAGTAAATCGTCGGAGTTGGACCGGGTATTGGGATTGGAAATGGGGGCTGACGACTATGTCACCAAACCGTTTTCCATCCCCGAGCTCGTCGCGAGGGTAAAAGCCATCATCCGGCGTGTATCTGAATTGGTACCGCCGATGGAAGAAAGCCCGCCAAAGCGCATCCGCGCTGGCGGCTTGTGCATTCAGCCGGAAAAACGGACGGTAATGCTCGATGACAGGCAGGTGGAGCTTACGGCCAAAGAATTTGATCTCGTGGTCCACTTTGCGAAGCATCAAGGTAGGGTCTTCAGCAGAGCACAACTCCTAGACACTGTATGGGGATATGGACATGAGGGCTACGAACATACGGTCAACACGCATATCAACCGGCTCCGGGCCAAGATCGAAGACGATCCCGCCAACCCCACCCGTATTGTGACCGTCTGGGGCGTGGGGTACAAATTTGCAGAGGTCGCTTAGGGAAGCGACGAGCCTATTCTGCACCGGCTGGGGAGATCACAAGCAGATCAGACCTGCCCGGCGATGCGATCCAAGAGGCCAAAAAACAGCGAAAAAGATATCTCTTTTATGAAAGATGTTACATGTTCCGCTCACTCTATTCCAAGCTTGCCATCGTCCTGACGCTCTTGTTTGTTCTGGTCGGCCTGTCATTCGTTCTGGTCACCACGTATGCAGCGCAGATGTACCAACAGGAGGTGAATCAAAGACTCAACGCGCAGCTCGCCCAACATATTGTAAATGAAGAGATCTTAATGCTCGATCGACGGATTAACAAACCGGCACTTGAAAGGCTCTTTCACGCGTTGATGGTTATCAATCCAAGTATTGAACTTTACCTGCTCTCTAAAGAGGGGGGGGTGATCGCCTATTCAGCCGCACCCGGAAAGGTCAAGCGACATCAGGTGGACCTTGAACCCGTCCATCTATGGCTCAGCAGCGAGGTGCAACAGCTGGTGGTTGGAGACGATCCGAGAAGTCAAAACAGCACAAAGGTGTTTTCTGCTGCGAAGATCCTCCACGATGGCGTGTTACAGGGATATCTCTACATTATCTTGGGCGGAGAGACGTTTGATAATGTGGTGGACAAGATCAAGGGCAGTCACATCTTGCGGTTATCCGCATGGATGATTGCAGCGAGCCTCCTCTTTGCGCTGTTGGCAGGCTTACTCCTATTCGCATCTCTGACGGCCCGCTTGCGACGGCTGTCCGATGCTGTCGACGCTTTCAAGGGGGGCCGTGGAACCGACCTGCTCAAACTTCCGAAGGCCTGGCGGGGAAAACCCTCAGACGAAATTGGGCAGTTATCCGTCACCTTTCAAGAGATGGCCCGTCAAATAGAGGCGCAGATGGACACCCTCACCACCGCCGATCGACAGCGCCGCGAACTGATAGCGAACATCTCTCATGACCTGCGAACCCCCTTGGCGACCCTTCAGGGATATATCGAAACGCTGTATCTGCGGGACGACCGGCTGACAGGGGATGACCGTCGGGAATACCTGTTCATCGCCAATCGCCATTGCGATCGATTGTCAAAGCTGGTCGACGACCTCTTGCAGCTGGCCAAGCTGGATTCATACGAAATAAACGCGCGCAAAGAGCCTTTCAATCTAGCAGAACTGGTCAGCGACATCCTGCAAAAATATCAGCTCAAAGCCAAGGAGAAAAAGTTACGCTTGAATATGTGCATCGGGAAAAGCGTGTCCCTGGTGGACGGAGATATAGGACTCATCGAGAGAGCGCTTGAGAACCTTATCACGAATGCGCTTCGGTATACACCGGAAGGGGGGGACGTCCTGGTGACCATTATTTCCAGAGACAATGATGTGATCGTCAGCGTCTCCGACACTGGGATCGGCATTCCCGATGCCGAGTTGCCCCACATATTCGACCGATTCTATCGGGTGGACAAAAGCAGGTACAATGATTCAGGGTCGAGCAGTACCGCAGGAGGCTCGGGTCTCGGGCTCGCCATAACAAAACGCATCATTGAACTGCATGGCAGTGCAGTGACAGTTCAAAGCCAAAGCGGGCGCGGCGCCCGTTTTTCGTTTCATCTGCCAGTGCATATGGCGTGAAGCACCGCAGGTGAACTCCATAAAAATAAGGTGAAGTTCACCCATGAAGGTTCTCCGTTCAATTCTCCCACCATACCCCTCCCATCAACAGCATCCCACACCGATTTTCCTTCCCAATTTCCCCCTCACGTTCCAAGTAGCATATCCCTCCCAACCCACTTAAAAAGATACCGTAGGCGACATAGTGCTTGCTGCTGGTAAACCATCGCTTTCCTTTCACGTTTGTCGCTAATTCTTTCTACTATTCTCCCGATCATGCGCAGCTCCTTACCTTCATGAGTGCACTTTTTTCGCTACAGAGGGGCCAGCCGCTGAGACAAGATTTTGCCGTCAGATTGGTTGAAATACGATTGCGACAGACGTGTTAAAGATTCGTTACATTCTCGTGATGCACCTGTGAAAGTGTTCAACTACACTATCACTAAAGCGTTCAAGGCAGGTATCTCTTTAGGATTCCTTAGATTTGGAGAAGCGGCATGAAGAGAAAGTTGCGCAATTATCGTCAGCGGCGCATATCGAATGCGCATCCAACTGCACAGCCCATCGTGCTGCGATCTCATCAGAAAACCCTAACCTTCATTGGAGGTAGTCGAATGAGAAGATGCTTTGGTGTTGTTTTCGTACTTGTAAGTATGTGCGCCACTTTCAATGGAACCCCTTTTGCCGGCGCCCAAATGTCTGACCTCATGGTGAGCAGTGCTGCCACGAATACTGTCCTACGCTATGACATGACAACGGGGGCGTATGTCGAGATTTTCCTGTCGAGCGACGATCTGCGACAGCCGCATGGGGTTTTTTGGGGGCCCGACGACGACATCTACGTGGCCGGCAAGGGCAGCCACAATATTCTTCGGTTTGACGGAGAGACCGGTGTCTTCATCGATGCGTTCGTGAAGCCCGGCAGTGGCGGACTGAACGCCCCCACGGGATTGACCTTCGGTCCGGATGGACACCTCTATGTGGCCAGTTCCGGAACTGATGAGATTCTCCGCTACGATGGCCATTCGGGTGACTTCATCGACGTATTTACTGCGGAAAAGATCGCGCAACCCCGTGGCATCACCCTGGGTCCGGACGGCCACTTTTACATTGCCAGTGGCGATCAGGACCAGGTGGTGAAATTGGACGGCAGCACGGGGAATAAGCTGGGAGCGTTAGACGCATTCGGAATACTCGAAGAACCCAGCGGCCTCGTTTTGGGTCCCGATGCAAATCTCTATGTCGCCGGCCGGAAAAGCAACAACGTGGTGCGGTTCGATGGACAAACCGGCGCCTTCATAGACGAGATCGTACCGGCTGCCAGTGGCGGCTTGGACCAGCCTACCGACCTTTTTTTCGGTTTGTTGGATCAGCAGCTCTACGTTGCCAGTTCCGGTACCAACAGTCTACTGCGATTTGATGGCGAGACCGGCGATTTCATCGACGTCTTTGTTTCCGCGGGCTCCGGTGGGCTCGACACGCCGACCTTTTTCACCTTCGGCCCCTTGGATTTGGTGCCCACCTTTAGCGCCACCGAAGACACCGTGAAGACGGCGCCGGTTTTTGGCGACTTCAACGGGGATGGGTTTGACGACCTGGCCATCGGTTGCAGAGACCAGAAAATTCCCAACCAATTCGGCACCGGCGAGGTACCAGGTGGCGGCGCCGTCGGCGTCGTCTACGGCGGTCCAATCGGTCTCAGCGAAGTGAATGGCCCCGGGACGCAGCTCTGGCATTTAAATACCCCCAACCTTTCCAGAGTACCTGGAGAAGAAGACGATCACTTCGGCCATGCACTTGCCGTGGGGGATTTCAATGACGACGGCTTCGTGGATCTGGCCATGGGTGCTCCCGATAAGGATCGGCGCAGAGGCCTGGTAACCGTGATCTTCGGGTCTCCCGATGGGCTGTCATCCCCCGGTACCCAGTTCACCTTGGGCGATACCGGCGGGTTCGCAGGAAGCGGGGATCGCTTCGGGTTTGCGCTCGCCGCGGGGTATTTCGATGCGGATACCTTCGCCGATCTTGCCGTCGGCGCCCCAGGGAATGATGTGTTCGGAACCATTACCGGTGGTGGCCTCTGGTCGAGCAACGTTGAACATGGATCTGTTGGTGTGTTCTATGGCGGTCCCGATGGGCTCGATCGCGATGGCGGTCAAGTGTGGAGTCAGAGAACGCCCGACATCAGGGGAAAAGCGGAGGATGACGACCGCTTTGGCGCCGTTCTGACGACTGGGAATTGGGGGCCCTTTTTCGACTTCTTGGCGATTGGCGTCCCTGGGGAGGACACCGGCTTCTGGCACGAGGCAGACGCCGGTGCGGTCAATGTTCTCTACGGATCGAGAATCGGGCTGACCGACACCGGCAACCAGCTCTGGCAACAGGACAGCGACGGCATCGGCGAGGCCAACGATCGGGACGATGAGTTCGGTTCGGCAATGGCCGCGGGTGATTTCGACGGCAATGGACGGGATGACCTGGCCATCGGTGTGCCGAGCGAGGACTATGGGTATTTCGGCCGAGTGGATAGAGGCAAGGTGCACGTCATCTATAGCGACGGCACCCGATTAACTGCCGCAAAAGACGACGTATGGGGAGAGGAATCATTGGAAAATACGAATATTGCCCTTGATGGAGATAAATTTGGCCGGGCACTGGCCGCCGGTGATTTCAATGGTAACGGATTCGAGGACCTGGCCATCGGCGTTCCCGGTAATGTGGGTGGATTGGTAGGTACTGTCAGCATCCTATTCGGTGGTGAGGACGGGCTCACAGGCGACGACAATCAATTCTTCAACCAGGGAACGCTTCAGATCGTCGGTGAAGACGAACCCGGGGATAGCTTTGGACATTCACTGGCTACCGGTGATGCGGGCGATCCCAATGGGCGGGGAAGGGGATATGCCGATCTTGCCATCGGCGTGAATGATGGGCCTTACGGCGGTGTGAATGTCATCTATGGCGGCCCGGACGGCCTGGTGCTCAACGGCAACCAACAATGGTTGTGCGACAACGATGGTCTCCGGGGCATCTACGAACGACGCATTGTGAAGCCCCCATTTCCCATTAACGTCGATGATCGGATTTCGATTATCGACGATGACCAGAACAAAATCGTCGTCGATGACCGGCCTTCGGGTGTCGTCGTCGGCCCGTTTCCGGGTACCATCGTCGATCGACTTCCGGGCACCGTCGCTGGGCAGGCTGGGGGGCGTGTCGATCTCCCCTTGTTCCAGCTGGGCTGGTAAGGTCTTGCCGGTGCCGTTGTCGGAACGCGATGCGGGCCCACCTCACAAACCCGTTGGACGGATGCTGGCCCGTCGCCTTTGCCTGGTCTGAACTGGAACCGCTTAAGGGCTGTTCACCAATGGCGGCAAAGGGATAGGTGATCTTGCTTCCCGACGGCACTTAGGCCGTTTGAAGGCGGCGGGCCAGCTCCACGGCGCCGGGGGCGTCGTCGCTGTAGCCGTTGGCGCCGATCTGCTCGGCGTAGGCCTGGGTCACCGGGGCGCCGCCGATGATGGTCTTGGTGGCGATGCCGGCCTCCTTGA
>JASJCL010000133.1 GCA_030066015.1 Desulfosarcinaceae bacterium | reverse complement strand
TGGATCGCCGCCACACAATGGCTATGAAAAATCCGTTAAAGGGCTAAGCGGTTAACCCTGATGAGGAATTAGGCCTGCTTGATCGGCTGCCCTAGGGCGACGCCGCTGCCGGTGGCCGCGGTCGCAGCGCCGGCGATGCCGCTGACCCCGCCATGGGTGGAGATACCGAAATCGGGGTAGGAGATGCCGCCGTGCTCCGTATGATCCAAACCCTCCAGCTCCTCTTCGGCGGAGACCCGCAGGCCGATGGTCTTGTCAATCAGCTTGAACATGAGGAAGGCGGTCGGGAAGGTCCAGGCAAAGCAGGCCAGGATACCGATCAACTGGACGCCGACAATGCCCATGGTGACCCCTTCGAGGTTGAAAAGGCCAGCCGCCAAGGTGCCCCAGGCGCCGCAGACACCGTGCACCGACACCGCGCCAACGGGATCGTCGATCTTGCGGTTTTCGAAAAAGAGCACCGACATGACAACGAGGATGCCGGCGATGGCGCCGATGATGATGGCGCTGGTGGGGCTGACATTGGCGCAGCCGGCGGTGATCCCCACCAGACCGGCAAGGGCGCCGTTGAGGCTCATGCCAACCTCTGGCTTCCCGAAGCGGACCCAGGAGGTAACCATGGCCAGCACCGCGCCGGCGGCGGCGGCCAGATTGGTATTGACGAATATCATGGCGATGCTGGTATCCGCCGTAGTCGTGGAGCCGGGGTTGAAGCCGAACCAGCCCAGCCAGAGAATAAAGACGCCCAGTGCGGCCAAGGGAATGCTATGCCCCATGATGGGCTTGACGCGCCCGTCTTTGGTGTATTTGCCCAACCGCGGCCCCAATACGATGGCGCCGGCCAAGGCCGCCCAACCGCCCACCGAGTGAACCACAGTGGAACCGGCGAAGTCGATGAAGCCCAGCCCTTCCAGCCAGCCGCTGCCGTTGAAAAGGCTGCCCCACGCCCAGCTGCCGAAGATGGGATAGATGAGGGCGCTGACGATCACACTATAGAGCAGGTAGCCCACAAACTTGGTCCGCTCGGCCATGGCGCCGGAAACGATGGTGGCGGCCGTGGCGGCAAAAACGACCTGAAACATCCAGAAGGCAAGGACCCAGGGATCCCCGTCAGGCGTGAAGTCACTGAGGAAGAAGCCGGAAGTGCCGAACCAGCCGGTTGTGGTGACGCCGAACATGAGACCGAAACCGATGGCCCAGTATCCCAATGTGCCCATGCTGAAGTCCATGAGGTTTTTCATCAGGATATTGATGGAGTTCTTGGCGCGGGTGAATCCCGACTCGACAAGGGCGAACCCGGCCTGCATGAAAAAGACCAGACAGGCGGCCACGAGGGTCCAGAGATAATTGGCATGGGTTTGAACGAGCTCGATCGCCTCCTTATTGGACATTACGGTGGGTGCCGGATCCTCTGCCCAGACCGTTGCCGCACTCACCACGAGACCGATCAGACATAGTACGATGCGTTTCATTTTCTTCTCCTTGATTGTAGTACAAGAAAACCAATAGGGGGTATATAAGCAACGCCGGTGCATCGGCGTCCATTGCTTTAGATGGCGTCTTTGCCGGCCTCCCCGGTTCGGATGCGGACGGCACCATCCATGGGCAGCACAAAAATTTTGCCATCACCCACTTTGCCGGTATTGGCCGCCTCACAAATCGTGGCGACCACCTGGTCGGCCATCTCCTCGTCCACCACCAAATCAATCTTGACCTTGGGTATAAAATCGGTCTGATATTCCGCGCCACGATAGATCTCGCGATGCCCGCGCTGGCGCCCGAACCCCTTGACCTCACTGATGGTCATGCCGCTGATGCCCAGGTCATTGAGGGCGTCTTTGACTTCATCCAGCTTGAACGGCTTAATAACGGTTTCGATCTTCTTCATGGTTGCTCTCCTTGCAGCCGATTGCTTTTTTGTCAGACTGCGATTGAGGTTAACGCGCAAGCTCGCTCGATATTGAAGCCCCCTTACAGCAAGGCGAGTGCCAATCTGAAAAAATAAAACTAAATAATTGTTATTATTAATAATAATATCATATCTTAAATATCGCACCCGCCACACATATATTACATTTATGTGTGATAAATTTCGTTATTTACAATATTGATTTTTTTATTGATTTAATTACATTTATGAAATTTTACCGCCAAAACCCATCTTTCCGATAGTTGGGCCTCCCCGCTGCCGACCGCTGGCCAAAAAAGCGATAGACTCAAATTTTCATATATTTTTCAGTTATATGGAGATTCAAACGGAAGCCATTTACATATTTGTAATACCAATCGGCAAGGACCAGGGGGGGCGCTGGCAGCGGACGCTCAGCGCTGATTCGGAAGGAAAATCACAATTTTGGGGAGGCGTGCGGGAAAAACGAGATTTAACGACGGTTTGGTTTCTTAGATGCGGCGGCCAAAATAGTGCCGCCAGACGCGCCGCACAAAGTGACGCTGCTCGGCAAAATGCCCGATGGGAAATTGTGCCGGTAGGGCCCGCAGATTAAGTCGGTGGGCCATGGCGCGGTAGATCAAGTAGGCTCGCCGAAGCAGGTGCGCCTGGGTTGATCCCACCGCGCCGACCTCGGCCAGGGATTGGAGCAGGCGTACATTGTCGGTCCAGCGTAAAATATCGGGATGCCGGTGGGCGTTGGCGAGAACCAAATATTGGACGAGAAATTCGATGTCGACGATGCCACCGGGGTCCTGTTTGAGATCGAACATCTCCGGGTTGTTGGCGCTCTTGGCCTGGCGCAGCTTGGCCCGCATCTCGGCGACAGCCTGCCGCAACTCCCCTTCAGCGCGCCGAACACCCAGGATTTCACGGCGAATTTGCGCAAATTCGCGCATAAGCTCCCTGTCGCCGACGATGGCACGCGCCCGGATGAGGGCCTGGTGTTCCCAGACCCAGGCGTCTGTGCGCTGGTAATCGCGAAAGGCGTCGATATGACTGACCAGGAGCCCTGAATCTCCGTCGGGGCGCAACCGCATGTCGGCTTCGTAGAGAACGCCGGCGGGGGTGTGGGCACTAAACATGTGGACCACCCGCTGACCCAGACGGGCGTAGAATTGGGTATTGGTAACGGGTCTTGGCCCGCCGACCGTTTCACCAGCGGCGGCGGCATGCAGAAACACCAAGTCCAGGTCGGAACCATACCCCAGTTCGAGCCCCCCCAACTTGCCATAGGCGAGCACAACAAAGCCGCGCCCTTGCGGCGCTCCCGATCCCGTACACACCGGTCGGCCATGCTTGGCCACCAGATGGTCCCAGCAGAGACGAACCACCGTCTCCAGGAGAATTTCGGCAATGTCGCTCAAGTAGTCGCTCACCCGCATGAGGGGCAGCACACTGGTGATATCTGAGGCGGCCACCCGCAGCAGCTTGCCCTGCTTGAAGACCCGCAGTACTTCCATCTGCTGTTCGAGATCCTCACTGTCGATGCGCTCCAAACGCCGGGACAGCTCCGCCGCCATATGCCGCCGCAACGGCGGCTGATAGAGGGTGCGCGCGTCCAGCAATTCGTCCAGGAGCACGGGGTGTCGGCTCAGGTAGGTGACGATCCAGGGGCTGGCGGCGGCGAGGCGCACCAGGTGGGTGAGGGCCTGGGGATGCTCTAGAAGCAAAGAAAGGTAAATGGTTCGTCGTTGGATGGTGGCGACGAGGGCCAGGATGCGATCAAGGACGGCCATGGGGGCCTCCACCGCGCCCACCGCCTTGAGGATACGGGGGACCAGACGATCGAGGCGCCGGCGCCCCTTTCGGCTCAACTGGCGGGTAGCGGGCGTCTCGCGCAGCATGTCGAGACGCTGACAGACGGCCATGGGGTCATCATATCCCGCCGCTTCAAGGGCAGCACCCGCCTCCTCCTCGGAACAGCCACCCTCCCAGATTTCGCCGAGGCGCCCCGAGGGGAGATCCCCTCGGGCGTTCTCGGCATCCGCTTCAGGTGCCTCCAGAAGGGCGTCAAAGTGGCGTGAAACCGCCTGGCGGTGCCGACCCAGGCGGTCGGCGAAGGCGGCCCAGTCCGCGAAACCCATGCCTTGGGCCAGCCGCAGACGTTCATGGGCGTCCACCGGCAGATCATGGGTCTGCTGATCGCGACACATCTGCAGACGGTGTTCGGTGTTGCGCAGGAACACATAAGCGGCCGTCAACTCCCGGCAGACATCCGACGAAATGAACTCCGCCGCGACCAGATTATCCAGCAGGCGCAGAAGGCGCCGTTCCTGTAGCGCCGGCATCACGCCGCCGCGCAGCAATTGGAACATTTGAGCGAAAAACTCGATCTCCCGGATTCCACCGGCGCCGAGCTTCACGTTGTCGGCCAATCCGCGGCGCTTCACCTCCTGAACGATTTTGGCCTTCATCTCGCGCAGCGACTCAAAGGCCCCGAAATCCAGGTAGCGACGATAGACAAACGGTTTCAGCCGCTCGAGAATTTCGTCGCCGGCCGCCGGATCCCCCGCCACGGCACGGGCTTTGATGAGGGCGTAACGCTCCCACTCGCGCCCCTGTTGCTGGTAGTAATCTTCCATGGCGTCAAAGCTCATCACCAAGGGCCCACTGTCACCGAAAGGCCGCAGCCGGGTGTCGACCCGGAAGACAATACCGTCGGCCGTCGTTGCGCCGAGGGCTTTGATGACCAGCCGTGCCAGACGGGTAAAAAAAGCGTCGTTGCTGAGGCTGCGCGGTCCGCCGACCGTGTTCCCATTGGCGGGATAGGCGAAGATCAGATCGATATCCGAAGAGAAGTTGAGTTCACGCGCCCCCAATTTGCCCATGCCGAGGACCACCAGCGACTGTCCGCCGTGCACCCCGCCAGTCCCCTCGGCCGAAGCGCTTCGATCGGGGTCACCGGGCCCGCACGGCTGGCCGTATGCCGCGGCCAGCAACGTGTGCAGCCGATCAACGCTGGCGACGATGCTGGCGTCCGCCAAGGCCGACAGGTCTGCAACGGTCTCATGGTAATCGCCCAAACCCGCCAGGTCTCGATAGGCGATACGCACCATCTCGCGCCGACGAAAGCGCCGTAATTCCCCCTGGAGCCAGACCAAACAAGCATCCTGGCCAGCCGTGGGCGCCGGCGCCGGCGCCGCGCTCAGGTGGGCATTCAGCCGACGGGTGTATTCACCGGCGGCATAGGCCCTCATGAGATCCCCCGAGGCCACGAGCTCAGCGGCCATTCGTGGGTGGCGGATGCACGCCTGGGCGACGAATGGGCTCAAGGCAAAAACAGCACGCAGCAGAGGGGCGCTGGCTGACGGGGCCAGTCCAGCGGCCGCATCGGTGGCGGCAAATCGTTCCCAGGCAGCTTGCCCCTCCGCCAGCAGTGTCGGTGTCAACGTGCCCCTGTCTGAATCCATGCCGACCTCATGCCGCTTCCCTGTGCGCGTGAACCCGCAAATCACATTTTACATAAATGTTATTTTGAGAAAAATTTAATTCCACTTATGTAATTTTGATCGCGCTCATTTTGCCGGCCTACTATCAACATTATTATTGTTTTCAAATATATAGAAGGTGTTTTGGGCAGATGGCATATTACTTGCTGAATTTCTCTACCACCAAAATCCCCTTGGAGGAGTACGTATAGTATGTGCCGTCTATTTGCAATCACCTGCGATACGCCGGTCTCGCCCATGGTGGCGATCGAGGCCATGGACGTCATGCGTGAAGGTCATGACGGCTCTGGCGTGGGCCTGTTTCTGAGAGACCTCGGCGGCCCTTTCGACGAGATGAAGGATGCCCCCATTCTCTCGGGCATCTTCACGGCAGCGGGTCTCAAGCGCCTCGATCATTATATGATGGACCTGGGCTTCATGACCAAGTACAAGATCACCATCAAGACGCCCAAAATCCCGCCTGAAGGGGTCCCCAAACGGACCAACTACCTCATCCGGGCCTATGAGTATCCTGAGGAGTGGGAGGCGTTGAGCGAGTCGGAGAAGCGCGATCGCCTCACCACCACCCGTCTGACCCTGCGACAGATGGGGGAGGCTGAGAAGGACATGATGGTCTTCTCCTTCTGGCCCGACGTCATCATGCTCAAGGAGATCGGCGATCCCATGGCGGTGGGTCGCTACCTGGGGATCGATCGCAAGGAGCTGCAGGCACGGGTCATCATGGCCCAGGGGCGCCAGAACACCAACTACGCGATTAACCTCTACGCTTGCCACCCCTTTTTCGTTCAGGGGTACGCCAGCATGACCAATGGTGAGAATACGGCCTTTGTGCCCATCAAGGAGTACCTTCTTTCGCGAGATTTTGAAGGCTATACCGGCTACCAGAGCGACTCGGAAGTGTTCACCCATATTTTGCATTACACCCTCAAGCAATTGGGACTGGGGATCGACGCCTATAAGCATGTGATCACCCCCCTACAGGACCCCGATCTGAAGAACCACCCCTCGGGCGCCTTCCTCAGTCAGCTCAAACAGACCTGCCGTCAGCTCATCATCGACGGGCCCAACTGTGTCATCGGTTGCCTGCCCGACCACAGCCTCTTCATGACCCAGGACCGCAAGAAGCTGCGCCCCGGCGTGGTGGGCGGACGACCGGGCCGCTGGGCCTTCTCCTCGGAGATCTGTGGCCTGGACGCCGCCATCCCGGATCGCGACAAGAGCAAGGATTTTCAACCCATGCACCTGGACACCGCCATTGTCGGACCGGATCGTCAGGAGGTTACGGTATGCTCCCAAACAGACCCGTTACACCATCAACCCTAGCCACCAAGGATCTGCCCTGGCAGATTCTCTGGTCCAAGGAGAAGTGCACCCTCTGCGGCAAGTGCACGGCGATCTGTCCGGTGAACGCCATCGAACTGGGGGTTTTCCGCAAACGCAGCATCACGCCCTCCTTCAATGGATTTGAGAAGCCCGCCACCAGCTATGAGAACTGGTACGGCATTCGCCAGAAAACCGATCCGGCCTACGCCTGCGTGGGATGCGGTATGTGTAACATGGTGTGTCCGAACGACGCCATCACACCGGCCCACTCGGATGAAGCCGACAAGCTAAAGTACCACGTCAACCGGGGCGGGCAACCCCGCCGGCGGGGCGGCCGACGCAATGCGGCCGGCGGCATTCTCGACCAGATCAAGTTTATCCGCATCTCCATGCTCACCGACCCGGCCTTGGATGCCGGACGGCACGAGTTCGAGCTGCGCACGCTGCTGGGTCGGGTGCTCTCGCCAGAGGAGAGCATCAAGCAGATGCAGACCCAGGGGTGGATCCCGCCCGTGCGCGAGATCTATCCGCTGGTGATCGGCGGTATGAGTTTCGGTGCCCTCTCCCCCAACATGTGGGAGGGGCTCCAGATGGGGGTGGCCTATCTCAACGAGGAGTTGGGCATGCCCGTGCGGATGTGCACCGGCGAAGGCGGTTGCCCGCCGCGCCTCCTGCGCAGCCGCTTTCTTAAGTACGTCATCCTCCAAATCGCCAGCGGCTATTTCGGCTGGGATGAAATCATCCACGCCATTCCCGAGATGAAGGTTGACCCCTGCGCCATCGAGATCAAGTACGGCCAAGGCGCCAAGCCCGGGGATGGCGGACTGCTCATGTGGTACAAGGTCAACAAGCTCATCGCCGCTATCCGCGGCGTTCCCACGGGGGTTAGCCTACCCAGCCCGCCCACCCACCAGACCAAATACTCCATCGAGGAGTCGGTGGCCAAGATGATCCAGTCCATGTACATGGCCTGGGGCTTCCGGG
>JASJCL010000053.1 GCA_030066015.1 Desulfosarcinaceae bacterium | reverse complement strand
GGCCGGACGGCCCCGCGAGGGCAGTCCGCCCTTCACCTGGGAGCAAAGTGCCGCCGATGCCCTGGCGCTGAAACGGCTGGGGCCGCAAACGGACTGGAGCATGGCCGGAACCCTCTACCAGCTCGAAAAATACAATGGCTGGGGTTACCGGCGGTTCCACCCGGAAGTTCTCTCCCCCTACCTGTGGAGCTTCTCCCATCACTACACCAGCGGCAAATATGTCGCCGACGGCCGGTGGTCCGATACGGCGGTGTCACGGCAGTGCGGTGCGGCGGTTCTGCTCCGGCGCATGGTCGAGGGTGGATTGATTGATTTTGCCGACCAGCCGGTGCCGGGCGAGGACGCCGATCCACTGGTGAGCCGCTATGTTACCGCCAAACCCACCGATCCGATCGTAGTGGCGCGGGCCATCGACCTGCAGAACTGGCTCAATACCTTCCCCGGCATCTTCGTGAAGGTGGACGGCTATCCAGGAGAACGCACCTCCGATGGGTACAAGCGGGTAACCGGCGCCTATTTACCAGACGACCCGCGGGCCGTATGAATCACCAGCACTATGGCTGGCAGCCGAATCCTGCAGATCTTCGAAATTATTCTCGGACGCGTGCCATCCATCGGCATCCATTCAAGATTGAAATGACCGAATGGCCTGCATCATCTCGCCAAATTTTGGGTTCTTCTTTTCCGGCTTTTGGATACCCGTTATCCCTTCCTCGAGGACCAGGCTGGCGTGTGCGATCCCATCGCTTTCAGGGAAGCGTAGAAAGTGAAATTGGTCTGGATCGCTGGCATCCTGCAGCTCTTCGATCCCGGCAATGTTCGCCGTCGTATCCGCCTCCGAATGGGCCGCAAACACTCTCATGGGAAACGGGTTCTTCGGACTGAAGCCGCGCACGATGGTGTCGATGCGCTTGATGAGGCGGGCCAGCTCCCGTGCGCCATCCAGGTCCACATGGCTGTAGCGATAGGGATTGTCCCCGATGAGGGGCTTGTTGCGATCGAGAATATCCACCAGAAAGGTCCGCAACAGCCGTTCTTTCATGTCCCCGATAAGCCCCGTACGCCCTCCCGCGAGGTCCAAGGCGGCCGAAAAAAGGTAAAGTGTGCCATTCACAGAAGGTCTTGTAGTGGCCATAAGCAGGCTCAGTGCGCCGCCGGTGGAGAGTCCACCGATGGATATCTCATCCGCCTTTGCCTCGGCCCAATCCAAGGCGTACCGAACGTTCCGCTCCCACTCCTCCAGTTCGACCGTTTCCATCCCTTGCGGGTCTTTCAGGCCGTGGCAATGCAGTAATGGCATGTAGACGTTGTACCCCAGCTCCCTGTGAAAAAAGTCGCCGATGGAGGAGACAAAGTAGGGAGAGTCCGACAGGCCATGCACCAGCACGATGGCCTTTGTGACCGGCTGCGGGTGCTCCATTATCCGGGGATGGCACCCGTCGCGCACCCCGTTCGGCGAAAAATACTCAAAATGGTTCAGGTACGCTTCCCAATAGGTGGCTGGACCGCTGTGATGTTCCGACATTCTCATCCCCTCCTTTGGTAGTTAAATGGACCATGACCGTTGATAAATATAGTCGGATCGCAACTATGATACTTCCCTATTCCACGAAGGCGAACTGCGCTGAGACGGAAATTCCGAGGTGCTCCGTGTGCGCAGCGCCATCTGCCGAGCGGGTCATCGTCACCGCAGGAGGCAGCCCATGCCGCGCGCCTCGACACGTGTCCCGCCTGTGCGGCTTTTCGGTTGGAAAGAGAGGTACCTGTGGAATCGTTGGGCCCGACACCAGATGCCCTTGGACGGCGCGAGGTACGAGTTGTCAATACTTCCGGGGAGCTTCGGAAAGGCCCCTTCGAGGGCAATGACTCAGATTCAGCAACGACGCTGGAAGGGGGCACTGGGCGTCTCTACTATCGATCTATATGACCCTAAGGTCAATACGATCAGTGATGTGGATCACATTTGCAAAGGGAATCTGACACATGGCGGATCGGTTGGCGGGCTGGCCGGCGGGCAGCGCCGCTTGCGGAGTTCCCATTCGGTGGAACCTCGCGTCGGACCGACACCTCTTGGGGCATATCCCCCGCACCCAAGTGGTTTGCCGCCCGTCCCTGTGCGAGGCGTGCGGTGACGGTTAGCTCCCACCAGAGGTAACACTTCGATAATGCTTTGAATATGGGACGATGTGGGGCTGAAAGTCAAGCTGGCAGCGATCTTGCCAATATTAGGTATGGACAGCAAACGAAACGCCTTATGGCCACTTCAAGCGAATTAAAGATAAGGTCCATGCCATGAAATCCCTTTTCACCATTTTCCTCACCCGGATGATGGAATTGCTTGCCCAGGCCCTCTGCGACAAGGGCCAAGACAATCTGGATGGCGAGGATGAAGGCCGCATAGAGGAGGGCCTCAAGCATGAGGGCCTCAAGCATTAGTGCATTAGTGCTATGAAGTTTAGCAGGTCGGATGCGTCGCCATCCGCTGTGGCCAGAAATGAGAGCGGCCCATTTCGATGGACCCCTTGACAGGATCTGAAGCGCTACTGCAGTGCCATTGCCAACTAACCGTCTGCGGGCAGCCGCATTCGATATAGGGGAATGGTGCGGCGTATCGACCACCCAAAAGGGGCGCCGTTGTACGGCGCCCCTTTTGGGTTTGATAATTCGGATGGGTAGGTTATCTTATTCTATAAATCGATCTTCACAGCCGTGACCGATGGACTCTCGGTCCAGTTCACACCCCCCACGCCCACACACCAAGAAGAGGTCAGGCCATGCCCCAAGAGGAAACGACCCGTCAAGCCGTTCTGGATCTGCTGCGCCATCAGCAGCTCGGAGTGCTCTCTACCGTCGGTGAGAAAGGGCCCTACGCCAGTCTGGTGGCGTTTGCGGCCTCGGGAGACGGCCACCACCTCTATTTCGTCACACCGAGAACCACCCGCAAATTCGCCAACATCACGGCCAACGCAGCCGTAGCCCTTCTGATCAACAACAGCATCAACGATCCCGAAGACTTTCACCAAGCCGCCGCTGTTACAGCGGTGGGGATCGCCGAAGCGGTATCCCCGCCGGAGCTGGACCATGTCCGAGGGCAGTACCTGGCACGCCATCCCTACCTGGAGGACTTTGCCCATTCGCCCAGCTGCGTCCTCGTGGATATCCGCGTGGATCGCTACATCCTGGTGGAACGATTTCAAAACGTGAGCGAGTATCGGATTGCCCATGACCTGGATCACAGCGCTTGAACATCTACCGGCCGGAAGGCCGGAGGAGATCGGCGGCAAAGGCGCGGCGCTTTTCCGACTGCGGACGCATCGGCTGCGCGTACCAACAACCCTCTGCATCACCACCCGCGCCTACCGCGATTTTATCGAACACGCCGGGCTGCGCGAGAAGATCCATCTCGAGCTTCACCGCAAGGTCTTCACCCAGATGCGCTGGGAGGAGGTGTGGGATGCGTCCCAGCGTATCCGGCTCATGTTTCTGCGCTCCCCCATGCCACCGGCGCTGGAGCGGGAATTGGCAGCGGCGGTGGCGGTGACCTTCGGCGATGCGCCGGTGGCCGTTCGCTCTTCGGCCCCTGAGGAGGATCGCAGCGGGCACAGCTTTGCCGGTCTACACAGCTCCTATACCCACCTGCGCGGCGTTGCGCCGGTGATTCAACACCTCCGAATGGTATGGGCCTCCTTGTGGTCCGACGCCGCCCTGCTCTACCGCCAGGAATTGGGATTGGATACGGCCACCAGCGCCATGGCGGTACTGGTACAGTCCCTGGTCGCCGGTGAGGCCTCTGGAATTCTCTTCACCCAGGATCCCACCCGGCCACAGCAGGGCATCGTCGAAGCGGTGCACGGACTCAATCCCCCCCTGGTGGATGGCAAAATCTCGCCGGACCGCTGGATCATCGACGCGCGCAGCGGCACCCCCATCGACCATACGGCCCCCGAAACCCGCGACCGATGGCAATCCCCGCGGGACCTGACGGCAGCGGATGCGCTGACACCGCTGCCACCGAAACTGCAGAAGCAGCCGCCGCTAAACGAATCCCAGCTGGCCACGTTGTGGGAGACGGGTCGCACGCTGGCCGAACGGGAAGGCACTCCTCAGGATATCGAGTGGACCTTCTGCAACGATCGTCTGGTGCTGCTGCAAGCCAGACCCATCACGGCGGCCGCCCCATCGGCCAACGGCGACAGCGATCCACGCGCCTGGTATCTCAGCCTCCACCGCAGTCTGGAGAATCTGCTGACGCTGCGGCAGCACATTGAGACCGACCTCATTCCAGGGATGCAGGCAGCGGCGCAGGAGATGGCCGCCATGGATCCAAAAGGATTCGACGACACGGCCCTGGCCGCGGAGATCCGGCGCCGATGGGAGATCAACCAGCGTTGGGCCAAGGTCTACTGGGACGACTTCATTCCCTTTGCCCACGGCATGCGGCTGTTCGGCCAGATTTACAATGAGGTGATGCAACCCGAGGATCCATACGCCTTCATGACCCTCCTCAAGAACCAGGACCTGCTCAGTCTGCAGCGCAACCGCGCCTTGGCGCGGCTGGCCGACGGATTACGGGACCATCCCGAGCGGCGCGAGGCGCTGGCGGCGGGCGGCCGGGCGGCATTGGATGGACCGTTTCGCCGATCCCTCGAGGCCTTCATCCGCACCTATGGCGACCTGAGTTGCACGGTGACCGGTGCGGTCGATTGCATCCCGGACGATGCCACCCTGCCCAATTTGCTGCTGGAGATGGCCAAGCTGCCCAAAGAAAATTCCCCTTCACAGAAGGAGGGGGCGACCGCAGAACTGGAATCGGAATTCTTTCAGGCTTGCCCGCTGGCGTCGGCCGAGGATTGCCGTGCCCTACTCTCCGTGGCACGGGCAAGCTATCGACTGAGAGACGATGACAACATCATTTTGGGGGCCATCGAGGCCCAGTTGATCGCAGCGGCCCAGGAGGGACGCCGTCGTGCCGCCGCTGGCAGCGAAGAGGTCGCCGAAACACTCACCGAACTCGGTCTGGAGCGCGACAGGGAGACCCCGTCGCGCAGTGCTACCACTCCACCGCCGCTGGTGGTGGACCGTCAGATTACGGGCCAGCCTGCCGGGCCCGGCTTGGCCCGCGGACGGGCGCGGGTGATCCAGCGGCACGCGGATATCGCCAATTTCAAGAAGGGGGAGATCATCGTCTGCGATGGCGTGGATCCCAACATGACCTTCGTCATGCCGCTGGCGGCCGGCATCGTGGAGCGACGCGGTGGCATGCTGATTCACGGGGCCATCATCGCCAGGGAGTACGGCCTGCCCTGCGTGACCGGCGTGGTGGCGGCGACGGACCGCATCCGCACCGGTCAACAGATTACGGTGGATGGCTATCTGGGTATCGTGACCCTGGGCGAGACGGACCCGGCGGCGACACAGAGGATGTGAGCCGCCGACAGAGAGGCAGGGCATAGATCCAAACCCGCCATCGCCGCGGTTAGACGGCGACGGCGTGGGTCTATTCGCAGAAATTGCAAATCATGCTGTCCATGGGGATGAAGGTACGGAATTTTCGGCCGGACGCGCTGGCGAAATAACCGGGAACGGCCATCCCCGATCCAAATTCGGCGTAGTTGACAAAGGTGCGTCCGTCGATGCGCACTTTCATCCCGTCCTGGGGCTGTTTCAAGGGAATAATGGCGGCCGCCGTGCGGTAGCACTCCCCGATATCCGCATAGCCCAGTTTGCGGGCCGTGTCGGCGAGACTGACCTCCATGTAGTGCCGGGCGCCCGGCTGCATTTTCTCTTTGTAGGCATTCTCAATGTGCGTCAACACTTCTTCCATTCGTGTGTCCATGCGATTTCCTCCTTGCTGGCGAGCGTGTCACCAAATTAGATGGAAGCATTTGATTCGTAATCCAAAGTGTGGCGGCGGCGGTCCCCCCTGTCAGGAAGGTTCCCCAGATCATATCCACCACCGTTACGGTCGCTGACCAGCCGTCGAGAAGCGCCAGGGCGGTCAGGTTGAAAGTGCCGTAGGCGAAACATCCCAGCAGCCCTCCCGATCGAGCGGTTTGCCACAGGCCAGCGCGCTGGGCAGCTGCTGGCATGAGCACGAAATGCACGATGCCGCCGATGTAGAGTGCGTAGAAAGATAGCGCCGCACCCCAGTGGACCGATTCGCGCAGCATGCCGCCAACGTGGCGTGCGTAAAAGTCGGCGGCGACCCAGCCAATCCAAATGAGATCCACAATAAAAAAAACGCCGATGGCGACGACATATTGCATGAGCGTTCCGGTCGTGTCTCTGTTCATTCCTATTCACCACTCCTGAGGCATGAAGACGATTCCAGGCAGTCCTGGTGCCGCCATTTCAAGGTAAACTTGCCACTTCGGAAAGAGATGCAATGGGGGCGAAGTGATAGGTTAGTGATATAAAAACTCATCATAGTAGACCACACGACCCACTTGTTGCCGTCGCCATATCCTCCACGAAGTGCCGCTCAGGAAAGTTGCGCCGGGCCCGACGCTTGCCGGCGGTCGGGGGATCATGAGAGCGGGTCGGGCACGGCCTCGCCTCTGCTTCGGAGGGCGATGCCCGTCTGAATACGCTGATGGGCCTGCTGGGAGATGGGATAGGCCAAAGCGACGCAGAAGGCAGCCACGTTACAGAGGCTGGGGACGAGCGCGTAGAGCACCTTCAGCGCTTGGATGACGGCGGGCGGTTGATCCTCGCCGGGCAGATATCCCGCCATGCCCAGAACGGTCAGACCGATTCCCACGCCGAGGGCGGCGGTGAGCTTCTTCACCACGGACCAGATACCGATATACCAGCCTTCTTGACGGCTGCCGGTGAGAAATTCGTCATAGTCGATCACATCGGCCTGGATGGCCGAGGGCAGCGCCAATGTGGCACCAAAGCCCATACCGGACAGCACCACCAGGGTCGCATACTGCCATTCATCACCGGCGCCGAGGAAAAAAACCCCGCTGAAGGCGCAGGTGTTGACCGCCATTGAGAGCAACCAGGCGTTCTTTTTGCCCATCTGCCGGGCGAGCCGTATCCACGCGGGCAGCATCACGATCCCGGCAGCGAAATAGAGCAGAAGGAAGAGGTTGGCCAACTCCGATTGGAGAACATATTGGACGTAGAAGAGGATCAAGGTCGCCGGCAGATTGCTGCCGATGGCGGCGATTGTATAGGAGAAGAGGAGAATTCGGAAGGGGCGATTGCGCAACACGCCCTTGAGGTCGCGCAGGGCCGGCACCGGCGCCTCCTGCTTAGTCTGCTGCGGCTCACGAATACGATGGACGCACCAGAGACAGGTGCCGATCAGCAGGGGGGTGTAGGCCAAAGCAATCCAGAAAAACTTCTGCCGTTGAGCGGCATTCGCTCCCGGATCCGACTGCAGCGCTTCGATGATGGCCGGCGAGGCGGCCGCCACGAGCGTACCGGCGATCAGCAGCCCGTCACGCAGTGCAAAGAGGGCGGTCCGCTCGGTGTAGTCCGGCGTTAATGCCGGCCCCAGCGCTTCATAGGGGACTGTCACCACCGTCCAGCAAAAGAAGAGTGCGACGATGGTAACCCCGAACCAAAGATGACTCGAACCGACCGCACCGGCGGGTGGCACAAACAGCAAAAACATGGCCGCGGCGAGACAGAGGCTGCCCCAGAGGATAAAGGGTCGCCGACGTCCCATGGGACTGCGGAAGTGGTCTGAGATAACGCCCATGAGAGGGTCGGTAAACGCGTCCAACACGCGCACCGACATGAGAATGGCGCCCACCCAGCTGATGTTGAGGCCGACGACGTCGGTGTAGAACTTGGGAAGATGGACATAGATGGGAATACCCACCACCGCCAGCGCGAAAGCTGGCAATCCATAGGCGATCTTCAGGTCCCGCGAGAGGGCGGTGCCTGTCGGGCGAGAACCGGTCATGCATCCCCCAGGAGCTGATCCCTGAAGCGGGTGTCGATGGGGTTGGCGCCCAGCCAGATGGCAAAAGCCGCGCGGGCGAAATCATCGCCATCGACTCTACCCAACCACTGCCCGTTGAGGGAGAGGTCAACCCCCTCTCCGGGAACATGGGTGAGCGCATAGCGGTCCCCCGGCTTCACATCTTGGTAAAGGTTGGCCAGCTCTTCGATTCGGGGTGACAGGGCCGCCAATTCCGCTGGACTGAGATTGTCGGCGATCTTTTTGCGGGTCGCCTTGGCAAAATCCTCTTTTTTGATGGGGTGGAAGTACTCCAGCACCAGCTGCTTGGCAACCGGCCCCAGCACCTGCTCCGACGGTACTGGGCTCTCCAGGTAGAGGGCGCCGACATATGCGCGGATAAAGACCATATACCTGAGCAAACCGGTACCATGGAGTTCCAATTGTTGGCCGCCGACATCAACGCTGGCGTCAAATCGAACCCCCTCCACATCCACGGCGGCGACAGAGAGGGGCGGCGCGAAAACAACGAGTGTGGCCAAAAGATAGACGGTGATTGATTTCATATGCTCATTCCCCCATTGCAAATTTGGTCGGCGTGCAAAGCTTACTATCCATATAAGCTAGCTCGTGCGTCGCATTTGACAAGCGACATGCATGTTCTGAAAATGGGTTAAGTTTGGGGTCGTATAGATAGGTACTGCCTACCATCCATCAGAAAGCGATTGCCCTATGGAGAGACACTGGCAAGAGACAAGACATATCGAGATTGCCCAACCCGTCGCGACCGTTTTCGACTACCTCAACCACTGGGAGTACGTGGAGGAGTGGGATCCCGGGGTCGTCAGCGCCCGCAAACTTGACAGCGGTCCGCCAGCCGCGGGCAGTCGCTACCGCCTCCGGGTGCGATTGGGATGGCGACGAATTCCCATGACCTACACCATCACCGCCAGCGACCCGCCGCATGCGCTGACGCTGGCGGGCCGCGGGGAAACTTTTCAGGTGGAGGATCGTATCCGCCTCGACGCGATCGCTTCCGGAACCCGCCTGACCTATGATGCCAACGTGCGGTTTGACCGAGATCCCGGCTTTTTGGCGCACCACGCCGGCAAACGCCTCTTCGCCGGATATGCGGCCAAGGCGGTGGATCGCCTGCAGCGCATGCTGACAGGGTCCTCGCGGCCGCCGCAACTGACCGCTTGGACCCGCATGGCGGACAGGACCATTCTGCCCGGTCTGATCGGGTTCACGCGTCTGGGATTTTTAGCGGCCCGACACCGGCGGCCGGTGGCCTCGCAGCTTTATCGGGGACGGACCATGGTGCTCACCGGCGGCACTTCCGGCATCGGCAAAGCGGCGGCGATCTCCCTGTATCGGTTAGGCGTTCAGTTGGTGGTGGTCGGTCGGAACGCGAAGAAATTGTCCAATTTGGTTGAGGAGATGGGGAAAAGCGGCGGCGGGGAGATTCATACCGAGGTGGCGGATCTGAGCCGTATGGGCGAGGTGCGCGAGCTGGCCGATCGCCTCACCCGTCGTTACCGGAAGATCGATGTGCTCATCAACAACGCCGGTGCCATGTTCAACCGCTTTCAATTGAATGCGGAAGGCATCGAAATGACCATGGCCACCGATCTGCTCAGCCCCTACCTTCTCTCGCGTCTGCTGGAGCCATCCCTGACGGCGGCCGGCGCAGCACGGATCATCAACGTGGCCTCCGGCGGTATGTACACGCAGGCGATGCGGGCCGACATGCTGGTCCCCAATGCGGTCGGCCATGACGGGCCCACCGCCTACGCACGCGCCAAACGAGGCCTGGTCATACTCACACAGCATCTGGCCAAAGCGCTCGCTTCGGAGGGGATCGGTGTGCATGCCATGCATCCGGGTTGGGTCGATACGCCCGGTCTTGCCGACGCTCTCCCAAAATTCTACCATCAGGTCTCGGCGTGGCTGCGGAGCCCCTCCCAGGGCGCCGACACCATCGTCTGGCTGGCTGCCGCGCCGGACGCCCAGCGCGCTTCCGGGCGTTTCTGGCTGGACCGAAAGCTTCGCGCGACCCATGTTTTTGGAAAAACCCGCACCACCATGGCGGCACAGCGAGAACTGATCCACGCGCTGGATACGATGCTGGGTCTCCCGCCGTTGCCGTCCTGAGCTCACTCCATCAGCCGCCGATTGCCCTGCCGGGTCAACACCAGTTGAAGATTTCCCAGCACGCGGGTGCGGAAGCCGGCCTCACAGCTGCCGAGGTAATAGCGCCATTTCCGTCGGAACACGCGGTCGAAACCCAGCCGGGCCACCGTGTCGCGGTTGGCGTCGAAGCGCCGCCGCCAGCGTGCCAAAGTGGTCGCATAGTGATTGCCGATGTTTTCGACGTGGTCGATCATGAGACGACTGCGGCGGGTCATTGTCTGGGCCAAAATGGTCAGCGAAGGCAGCAGCCCCCCGGGGAAGATATGCTTCTGAATCCAGTCGTGGGATCTGCGGTACACCTCGTAGTGCTGATCGGGAATGGTGATGGTCTGGAGGACGGCGATGCCGTCCGGTGCCAGCAGCCGGTCCAACTGATTGAAGAAGGCGCCGAAGTAGGCGTGCCCCACCGCTTCGAGCATCTCGATGGAGACAATCTTGTCAAAGCGCCCCTCGATCTTGCGATAGTCCTGATAAAGAATGTGAATGCGGTCGTGGAGTCCTGCCCGGCGGACCCGTTCGCGGGCCAGTTCGAACTGCTCGCGCGAGATGGTGATGCCGGTCACCCGGCAGCCGGTGCGCCGCACCGCCTCCATGGCGAAGCCGCCCCAACCGCAGCCGATCTCGAGCAGATGATCCGACGCGGAGAGGCGCGCCTTGTCAATGATGGCGCGGAACTTGCGCAGCTGGGCTGTCTCCAGCCGCTCCTCGGGATGATCGAAGATGGCGCAGGAGTAAGCCATGGTCTCATCGAGGAAGGTTTGGAAAAAGTCGTTGGAGAGATCGTAGTGCTGCCGAATGTTGCGGCGGCTTCCCATCACGGTGTTGGCCCGGCTTAAAAAGCGCAGCTTTTCCAGCAATTGGTTGAGCAGAGATTCTCTGAACCGGCCATCTTTTTGCGTCCCGCGGTTCCGAATAAACCAGCTCAGCACGGCGGGAATATCCTCGGTATCCCATTCCCCGTGCATGTAGGCCTCCCCCAGACCGATATCCGCTTCCAGTACGACCCGGGAGAAGAAGCGGTGGTCATTGACCATCAGCTGCGCCCGCGGTTCTGTACCGGTTCGACCGAAACGGTGCTGGCGGCCGTCCGGCAGGGTGATGCTGAGATCGCCCGTGTTGGCGCGGCCCAGATGCCGCAGCGTCAACCGGCGGCACCAGCGCTGAAAACCGGTTGGCGGCAGTCGACGGATCGTCATGGCATGTCGGGGGACCGGTTTGTCGTGGTAGCTGAGGTTGCGTCTGAAGCGCAGCTTGAAGGCCTCCCGATAGATCCTGGGAATGGTCAACAGCGGCAGCACGGGGTGGCGCAGCAGCGTTTTGACCTGGTTCAATGCGGTGAGGGTGCGTGGAACACCCTGCAGACGGGCGTTGAGGATGTGGTTGCCGTCGCGGTAGAGGTCGATGGCGATATCGAGTTCGCGTCGGATGTCGGCGAAGGAGAAGTGATAGGTTCCCCCCATGGTGTTGAAGGGCGATACGTGAAACGCCTTTTTTGCCTCGAAGCGGGCGGGAAAGCCGTTCCCGTTGGGACGGGCAACCGGGAGGACATAGATGTGCTTTTCGCCGAAGGTGTTATTCACTTCTGCCACCGCGGCCAACAGACGGTCTTCGGATGAGAAGCAGTAGTAAAAGCTCACCGGATTAAAGCTGTACCCCATGAGCCGTGGCGAGGTCACCATGACGATCCGCGCGACCGTTTCGGCGGGCAGATGGATCGCCACCTGTTCCAGCAATTTGTCTCGGATGCTGCCCGCCCGCGGGGCCAGGTAATCCTGGTCATGTAGGGATACCGGACGCCTGCGATTGGTCCCAAACAGGGGCAGGCGGCGGTCCAGGGCGGCCAGTTCGGCCAGGTCAAACGCGTAGACGTAGAGCGGATAGCGGAGATAGTGGCGAACGGGATGGAAGCGTTCATGGGTCACATGGCCGGTGTAGAGTTTAGAATTCATCCGATACCCCCATGGCGACGGCAGCCTGGGCGCCCGATCGGGCGGCGTCTTCGTGGAATCCATAGCCGAAATAGCTACCGCAGAAAAAGGTGTTGCGGACGCCGTTCAGGTTGGGAAGGTCAGTCTGTGTGTTGAGGCTCTCGAAATCATAGATCGGGTGGGTATAGATCATCCGGGCAATAATGTGGTCTGGATCGATGGGCCGGAACGGATTCAGCGTTACCAGGTATTGCCGTCGGGTGTCTAGTTGTTGCAGACGATTCATGTGGTAGGTGAGGGTGACGGGGGCCTCGACGACGGCCCCCCGGCCGCGAATAACGTTCCAAGAGGCCCACGCCCGCTGGCTGGGCGGCATCCAGCGCAGATCCGTATGCAGGATGGTTTCATTGACGCTGTAGCGCCAAGCCCCGAGCAGACGGCGTTCCGCTTCGGAAGGGTCGTTCAGCAGACGCAGGGCCTCGTCGGCATGGGTGGCCACCACGACCCGGTCGAAAGCGTGTTGCTCTCCCGCCTCATCCCGGAGCACGACGCCAGCCTGGGTGCGGATGATCTCCACGATGGGCACTTCGGTGAAGACGTCCCCGCGGAAACGACTGCGAAAGGCGTCGACATAGGCGTGGCTGCCACCGGCCACGAAGTACCACTGCGGATGCCGAAAGATGCTCAGCAGTCCATGATTGCTGAAGAAGCGCGCAAAGGTGAGCATCGGGAACTGCGCCACTTCCAGATCGGGCGCGGACCAGATGGCGGCGACCAGTGGGTAAAGATAACGATCCCGAAGCCGGTCGGAGAACCGGTAGCGCATCAGAAAGTCGCCCAGTGTTAGCGCGTCCAGCCACCCGCCATCCAAACCGGTCAGGACGCGTCGGTTAAAACGCAGAATTTCAGCCAACATGAGCCAGTGGCCGGGATCCAACAGGTTGCGTCGTTGGGCGAAGAGCGTGTTGAGGTTGCTGCTGGCGTATTGCAGGCCGGTGTTCTCGTCGTAGAAGCTGAAAGACATGTCGCTTTTGCGTAAGGTGACGTCAAGAGCATCGAAAAAGCGGTTCAAAATGGGGTAGGTGCGATCGTTTAAGACGATGAATCCCGTGTCCACCGGCGTTCCGGTATCCGGTCCGCTCGGTACGACGATGGTGTGGGTGTGTCCACCGACGTAATCGTTTTTTTCGAAAAGGGAAACGTGGAATTTACGCTGAAGCAAGTGAGCGGCAACGATGCCGGCCACACCGCCACCGACAATGGCGATACGCATGGATGACCGTCTCCTATGTTAGCGTGAAAGAAACAGTCCCCACCAGTTCCGTCCGTTGGTAGTGGACGAACAGGTGAGGTGCAGTAGAGTGATAGGAGCGAGAATATGCGACAATTGGCGCAGCGACCGCGATGTGTCCGCGCACCGCCAAATCATCGGTGCAGGGCCCGAGGCGACATCGCGGTTGCTGCGGCCCTGTGTGCCGTCCAGGGCGATCTGGATCTATTTTAGCACACTTGGCCCAAAGGATAAATCCGTTCATCACTGTGTCAGCGGCTCGACGATCTTGATGTTGCCGGCGTATCGCCCGATCACTTCCTGCTCGATGCAATCGTCCAAGCCCGACTCACGGATACGGCCCGTTACCGTTACGGTATCGTAGGGGCACACCAGTTCAGCGCCATCCGTATCTTTCACCTTAACATATAGCTCTTCCGCATGGTTTGCGTTCATGATGATTTCCTTTCGTCTGGAGGAAAATATTGGTTTCCCGCATCGCTGTGTGAGCGGATGCGGATTCCTCTTAAATGCTGGTAGTAATTCCACGACGCTGTGGAAGTAAATGTATGTCTGCCCGAATACTTTCTGTCGTCAAGTGGGACCTCCCGTTGAAGCATTCACCATCGAAACATGCAAGAAGATAGTCACAACCCCTTCATCCGCAAGCTGGGGTAAAAATACGTGCCCTTCGGATCGTAACAAACTTCAATCATAGTGTTTTGGATTCGTTGGCGATTCAGACGGCGGCAGGGACGAGTGATGGCAACACCCTACCATGGAACCCCCAATAGGCACTCACAGCAGTGACGGCCAATCACACCGATCCCAACAGCATCCGGCGGAGGGAAGGTGTCGCAGAAAAGGGAGGAGCGTCCCGAGACGTCATTGGTGAAAAAGGGTCGCCGAGACGGGAGGAGCGATCATGTTGCAGCGCAAATTGCCGATATAGAGTGGTAGCATCGGCAACCTTAAAACCAAGAACCTGTGGCCCGCTGCCAAAACCGCGAATGCGGCTTCGGCAGCGGCGGAAGCGATCAATGAACAAATTGACAGAAGCGGGTTTGGCGGACCCGCAAGCTTTTCCATCCGCATCCCATCCTTCGGCCGATGGGCGACCGACGGTCCTCATCGTCGATGACGAGCCCAACATTCTCAGTGCCCTGAAACGAGTGCTTCATCACGAGCCCTACCACGTGCTCACCACCACCAGCCCAATGGAGGCCTTGCAGCTGCTGGCAACCCACTCCGTGCAGATGGTGATCAGCGATCAGCGGATGCCGGATATGATGGGCACCGAATTACTTCTCCAGGTGAAGCTGCTATACCCCGATGTGGTGCGGGTCATCTTGACCGGCTATACCGACGAAGAGGCCATCATGGCGGCCATCAACGACGGCCAGGTTTACAAGTTTCTCTTTAAACCCTGGAACTCGGAAGCCCTCAAGCTCGAACTCTACCACGCCCTGAAATATCATGAAGCATTGGCGGCCAGCCGAAAAAACCAGGCTTGTCACCAGGTGCTCGATCAGCTGCCGGCCCCCTTGGTGGTCATCGACGCCGGCGATCGGCTGATGCGCTGCAACCCCGCTGCTGTCGAACTTTTCCCCGGCCTGCAGACTCGCCTCGCCGGTCAAGGCTGCAGCGGTGTGTGGCCGGAACAGGTGACGGAAGCCCTGTCGGCCGCGCGCGATGCCCGAAAACCGCTCTGGCACCTTGAGATCAACCTGGCCGCCGGTCGCTACCGCGTCACCGGCACCCGGCTGGCACCGGGACCCGCAGGCAGCCATTGGATTCTCCTCTTCCAACCGCTTGATCTGCCCGGCGACGCAGCGATTGCGTCGAATACCAGCGGCATCTAAAGGGCCCCCGGGAAGCGCTGGCGGGTGCGCTTCAGCGACCTACGCGCAGATGCTCCAGCAGCGCCTCACGCAAGTGGACCGCCACTTCAATCGTCACTGTGACCCTCTCCCCGAAACGGGTGTCACGGATAAGGGCGTCGAACTGACGGCAGCGGTGTTGCAGAAGATGTAAGGTCGCATAGCTGCAGGAGATGCTGATGGACACCCGCTCCCGCCACTCGGTTGTCGGCAGTGTTGAAAGTGCCGATTGTACCGCCTGGGTGTATGCTTTGACCAGCCCCCCCTTCCCCAGTTTGGTGCCACCGAAATAGCGGGTCACCACCGCCACGATCTCCCCCACGCCACAATTCAGTAGCACCTGCAGCATCGGTTTGCCCGCTGTTCCCCGAGGCTCGCCGTCATCGCTGCATCCAATGCGGCGAGATTCACCCGGTGGCCCCGCGACAAATGCGAAGCAGTTGTGGTTGGCTGTGGGAAATTCTGCCCGCACCTCGGCGATGCGCTCACGGGCAGCCTCCGGTGAGGCAGCCCGGTTAAGCGTGGTGATGAACCGGCTGCGCTTGATGACGGTTACATGGCGCACAGGTTCCGAGGGAATGCAATAGCGCACAGGTATCATAGGTTGCAGGGTATCGACCGCCACCAGTCGCATCGGGCAAGATCGGCCGCAGGCGGCTTGTTCTTTCGGCAATACCCTATACGCGAATGCGCCTCACTGGGTCAAACGAAAGCGGCCGATCCACCGGCGGTGGCGCCGGTGGATCGGCCGGATGGGGGCTTGCCGATCATTTCCAATAGACGGTCTCCCTGGGACTACACTTTAAACTGTCCCACGAGATGATTGAGCGTTTCGGCGAGGGTCGCCAGTTCCTGGGAACGTGACTCGATCACGCCGCTGTTGCTGTTGATCTGGGCCGCTTCATCGTTGACCACCCCCATATCGCCCGCCACCGCATCGGCGGTGGAGGAGGTGTGGGCGATACTCCGACTGACCTCCTGAATGCCCTGGGACGCCTGGGCCACATTGGTGGCGATTTCGCTGGTGGTGGTATTTTGCGCATCCACGGCCGCCGCGATGCTGGAAACGGTGGTGTTGACCGCTTTGATCACCTCGGAGACCGCCGCAATGTCGGCCACCGTTTCGGTGGTGGAGGTCTGAATTCCCTCGATCTTGGTGCGAATGTCACTGGTGGCACCGGCCGTCTGACTGGCCAGCTCCTTGATCTCGTTGGCCACCACGGCAAATCCCTTGCCGGCATCACCGGCCCGGGCGGCTTCGATGGTGGCATTCAGGGCCAGCAGATTGGTCTGGTCCGATATCTCTGTAATGACTTCGGTGACCTTGCCGATGGCAGCGGCCGCTTCTCCCAGCGCAGAGACCTTATCCGCCGTTTGGGTCACCTTGGCGACGGCATCGTCCGCCACTGTCCGCGCTGTTTCTGAATTTTGGGCGGTCTCGTGGATCGTGGCGCTCATCCCCTCCGTCGCCGTCGCCACCATGTTGATATTGGTGGCGGCCTCCTCGCTGGCGGCGGCCACGGATCGCATGTTGTCGCTCATCTCTTCCGATGCGGTGGTGACATGATCCGCTTTGTCGGACATGGTGGTGGCGCCACCGGACAGCTTTTGGGACACCTGGGAGAGTCCCTGACTGGCGTCCGCCATGGTGGTAGCATTGGCGGCCACGTCCGATACAATTCGCTGAAGCTTTTCGACAAATACGTTAAACCAATGGGCCAGGCGGCCGACTTCATCCCGCCGCGCGGCGTCGAGCCGGATGGTCAGATCCCCCTCCCCCTGGGCGATATCTTTGAGGCTGCGGGCCACCGCCTCGATGGGCCGGATCACCATCATTACGGCAGAGAAACCGACACAGAACAGCAGTACGGCGGCAAAAAGCACACCCGTCAGGAGCAGCACTTTCTGAATGTCGCTGCTGGCCGCCTCGCTGGCGTGGGTAATGATATCGCGGGTGGACTGAATCATGCCGCCGCTTTTGGCTTCCAGCGACCCCACTGCTGCAGCGATCGCAGTGGTCACCTTTTCGGATTCCTCCGTCAGGGTGGTGGTTATCGCCTCACCGTTGGAGGTCACCAGGGCGTCGAAACGCTCAGTCAGGGCGGCAATCTTCTGATCAACGGCGGCCTTGCTGATGCACAAGAGAATGCTGCCCATGGCCTTTCCCTCGGTGTCCAGGGGCTTTTTCACCAGGATGACCGAATCGTCCTGCTGCGCCGCGGCGATCACTTTCTCATATTTTCGCCTGCCCTTTCCCGTCTCGAGGAAGTGCTTGACCTTGGAATGGGACCGATCCAGGTAACGGGTGTAGGCCTGCCCGTTTGGGCGCAGGTAGATGGCGAAGACCACATCGGGATTGGCCGTGGCGGATTTTACGTAGGTCACCAGGTCCGTGTAACTGTTGGAGAGGATCGCCTTCGGGGCGACTTGCGCCAGCAGCGTGCCGAGGCTTTCGGCGCTGTCGACGAGACTTTTCTCCATCTCGCGCTGGAGGCGGGCTTTCTCGGCATCCAGGGCGTCGCGCGTGTGCTGGTCGAGGAGCGCCCCGGCGGATGCCGCCATCTCCGCCATGCGATTCGTCACCTGGACGTTCATCGCCTTCAGATCCGCCCCCATCATTTCACGCTGTTCGTCCAGGCTCTGGCGCACCTGGTCGCCCAGCCGCGTCAGCTGACCTTGCTGAATCGCAAGGATCACCAGGGAAAGAGCGACAAAGGCAAGGATGACGATGGCCGTCAGCGGTGCGAGGAGCTTGAATCGCAGACTGTTTTTTAGGTTCTGAAACCAGGTTTGCATGCGGTTCCCCCCTTGAAGCAGCGCATGCGACCCCGTGAGCGGCAGTCGCGTGCGACGTTAACGCGCCAGCGGTTCAATTCTGGGCGAGTTGAAAGGCACCGACCTGCAAGGCCTGCTGCAAGCTTTCAACCGGCGCATAATCGAGCGCGTCCACCCAGCCAACGACCTTGGCCGCTTTCGCGGCGGCGGCATCAGCCGTCATCGCCTTGAGGGCACTCACGATTTCGGCGGCCAGCGCATCATCGGTGTGGGCCGTTTTGGCGAGGGGCCATTCCGGATAGAGGGGCGTGCTGCAAACAAAGGGGAATTCGGCGTGTTTCTGGGTGTTGATGATCTTGAACTCCTCCATATCGATCTCCCCGCTGGCGGCCATCCGCTCGAGGGTATCGGTCCGCACCGTGCCGGCTTCGACCGCCCCATTCATGACGGCGTAAACCACGTTGTCATGCTTGCCGCCGAATTCCATTTTGGCGAAATCCGCGTTGGGGTCGATGCCGGCTTTCTTCAGTTCCTTGTACGCCATCTGCCAGCCGCCGAAGGAGCTGGCTTTTACGGCCATGAAGCTCTTCCCGCGCAGATCGCCGATTTGGGTGATGGCATCATTTTCATCGAGGGTAAATATCACGCCACCGAAGGCTTTCAGTGGCTGTCCCTGACGCGAGTTGATCATGGTGGCCACTGCTTTGGCGCCATAGCGGACCTTGGCGGTGACGAACATGGAGGAGTTAACCAGGAAGAAATCCACCTGGCCCGCTTCGATGGCCGGATTGACGGCATCAAAATCGAGCGGCACGATCTCAAAACGCTTCCCGGGCAGTTTGGTGGTCAGATAATCGCCGGTGGCCTTCCACTTTTTCATCGCCTTGACGGGTCCATTCTTGGCCAACACGCCGATCTTTACGGTGTCGGCCGCAAAGCTGTTGGCGGTCAGGCAAGTAAAAAGGGTCAGAACAAAAAGGACAGGCAAAAAACGAAAACGATGCATGAGGCGCTCCTTAAATAGGGTTTCACAGAAACAGATGTTGAAAATCGCTGCAGCTATCTAAGAAGCGAACCGGTAGAGTGGCGGATGGTCACGCATTGGTGACGCGGTGGCGATGCAGCAGGTAGAGGAGGTGATCTCAGGTGAACGCGGAATCCGAAGCAGACAGATACCGATAGCTGACTTTATGAGTTCGATAAATCTTGTATCGACCGCAGGTGGGTGGAGCTTAATGGGGGCAGGCAAAAATTCGGACCACAATGGTGGCAGGTTGAAGTGGGGGGGCGGGTTTGTTTTTTGCCCACGGTGCTTACCATTGTAAAACTGCGCGGAATTGTCCCTCTCCGATAACCCCCAAAGCGATGAGGAGTGACTGTGGAGATCTGGATCGTCAGTGTGATACTGGTCGGCGCCCTCTACTTTCTCATCTCGGAGAAGCTCCCGGTGGATGTCACCGCCATCGGCATTATCGCACTGCTGGCCATCACCGGGATTCTCTCACCGGCGGAAGCGGTGGCCGGCTTCGCCAATCCGGCCGTCATCACGGTGGGGGCGATGTTCCTCATCAGCCGTGGGCTGATCCGAACTGGGGCGGTGGAGTACCTGTCGACCCAGGTGGTCAATGTCGCCGGTGGAAACGCCCGCAGCGCCATGCTGCTGGTATTGTTAACGGCAGCGGTCAGTTCCGCCTTCATCAACAACACCCCCGTAGTGGTCCTGTTCATTCCAGTGCTCATCAGTATGTGCTGTCGCTTTGGTGAGAGCCCCTCCCAATACCTCATCACCCTGAGCTATGTCTCCATCTTAGCGGGAACCTGCACCCTTATCGGTACGTCCACCAACATCCTGGTCAGCGACATGAGCGCCCGCTACGGTTTTCAGGCATTGGGCATGTTCGAACTGGCACGCTTGGGAATACCGCTGGCCGTCGTGGGCCTGCTCTTCTTGCTGGTGGCCGCACCCCGTCTCATGCCCACTCACAACAACCCGGCCTGTCAGTTGAACCGCGATGGTGGCAAGCGCTATCTGGCCGAACTGCTCATCCCTGCGGACAGCGCCATGGTGGGCCAAACCCCCGACGCCGCCTTCAACCGGCAGCACCCCAGCATCGAAGTGATCGAAGTGATCCGGCGGCAAACCGTCTATTATCCGGACCGTGATCGAATGACCCTGGCTGCCGACGACCGTCTCCTGGTGAAGGGCGGCGCCAGCGACCTGCTGCGGCTCTACGAAACCGACTCCACCACCCTCCCCCATGTTACAGGACCGATGGATCTGACCGGTGGCGCCGCGGAACGCATCACGGTGGAAGCCGTCATTCCACCCCTCTCGGCGCTGGTGGGCGATCGCCTGACCGACACCGACCTGCTCCAAAGCGACCGTTTTCACGTCATCGCCGTGGAGCGCGGCGGCGCCCACTACGGTGAGCGCAGCTTTCGTGAGATGCGGCTTAGGACCGGTGATATCCTCCTGGTGACACTCCCCTGGGTGAAGATGGACGACCTGCGGGCCCGCGGCGATCTCATCGTCGTGGAGGAGGTCCACCAACAGATCGTCAAACGTCACAAGGCCGGCGTGGCCGCACTGATCTTTGCCGCCATGGTGCTGTTGGCGTCCTGTGGCGTCCTGGACATTCTGGTGGCCGCCGTGAGCGCCGTTTTGCTCATGCTGGTGACCGGCTGTCTGCAGATGCGCGATGCCTACCGCTCACTCCAAGGCAATGTCCTGGTGCTGATTGCCGGTACCCTGGCCCTCGGGGCCGCCATGGAGAAAACCGGCACCAGCCATCTATACGCCCAATACTTCCTGGGGTTTTTCGAAGGGCTGCCCACCGGCTTCATCCTGGGCAGCTTTATGGTCCTCACCAGTCTCAGCACTCAGCTCCTCAGCAACAACGCCACAGCGGTGCTTCTCATGCCCATCGCCGTCTCCACCGCCATCGGTCTGGGCGTCAATCCCAAACCCTTCATCATGGCGGTCTGCTTCGGGGCCAGCGCCTGCTTCGCCACGCCCATCGGCTACCAGACCAACCTGCTGGTATACGGACCGGGAGGGTATCGGTTCAGCGATTATTTCAAGCTGGGGATGCCCCTCAACCTGATCATCATTCTGGGGGGCAGCTGGTGGATTCCAAAATTGTGGCCGTTTTAATGCGGGCAAAATGGGGGCAGGTGTCCGGGGCGGCGCGACGCCCGGCTGAGCGCGGCGCTCCGTCGGGCGTGCGGGTCAATTACGGGATGGCGTGCCACGTGCTTATTCGCGTACCTGCCCCTCGCCAAAGACGATGAACTTGGTGGTGGTCAGCTCGGTGGCGCCCATGGGGCCGAAGGCATGCAGCTTGTCGGTGTTGATACCGATCTCGGCGCCCAATCCCAATTGACCGCCGTCGTTGAAGCGCGTGGAGGCGTTCACCAGGACCACCGAAGCGTCTACTTCTGCATGAAAGCGTCTGGCCCGGCTGTAGTCGCTGGTGACAATGGCTTCGGTGTGCTTGGAGCCGTGGGTGTCGATATGATCCAGGGCGGACGGGAAATCGGGGACCACCCGGACAGCCAGAACCAGGTCTAGGAATTCGGCCGGCCAATCCGACGCCTGGGCCGGCGTCAGTTCGGGGGCGATGCGGCAGGTCGCCGGACAGCCGCGAAGCTCCACTCCGGCCTGCTGAAAGCGCGTGATCATCGCGGGCAGAAAGCGGTCGGCGGTATCCTGATGGACCAGCAGGGTCTCCATGGCGTTGCACACACCTGGGCGCTGAACCTTGGCGTTGAAGCAGATCTCCTCGGCACGATCAAGATCGGCGCTGCGGTCGACAAAGACGTGGCAGACCCCTTTGTAATGCTTCAGGACCGGCACGCGGGCATTTTCGGCCACAAAGCGAATCAAACCTTCACCGCCCCGGGGGATGGCCAGATCCACCAACTCCGTGAGGCCGATGAGTTCACGCACCGCCTGGCGGTCAGTGGTCGGCACCACTTGAATCGCTTTTTCGGGCAAGCCTGTGGCGGCCAGGGCCGAACGGAGCACCTCGCCCAGGACGAGGTTGGAATGGAAGGCTTCGGAACCGCCTTTGAGGATGACGGCGTTGCCCGACTTCAGACAGAGGGCGGCGGCGTCCACGGTGACGTTGGGGCGCGATTCGTAGATGAAACCAATCACCCCCAGTGGAATGCGCATGCGCCCCACCATCAGACCGTTGGGGCGCTGCTTCATCTCCGTGACCGCCCCCACCGGGTCCTCCTGGGCGGCCACCTCAGCCACCCCCGCGGCCATGCCGTCAATGACCGCATCGGTGAGGGTCAGGCGATCCAGCATGGCGGACGCCATGCCGCTCTCCTTGGCGGCGGAAAGGTCCTTCTGGTTGGCGGCCACGATCGCGTCCCGGCGGGTGTTGAGCTCGGCAACGATTCGCAGCAGGGCGGCGTTCTTTGCGTCGCTGCTGACGCCGCGCAGCTCTCGGGCGGCCGCCCGGGCGTCCACTCCCATCCGCCTCATCTGCGATTTCAGCTCCATCGCTACTCCTCCTCCAGCTCGGTGGCCAGAATCATATTGTCCCGGTGAATGATTTCGTCATCGTGTTTGAAGCCCAGCAGCCCCTCGATCTCGGCGGTACGGGCGCCAATGATCTTCTTCAGGTCGCCACTGTGATAGTTAACCATTCCCACCGCCAGGCGTCGCCCAGCGGCATCCTTCAACTCCACGGCATCCCCCATGCTGAAGCGCCCCGCCACCGCCTGAATGCCGCTGGGCAGAAGACTCTTGCCGTTGCGCAGCAGGGCGGTCTCCGCCCCGGCATCGATGGTCAGTTCCCCTTTGGGCGCTTTGGTAAAGGCGATCCAGTGCTTGCGCCGCGAGAGGGAGACATCGTTGGAGAGAAAGAGCGTGCCCACCCGGCGGCCGGCATAGATATCCTTGATCACGTGAGGCCGGAGGCCGTTGGCGATGACGGTGGGTGCCCCGCCCATGGCCACCTTGCGGGCCGCCGTGATTTTGCTGCCCATGCCGCCGGTTCCGAGGAAACCGGGGATGGCGCCCGCCATGCGGGTGATGCGGCGATCGATTTTGGTCACCATCGGGATAAGGGTCGCATCGGCGTGTTCGCGGGGGTCCTTGTCGTAGAGGCCGTCGATGTCGGTGAGGTTGATGAGCAGGTCGGCCTCGGTGAGGGTCGTCACCAAGGCGGCCAGGTTATCGTTGTCGCCGAATTTGATCTCGTCCGTGCCCACGGTGTCGTTCTCGTTGACGATGGGAATCACGCGCCAGGCCAGCAGAGTCCGGAGGGTGTTGCGGGCGTTGAGGTAGCGGCGCCGGTGGGTAAGGTCGTCGCGGGTGAGGAGTAGTTGGGCCACCGTCCCGCCGTGACGTCCGAAGGCATCCTCATAAGCCTGAATGAGGCGGCTCTGGCCCATGGCGGCCAGGGCCTGCTGCTCCGAGACCGAAACGGGCCGCTTGGTGAGCCCCGCCTTGCGCAAACCGCCGGCAATGGCCCCCGAAGAGACCAAAATGAGTTCGATCCCCTTGCTTCTCAGGGCGCTCATCTCCGTGGAGAGATCGTCAATGACGTTGAGGTTGAGACCGTTCCGGCGGGTCAGAACCCCGGAGCCCACCTTGACGACCACCCGCTTGACCTGCGCCATCATCTTTTTGCGATTGACCGAAGGCATGGAGACCACCTCACCGGATGAAGGTGCCTAGCGGCAGGAAATGAGGGGCACTATAGGAGAAAGCCCAGATGGAGTCAATTGGCATGTAGCGCCCAGCGGTGCACCGCGATCCACCTTGCCAGCATCTCCCGTTGTCGGCGTCAACGACCGGAGGATTGACGGCACCCAAAAAAACAGAAAGGCCCGCCCCCCAGGGACGGACCTTTCTGTTGAGTGTTGGATCGCCCATTGCGGGCGCTGGGCATCAGTATTTGAACGCTCCCACGATCCCGTTGAGGGCCACCGCCATCTGCTGCAGTTCGCCGGCACTCTGACGCAGTTGGCCGCCGCTGTTGGCGATGTCAGTGGTGATTTGGTTGACGCTGGCGATCTCCTCGGAGATCTCGGCCGAGACCGCGCTGCTCTGGCTGACATTCTGATTGACTTCCTGGATCCCCTGGGAGGCCTGGCTGATGTTGCTGGCGATCTCGCTGGTTGCCGTAGACTGCTCCTCCACCGCCGTGGCAATGGTGGCCACAGTCCCGTTGACCTGCGTGATCACGGAGGTGATCTCGTTGATGCTCGTCACCGTTCCCTCGGTGGTGGTCTGGATCCCCTCGATCTGGCGCCGGATGTCGAGGGTGGCCCCGGCCGTCTGTTTGGCCAGCTCCTTGATTTCGTTGGCCACGACGGCGAAGCCCTTGCCCGCTTCGCCCGCCCGGGCCGCTTCGATAGTGGCGTTGAGGGCCAGCAGGTTGGTCTGCTCGGAGATCTCGGTGATGGTCTCGGTCACCTTGCCGATGGCCATGGCGGCCTGGCCCAGGTGGGCCATCTGATCGGAGGCGCCCTTGGCCTGATCCACCGCCCGGCCCGAGATATCACGGGCCGTCTCCGCATTCTGGGCGATCTCATTGATGGTGGCCGTCATCTCTTCTGCGGCGGTGGCCACCATGGACGTGTTGGTGGCGGACTCCTCCATGGCCGCGGCCACGTTGGTGAGGTTGGCGTTCATCTCTTCGGCTGCCGTATTCAGATTCTCGGTGCGCTGGGAGGTGTCGTCGGTGCCGGAGGCAAGGCGGTTGGCGATCCCGTTGAGCTGCTCGGAGGATTGGTTCACCAACCCGGCGTTCTCTGACAATTGTCGGATGATCCCTTGGAGCTTTTCGAGGAAGACATTGAGCCAGTGTGACAGATCACCCAATTCGTTTTTGGCCGAAACCGTCAGCCGCTTGGTGAGGTCGCCCTCCCCTTCGGCGATGTCTTTGAGGCTCTCTGCCGTGTCGGCGATGGGCTTGACGATGCTGTTGGCAACGACGACCCAGATCGCGGCGGTGGCGGCCAGGGCGAACACCGCGACCATAAGGATGGTAAGGGTACTGCTGCGGCCAACCTTTGAGAGTTTGCTGGCGACGGCCGTAAACTCTGCCGTATCGGCCTCGGCCGTAATGATCCAGTTCCAGGGTTTGTAGTAGACAAAGCGTGCATCGCGAAGGGTGGCACCACCGCCCGCGGCTTCCGAAAGCCCGAAGCGCTGATGACCGATTTCATGGGGCGACAGGGCCGTCGCGGCCTGAATGCGTTCCCGGATGTAGGCGGTGCCGTCGGCATCCAGCTGGGTCATAATCTCCTTGCCATCCGCTTGGCCATCTTGGGAGACCACATACTTGCCCGAGCTGTCCAACACCGTGACAAAGCCCGTCTTTCCGATCTTCATCCCCATAATGGCCTGACGCAGGCTTTTCACATTTTCCTGGGGAATCCCAACATAGAGGACACCGACGACATTCTGCGCGGCGTCGTAAATCGGCTCATAGGCGGTAATGTACCAGGCGTTGACCACATAGGCACGGCCGCGGAAGGTCTGCCCCTGCAGAACGGCCGACACGACCGGGTTCGGGCTGCCGTTGGGATTCGTCGCGGGAATGTAAGTGCCGATGGCGCGCTGCCCATCTTTTTTGATCACATTGGTGGCCACCCGCAGCATGTCACCGGCAGGATTCATCCGTTGAAAGATGGTGCAGGTCACATCGACCAACTGCATCACTTCGTCCACCAGGAGCGCGGGCGCATCAGGGGAAGCGACCTGTCCCAACCACTGGTCGCCGACCAGCATTTGGGGTAGCGCAACCTGTCGCGCCTGCTTGTTGTACTGGTTGATGGCGCGCCAATCCTGGGTGACATCGGAAAAAGAGATCCCGCCGGCCTTGGTGACCAGGTCCCGGGCGACATTCAGGGCCGAGTTGATGTTCTTCTGGGTCACTTCCTGGTGGGATTCCGCCAAAGTGTAGAGGTTTTCAACGATGTGATCCAGATCGGCGTAAGCCAATTTCAAACTCTCTGTTTCACCCATCCGGATAATGGTGCGATTCTGTTTCAGCATCGTGCCCATTATGACCAACAGCGGAATGACGGTGGCGACAACGCCGAAGAGGACCAATTTCGTGCGTATCTTGAAGTCTTTGAGATTCATGGTTTGCTCCTGTTGAAATGCGGTAGTGGGTCTGAACTTCGATTGGTATTACCATGAAGGTTGAACACAGTATCGCCGATCCCGGCGGTTTTAGAAGTCCCGTGGGCCGGTGGCGTGGGGAGCGTGAGCCCATCAAGTCGGGGACCATTGTCCTCTTTGGGGATGCAAGCCAGCATGTGGTCGGCACGGCTGGTAAACATTTGGATTTAATAGACCTATCGGCCAACAAGCGGCATTCTTTAGGACAAGGATAACAAATCGGATCGACGCCCATGCGGCGCCCCCTTGCATTTTGCATGGCAGCTCACTATAGTGGTCCCAATTACCTCAATTCGGGCCACGCGGTCCTGGTTTCCCCGCATACCATCACAAACGGTCAGCTATAACCGGCGTTGCGTCTCTCTGGAGTGACGTTCCATGGTATTTCTCTCACCCGACTTCGCCAAACTGCGGTTCCGTAAAACCCTTCGCCAGAAAGAGGGCTCCTTCGCATTGAACGGGGTCCTGTATGCGCTCTTCTTCGCGGTGGAGGAGAACCGCTCGGTGGCACAGATCGCTGCCGAACTGGGGATCTCCCTGGCCGATGCCCGCCAGGGATTAGAACGGCTCTGCACCCAAGGCATGATTGCACCCCTGCCGGATCAAGGCCCCTGGCTGCCCAACCGCACGATGGCACAGATCCAGCATCATTTCGGATTGGCCATGGGCGGCCAATCCGGCGCCAACAACGAAATGCTCCAGCTGATCCGCCAGCTAAGTGAGGATGGCCGCCACATCCACCTGGCCCAGGCGCGCACCTTTCTCAATCAGCTTTGCGACCGTATCCCGAAAGCGGAGGCCCGTCACCGGTTCAGGACCCAGGTGGTTACGCTGTTAAAAGCACACAAAGCGCCATCTGATCCCATTTCAGCAGCTACACCCAAGCGCTCTGTAGCGACCAGTCGCGGGCGTACCCACGCCATCATCCAGGCCATCATCGAAAGCCGCAGCCAGAATAAGCCCGGCAATGTCCCGCAAATTAAGGCCGCCTTCCGGCAACATGGCATCGATCCGGACCACTATGGGGCGGAATCTCCGGACGATCCCCAAATCGTGGCCCGACTGGAGCGGATGGCCCGCAAAACCGGGGTCCGCCTGCCCGTTCAGCGCCCCCATCGCACCGTTGCCGAGCTCCGTCGGCTGCTCGATGCCATCATCCAGCAGCGCCATGGCGAAACGCCAAGCCTGGCGAGACGCCTGCGCCAACAGCTGCGCCTGAAGGGCATCCACCCGGGTGATGAGGATTCGGATCGAATGGTCGATGCGCACACCCTGGATCAGATCCAGCGCCTGGCGGGCGAATTGGGGATCGACACGGCTGCCTTGAGCAAGACCGCCAATCCTCCGGCGACCCGCGGTCGCACCAAAGCGGCGCTGGACCGCATCCTGCGATTCCACTCTACCGGAGCACCCCACCGGGCTTTGGCCCTGCGAACCAAACTGCTCCTGCGTGGCATCGATCCGGACGCCTATACCGCCCAGACCCCCGACGATCCCGCCGTCTTGTGCCAGGTGGAAGAGATTGCCAACCGCCTGGGGCTGACGCCTTGAGCAGAGCTGCTGCGACGAACGCCCAAGCACGCAGATTCTGAAACGGGTTCACTCACCGCAAGGATTTGGAAGCGAGATTGAGCCATCATCGATGGCACCACCAGTGTCCGGGAACAGTGCATCGCAAAGGGCTGGATCGTCCGGTAGAATATCGGTTACAGGATCTTGGCCATCATGGCCGTGGAACCGATCCTGCCTGAAACTGAGAGCCAATCCGCCGCCTGCGCGACCGCGGGCGGCCCCACCCAGATGACCAAAGGAGGCCCCATGCCGGTAAAACGTATCCAAGCCACCCCTTCCGCGTACGCCTATCCCCTTTTGATCAAAAACCTGCTTAAGACGCCCCTCAATTATGCCCCCAGTCAGGAGATCGTCTACCGCGATCTTCTGCGCTACACTTACACAGACCTCAACCGCCGGATCGGCCAACTGGCCAACGCGCTCAGCGCTTTGGGCGTCGGCGCCGGCGACACCGTTGCGATGATGGACTACGACAGCCACCGCTATCTGGAGAGCTTCTTCGCAGTGCCCATGATGGGGGCGGTGCTGCACACCATCAACATCCGTCTCAGCCAGGAGCAACTGATCTACACCATCAACCATGCCGAGGACGACGTTCTCCTGGTCAACGTCGATTTCCTGCCCATGCTGGAGGCGATCAAAGACCAATTCAAGACGGTTAAAAAGATCGTGGTTCTCAACGACGAAGGCGCGATTCCCGACACCGCGGTGAAGATCGACGGCGAATACGAGGCGCTTCTCGAAGCGAACGACGCCGGTTTCGACTTCCCCGATTTCGACGAGAACGCCGTGGCCACCACCTTCTATACAACCGGCACCACCGGCCTGCCCAAAGGGGTCTATTTCAGCCATCGTCAGATCGTACTGCACACCTATGGTCTCATGTCGGGGCTGTGCGCCTATGATTCTCAAGCGATGATCAACTCGGGCGATATCTACATGCCCATCACGCCCATGTTTCACGTGCATGCCTGGGGGATGCCCTACCTTTTCACCATGTTGGGCAACAAGCAGATCTATCCCGGTCGCTACGAACCCGAGATGCTGCTAAAACTTATCGTGGGGGAGGGGGTGACCTTCTCTCACTGTGTCCCCACCATCATCCATATGCTGGTGTCGAGCCCGGTGATCGAAAAACTCGATCTCTCCCGATGGAAGGTCGTCATCGGCGGCTCGGCGCTATCCAAGGGGCTCTGCCAGGCCGCCCTCAAGCACAACATCAATATCTATTCGGCCTACGGCATGTCGGAGACCTGCCCCCTTCTTACCGTGGCCAACCTCAAACCTGAGATGCGCTCCTGGCGCCAGGAGGAGCAAGTGACAGTGCGCTGCAAGACGGGCCTGCCGGTGCCCAATGTTCTCCTGGAGATCGTGAACAGCGAGGGCGCCCCCCAACCCCACGACGGACAAACCGCCGGTGAAGTGGTGGTGCGCGCCCCCTGGCTGACCCAGGGCTACTTGAAGGATCCCGAACGGAGTGAAGAGCTGTGGAACGATGGCTGGCTGCACACGGGTGATATCGGCACCATTGACAGTGAAGGGTATCTACAAATCACCGATCGCCTCAAGGACGTCATTAAAACCGGTGGCGAGTGGATCTCTTCACTTGAGTTGGAGGATATCATCAGCCAGCATCCGGCGGTGAGTGAAGTGGCCGTTATCGGCGTGGCCGATCCAAAATGGGGCGAACGCCCATTGGCGCTGGTGGTGGCCAACGCCGACGCGGCGGTCGATGCCGATGCCATCCGCGCTCACGTCATGGCATTCGCCGAGCGCGGCGTCATCCCCAAATATGGTGTGCCGGAGCGGTTTGAGCTGGTTCAATCCATCGCCAAGACCAGCGTTGGGAAGATCAACAAGAAGCAGTTGCGGAAGGATTATGCGTAATGGGGTTCGCGTGACACAGCGATCCGTTGAGAGATGACGGTCAAAGCCCCCGTCAGTGCCCGGACCAGTTGCGCTGGCGGGGGCGAATTTGTTTCGCATATGGGCGCACCAAACGGCGGTTTGCCGGTGTCCCGGCTCCCCATGCGAAGCACCGCTTACTTCCCCAGGTGCTTGATGACGGATTCCGAGAGGCTGTCGTCATCCGCCTTGAAAAAGGGGATCAGCTCTTCGGCAATGTCTTTGATCGATTTGATCTTTTTCTCCCGCATGACACCTTGGATCGTTTCAACTCCCTGTTCGATGAGGCGCAGACCTTCTGCAATGGCCATGACATCTTTTTTATCCATGGTGGCGTTCCTTTCGCTGATGGGGTGGGATGGATGAGATCGTTACCATCGGATTGTAGGGCTTTTCATCATCCTTGGCAAGGAAAGCCGGACCGGCCAGAGGGGTGTCCGCCGATGCCGCAATTGGCGCTGTCCGCGGTAGGCTAATTCTTCCCGGGCAGCTGGGGTGGACGATAGTTGGCCACATAGAAATCGTTGATGAGGCCTTTCGCTTTCAGATCCTGTCCGAATTTACGGGCTGCGGCCTTGGTGGCGAAATGGTCGATGCGGACCTGATACCAGTTGCGACTGGCCCCCACCGCCTCTGTCCAGTAGGCATCGAGCCCATTGGCCTTTAACCGCTCGGCATATCGTCTGGCATCCTCTGCTTTGAGATAGGCGGCCACCTGAATGGTGAAGGGGTCGGTTACCGCAGGCGCGGCGGCCGGCTCAGGGGGGGGCGGTGCGGAGGGGCTAGGCTGCAGGTGCTGCACTGTGTTGGAGATCAGTACAATCAGGGCCAGGGCCAGAATCCCAAAGCCCGCCGTCTTGCCCCAGGTGCTGCGGAGTTGGATGAGGGCCCATTGCCCCGTTCGCCGTAGTCCGGGGCCAATGGCCAGTAGACGACTGCCCAGCTCTCGTCGGGTCCGGGCGATCCAAGTTTCCGTTGCGGGTCTCGAGCGCGGCCGGCGACGGTAGCGGTATGCCGCCGCCGTATCGTCCGACGAAGGCGCCTGAGGCGCGACAGCCTCGCTTCCCAGGGTGAAGGGATCGAGGCGCTCTTCGTCAGATGGCTGCGACACTCTGGGGGGGGCCGCTGGCGGCGGTTGGGAAGCGGGCAATTGCCGGCCCAGCAGCGCTCGCGCCTGCTCGAGAAGCGGGCGGCCCTCTTCGGTTGGCCGGATGACGGCCACACAGCGCCGGATAGCGGCGGCGAGCTGATCTTGAGGGGCGCCCTGGGACCAGGCGGTCAAGTAAACGTCCAGGGCCCAGAGATTGCGATGACCCTCCATACTGAGCAACTGGGCCAGTGCCACGGCCTTGGCGGTGCGAAAGTCAGGCACCGACCGCCAGCAGCGCCGGTAGGTATCGATGGCGGCGTGATCGCTGCGGCCATTGGCGAGGTAGAAACGCACCAGCAGGGCTGTGACATCCGCGGAATCCGACGAGGCCTCGCCGATCTGCTGGGCCAGCTCATGGGTCCAAGGGGGCGGATCTTGACGGCCGATCTGAATCCGCAGCCATTTTACCGCCATAGCGGCATCCCCTGGATGGATCTCTAAATGGGCCCGTAAAAGTCGATCCAGTACCGGCCCCGGCCTATCCTGGTCCAGGTGAAAACGGGTCAGCTTGGGCAATAGTTTGGCCAGCATCTGCCGACGGCGACCCGGCGACAATAGGAAACTGTCCACCACGCCTACGAGCGCCTGATAGCGCTGGGTGGCTTCGCGGCGCATGCCGGCCCGTTCCCAGATAGCAGCCTCGGCGCGCAGGCGCTCAACCAAATGGGATGCCCAGGCGTTGAGTACCCAGCCGATACCCAAAAACACGAGCCCGAGGAAGCCGAAGACCGGCAAGGCCACCCAATCCAACCCCATCAGTGCCTGTAGCAGGGGCACCAACGCCAGGCTGCCCAACCCCCCCACGACCACCGTCAGCCATAGGCGCAGGGCCAGATGACGCAAGGCGTGAGATAGCATGATTAGCCTTCCTCCTGGCCCGACCGCAGGGCGACCGGCAGCCGTTCGCGGCTGAAGAACCCGGATTTGCGTCCGGTGCGCGGATTTACCGACATCACCGTGATGCCGTTGGGTTTGGCGAAGCGCCGCGGGGGCTCCCCGGCAGTAGCGGACTTCATGAACCGGGTCCAGATGGGCGCAGCACCGCGACCGCCGGTGATACCGACACCACTGGCCGCGCGCATCCCGCGGCTGCGGTCATAGCCTACCCACACGGCGGTACTCAGGTTGGCCGTGAAGCCAGTGAACCACGCGTCACGGTAACCGTTGGTAGTGCCGGTCTTCCCGGCGGCCTCACGGTCAAAGCCCATCTGCCGAATCTGTTGGCCGGTGCCGTGCTCGATGACGCCCGTCATCATGTCCAGGACTTGGTAGCAGACCTCGGGGTCCAGGACCCGTTCGCGCTCGACAATTCGCTCCTCGAGAACCCGCCCGAAGGCATCCTCCACCCGCCAGATGATGAAAGGTGCGTAGCGGATGCCGCCGGTGGCGAAGGTGGCAAAACTGGCCGCCATTTCCAGAGGACTCACCTCAGATGTGCCGAGCGCGAGCGAGTAGACCGGCTTGAGGGGTGCATGGATGCCGCAACGGCGGGCCACCTCCACCACGGCATCGGCACCCACCTGGGCCACCAGTTGGGCGGCAACGGTGTTGACCGACTCGGTGAAGGCGTGCTTGAGCACCATGGGGCCGTGGTATTCGCGCTCGAAGTTCTTGGGCCGCCAATCCGGGGCGCCTTTTATGGGGATCCGTACCGCGCGGTCTTCGAACACAGAGGCGGGCGTAAGGTTCAGGTTTTCGAAGGCGGCGTAGTAAAGAAAGGGCTTGAAGCCCGATCCCGGCTGGCGCGCACTGTGGACGGCACGATTGAATTCGGTTTCGGCGTAATCCCGCCCCCCCACCATGGCCTTGATCCCGCCCGAATGGGCCTCTATGGCCACAAGGGCGCCCTGCAGCGTCTCGGCGGGGTCCGCCGGCTTGGTGGCCTCCTTTTTCAAACGGCCCTCAAGCGCTGTGAGCTCCTCCCTGACGACGCTCTCGGCAATCTGCTGCAGCCGGGGATCCAAGGTGGTGGTGACCTTGAGACCGCCGTGGTAGACCACTTCGTCACCGTAGCGCTTCGCCAGCTGCTGGAGGACGAAATCGAGGGGATAACTCCCCCTCAGGCGAGCGGGCCGTCGCGGGTTGAATTCAAGGGGAACTGCCGCCGCTTGATCGGCCTCCTCAGAGCTGATGGCTTTTACCGCGACAAGGCGCTGGAGAACGACCCGCTGCCGCTGCTTGGCGCGTTCGATATGACGAAAGGGGTTGTAGCGAGTGGGGGATTTGGGCAGTCCCGCCAGAAGGGCCGCTTCTGATAGCGTGAGGCCGCTGGCCGGTTTGGCGAAGAAAAGGTCGGCAGCGCGTTCGATGCCATAGGCCCCCACGCCGAAGGGGATCTGATTGATGTAGGCCTCGAGAATCTCCTCCTTGCTGAACTGGGCCTCGATCTGCAGGGCCACCAGCAGTTCCCGGAATTTACGCGACCAGGTCTGTTCGAAGCTGAAGAAGAGATTCTTGGCCAGTTGCTGGGTGATTGTGGAGGCCCCCTGAACCCGGCCAGGCTGGAAAAAGGTTACCCAGAGCGCTTTAAGTGTGCGCAGTTTGTCGACCCCACGGTGGTCCCAGAAGCGGTGATCCTCGGTGGCCAGGATGGCCTGGATGAAGCTGCGGGAAACCCGGTGCAGGGGAACGTATTGGCGCCCCCCCAGTGAGATGAGGCGTTCACCGTTGGCGGCATAAATCTCAGTGGCGGGTGTCTCGATGATGCGGCTGAGGGGCTCGGGCAGGCGTGGCAGGTCCCGCAGGACCCCGTAAAAGAGGATCACTCCGAATAGAGCGACCGCACCGCTCAGGGCCATCACAGCGTAAACCACCACCCGGAGACGGCGCCATAGGCCCATGGCGGTCATTGCTGACCTCCTCCGCCACCCTGATCGAACCGCATCTCCGGCGCCGTGATCCCGCCGCTGTCATTGAGCCGGCGCGCCAGCTGCCACACATCCCATTCGCGCCCCTGAACCAAGATGACCCGCGGCCCGTCGCTCCCTTCACGTTCGAAGCCAAGGGTCAGGGTACCGTCATAAGCCTCACTGGAGATGCCGACCCGCAGAATGCGGTCCGGCGATGCCAGCAGGGACTCGGGCTGGGGCAGAATACCGCGCTGGACAGCCTCGGGAAGGGACTCCAGCACCTGAAAAAAACGGTTTGCCGGATAGATCTGGCGGGCAAAGTCGGAGAGGGAGGTGAGTCGGCCGGCGACGGCGACCTCGCCGCGATCGATATATTCTTGTACGGTATCGCTGATGGTCAGGGTGCTGAGGACCGTGTTATGGCCGTCCAGCAGATGGAGGGCGATCGTCGCGCCCTGTTTTTGGAAAAAGGTTCGTTCCCAGCGCCCCTGATGAACCAAGGTGAGCAGATGATAGGGCGAGGCCACCTCTCGGCGCAGGGCGTCGGGCAGGGCACGATAGAGCCTCAGGAACTGGTCGGCCGAGAGCATCAGGCTATCCCGCTGGGCCAATTGGCCGAAAATCTCCGCCAGGGATACCGCTTCCTCAGCCTGGCTCTGAAGGGACTGACGCTCGTTCACCAAGGCCTCGAGGGCTTCGCGAGCGGCGGAGGTCTGATGGCCCACCTCCCAGATGGCACCCGATTCAGGCCGGTGGTTGTTGGTGGTGACCAAGTAGGCGCCCAGCAGGCGCTCGGCCCAGTCGAAACGCATCTCCAGCGCCACCAGGGCGACCACCACCAGCAAGAGGGTACAGTTTCGCAGCACCAAGGCACGCTTGACGCTCTCGGTGAGGCTTGTTGGTTCGACCCATTCATTCATAGACGCGGTATCCAACCATAGTTCGCCGTTGTTGGCAAGAGGGTCGCAGCGGTGGTGCGTCGAGGGACGGATAGGCGATAGCACCGTCCGCCTTGTGAACATCGGTAGGCGGTCGGCCGTCAAACTTGGCGGGGGTTCAGGGGCTGTCCGAACACATCGCTGGTGGTGGCGGCTTCATCACGACTGGCGCCAGCAGGGTGATCCGACACCCCGCGCCCGCCGCGGCAGGCAGCCTCAGCGACCCAGCGTCCCATGCGCCAAAAGGAGGGCGTGCGCCGTGACGGCGCGCACGATACCTTGGTTTGTTTCGGAGAAGTGCGCCGTTGGTCAGGCAGCAGTGGAGGTGGCCTCCGGCTCCTGGAGGTACTCCTCGGAGATCTTGCGGATGGTGCCATCTTCGTACAAACGGCGAAAGACCTCGATCACCTGGGGATCGAACTGAGAACCGGCACCACCATACATGATGCCCAGGATCTTCTCTTCCGGCATGGCGCTGCGGTAGGCGCGGTCGGATGCAATGGCATCGTACACATCGGCCACCGATAGGATGCGGCCCAAAAGCGGAATCTTCTCACCGGCCAAGCCATCGGGGTAACCGCCACCATCGAAACGCTCGTGATGGGCCCGGATGATCTGTTTCTCCCGATCCCAGAGCCCCATCTGGGCGACAATGTCGGCCCCGATGATGGGGTGCAGCTTGATGATGTCGTACTCCTCGTTGGTGAGGCGCCCGGGTTTGAGCAGGATCTCGTCCCGAATACCGATCTTTCCGATGTCGTGTAGACGACCGGCCACGTTGAGAATGTCTACCTCTTCGCTGCTCAACCCCATGGCGCGCGCCACGGCGATGGCCAGGCTGGTCACCCGATTGGAGTGCTGCTCGGTATACGGATCGCGCGCTTCGATGGCCTTCACGAAGGCATACAAAGTGGCAAAGAGGTTGTCGTAGATATTCTCGTACAGGGCCAAATTCTCGATGGCGTAGGCCGCTTTGTTGGTCATAAAGGAGAGGTAGTAAAGATCCTTCTCTGAAAAACGCTTGAGGGGATCGGTGGCCACCACCGCCAGGCTGCCGAAGATCTTTTCACGGATCATCAACGGTACCAGCATAAACGCGCTGATACTCGCCGGAAAGGGACCATTGCCATTGTTGTGGCTGATGAGGAGCGGGTTCTCTTCCATACTGTTGGTGACGATAAAGGCCTCGACCTCGGCCGCGACCGTCTTGTCCAGCCGAGAGGCCGGTATGCCGAGGCAGGTGTCGGGCATCTGCTCCCCGCCCAGGGAGCGCGCCACCGCCACCGGGTGCCGGGCCTTCTCATTGAGGACGAAAAAGCAGGCCTCGTCACCATGGGACAGATCGAGGGCTGTATCCACCACGCGCTTGAACACGTCGCGGCTGGTGCTGATGGTCGCGAACTCCATCATGATCTGATTGAGGATGTTGAGTTCTTCGACCTTGTAAAGCAGTTCCTGATTGAGCTCCTTGAGGCGAGCGGCGCTTTCGGCCTCCTTGGCCAAAATCAAATTACGGGCAAAAAGGTCGCGTTCCCGCAATACGCGATGCACACAGAGCTCCATCTGTTTAAGATCAACCGGTTTGACCAGAAAGTCCACCACCCCGTTCTGAAGGGTACGAATCGTGGCATCCAGGGAAGGATAACCGGTCATGACCACCACCGGCAGGGTGTTGTCCTTTTCATGGATGTGCTCTGCCAGGGCGAGCCCATCCATCTCCGGCATATTGATGTCTGTAAAGCAGCAATCCACCTTTTCCCGGTCCAGCACCTCGACGGCCGCTCGTCCGTTGGATGCCGTCAGGACACGGAAACCGCGATTGGTAAAAAACTCCTCGGCGATGTCGAGGATGGTATCCTCATCATCAACAAACAAAAGGGTCTGGGACGCTGCACCATCCATGAAATCGGACCACCTTCATTGCGGAAAATGGGTTAGATTCGTGTTTGCGGGGGTTGCTGCTGCCTGCGATCAGGTATGGATATCGGCCTGGCCGAGGCAAACTTGACTATAGGGAGAGATTAATCCTTGAGGGCGCAGACACTTGGCGCCTGCAAGGAGAAGCTTGTTCGGGATAGCGAACGCACCGGTCCGCAATATCGATCCCATCCCACCACGCGCCGTACCAAAGTGCTTCGTCAGCAACGGCGGTTACTGATGCAACCAACCGACATCAATAGCATAACGGAAACAAGACCGTTCAATTCAGCCGATGGCATCCTCTTTGCTGACCCCACATCAACGATAAATGCCGTCCCGGCAGGGTTTCCCGGATTTTACATGTTAACCGTTAGAAGCAGGAGTAAATGCATGCGCACTATGAACCGAATCATCCAGAACAGGGTCAGCCATCAGCGAGGCCGTGCGGCTCTCCGCTATTCCCAACGCCTCTGGCAGGTCGCCTTTATCATTCTGGCCATGTTGGGGGCCAGCTTCCTAAGTGCCTGTGGCGGCAGCGGTGGCGGCGGTGGGGCCACCACCGGCGGCGGCGGGACCGATGTGGCCGCGCTGCAGTTGCCCAATCGCATCAGTCTCACCCAGGCCGACACCTCCGAGCGGGATGCGGCGCAGGGCCACCTGCGGGCGGCGAGCTTCGGTGCCCGTCTCTACACCGATTCCGGCACCGACTATGACAACCTGGAAAAACGGGTCTGGGTCGAGGATGTGGCCGAGGTGCTGGATCTCGTCAACGAGATCCTCGAAACGGTCAAGGACACCGGTTACGATATGATGGTCAACCAGGGACCCTATGTAGCGCTCGTCAACACCCCTGGTGACGACGAGGGTGGTCAGCAAGGTGGCAGCCAGGGCGGCGCAGCAGCGTCGGCCAGCGAGTCCCTCTCGGAGATGACGGTCAACGTTACCCGGGCCAGCAATACGGCGCCCATGTATGTCTACTTCTGGCTTGACGAGCCCCCATACGATGTGGGCGAGAACGCCCAGCGTATTAAAGGTCGTTTCGAGGTCCGTGAGGGCGTCAGTGCGGCTTTCCCCATGGGTGACATAACGGCCTATATCGTCGGCAAGGATATCAACGAGGCCGGCCAGGAGATCGGTAGTGACTACCGCATGAAGATCGGCATGGAAGTCGGCTCCAATGCGGAAGGCGAAGCTGTCGTAGAGTTTGTCGAGAACCACAGCCGCACCGATCAGGGCTATGAGATCAGCGAGGCGGCCGAGATGCGCGTGGTAGCCGACGAGGATTTCAACGTGGGCAAGGCCCGCGTATACGAGCGCAGCCCCGACTGGGACAACTTTCACACTTGGGGAGCCACCCCCCAATACGACGAGGCCAACCTGCGCGTCGCTTTCAACGAGAACTTCATCGTCGCCGATGATGATGACGACCTCTACGTCTTCGACAAAAATGCCTACACCTCCAACGTCTATCGTTACAAACTCTTCGACATGGACGGCAACGCCGTCACGCTGAACAGCGGTTTTCCCATCCGCTTCAAGGAGAGCGGGAAGTTCGGCTACGTCGGGTATTATGGCCTGTGGAGCCACGACAATAGTGAGGTTGCGTCCGGCACCCGCGTCATCCGCGAAGACAACGGCGTCGAGTATGAGGTCAAGCAGGTGGCCGGTAAGCTGATCAAACACGAGCAGAAGACCATAACGCTGGCGCAGCTGACCAACGTGGAGTTGAGCACCTGGGAATGCACCGAAGCGTCCTGCTTTGACGTGGTTTTTTCTTGGAATGGCAGTGATTTCAGAACGCTGGGCGTCCGCAGCGAAGCGACCGACTGGCAGCTGGACAGCAATGGTGCCGGTGAACTTGTCACATTTGAGAACGAGTGGGAAGGCGCCTGGTGCCAGAGCCTGCAGAGCTTCCTCCCCCTGGGCACCCTGGAGAGCCCCAACGACAATACCCTGCTCTACTACCACGCCGAGACCACCGTCGTACCGGGCAGCGATGAGTTCAACGCCATTGCCGGGGATGCGTTGGCGCTCAAATTCTGGGACTGGGAATTGGCACAATGGACCGACTACAGCTGGGACAAGGAGACCCTCCTGCTCTACCAGGGCGATACGGTTCAATCCGCGGCCGAGATTAACAATGGCGACACAAGCTATGGCGAACTGCGCCCCATGGTGGCGGCCGATGTCCAGGCAACCATCGCCAACGATCCTCACCTCGTATGGGAGCAGGAAGTCTTTTACTCCTGGCGGACAGGTGCCGAGGAGTGGAACAAGCTCACCATCCTTCAGGACCTCGAGGGCGATTACGTGCCCTTCGACGCCCCGCTGCAATTGAGCTATGAGCACGCGAAAGCTTACGACCTTAACTACTTCGACGGCGAAGCGGCCGACCCCAACGAAGGCCGCATCTTCAACTTCGACTACGACGGCTTCGAACTGCATCTCCCTTGGGTCTTCGATGAGGCCAGCGGCGAGTGGGGCCCCGTGGTGAACCTGCGTGACAGTGGCGACTCCGACCTGGTGCTGGACGGTGGCGACGGTGAAGAATACGTCCTCAAGGGCTGGGAAGAGGAGCTGCGCATGGCGCAGGTCGAAGCGGATGATCCCGACTACGACGATATCGTCGGGCTGGCGGCCCTCGACACCGAAGCGGAGAGCTTTGATGTGGCCGCGCCCACCATCGCCGAAGACTTGGACGAACAGGTCGCGACCATCTTCGCCGACAGCGAGTTCTGGGAAAAGCCCACCGGCGTGGATGTGGAAGTGATCAAGGGAGAGCTGGTTGAGTAAACCATCCACCTCCTGAACATCAACACCTCACCCCAAGCGGGGCCTTCGGGCCCCGCTTTTTTTATGGGCCATGACGCGCGGAAAAGCGCTCACGCTTGACTTGGCCGCCGCCAAGAGGGTATGGGAGCTGGTTCCGTGTGTTTTGGCCGCCGATGGTGGATTGAGTGCGCCCGTCAAGAAAGGGATCCATGCTGCCAGCCGACCAACGCCCCCTGCGTATCTGCCTGCTCTCCTACCGCAGCAACCCCCACTGCGGGGGTCAGGGGGTCTATGTGCGCCACCTCAGCCGAGCCCTCACCGACCTGGGTCACCGGGTGACGGTTCTGGCCGGGCCGCCGAGCCTCCAGCTGGACCCGGACGTGGCGGTCGTCCCCATTCCGGGTCTGGACCTTTACAATCCAGCCGATCCCTTCCGTGTCCCGAGCCTCCGCGAACTCAGCGATCCGGTGAACCTTCTCGAATGGCTGGGGGTCTCCACCATGGGGTTTCCCGAGCCATTCACCTTCGGTATCCGGTCCCTGCGCTGGGTACGGCGCCATCGCGGGGATTTCGACATCGTCCACGACAACCAGAGTCTCTCATACGGGGTCCGGTCGATGCGCCGGCTGCTGCCCACCACGGCCACCATCCATCATCCCATCACCGTAGACCGCGATATCGCCGTGCGGGCGGTCAAACCCCTGTGGAAAAAGGCCAAACACTTGCGTTGGTATAGTTTCATCGGGATGCAGAAGCGGGTGGCCCCCAGCCTCTCGCGGGTCATCACGGTCTCGGCCTGCGCCCGCGACGACATTGCGCGCGAATTCCGGATTCCGGCCGAGCGCTTCCGCATCGCCCCCAACGGCGTGGACACTTGTATCTTCCGGCCCCTGCCGGGCGTGGCCCGTGAATCGGGGCGCCTGATTGTCACCAACAGCTCCGACACACCCCTCAAGGGACTCTACTACCTCCTCCACGCCCTGACCCTGCTTCCCGCGGCCAAACCAGTGCGCCTGGTGGTCGTCGGCACGCCCAAAAAAAAGGGCGGCATCCTTCGCCTGATCCGCCGCCTGGGCATTGGCGAGCGGGTGACCTTCACCGGACGCATCAGCGACAGGGAGTTCGTCCGTCAATACGCCCGCGCCTCCCTGGCGGTGGTGCCTTCGGTCTACGAGGGTTTCGGTCTGCCGGCGGGAGAGGCCATGGCCTGCGGGGTGCCGGTCATCTCCACCTCCGGAGGCGCCCTGCCCGAGGTGGTGGGCGAGGCCGGCATCCTGGTTCCCCCCCGCAGCGCCGAGGCCCTGGCTGCCGCCATCACTACCCTGACAGAAAACCCCGGCCGCGCCGCCGCTCTGGGAGATGCCGGCTATCGCCGCGTCCAGGCCCACTTCACCTGGCAGCGGGCGGCCCAGAAAACGGTCGCCGCCTATCGGGAGGTGATCGATGATTACCATCGATTTCCGCCGCGTTGAGGTCGCAGACGGCTTCCGCATATTGGACATGGGCTGCGGTTCGGGCCGACATGTGGGCGCCTTCTACGAGCGCTGCCGCGCACGGGTGGTGGGCGCCGATCTGAACCCAGCAGACCTGCGGGCGGCCGCTGAACGCCTAAATCTGCACGATGGTTTCGGCACCCACAAGGGGGGCAGCTGGATGCTGCTGGCAGCAAACATCACGCGCCTGCCCTTCCCGGATAACAGCTTCGACCTGGTGCTCTGCAGCGAGGTGCTCGAGCATATCCCCGCCGATGACGCCGCTATGGCCGAACTGCTGCGGGTGCTAAAATTCGGCTGCCAACTGGTGGTCAGTGTCCCGCGCTGGTGGCCCGAGCAGCTCTGCTGGCAGCTCTCGAAAGCGTACCGCTCGACCACGGGCGGGCATGTGCGCATCTACCGCAAGAAAGCGCTCATACAGAAGATTTGCGCCACCGGCGCCCGTTACAGGGGCGCCCATCACGCCCACAGCCTGCACGCTCCCTACTGGTGGCTGAAATGTCTCGTGGGGATCGACAACGAAGCCCCGCTGATTATCCGCCTCTACAAACGCCTGCTCACCTGGGACATTCTGCAGCATCCACCCTTGACGCGCTGTCTGGAGAAGCTGCTCAATCCCCTGCTTGGGAAGAGCCTGGTGCTTTACTTCCGCAAGGAGGGCGGGATTTGACGCCCGCCGTTTCCCGTTGAACTAAAGTCAGGGCCCCGGGCCGGCGATAGTGCATGTAACCCCATATCCCGAAGTTCGAGTCAACCGCTCTCTTTTCAGGACGAACGACGATGGCTTACGTCTTGGTCATAGACGACGACCACGATACCAACCGGCTCTTTTGCGAGGTGGTTCAACAGCTGGGTCATGAAAGCGTCAGCGCCGGCAATCTGGCCAAGGGCACCGAAAAAGCCGCCCGCATGCCGGTGGACCTGGTGCTGCTCGACGTCAATCTGCCCGACGGCAGCGGTATCGACACCCTGCCGGAATTGTTGCGCAGCCCCTCCGAGCCGATCGTGATCATCGTTTCCGGTCAAAGGGATCCGGAGGCGGCCGTAACCGCCATCCACAGCGGGGCGTGGGATTATCTGCTCAAGCCGGCGGCGGTGGAGACCATGCGGCTCACCATCGAAAGGGCTCTAAAATACCGCGCCGCCAAGGCGGTCCAAAGTCCCACGCACCTCAGACGGGACGCCATCATCGGCAACAGCTACGCGCTGAACGCCACCCTTGAACGGGTCGCACAGGCGGCGGCCAGTTCGGCCAACGTTCTCATCTGCGGAGAGACCGGGACGGGAAAGGAACTCATCGCCCGCGCCATCCACTCCAACAGCGAACGCGCCAAGCGACGCTTCGTGGTGGTGGATTGTGCCGCCCTGCCCGAGTCCCTTGTGGAGAGCACCCTGTTCGGCCATGTCAAAGGCGCCTACACCGGGGCTGACGCTGAGCGGGACGGTCTGGTCAAGCAAGCTGAAGGGGGCACCCTCTTTCTCGACGAGATCGG
>JASJCL010000051.1 GCA_030066015.1 Desulfosarcinaceae bacterium | reverse complement strand
CAGCAACCATCGGGGAGCGCAGTGGGCAGGGATTGTATTCCGCCGACGCTTATGTTAGATCCAGCATAATCGATGGGAATTAAACTCAGAAGGATACGGGTCGATGCAAAATTTCAAATCGCTGCTGCGCGGATCTGCAGAGGCCCACGGACACCTGTGTCCCGGTCAGGTGGTAGGGGTTCGCATGGCCCTGCTGGGCTGCGATCTCATCGGTCTCGATCAGCCCAGAGAGATGCCCCAAATCAAGAAACTTATCGTCTACGTTGAGATCGATCGGTGTGCGGCCGATGCCATCGCCTACGTCACCGGGGTCAAACTGGGCCGCCGTTCCCTGAAATTCATGGATTACGGCATCATGGCGGCCACCTTCGTCAATCTGGAGCGTCGGACCGCCTATCGCATCCTCTCCACCGAATCCTCCCGTCAACGGGTTGTCGACTATGCGCCGGAGATCGCCGATCCGCAGCACCAACAACTGGAAGCGTATATCCGTATGCCGGACGATCTCCTCTTCGATGTTCAGGCAGTGCAGGTGGACGTTCCCTACCACGATATGCCGGGACCGTCGCGTTTCAAGGCTGCCTGCGACCTCTGCGGCCAGGTGGTGCGCGACAAGAGAGAGGTCCTTAAAGGGGGGCAGGTGCTGTGCCGACCCTGTGCCCATGGCGCTTATTTTCGCCCCATCGCGCGGTGTGATGCGGCAACGGTGCGCCTCTCCGCCGCAGGCCCCCAACCGTCTTCGTCCGGACCATGCCTGCGGGCTGTTTGATCCGACCGTTGCGGCTTCTCGATTTCATGAATGCGAGGGTTCCAGCCCATGTGCAGTGGCAACGCCAAATACCACGATGAACAGCTCTCCAAGGTTCCCATTGAAGCGGCCGTTGGTGCGCGACTGGCCCACGACATTACCGAAGTGCGTCCCGGGGAGTTCAAGGGAGCGACCTTCAGACGCGGCCACAAGGTGGCACCGGAAGACCTCTGCCGCCTCATGCGGCTGGGCAAGCGGCACCTCTATGTGCTCGACCTGAAGGAGAATCAGGTGCATGAGGACGATGCCGTCCTGGCCCTCGCCACGGCGCTGGCCGGTCCGGGGATCGGCTTCAGCGGCCAACCCCGCGAGGGCAAACTGCAGTTGACGGCGACCTACGACGGCCTGCTGAAGGTCGCCACCGACGCGTTGGTGGCCTTCAACCTCATCCCCGACGTCATGTGTGCATCCCGCCACAACCATGTGCCGGTCCGCGAAGGGGACGTGGTGGCCGGCACGCGGGCCATTCCGCTGGTCATCGACCGCGACCGCCTCGACCAGGCCGTGGCGCTGGCCGCAGCGCACGCCCCCATCTTCAGCGTCAAGAGCTACAGCCGAACCCAGGTAAGGCTCATCATCACCGGGAACGAGGTCTACGATGGTCTCATTGAAGACCGCTTCGAGACCATTGTCCGGGAGAAGCTGGCGGCATGGGGTGTACACCTCGTGGAAACCGTCATCCTGCCCGACGATGTGGCGCGGATCGCCGCCGCCACGCAAAAATTCCTAAGAGATGACACCGACCTCATCGTTACCACGGGTGGCATGTCGGTGGATCCCGATGACGTGACCCGCCTGGGCATCCGTCAGGCCGGGGTGGATCGACTGCATTACGGCGCCGGGGCCCTGCCAGGGGCCATGGGGATGCTGGCCTACCACGGCCAGACCCCCATCATCGGTATACCCGCCTGCGGCCTCTACCACCAGGCCACCGTCTTCGATCTCCTCCTGCCGCGCCTGTTGGCCGGCGAGAATCCCGACGAAAACGATCTGGCGCGCCTCAGTGTGGGGGGGCTCTGCCTGGACTGCGAGGCGTGCCGCTACCCGGACTGCAGCTTCGGGAAGTGCTCGTGAGCCGCAGTGCCGCGCTGATCGGCTTCCAGGAGGCCCACCGGATTACCTGCGATGCCATCCAGCCCCTTCCGGCCCGGCGCGTGCCCCTGTTGGAAGCGGTGGGTCAAGTGGTCGCGGAAGATGCCGTTTCCCAGGTAGATGTTCCCTCCGCCGACGCCTCCATGAAGGATGGTTTTGCGGTCATCTCCTCGGCGGTCGCCGCCGCCAGCCCGCAAACGCCGGTTCGCCTCGCGGTTCACCATCACATCGTCGCGGGTATGCGTCATCCGGACAGTGCCCGGGTGACCCCCGGTGCGGCGGTGGGGGTGCTCACCGGCGCTGCCATACCGCCGGGGGCCGACGCCGTCGTGGCCAATGAGTTCGTGCGCGAGGCGGATGGTTGGATTGCGGTGACCGCCACGGCCCACCAAGGGCGCAACATTCTGCCCTGCGGCAGCGACGTGGAGCGCCACAGCACCGTCGTGTCGGCCGGCGAAGTGCTGACCCCCGGTAAACTGGGGCTCCTGGTCGCCGCCGGCCATTCCCATCTCGCGGTGATTCCCCGCCCCAAAGTGCGCCTCATCGCCACTGGTACCGAGGTCGTGGCACCGGGGGAGACCATCGCCGAGGGCCAGGTTTACAGCAGTAATGTGATGACGATCGCCGCCTGGTGCCGCCACCTTGGGATGCCCACGGAGATCGACTTTGCGGAGGACCGGCCCGAGGTCATCACCGAACGTCTCCAAACCGCCATCGCCGACGGGGAGGCCGTCATCACCAGCGGAGGGGCTTGGACCAGTCGCAAAGACCTGCTCTCACCGGTGCTGGAACGGCTGGGCTGGCGCAAATGCTACCACCGCATCCGCATGGGGCCGGGCAAGGCGGTGGGGATGGGTATCCTAGAGGGGAAACCGGTATTCGTCCTGCCCGGCGGGCCGCCCTCCAATCTGATGGCATTCCTGCAGCTGGCGCTGCCAGGCCTCTTCCGCCTATCCGGCCGTCGTGAACCGCCGCTCCCATGTCGACGGGTTCGGACGCGAGCGGCACTGCGCGGTCGCAAGGCGGACTGGACCCAGTTCATCTATGGAGAATTGGTGGATGACGCCGGCGAAACCCGCTTCCAGGCCCACCGGGACCGCAGCCGTCTGCGCTCCATGGCCGAGGCCGAGGCAATCGCCGTGATTCCCGAAGGGCGGGAGGTCATCGACGCCGGCGGCGAGGTGTCCGTCCAGATGCTGGGGAGCTGCCGATGATGTCGCGGGATCCTGACGCACCCTGCTGCGGCGCCCTGCTGTTGGCCGGGGGGCGCAGCCGACGGATGCCGGGTATCAACAAGGCCTTTGCTGAGGTGGCTGGACGCCCCATGATTCAACGCATTCTGGACACCTTGAGGGCCTGCTTCGAATCGGTCCACATCGTGGCCAAAGACCGGGCGCCCTATGCCGGCCTGGGCGTCGACGTTATCGAAGACCGCTTGCCCGTTCAAAGCCCGCTGGCGGGGATCCACGCCGGCCTCACTGCCGTCGCCAGGGAGTATCTTTTCTGCTGTCCCTGCGACACCCCTCTGCTTTCCCGGGAGGTGATCGAGACCATCCTGGCGGAGATTCGTCCGACGACGGATGTGGTCGTTCCCCGACTGGGACAATTCTATCAGCCCCTCTGTGCCGTTTACAGTCACAGGTGTCTGCCGGTGATCGCCGATATGTTGGCCGAGGGTGAGGTGAAGGTGGATCGGCTCTATTCGCAAGTTGTGCTCAAAGAGGTTTCCGAACCGCTATTGCGCCGGGTGGATCCCCACCTGCATGCCTTCCTCAACGTCAATACACCCGCCGACTTGGCGGCCCTCACCCGCCTCCTGCAGCGAGATCCAACGCGGGCGATAGCGGCTAAAAATGACCTTCCCCCACATTGATCGCCGCGTCGAACTATGCCATAATCTGGCCCCGAATCGGCCGGTGGGCGCCGTCGGTGCCTGTGGCGATTCTGCACTGATCCACTACGCAATATTCCCGATTCCGTTAACATTAGATGGTGAGCCTGAAGAGGAGGGCTTTGGATGGACACATCGACCCGTTACTTAGGCCTGGAGCTCAAAAATCCCATTATCGCCGGCAGCTCCGGTATGACCAGTTCCGTGGCCAAGGTCAAAGCGCTCGAGGAGCAAGGTGCCGGCGCCGTCGTATTGAAATCGATCTTCGAGGAGGAGGTGGCCCTCGAATACACCGATTTTATCAAGAGCAGCCCTAAAAACGCCGACGGCAAGGCCTACTTCGAATATGAGGGGCGCATCAGCCCCATTGAATACTACCAATACGTGCTGCGTGAGGAGAACCTCAAGAAGTATGTGGACCTGGTGGGGGAGAGCAAGAAAGCGCTCTCCATTCCCGTCATTGCCAGCATCAACTGCTTTCTTAAAAGCGTTGAGTGGCTTTCCTACGCCAAGCACCTGGCCGCGGCCGGCGCGGACGCCCTCGAACTGAACATGTTCTTTCCACCCACCGACTTTTCAGCGGAACCCGCCGCCACAACGGCCTTCTATTTTGAGACCTGTGCGGCGGTCACGGAGAAGCTCGACATACCGGTCGCGTTGAAAATCAGTCCCTACTTCACCGACCTGGGGCCCATGATTCAGAAGCTGTCCCGCACCGGCATCGGCGGTCTGGTGCTGTTCAACCGCTTCTACAGCCCCGACATCAATATCGAGAAGATGGAGTTGACGCCGGGCTTTGTCTTCAGTAATCCTGCCGAACTGGCCCTATCCCTGCGCTGGGTCGCCATCATGGCCAACAAGGTGGACTGCGATTTGGCCGCTTCCACCGGCGTGCACGACGGGGCGGCCGTTGTCAAACAGCTCCTGGCCGGGGCCGCTGCCGTGCAGACCGCCTCCTGCCTTTACAAGAACGGCCCCGCTCATATCGCGACCATGTTGAAAGCGTTGGAAGCGTGGATGACGGCCAAAGGTTGCCGCGGGCTGGCAGATTTCCGCGGAAAGCTCAGCCAGGAGCAGAGTACCGACCCGTCGATATATGACCGCACCCAGTTCATGCGCTACTTCGGCGGCAAGAAAGATCACCTGACCTAATCGCCACCGTTTCCTTGACCATTACCAGGAGTGATCCTTGAACCGATCGATTTGCCTCTTGATCATCGTGCTGATGGGCAGTTGCCTGCCCATCCTTTGCGCTGCCGCTGACCAGGACGCTGCTGCCCCGGCAGCGATCAGCGATGCCACCCAGGAGTGTCTCGACTGTCATGCCAGTTTTCATCCCGGGATCGTGGCCGGTTGGCGCAACAGCCGTCATGCGGCCATCACACCAGCGGCGGCCATGAAGGTCACCGGAGAGGGCCGCAAGGTGAGCGCCACGGACGTCCCCGAGAGCCTGCGCACGGTGGCCGTTGGCTGCGCAGAGTGCCACCTGCTGCGCCCCGAGGCCCATGCCGACACCTTCGACCACAACGGCTACGATGTCCATGTCGTGGTCTCTCCCCAGGACTGCGCCACCTGTCATCCCCAAGAGGCCGAGCAGTACGACCGCAACATCATGGCCCACGCCCGCAAGAATCTGAAGGAGAATGCGGTATACAACCAGCTGCAACGCTCCATCCTCGGGCAGCCCGAAGTTGCGGATGGGCGCCTGAGCGTCACGGCGGAGGGGGCGGCCGCCCGTGCGGAGGGCTGCTATTACTGCCATGGCACCGAACTCAAGGTCACCGGCAGCGAAGTGCGCGACACCGATGCGGGTGAGCTCGAGTTTCCCATTATTGCCGGCTGGCCCAATCAAGGGGTCGGGCGCATCAATCTCGACGGCAGCCGCGGCTCCTGCGCGGCCTGCCACACCCGTCACCAGTTCTCCATGGCCATGGCCCGCAAGCCCGATACCTGCGGCGAATGCCACGTGGGACCGGACGTGCCCGCATTGAAGGTTTACAAGGCCAGCAAGCACGGCAACATCTACCTTTCCAAGCACCACGAATGGGACTTCGACAAGGTCCCCTGGACCATCGGGGATGACTTCCGCGCCCCCACCTGCGCCACCTGCCACATCAGCCTGTTGGTGGACAGCGACGAGAATGTGGTGGCCGAGCGCACCCACGAGATGAAAAACCGCCTCTCCTGGCGCATCTTCGGTCTGATTTACGCCCATCCCCAACCCATCAACCCCGACACGACCATCATCCGCAATAGTGAGGGACGGCCGCTGCCCACCGACTTCGACGGCGGGTTTGCCCAGAAGTTTCTGATCTCGACCGAGGAACAGGCCAACCGTCGGATGGAGATGACGGCCATCTGCCTCAAATGTCATGACAGCAGCTGGGTCGACGGGCATTTCAAGCGCTACGAGGAGACCATTCACGCCTCCAATGCCAGCGTCAAAGCCGCCACCGACCTGATGCGGTCCGCCTGGGACCAGGGGATCGCCACGGGGCTCGATCAAGACCAAAACCCCTTCGACGAGGCGATCGAACGCATCTGGAGTGACGGTTGGCTCTTCTACGCCAACACCGTGCGGTTCGCATCGGCCATGGCCGGCGGGGGCGATTATGGTGTGTTCGCCGACGGCCGCTACCAACTCTCCCGGAGCGTTATCCAGCTGGCCGACAGGCTCGCCTTGGAGAAGCGCCTCGGCCCGCGCAGAGAGTAGTGGCGGCGATAGCGTTGCACGCGTGAAAAAAGGGGGGAGGGATGGGCGTCGAAGCGACCCGTATCAGCCGGCTAAAAGAAGGCCCCCCGCGTCCCAAGGCCGCCTACGTTCTTTATTGGATGCAGCAATCCCAGCGCGCCCATGACAATCCTGCGCTGGAGATCGCCATTCAGAAGGCCAACCGTCTGGACCTCCCCGTTCTGGTCTGCTTCGGCCTCATGGACGGCTACCCCGAGGCCAATCGCCGCCACTACCGATTCATGCTGGAGGGGTTGGCCGACACGCAGGCCCTCCTGGCCCGGCGGCGGATCCGCATGGTGGTGCGGCATGGCGATCCGCCGACGGTGGCCGTCGACCTGGCCCGTCAGGCGGCCATGGTGGTTTGCGATGTGGGCTACACGCGCCACCAGCGCCAATGGCGCGAAGCGCTCGCTCGCGGGACGGACTGCCCGGTTCTGGCGGTGGAGGGCGATGTGGTGGTGCCGGTGGCGGTCACCTCCACCAAAGCGGAGTACGCCGCCCGGACCATCCGCCCCAAGGTGAACCGCCACCTGGACGACTACCTGCAGCCATGCCCCCGCTACCGTCCCAAACACGACAGCCGCAACCTGCCCGTCGAGGGCCTGTCGCTGGACCATCTCGACGCACTGCTCGATACGCTGCAGATTGACCACGCCGTGGCTCCCGTGACGCTCTTCTTCAAGGGGGGCCCCTCCGAAGCGAAGCGTCGCCTGCGCACCTTTCTCACCCAGCGGCTGGCGCGCTACGTCGCCCACCGCAACCAGCCCCAGACGGACGACGGCTCGGGCATGAGTCCCTACCTCCATTTCGGCCAGATCTCGCCCGTTTTTTTGGCGCTCAAGGTGCGCGATGCGACGCAGGGCAGCCAGGAGGATCGCGACGCCTACCTTGAGGAACTCATCGTCCGGCGGGAGCTGGCCATCAACTTCATGCACCACACTCCGGCTTACGACCGGTATGCCTCCCTGCCGGCCTGGGCCCGCACCTCCCTGGCGCAGCACGCCGACGACCCGCGCCCCAATGTCTATACCCGCGAGGCCTTGGATGCCGCCCGAACCCACGATCCCTATTGGAATGCCGCCATGCAGGAGATGAAAGCCACTGGCTACATGCACAACTACATGCGCATGTACTGGGGCAAGAAGATCCTCGAATGGTCGCCGACCCCCGAGACGGCCTATGAGAGCGCCCTCCATCTCAACAACAAGTACTTTCTGGATGGGCGCGACGCCAATTCATACGCCGGTGTGGGGTGGGTGTTTGGGCTGCACGACCGGGCCTGGTTCGAGCGCGACATCTTCGGTAAAGTGCGCTACATGGCCGCCACCGGCCTCGAACGCAAATGCGACATCGCCGGCTATGTGGCGAAAGTGGCGCGCCGCTGCAAGCGGGCCGGTGCGGCCGCCATTTCCTGATGTGGTGGTGGATCTGGCGGTTGCCCGGCGGGGGCTGCTGGAAAGACCGAATACCCGCCGATATAGTGACGGCAACAGCAACGAAAGGCGCCAAGAACCGCCTTCCCAACGCATTGCAGCCCGACCGAGATGGATCACAACGCGACGCGCTGGTTCGATCGAATGTCGGCGAAACCCGGGGTTACGGCTTGCATGGCAACGGCAGCCGCAACATTATTAAGAGGGAAATGTTCATCCCAACAAAGGATCATTGCCACCATCCATCGTCAGAGAAGGGAGCTTTCAATGGATACCGCCAACATGCCCACCGTTTCCTTTTCCTTAACGGTGAAGGACACCGTCAAGGCCCTCGAATTCTACAAAAACGCATTCGGTGCCAAGGAAGAGTTCCGCATGCCCACCCCGGACGGCGGCACCGCCCACGGGGAGTTTTCCATCGGCAACACCCACATCTATATTTCGGATGAGGCACCGGAATGGCACGCCTTCGCCATGTCGGGCGACGCCGTGGCGTCGTGCCTCTTCTCCATCATGGTAGAGAATTGCGACCAGGCCTTCGAACGGGCCGTCAGCGCAGGTGCCGACGCCTTGAGCCCGCCCGAGGATCAATTCTGGGGAATGCGTTCCGCCATCGTCAAAGACCCCTTCGGCTACCGTTGGTCCTTCGGACAGATGGTTGAAGAGGTGCCGCCGGATGAGCTCATGAAACGCGCCCAAGCCTACTTCGACGAGGCCGGCCAAGGATGAAGGCCGCCCTTATGCTGTGAATCTGGGCGTCCCGTGACCATTCGTCACGGAGAGGCTCAGCGCTGCTGGGGACTGTATCCGGGGCGGGTGGTGCGGGCATCCGGCGAGGGATCAAGCAGATCTCTTCATCGATCCCTACGGCGCTGCTATTCGGAGGGGCAGCGGATGGCGTCGAGCCTGGTTTCCGTGCCGTCGCGGACCGACACGAGGGGCGTCCCCCCTTTATGCCGCGCCCCCGCTCAGCGGGAGAGCGAAGTCAACAACTTTGGCGGGCGGACGGATCAGGATTCGCCTTTCTTTTTGATTTTTTCATACCACGCCTGCCCCCCGTACATCGTCTCCATGCAATCCGGACAGAGGCCGTGGCTCACATCGGCGTCGGTGTGTTGACGGATGTAGGTGTCGATCTGATTCCAATACCCGCTGTCATCGCGGATCTTCTTGCAATTGGCGCAGATCGGCAAAAGGCCGCTCAGCGTGCGGACGTCGGCGAGGGCCGCCTGCAGCTTGTCGATCAAGTGTTCCCGCTCCAGCGCCGCCTGCTTGGCGGCCGTGATGTCGCGCACCGATTGAATGGCACCGACCACATCGCCGGCGGCGTTATAGAGCGGTGCGGCGGTTCCGGCCAGGTGGCGGCCGTCGGGGCCCATCTGCGGGTGAAAGGTTTCGCTCTTGAAGAGATGCGTGTCCACCACCTCGAATTTGGGATAAACCTTCTCCCACCGGGGATCTCGCCGCAGCACCAGATCGATGAGGACGGGGCGCGGTTCGCCGTAGAAGGGGACCGCGTAGGCATGGTCGCCCCTGCCCAAAATATCCGCTTTGGCGATCCCCGTCATCCGTTCCATGGCGAGGTTCCAGGCGATCACCCGCCCATGCGTATCGATGACCCAGGTCGGATCGGGCAGAAAGTCGATGATGTCGGCCAGTCGGCGCTGGGAGTCCGCCAATGCCCGCTCGGCGGCCACGCGGGCGGTGATATCGCGGGCCACTGTCTGGACGGCGGGGCCATCCCCCAGGGTGACCAGGGCACCGTTTACCTCCACGGTCACCTGGCCGCCATCGATCCGCAGGAATCTGGCTTGGAAGAGGGGGATCAGGTGCCCGCCGTCGACCAACTGCTCTCGCCGTGCTTCGATCGTCTTGATGTCGTCCGGATGCACCAGGCTGAAGAAATCCCGTCCGATGAGATCTTCCGGGGAGGTGGCCCCGAACAGATCGACGGCGGCCGGATTGGCCAGGATGATGATGCCCTCCCGGTGGCAGAACACTGCGTCGGGGTTGTGTTCCACCAGTAGCCGATAGCGCTGTTCACTGTCATGGAGCGCGTTTTCAAAGCGCTTCCGGTCGCTGATGTCGATGATGACGCCGGAGACGTTCTGACTGTCCAAGCTGGCGCATACGAGCACGGTTTTTTCGCGACCGATCTTGTCCACCAAGACCAGCTCGTAATTGTCCACCCGCCCCGAACGCTGCATTGCTTCGATGAATCGGGCCCGTTCTTCCGGTGCGCGATAGCGGATCAGCGCGCCGGCAGCAATGAGTTCGGCGCTGGAGTCGTAGCCGAACATCTGGGTCAGGGCGTGGTTGACGTAAAGGATTGCGCCATTGAGCCGGGTTTTGAAGATACCCACCAGGGAGGAATCCACCAGCATCCGATATTCATTTTCCGAGGCGCGCAGGCGTGCTTCGCTGTCGCGCAGGTAGGTTTCGGTCTGCTGATGTTTCGCTACCTCCGCCGTTAGTTTGCGGTTGGTCTCGCGCAACTCGGCGGTGCGGGTGACGATGGTTTTCTCCAACCGGTCGTGGGCCGATTGCAGCTCCGCCTCGATCTGTTTGCGCTGGGTGATATCCACCCCGGTTCCCAGCAGCCGGGTGAGCTTGCCGGCCCCATCGACGATGGGCGTCAGGTTGACCAGCACATCGATGGGATCGCCGTGGCGGGTGTTGGAGCGAAATTCGATGTTTTCCACGAACCGGCCCTCAAAGGCCCGACCGAAGGCTTTCGATACGGAGGGAATGTCGCTCGGATCGATGAGATCGAACCCATTGGTGCCGATGATCTCCTCGGCGCTGTAACCCACCCGCTGTGTCCAATAGCGGTTGACAAAAGCGAAGCACCCCGCTTCATCCAGGGCGAACACAAAGCTGTTGGTGGACTCCACCAAGGTTCGGTAAAGGTGATCGCCACCCGCATCGAGCTGGCCCAGGTCGTCGGCCTGCGGTATCGCACTCCGCCGACCCTGTTCTCCCTGTTCGACCAGGATGCGCTCCAACTCCTCAACCCGCTTGGCCAAGGTCGCGTAGCTCGGTTTGGCACTCATCGGCGTGTCCCCGCGTGTACGATGTTGTCGGTAGGCGCTGCATCCAAGCGGCCCAAATCAGGGCGTGAAGGGCCAAAAGATCGGCAGTGCAACCATGAGCAGAACCAGGATCAACAGGGTCAAAGGGATCCCCACCTTCAGGTAGTCGGCGAAGCGGTAACCGCCGGGCCCCATCACCAGGACGTTTGCCGGATGCGAGATGGGGGAGGTGAAGCTGGATGATGCGGCCATGGCGATGCCCATGAGCAGGGTGTAGGGCGAGATGCCCAGTCCGGCGGCCGTCTTTAGAGCGATGGGGACCATCAGCACCACCAGGGCCGCCGTGGGGATGATGCTGGTGGCCAGGAAGGTGATGGCCAACAGCCCGAAGAGCACGGCGTGGGGGCCCAAGGGGCCCAGCATGCCCACGACGCCTTCGGCCAGCAGCCGCGCCGCACCGGTGTTGTCCAAAGCGGTGCCCAGGGGCAGCATGCCGGCGATGAGAAAGACCGCTTTCCACTCGATGTAGCGGTAGGCCTCCTCCATGGTGAGGCAGCGGCTCATCACCATCACGGCGGCGCCGAGGACCACGGCGATGTAGATGGGCAGCCAGCCGAGAATAACGGGCAGCAACACGGCGCCCATGATGGCCAGCGCGATGGGCGCTTTCTCTTCTCGGGGGATCTCCTGGGCGGTTTCGGTGAGGACCAAGAAGTCGGGTTCACGGCCCAGGACGTTGAGCTTCTTGCGAAGCCCGTACAGCAGCAGGGCGTCACCGAAATTCAGCTGCATGTCGCGCAATCCACTGCGGTGGGCGCGCCCTTTGCGCCAGATCGCCAATACGCTGAGACCATATTTCTCGCGGAAATGGATCTCTCCCAGGGTTTTACCGGACAGGACCGAATGGGGGGAGAGAATCACCTCCACCAGACCGACCTGATCATCCTCCAGCATGGATGGGTCGAGCGTCGCTTCGGCCTCCTTGACAAAGACGCCTTCCAGCCCCTGGAGCAGCAGGATGGAAATCATATCCTTGGCGCCGGAGACCACGAGGCGGTCACCGGCTATGAAACGATCCTGGGAGGTGGGGACAATGACGTCGCCATTCTCCCGAACGATATAGAGGATCTGCACGTCCACCGCGTCCCCAAGGCGGCTCTCCCCCAATGTCAGATCTACGAGGATGGAACCTGTTGGTACCAGGAGCTGGTGGGCGCGTGTGACCAGATCGGTGCCCGACTCCAACGCCAAAGGCGTCAGCCGTCGGGTGAGATTGAATTCGGCGGCCTGCTCCAGGGCGTCCACGCTCTCCTGGGGGCCGTGAACCCAAATGGTGTCGCCACTGCCGGGCACCTGTGATTTGAGATCCTCCTCGATGAGGCGCTCGGTGCGCCGCAGCGCGATGACGTTGAGGCCGTAGCGGGTGCGAAAGCCCATTTGGGCGATGGTCTGGCCACTTTGTTCAAAGCGCTGCGTGACCTGAACCTCGGCCACCTGCATGCCGTGGGCACAGAGGGCGGCCACCCCATCGGCTTCCGTGTCGGTCAGCAGTTGTCCCCAATTGTTCAACTCCTGGATGCGGTCTTGGCGCCCCTCGACGATGAGTTCATCCTCGGCCTGAATCACCTCGTCGATTTCCGGTGCCAGATAGGTTTTGGCGTTGCGCGTGATGCCCACTACATTGAGGCCCAGGGCGGAGCCCAGACGGCTGCGGGCCAGGGTTTTGCCGACCAGGGCAGAATCCGTTGGGATGCGGATCTGGAAGAGTCGCTCCTGGAGCTCATATTGCCAACGGTAATCGCGGCGGGAGGTGGCGGTTTCGGCGCCGACGTTGCCGCGGGGCAGCAGCCGGGTGCCCACCAAGGCGACAAAGAGAACCCCGCTGATCATCACCACCAGACCCACAGGGGTGAAATCGAAGAGTCCGAAGGGTGCCATCCCGTTGTCGCGCAAGGCCTCACTGACCAAAATGTTGGGCGGCGTGCCGATCATGGTGGTCAGCCCTCCCAGCAGTGAGCCGTAGGCCAGCGGCATCAGTAGGGTCGAGGGGGAGCGGCCGGTCTTGCGGGTGATATCCATCACCACGGGCAGCATCAAGGCGGCGATGGCGACGTTGTTCATGAACGCCGAGAGCCCGCCGGCGATGATCATGATGATGATGATCAAGAATGTTTCGCCGCGGCCCGCCACCCGCAGGAGTTGACGGCCAAGAATGTTGGCGATGCCGGTTCGCGTGAGACCGCCGCTGAGAATAAAGACTGCCCAGATGGTCACGACGGCCGGGTTGCTGAAGCCCGCCAGGGCCTCCGTTGGTGTGACGATGCCGCTGACGGCCAGAAAACCCAGCACGAGCAGGGCCAGGACTTCGAGTGGCAGCAACTCGGTGATCAACAGCACGATGACGGCGGCCAGGATCAGCAGTACGACGACAATTTCCATTGTCATGGGGACCTCTTTGAAGAAATGGCGACGGGTGGCGACCGCCCGCACAAGCGGTGAAAGGCGGATGGGCCGACCGGTTGGCTGATACTTGCGCGTCGTGTCAGCCTTTTTGGGTACTATTCGCGCCGCTATCCGTCAAGTGCGGGCGATGCGCCGCCATGGGGAGCGTCGCTTGGCCGGCGCCATTCCAGGGGCGTCCAGCGCCGGCACGGCCACTATCGCTTGAGAAGCGCAGGCGGGGGACCTATCTTTAGGCGGCTGTTCACGGCGCTGCCCGGCGCACGCCACCGCAACCCACTGCATTCGGGAGAAAGCCCATGTCCAACATCCCTTTTGACCCAGCCGTTGATCTGGCCCCCATCCCTTTCCGAGACGATCTCTGCCGCTTGGCGCGGGAGCTCCGTGATCAAGGTCTTGTGTGGAAGCCCCATGTGGGGTGCTTTGTCTGGGACCCGGATGCGCACATCGACGCTCCGTCACCGTTTCCCGGACGGATCTACTTTATTCTCAGCATGGCGCGATTTTTAAGAATCTTTGGCAGCGTCGAGGCCATGGTCCAGCATCTGGTATGGCTGCCGACCTGGCATCAGGCGCACCAAGTGGCACGCAAGCTGGGGGTGGGGCCGGACTTGCAGATGACGGCCGGCACCGACCTTGGCCAGCAAGGGGGGGCGGATCTGATCTATCTCTATCGGCGGATCCAGGACGCGCTGGGCGGCAAGGGGCGGGCGAAGGAAGCGGACCTCCTCCAGCGTGCGATGGCCCACCATCTGGGAGATTTGGCCGATCTGCCCGAGCGGCTTCAGGCCCATCTGCGATCGGTGTACGCGGCCTTCATCGACGGCTACCTGCCGCTGCTGCGGCAGAAACTGGACAAACCCAACGATTGGCGGCCGCAGCGCTGGCCGGTGGACGAGGAGATCTATCAGGGGATGCACCATTTCTTCTCGGACTATCAGCACATCGCCCAGGAGTTCAGCCGGTTGAATGCGGGCATTGAACGTTTGCGGCGGATCGACCCCAATACCCATCCCCGGCAATATGGGCGGGCAGTCGATCAGCTCCTCCATCCGGAGAATGCGTCCGGACATCTCGATGGCCTTGCCTGACGAATTCGACGCCCGGGGTGAGCGCGGTCAATTGGAGATGACGCGTTTGTCCAAAATCGTCCGCACCCGCTCGCTGAGGGTGTTGAGATCGAAGGGTTTCTGAATGAATCCGCTGCAGCCCTTCTCCATGACGGCTTCGGCCCTGCCATTGAGGGCGTATCCGCTGGAGAGCAATACGCGGATGTCGGGATTGACCTCCTTGATCCGATCGAAGGTGTGGCTGCCGTCCATCTCGGGCATGATCAGGTCGAGAATGACCAGCGCGATCCGATCTCCCTGTTCGGCCACCGTGTTGATCGCCTCCATGCCGCTGCTCGCCACCAACACCCGGTAGCCCAGTCGTTCGAGCAGGCTGCGGCCAACCTCCTGAATCATCTTCTCGTCATCCACCAGGAGAATGGTCTCACGGCCGATCGCCAGGCTGCGGTGAATGGGTTTAGCCGATGATACCGCCTTTTGCACGGCCGGAAAATAGAGCTTGAAGGTGGTTCCTGCGCCCGGCGTGCTCGCCACCGTGATGGCGCCGCCATGGTTCTTCACAATGCCGTAGACGGAAGCGAGTCCCAGGCCCGTGCCCCGTGTTTTCTCTTTCGTGGTGAAGAAGGGATCGAAGATCTTTTCTATGACCTCCGTTGACATGCCGATGCCGGTATCGGTGACCGATGCGCAGACGTAGGCGCCGGCCGATAGCTGGGGCCCCTCGGCGTGATTCTCCGTCAGGGTTACCGCACGGGTTTTCAGGTAGAGACGACCGCCATCCGGCATGGCCTGCCAGGCGTTGACGAAGAGGTTGAGAAAGACCTGCTCCATCTGATTGCGGTCCGCCTCGATGGGGGGCAGACCGGTCTGCAGATCCTGGTGGATCTGGACCTCCTTTTTGGTGCGGCCGAACATGGTGGCGCTCTCCTGAAGCAACCGATTGAGCTTGATGGGTCGGGGATCATACTTGCCGCCGCGGGCGTATCCCAGAAGCTGGTGGGCCAGGGCGGCGGCGCTGCGCACATGGGCTTCGATGCTGGCGACATGCTCCTGGTGGGGGTGATTCTCGTCCAGGTCCAGCAGCATGAGGGAGGCGCGGCCCTGAATGCCCATGAGGAGGTTGTTGAAATCGTGGGCCAAACCGCCTGCCAACGTGCCGATGGCTTCCATCTTCTGCGCCTGCTGCAATTTCTTGGCGTAGGCCTCCTTCTCCGCCTGTGCCTCCACCTGGGCGCTGATGTCGATGAGGTGGCTGAGAAAGTAATCGGGCTTGCCCAGGTCGTCATGGATCAAGGTGTTGCTGACGATCACCCAGACAACCCGGCCATCTTTGTGGATATAGCGCTTCTGGGCCTGGTTGAAGGCCACCTCCTGCGTCAGCAGCTGACGCCATCGCTGACGTGCACCCTCGCGGTCGTCGGGATGGGTGAAGTCGTTCAGGGAGCGACCCACCATCTCGTCGGCGCGATACCCCAGCACCTTGCAGATCTGCTGGTTGACCTCAATGAAGCGTCGTTCGGTATCGATGATGGCCACGCCCACCGGCGCACTTTCAAACATGCCTCGGAAGCGGCGTTCGCTCTGGCGGATCCGCGCCTCCGCGGCCTGGCGGTCGCTGATGTCCGCGAGGGTCACCAGGGCGCGTCGGTCCTCCAAAAAAGAGGCGCGGAATTCGATGAATTTGGTCGATCCATCTCGGCAGGCCACCCGGAAATCGCGCAGCGCCCGGGGATTATCGGTATCCTGGCGCCACGCCGCCATCACAAAGTCTCGGTAGGCCGGGTCTGGATAGGCGCGCACAAACCAGCGCTCGAGGTCGGGGACATCCGCCAGGGTGTAGCCGGTCAATTCGGTGAAGCCTCTATTGATGCGCAGCAGTTTGCCGTCGGGGCTCCAGAGGGTGACACCGATGAGGATGTTCTCGAACAGGGTGTCCATAAGGTCCCGCTGCTGCCGCAGATCCTCCTCCCGCTTGCGCTGTTTGGTGAGGTCGCGGGTCAAGGTGTAGAATCCCATTACCCGGCCAGTCTCATCGATATCCGGGACATAGTGGACTTCCAGCCAGGTACCGCTGCCGTCCGGGGTGTGGAAGTCAAACTCGAAGCGGACGTCCCTTCCGCTGAGGGCCTCCAGAATATAGCGCCTTGCGCGGCGGTAGTTGTCCGATCCGATCACTTCGGCGACGGTATTGCCGATCATCTCACGGCGGGGCTTGCCGAGAATCTTCTCATAGGCGTAGTTGACGAAGACATAGCGCTCCTCCGTGTTCACGTAGGAGATGCGTGCCGGCAGACTGTCGATGAGGAGCTGCAGCCGGCGTTCATCGGATTGGGCGGATTCGAGCTGGGCCTTCAGTTGCGGATAGTAGCTCTTGCGGGTCGAGGTCAGCATCTGGTCCAAGAATTTCTCCTGGATGGCGCTGACGGGATCGGTATTTTCCGGAGCGGGTTTCTTCATCTCTGGATGAAACAACTTTCTTTGGCGTCAGGTTCCACATCAATGCAGGACGGCGCTGTAAATCGATTCAATCTCTCGCGGCGTTGCCGGACGCGGATTGGTGGCCAAACACGGATCCGCGTGGGCATTCCGGGCGAGGGTGGAAAGATCATCGGCGGCGACGCCCATCGCCTTGAGTCCCTGCTCGATCCCCAGTTGACGGCGCAGAGCGGCGATACGCTCCGTCAAGGCTGACAAGAGCGCCGTCGCGTCCCGGGCGGTGTCCCCGATGCCCATGGCCGCGGCCAATCGTCGGTATTTTGTCTCGGCCGCTGGGTAGTTGAAGGCCACCACTGCCTCCAACAGGCGCGCATTGCACTCACCGTGGGCCAGGCCCAGCGCTCCGCCCAGGCTATGGGCCATGGCGTGGACCAGGCCGAGACTGGCGTTACTGAAGGCCAGACCGGCCATGAGGCTGGCCATCATCATGGGATCGCGGTGGGTCATCTCATCCGGCGCTTTGCAGGCCTGGAGGAGATGGGCGGCGATCAGCCCGACGGCTTGGAGGGCGGCCATATCGGTGAGTGGTGATGCATTGGTCGACACATAGGCCTCGAAGGCGTGGCAGAGGGCGTCCATGCCGGTGGCGGCGGTAAGCTCCGGTGGCATGGTGGTGGTGGTTTCCGGATCCACCAGGGCGATATCGGGGATCACCATCTTGCTGATGATGGCGATTTTTACGTTGCGATTCGTGTCTGTGATGATGGCGAATTGGGAGACATCGGCCGACGTCCCCGCCGTCGTCGGGATGAAGATCAGGGGGGGGCCTGGGTTGGGCACGACGTCCACGCCCTCGAAATCGAGCACGTGTCCCCCGTTGCCCACAACCAAACCGATGCCTTTGGCGGCATCCATCGGGCTGCCACCGCCCACTGCCACGATGAGGTCGCAGTTCTCGGCCGCACACACCTCCGCCCCCCGCTCCACCTCATGGTCCTTGGGGTTGGGGGTAACGCCGTCATAGCGCACATAGTCGATGCCGGCTGTCTCGAGACTGGCCTCGGCCCGCTCGGTCCAACCCGCCTGCACCACACCGGGATCGGTCACCAGAAAGACCCGGCTGGCGCCGAAGTTACGGGCGTGCTGTCCGGCCAACTGCAGGGCACCCGGCCCGTAGACGATCTCCGGCAAAATGAATTTGCGCAACTGACGCAGCAAATGCCTTTTCATACGGCGTCGCCTCGGATGTGGCATTCAAACAGGATGGGGTTGCTGTCAGTATACGGTTACCTTCAATGAACGCGCAAGGGAGATGTGGATGGCGCACCCGTCTGCGCAGATCTGTCCCCGGATGGGGGATTGCGGGGGACGTGTTGCCGGATTGAGGTGTCCGCAGGGTCTCTCTTCTGGTATGACAGGCACTATGCAGATCGGTCCCCTCATCGTCGCGGTCCGCCCGCGCGACGGCAACCAGCACACGCGCTGGATCGGCGTTTGGCGTGACTATACCGCCGATGTGGAGCGGATCTGGACCCTCATCACCGACACGCAGCAATGGCCCCTCTGGGGGCCATCCCTTAAAGCGGTACGCTGTCAGCGGCGCGTCATCCATGCCGGTGTCCGCGGACGGGTACAGACGGTTGTCGGTATCTGGCTGCCCTTCACGGTCACTGCCTACTGCCATCTGTGCAGCTGGGACTGGCGTGTGGGCGGCATAACGGCCACGGGCCATGAGGTGGCGACCACCCCGGACGGCAGACGGCGTCTGATCTTCTGGGTGCCCCTGTGGGCCTGGCCCTATGCCGTGGTCTGTTGGTGGGCGCTGCGGCGGATCCAGCGCGTCTTAGCCTGATGTCGCAAGGTCGGCCACGGCCTCCCTGGCGCGCCTCGTGGGCAGCCGACGGATATGGCTGAACAGGCGACGGCAGGCACTCAGCGACAATCGTTCCACCCGTCGAATGGCCTGCCACTCATCCTTCAAGTGCGGCAGCTCGGCGTCCGAGGCCGTCATCTCCACCTTGGTGACGATTTTGTTGTAGATGAGGCTTTGGGCCGCCAGACGTCGGCAGCGGCGGTCGTCCGCTTGCGGGGTGAAGAGATAGACGGCCGTCAGCCGGTCTCCCGGGGCCATCAGATAGGTTCTGCCGGTCAGCGCTTTCACGGCCGATGACTGAAGATGCCGGGTGACGACGCGGCGTTCATCGGCCAGCAGCCGTTTCAACTCACGCCGCAGCCACAGATGCATCGTGCCCGCCTCCACATAGACGCGGTTGTCCGGCATCTGATCGATCAGGGCGATCGCCCGCATTCGGTCGCGCAGACGGAAGCGTGCGGCGTCCGACCGAGCGAACCGCTGCAGGGCCTCGACAACGGCATCGAAAGGGGCGCTGCGGGCGACCTCATAGTAATTGAGCAAGGCGGCGGTGGCGTTTTTCTCAGCACCGTAAACCGCCTCCATGGGGGTCCCAGGGGGAATCTCGGATGGGGATCCGCCTGCGGCGAAGCGGTCGTGAATCTGAAGGAGCCGGTCCATATAGGGATCGCATTGCCGGATGGCGATGCCTTTTTGGTGCAACCGCCGCAACAGATGGCAGCTGCGGCGGCTGAATTCGGGGTATTCGCTCTCCATCAGCGGCAGATAGTCCTCGACGGCCAATTCGCCTGAGAGCATGGCCGTCAGCTCCGCCTGCGCCGCCTCCTCCAGGAATATCACGTCGTGGCGGGCCATCTCCGCTTCGGCCGCCGGCAGGGATTCGGGGCGGTGGGTGCTGTAGGCGAGGGTGACCGGGGGGCGCACCATCTCAATCCGCCGCTGGTTGAGGGGGCCTCAGGTGGGTATCCACGACCTGCTGCAGGTGATCGATACACTCGGCGGGCGTTCGATAGGTGTAGCCGGCCAAGAGCGCTTGTTCGCTGTACACGTCAATGGCCGCCGTATGGGGCGGGCGGGCCAGCAGTACATTGACCAAGGGGTCCTTCACATCGGTGCGACGCAGCAGCACCACCCCGTCGTCAGCCGAATGTCGGGCCTCTTCGGGAATGGGACGGCCGCGATTGAGGTACATCATCTGATTGCGCACACTCGGCGGCAGGAAGAGCCCGAATGCCGTATCGGGCAACTGCAAATGGCGCAGGAGCTCGGCGAAGGTCTCCTTCTCATCGGATCTCAAATCCCGGAAGGTGATCAACTGACCCGGCCGGAGATAGGCCTCCATTTGGTCGAGGAGGTCGGTCAGCATCTGCTGCCAGCCGCCGACCAGTTGGTTCGGGCCGATGCCGGTTCGGTTGGCGATGGTCTCATGTATGGGAGTGGAGTGGCCGCGGTAGGGAGGGTTCATGGGCAGTCTCGCGTGTGGGGGTGAGGAGAGAGGGCAGGGGGAGATCGCTTGAACGACGCCCCCCCTGCCGATGGTGGAGGAGGATCATCGACGACATCGCCGCCGACAATCAGCCGACCACCTCCTGCGGCCTGGGGATCTCATACCCGTCGGCCTCTTCGGTGGACAGCAGGTTACTCTCCAGATCATTGCCTTTGAGGTCGGTGTATGCGTTGGCCGCCCCCTCCGGCGTCGTTCGAATGGGAAACTTGAAGCGTTTGATGAGGCCGTTGCGAAACTTGCACGTCCACATCACATCCTCGGTTCCCATCATGGGCATGATGCTGCTGCCCAAGGGCACGAAATCGGCGTACCCTCTGACTTCGATCGCCTGGGTCGGGCAGATTTTGACGCACGAGAAGCACTCCCAACATTGGTCCGGTTCCTGGTTGTACGCCTTCATATCGTTCGGTTCCAGGACCATCAGATCGTTGGGGCAGATGTACATGCACGCTGTCTTGTCTCCACCCTTGCAACCATCGCATTTTTCTGCGATCACAAAGCTTGGCATGAGAGTTTACCTCCAGATTTGGGGTTGAACAAATGCACGCGTCGCGTCTGCGGGAAGGCGTCCGCAGGCCGGTTCGCGTACCAAAAAGCGCCTTTCGGCACACCGACAAGGTGGGACTGCCCCTTGGAGCTGTCAATGCAAAAACGCCCCGATCGCGCGCGCTGCCGCAAACCACCGCCCGTCAGCCCGGTATCCCCGTCCCCAGGCGTCCCGGGCCTGCAGCCGCTGGCAATCGCCGGCGGACGGCGGAGTGCGGCGGTGGGCCGGCGGCTGCCCCCGGCGCCGCACCGACGGGCGGTCCGTTGCTGGGCGCTGATCTGGTTGTGCTGGTGTGCGGCAGGCGTCGCAGGGAAGGACGCTGTCGCAGCAGCGTCGCGCACTGTGACGCATCTGGGGCAGGGCATTCATCTGCAGGAGCTGGTGCCCGACCCCCGAGGTGGGAAGGCGTATCGTCTGATCTACCAAGTCGCCGTCGATCCGGAGACCTATTGGCGTTTCAAAACCGATTTCAGCACCGACATCCTGCTGGAAAACAAGTACATCACGTCCCATCGGATGCTTTCGTTCACCAATCAACGCGCCGTCAACGAGAATGTCTACACATACGATTCGCGCCATGTCTTTCGGTGGCAGACAACCGTGAACGTGGAGGAGCGACGTCTCGATTTTCGCCTGCTGAACGCCGCCGAATGCGGCCAGCGTTTCCACTACGGAACGATTCAGGTGGAAGCGTCTGCCCTCGGCACGCAGGTCACCCAGACCGCCTACTTCGATTTCTGGGGCGTGCGCTTGTGGTTCCACTACCCCTGGTCGGGGGGGATGCGAGAATTTCTGCGCTACAACGCCTCCTGGGAGCAGCAGCTTGCCGAACGCCTGTTGCGCCGTTATGCGTCGGCCGCTCTGCCGAAGCTTCGGCCGCCCGGTCAACGCGAGTGATGGGTTCTTCCCCTCAATGAAACCCTTTTCCGCCCTCATTGTGAGGGGGGTGCTGGTTGTCTATGTTTAGGGTCCCGAGTGATCGGACGTCCATCGCGCCCGGCGCTCTCAAAAAAACCCCTAACAATGAAGAGGCGACCCATGAAAGTAGATATCAAGTGCTTTGCCAACCTTTCAGACCCGAACGGCTGCAGCTACCATCAACCCACTGAAATCGACGTTCCCGACCAAACACCGGTTCGGGAGATACTATCGAAGGTCGGCGCTGCCGAAGCGGACGTTCATTTGGTTTACGTGAACGGTCGCCGGGCGGCGTTTGAAGATACCCTGTCGGCAGGCGACCGCGTCGGGCTGTTTCCTCCCGTGGCAGGGATGTAAGCGCCAGCAGGCGGAGTGGGGTTTCGCCGGCAGGGTTCACCGCTGCGGGTGAGCCTGTCGGCGAGCACCACCTCCGACCTGGCGTCCGAAGGAGGGAGTAATGGAGTATCAGTCGGATATCTTTAACATTTTCGACAAAGATGAAAATTTTCGGGTGATCATGCGGCGGCTGCTAGAGGCGTCCTTTCTCGAATCGTTCAACGGGATCATGATCACGAGTGCCGAGCCGGGATACCCGATCCTGTATGTCAACCCGGCCTTCTGCAACATGACGGGTTACGGACCCCAGGAGCTGGTGGGCAAGTCGCCCGATGTGCTCCAAGGCGAGGCCACCGATCCTGCGGTACTCCAGCGGCTGAGAGAGGAGATTTCGCGGGGCGAAGTGTTTCACGGCCAGGCCATCAACTACCGCAAGGATGGCTCGACCTTCCTCATGGATTGGAAGATCGTGCCCATTCGCAGTGCCGGAGAAGAGATCACGCACTACCTGGCGATCCAGCAGCGGGTCGGTTAGAGCGCGCTTTCATGCTTGAACGTAACCACCTCAAGCTGTCGCTGCGCTTTCAGGACCGAGTTGGGATTGTGGCCGAAATCTCCAACACAATCGCGGCCATGCGCCTCAACATCGCCGCCATGGAGGTCGTTCGCGAAGCGGACGAGGCCTTGGTTTTCGTGGATATTGAGGCGGGGCCGGAGTTGGCCGCCACTGATCAATTGATTGCCCGACTGGATATCCTGAACGGTCTACGCAAGATAGAGGTCCGTCAGCACCTGCCCCACGAGGAGCGCGAGAAGCGTTTCCTGGTGGTGCTGGACAACATGAGCGACGGTGTCTTCTCCATCGATCGGCATGCCCGCGTGACCACCATCAACCGCGTCGCCTGCCAGGCCCTGGGCTGTCGCGCGCGGGATGTGGTGGGACGCCCCCTGGCGGAGCTGGGCCTGCCGCAGAATTTGCTGCTAAAGTGTCTGGAGGGAGAGGAGTTCAGTCACCTGAAGCAGAATCTGATCACCGAACAGGGCCGGTTTGAATTCTTCCTCACCGGGCGTCCCACCCGCGATGATGACGGCCGCATCATCGGCGCCGTCGCCTTTGCCCGGGACATGCGCGAAGTCCGCAAACTGGCGCATTCGCTCACCGATGCACCACAGATCAGTTTCACCGACATCGTCGGACGCACGCCAGCGATCACCAATGCCATCGCCTTCGCCCAGAAAATTGCGCCCACGGATGCCCTCGTCTCTATTTACGGCGAGAGCGGCACCGGCAAAGAGCTTTTCGCGCGCGCCATTCATGCGGCCAGTGAACGCAATGGTAGTTTCGTACCGGTGAACTGCGCCGCCCTGCCGGAGAACTTGTTGGAAAGCGAACTATTCGGCTACGAGGGCGGCAGCTTCACCGGTAGCAGCCGCAAAGGGCGTCTAGGCCTTTTCGAGACCGCCCACAAAGGTACTATTTTTTTGGACGAAGTGGCCGAACTGAGTCCGGCAGCCCAGGCCAAGGTTCTGCGCCTCCTCCAGGAGAAGGCCGTGCGACGCATCGGGGCGGCTCGGGAGGTAAATCTCAGCGCCCGCATCATCACGGCGACCAATTGCGACCTCGAATCCCGGGTACGGGGGGGGCGCTTTCGTCAGGACCTGTTTTATCGCATCAACGTCCTGCCCCTGCACATTCCGCCGTTGCGACATCGTCGGGAAGACCTCACCGATCTTGTCAATCATTTCCTTTTCCGGTTGGCCCGTCGCCTTGGTAAACCCCGGCAGCGACTCAGTGCCGCCGCACTTGCGAAACTTAAAGCCCACGATTGGCCGGGCAATATTCGCGAACTGAAAAATGTGGCCGAAAGAGCCGCCATCCTTTGCGACGCGGGCACCATCGACGCGGCCTGCATCCTCTTTAGCCACGAGCTGGGGCAACGGCTGCAGCCCCCCGGAAATGCGCAATTGGTCCCGGCGCTCAGCGGTGAGGGCCTGAAAGCGCAAACAGCGGCCCTGGAGCGACGCCTGATCACGAAGGCGCTCGAACAGCGGCCCTCCATCCGTCAGGCGGCAAAGCAACTGGGTATCTCCCACTCGGGATTGATTAAGAAGATGCGCAAGTATGATGTCCGATTGGAAACATAAAGAACCATTGGTAAAATTAGTAACCGAAACACAAAAATAATTGGAATAACTAAAATTATCACAAAGTATCTCGCAATATTCATCCAATATGGATACAATTGTTACCAAAACTCTCCCCCAAGGGTGACACCGCCTACGCTACTTAACTCTCTCTCCAACGGCTTCGCAGCACCTGCACCAATAGTTCAACAACAATACCAAAGTATATTGAAATAACTATTAATATTAAGTTACTTATTTCCGCTGAATAGTAGTGAATCGGATTCAGAACATCCTTTTTCGCCATACATTGACGGTGCTTAACACGCTTGGCAGGTATTTTGCGTTACCATGAGGTCACACCGTCACATCCCCAATTCACACATCGTCACAAGAAAGGGAGGAAGGCCATGATCGTAGGCATCTTGAAGGAGATCAAAACCGAGGAGAACCGTGTCTGCATGACCCCCGCCGGGGTGGAGGTAATGGTACAGAACGGGCACCAGCTATTGGTGGAGAAGAGCGCCGGAGAAGGTAGCGGATTCAGCGACGATGCCTATGTGAGCAGTGGCGCCGAGATCGTCGACACCGCCGAGGCGGTATTTGCCCGCAGCGACATGGTCATGCACGTAAAGGAACCCCAGCCCTCCGAGTATGCGCTCATCCGCAAGGATCAGATCGTATTCACCTACCTGCACCTGGCCGCCGAGGAGCGCCTCACGAGAGCCCTCATTGAGACCGGCGCGGTCTGCATCGCCTACGAGACCATTCAGAAAGCGGACGGCAGCCTTCCGCTCCTGACCCCCATGAGCGAGGTCGCCGGCCGTATGGCGATTCAACAAGGTGCCAAGTACCTGGAGATGGCCCAGGGCGGCCGCGGTGTTCTGCTCGGCGGCGTTCCCGGCGTGGACCCCGGGAAGGTGGTGGTGATCGGCGGCGGCGTCGTGGGCACCCAAGCGGCCAAGATGGCCTGCGGCTTGGGCGCTACCGTGTATCTCCTCGACATGAACCTGGACCGTCTGCGGTATCTCAGTGACGTCATGCCGGCCAACTGCGTCTGCCTGATGTCCAGCCCCGCCAAGATTCGCGAGCTGGTCAAGGAGGCGGACGTGGTGGTGGGCGCCGTGCTGGTGGCTGGCGCCAAAGCCCCCAAACTGGTCACCCGGGAGATGCTCAAGACCATGCAGAAAGGCGCCGTCCTCGTGGACGTGGCGATCGACCAAGGCGGCTGCTTCGAGACCTCCAAGGCCACCACCCACACCGAGCCGACCTACACCATCGATAACGTGGTGCACTACTGCGTGGCCAATATGCCCGGTGCCGTGGCCAAAACCTCCACCATGGCACTGACCAATGCCACCTTGCCCTACGCCGTGGAGATCGCCAACAAGGGCTGGAAGGCGGCCATGCGCGAGAACAAGGAGATTGAACTCGGGGCCAATGTCATCGCCGGCGAAGTTACCTACCAAGCGGTGGCCGAGGCTTTTGAGTTGAGCTACACGCCCATCGACAAATTCCTCTAATTCCAGCGAACACTCCGCTCTCCGGCAGATCCGCAACTACCTGCACCGCGGATCTGCCGGATCCCTCACCGCCCGCTGTTTCGAAACGACGACCTGACCGGCTGCATCGCGTAACCGCAACGGCCCTCGATCTCTGCTATGGATAATTTGGTAAACATGAAAGGACGGTTTCAATGGAGGCTCTGAACAGCTTAATTGGTACGATCGGCAGCTTTGCCTGGGGACCCATCATGATCATTTTGCTCGTGGGTACCGGTGTGCTGCTGACGCTAGGGACGCGTGTCGTCCAGTTCCGTAAACTCTTTCATGCCTTCCGCCTGCTCGTATCCAAGGACCACACCGGAGACGGCGACATCACCCCGTTTCAGGCCCTGATGACCTCGCTCTCCGCCACCATCGGCACGGGAAACATCGCCGGCGTCGCCACGGCCATTGCCTCGGGTGGCCCCGGAGCGGTCTTCTGGATGTGGGTCACCGGCGCCTTCGGCGGTTCCGTGAAATTCGGTGAGGCCGTGCTGGCCGTGAAATACCGCGTCACCAATGAGGCCGGCGAACAGTCCGGCGGTCCCATGTACTATATCAAGCACGGCATGCAGGAGCGCTTCGGCGGCAACTGGGCCTGGCTGGGGTGGAGCTTCGCCCTTTTCGGCTTCGTGGCCTCCTTCGGCATCGGCAACATGGTGCAGTCCAACTCGGTGGCCGCCGCCATCAAGAACTCCCTGGGCATCGCCCCCTGGATCACGGGCGTCATCATCGCCGTCGCCACGGCCCTGGTGATTATCGGGGGCATCAAGAGCATCGCCAAAGTAACCTCCAAGATCGTGCCCGGCATGGCCGCCATCTACATCCTCGGCAGCCTCATCGTCTTGGTGGCCAAGGGTGCCTACATTCCTGAAGCCTTCGGTCTGATCTTCAGCAACGCTTTTTCCGCCAAAGCGGTGGGCGGCGGCTTGATCGGCACCGTCATTCGCTTCGGCGTCGCCCGCGGTGTCTTCTCCAATGAGGCCGGTCTGGGCAGCGCCCCCATCGCCCACGCCGCTTCCAAGATCAAGGACCCGGTGGTGCAGGGCATCATCGCCTCCCTGGGTTCCTTCATCGACACCCTCATCGTCTGTACCATGACGGCGCTCGTGATCCTGGTCTCCGGCCTGCTCTCCTTTGACAGCACCGGCCTCATGAGTGTCAGCGAGGGCCTGTCGGGTGCCGCTCTGACCTCCACCGCCTTCAGCCAAAGTATGCCCGGTCTGGGGGGCTTCGTGGTGACCTTCGGTCTGATCTTTTTCGCCTTCTCCACCATTCTGGGCTGGTACTACTACGGCTCAAAATGCCTCGAATATATCGCCGGTCTCGGCGCCGTTGCGGTGTATAAATGGGTTTGGGTGCTGCTGGTCCTCGTGGGTGCCACCGTTCCCCTCAACCTGGTTTGGAATCTGTCCGACGCCTTCAATGGTCTCATGGCGATTCCCAACCTCATCGCCCTGGTGGGTCTCTCACCCATGATCTTTGCCATGCTCAGGAACTACGAAGCCGGCGCCTCGCCGGAAATCGAGCAGGTGGACTAAGCCCTATTTCCACACGAACCACCATTCCCCAATTGATGATCAAGATGCCCCCGCTTCGGCGGGGGCATCTCTTTTGGCGACACGATGCCGGGCTGGCGCGCCGCAGACCGGCCTATTAGTGCCTGCGCCAGAATGCCGAGATCCATGACCGGCGAGACAAGCTGGGCTCATCCGGTGTGCAACTGGGACGGCGGGGAGGGCGGATGAATCGCGCGACGGTTGACAAAATAAAATTCATTAATTAACAAGATATCATTCGATAGAGTCTCATTTCATTTGCCCGCAGCGTTCGCTCGGCAAGCCTTCGACTCCAGCGGTGGCACCGCCATCCCGCCGCTGGAATGCACGACGATTGCACTCGGACGTTGACGGAACTGGGCGAAAATGAGCGCGTCGATCCCAAACATCCATGCCGCCATCATCTTCAGGGGAGTCCGCTGGTGATGGTTTTTTTATTGGATTTACCTGCCACGTCGCACTTTCCCATGGGCATCCGGGGGGGAGGGTGGTGCGGATGGTGATCCAGGTGCACCGGCCATTGGGAAGTTGCTGGCAGGGACTCGCCCAAAGCCACCTGATCCGCCTTCCCGGCGGTACGCCGACCTCAGGGTATCCGTTTGAGGCGCTTGCCGATCCCGGCTCCGCCACTTCGGCAGCCGGTCGCGCCGCCCGCATCTTCGAGCTGCCCCATCTAAGAGATCTGGCGCCGTTTGCCACAAGAAAAGGCCCCTGGACACCGTTGAGGCTTCTCGTGGATGACGCCCAACTCGGCGAACTGCATCGAAGCCGCGCCCTCCTCAGCAGACTGCGGCCCACCCTGGTCCTGTGCCGCTGCGAAACGTCATTGGCACGGAGCGTTCAATTCCTGGCCAGTCTGCAACTGCCCGTGGAGGTGACGCCCGGCGTATGGACCCGCCAGGATGCCGACGCCATGCGAGATCTGGCCGAACGCCTGCTCTTCTCCCCCTTCATTAAGACGCCGGTGCAGCCCTTTTTCGATCTCTTGCGCGCCTGCCTCAGCCCTGCCGGGGCGCCCACCCTCTGGGAGCTGGGAAGAGAACGGTTGGGGCGCTATCTGTATCTGAGTGATGCGGGTCAGGTCACCCTTTCGGAGCGCTGGGCGAAGCGGCAGTGCTATTTCGGCCAGGTGGCGGACCGCCCTCAGGCGTGGCACACCTCGGATCTCTACCGGTCGCTGCGCAGGTGGCAATCCGGCGGGTTTCGCTTGGATACCCGCTGTGCCGTGTGCCGTGTCCAACCTCTATGTGCCGGCTATCTGCGCGCCGATCGACCGCGCTCTTCGGGGTCGCTGCTGGCGTGCAAGGCTTTCACCGAGTTCATTGCGGTGTTGCGCACGCACGCCAATGGTCTCAACGAGACCTACCGCCGCTTGGACCATCACCACCGCGGGGATCTTGAGACCAACTTCCGTCGTAAGGTGCCGGCCAAGCCCGGTCCGACGACCGGTCAACAGGAGCGCGCGCGTGAGCACACCACCGCCATTGTCCTGATCCCGGCACCCTGCCAGAACGCCTGCATCTTTTGCGCACCATCCCAAAAGCGGGCGCTGGGCGCCACCCTCAGCGACGCGGCGATCGAGACCTTCATCGAACGATGCGGTGCAAGGGGCGTTTCCACGCTGATCTTCTCAGGGGAGGGGGAACCGACCCATCATCCGCGGCTGCCGGAATTCATCGCCGCCGCCGCCGCTGCCGGTATTCAGGAGCGAATCATCACCACCAATGGTACCGCTCTATCACCCGATCTGCTGTCGCGGCTGAAATCAGCCGGCACCGTCGGCATCGTCTTTTCCATGCACGGTATCGGGGCCACCCACGACCAGATCGTCCGCCGCGAAGGCAGTTTCGAGCGTCTGTCAGCGAGCCTGCAGCATGCCCGCGATCTGGGCGTTGACATCGGTCTCAACGCTTGCCTGGTGCGTGCCAATCTGTCCCAGATCGAGGATCTGCTGGAGTTGGGGCGCCGGGTGGCCACCATGCCCCAAACGCTCTCCTTTCCAGAGTGGTCCGGCAGCGCCCTGGCGCACACGGCGCTACTGGCCACCTATGGCGAGATTAAAGCGGCGCTGGACCGGATCAACTGGGCCGGCTATCCTCGGGCCGCACTCGATAATCTACCGCCGTGTCAATCACCCGCTGGCATCCGTCCAGTGGACCGCCCCTCCCAACTGGCACACCTCGATGCACAGGGTGCCAAACAGGTGGCCACCGGCCTCAATTTTGGCAACAACCGAATTCCCGACCGCTGTCAGCGCCGGAAATGTGTCGCCAGGGACCTCTGCTGCGGGGTGGACCGCCACTACCTTCAACTGCGGGGGGCGTCTGAGTTCCATCCACGCCAATTCTCAGCAAAGGGGCTTTCCCATCTCCCGCGACGCCAGAGGGGCGGCCCGACCGATGCACCGGATGATGTGCAGACCGCTGCAGCATGCGACGGGCCCCCTCGACAACCAGTGGGAGGGGAGCAGTGATGGACGCCCTCAACATCATTATGGTGCCCACGACGCGCTGCAATCTGGCCTGCCGGCATTGTTTCGAAACGCGCACCGAGCGGATCATGACCTTGACGGAACTGCGAATCGTCATGGACCGTCTGCGGGAGTATGCCGAGCGGCAGGGGGTGAGACGCCTGGTCCTCTATTGGCAGGGGGGGGAGGTGATGACCCTCGGCATCGAGTGGTTCGAGGAGATGGCGGCCATCGCGGAAACGGTATTCCATGGGTCTTCCATCCAGATCCGCCACCGGCTCCAGAGCAACCTCGTCGCCTACACCCGCCGATGGCGTCCGCTGATAAAGCGAATCTTCAACAACGCAATCGGTTCCTCCCTCGATTATCCGAGCCTCTACCGCGGATTTCGGGGCATCTACGGCCATCGCTTCAATCGCGTTTGGCAGCGGGCCTTTCAGCGCGCGCGCGCCGATGGGATCAATGTCAGCGTGATTGCGGTCCTCAATGAGGGCAGCCTGCGGATAGGCCCTCAGCGATTCCTCGAATTCTACGCCAACGAGATGGGAATCGGTCAGATGCAGTTAAACTATCCGTTCAGTATAAAATCTATAACCAACCGATATGTTGATTATTATATTGATTCATACGCTTTAGGGAGATTCCTGGGCGATCTCTTTGACACGTGGGTGGATCCTCGCAATGGATGGCGGCAACGCCTGGATATCAATCCCTTCAACGAACTGCTCGACGCCTTTGCCTACGCACCGCGGCCGTCGCGCTGCAATTGTATCTGGAGTGGCGCCTGCGCCGATCGTTTCTTCACTGTCGGCCCTGACAGCAGTGTAGGCCTCTGCGATTGCTGGGTTACCAGTTTGCCCGAATTCAGCTTCGGAAATCTGCAGCGTCAATCCCTCGAAGAGATCGCCCAGCATCCCATCCGGTCCCAGTTCCAGCATCGCATCGAAAGTATCCTGACCGGCGACTGCGCGGACTGCCCCTATTTGGGCATCTGCTTTGGTGGATGCATTATCCGCAGCTATGGTCGCTTCGGCAACATCACCGAGAAGGATCCCTACTGTGCCGCTTACCGCCACCTGTTCGGGCGGGTGGCGATGTGGGTACGCGGCAAATCACTGCAAGGAGGCAACGATGAGGCACCCCAACAGAGGGTCCATTGCGCAACCGTCGAACGATGACGGCGAGCGCCGTCCACCCCGGGCGCCACAGAAACTTACCCGGCGGGAATTCGTCCACTACTCCACCTTCGCTCTGCTGGCGGCAGGCTTCTCTGCTCCCTTGGCCGGCTGCGGCGGCGGAGGCGGGGGCGGAGACGGCGGCAATGAATGGGCGGACGCCGCTCCCGACCCCGGCCTAAGTCTCGATCCGACGGAGGTGACACCCGGCCGCCTGTTGGAAATCGGCTGCAGTGAAGCGCCCGCTACCGGCGTGCTCCCGGAGGACATCTACAGCGTGGTGGTGGAAGTGGATGGGGCGGTGGCGTACGGCCTGCGGCCGCTCTATTTCGCCCATCATCGAATCGCCGTGCCAACGCCACCCATGGTGGAGGACCTTGGTGGCACCTATTTCGATGCCCGCAACGTCAGGGTGCGTCTCGCCGTGAGCGGAAGGGAGAGGGGGCACGCCTTTCTCACCGTCACCCAGGATGGCGCCGCGCCGGGTAACGGGGCGGACTTGCTGGCTCTTTTGGATGAGACCCAGGCGGAACTGGCGGCGCTGGACGCGGATCGCGTCAATCTGTTCGCCGATGAGGCCCTGCTGGATCTGTGGAACAAGATGATCACGCCGACGGCGACAGGGACAGCGGCCCTGGAGACGCTCTTGGACACCTTGTACTCGGACCGGGTCGCCGAGGTCGTGGTGATCGACGGCAGCACCTACCCGCTGCTGCCCGAAGACATGAACCTGGCCGAGCGTTTGCTGGACCATCTGCAGCGTCAGCTGCCGAGCGGTCTGCAGAATCCCTTCCTGGATGCCTTCCCCACCAGTGGTTCCCGGGTGATCAAAGGTTTGACCGCCCTGTTGGGGTATGCGCTGCCGGGTGCCTTTCTCGTTATGACCCGCGATCGCGAAGAGCGAAGTGCCTGCAGTGCCGCGGTGGCGGCCCTTGCCACGGCGCTGGTACCCGCAGCTTGCATGTGTGTCACCGGGAACTGCATGCGTCTGCTCACCACCCAACAGGCGGAACCGGATTGGATTGCCAAAGGCGTCAACTGGTACGCCAACCTTTTGTTGAACCAGGGGCACTACGCCCTCAACGAGCGCCTGATCTGTGCAACCTCCGATTCCCATGAAGCGCTTCGGCGGCTCGTTACCCAAGACAGCGTCGATCTGCTGGAGACCCTCAGCGCCGGACTTTGGGAGGAGAGCGAGTGGAGCAATAGCACACCGTGGAGCAACGGCGCCCCATGGTCCAACAGCGCTCCCTGGAGCAACACCCTCTGGACCAATCAACCCTGGAGTCACATCCCGTGGAACAACACGGCCCCATGGGACAACAACATCTGGAACAACAACGTCTGGAACAACGCAACCCCATGGAGCAACGACGCCTGGAACAATACAACCCCGTGGAGCGACAACGCCTGGTCCAACACCCCCTGGAGTAATACGCCCTGGGGCAACACCCCGTGGAGCAACACCCCCTGGAGCAATACGCCTTGGAGCAACAACCCGTGGAGCAACACCCCCTGGAACAACTTTGTCAACTCGGGGAGCTAACCCCACCAGTTTTTCAGCAGCCGGTGATCGATCGGATCGATCACCGGGCCCAAAACGCACCTCAGCCCACTAAATAGCACACCCGCCAAAAATGCAGATCCCCCACCGGCTGTTCAGCCGGTGGGGGATTTTAGCGGCGCTTGAAGAACCTGTCAGGCCGGGATCGGTCGTCTATAGGCGTACGACCCAACGGAAGACCCCGGCGAGCACGAAGGTAGCAGCCAGGCCGATCACCCACAGGGCGACGAACCAGGCCCACTGACGCTGGGAATCAGTAAGATGTTTCATGGGAACTCTTTCCGCGGAACACGTAATAACAATATGCAGTATACGCCAGCACCAGAGGCAGCAACACCGCGGTTCCGACGATGAGCAGCGACTGGGACTCGGGTGCTGCGGCGGCCAAACGAAAGGTGACCTCGTAGGGCACCAGCCATGGCCAGGTGCTGATCCCGAGGCCGAGGTAGTTCATGAGGAAGATGCCCAATGTGAGCAGAAAGGGACGGTATTCATTGCCCCGATGCAGATCCCGCCAGAGGATGAAAAACATCACCACACAGCTGAGGGGAAAGAATTGCAGGTACATGAAGTTGGGCAGGGTCCACCACAGTTCGCGGATGCGGTCATCCATCAGGGGCATGCAGAGACTCACCAACCCCATGAACAGGGCCACGTAGCCAAAGAGGTAGCCGGCGCATTTGCGCGCCCACTCCTGGGTGACATCCTCCGTCTTCATGATCAACCAAGTGGCCCCAATGAGGGCGTAGCCAGTCACCAGGGCGATACCGGTCATAATGCTGAAGGCGTTGAGCCAGTCGAAGCTGCCGCCGGCATAGGTTCGACCGGAGACCTTGATTCCCTGGACAAAGGCGCCCAACACCACGCCCTGGCTGAAGGTCGCCACCAGGGAGCCAAAGTGGAAGCAATAATCCCAGATGCGGCGCGAGCGTCCCTCCGCCTTAAAGCGAAACTCGAAGCTGACCCCTCGGAAGATGAGACCCAGCAGCATGAGGATGATGGGCATGTAAAAGGCCGGCATGAGGAGTGAGTAAGCCAAGGGAAACGCAGCAAAGAGACCGCCACCACCCAGAACCAGCCAGGTTTCGTTGCCATCCCAGAACGGGGCGATGGAACTCATCATGCGGTCGCGGCATTTGTCCGATGGTGCGAACGGGAAAAGAATGCCAACGCCCAGGTCAAAGCCGTCCAAAAGGACGTAGAGAAAGACGGCGGTGGCGATCAGCACGTACCAGATCAAGGGAAGATCGATGAAGCCGGAAAGATCAAACACGGTCGCCTCCTGACTCGGTTACCAGATCGGTTACAATCTGCGGATGATCCACCCCATGGTCGCCGTAGGCGTCCTCGGAGGATGCGATATCGGGTCCCTTGTGAATGAGCCGGTAGATATAGTAGCAGCCCGCCCCGAAAACGACGCCGTATACCACGATGAAGGCCAGCAGTGATAGACCTACCTGGGTGCCGGCCACCGGCGAGGCCGCTTCGGCGGTTCGCAGCGCATTATAGACAATGTAGGGTTGTCGTCCGACTTCGGTCACGATCCACCCCGCCAAGATAGCGATGAAACCCGCCGGCGTCAGGGCCATGCACCAGCGTTGGAACCAGGGTGTGTCGAAGAGCCGCTTGCGCCAGTAGAGAACGGCGGCCATGACGCCCGTCAATATCATCAGCATGCCCAAGCCCACCATGATTCGGAAGGACCAGAAAACGATGGCCACAGGTGGCCGCTCATCGCGCGGCCACTCTTTGAGGCCCTTGACCTCTCCATCCAGTTCGTGGGTCAGGATCAGGCTCGACATCTTCGGTAGCTCTATGGAGAAGCGGGTCTCCTCGCCTTCCTGATCGGGCCAGCCAAATAATTTTAAGGGGGCGCCCCGCTGGGTTTCCCAGAGTCCCTCCATGGCGGCCACCTTGGCGGGTTGATGCTTGAAGGTATTGAGGCCGTGCAGGTCGCCAACAAGGAGCTGCAGCGGCGAAACAAAGACGGCCATGATCATGGCCATGCCGAACATCACCCGGGCGTGCTTTACGAAACGCTGCCGCAGGAGATAATAGCCGCCCACGCCGGCCACCACGAAGGCCGTCGTTAAATAGGCGGCGATGACCATGTGAACGAAGCGATATGGGAAGGAGGGATTGAAGATCACTTCGATCCAACTGGTGGGATAGAAGAGGCCGTCCTCGCCGACGCGATACCCCGCCGGTGTTTGCATCCAGCTATTGGCCGACAGGATCCAGAAAGCCGAAATCAAGGTCCCCACCGCGACGATGATGGTGGCAGCAAAGTGCATTTTAGGGCTCACGCGGTTCCACCCGAACAGCATTATACCGAGAAAGGATGCTTCCAGAAAAAAGGCTGTCAGCACCTCATATCCGAGCAGGGGGCCCAGGACATTGCCCACCTTATCGGAGAATGCGGACCAGTTGGTTCCAAATTGGTATGAGAGTACGATGCCGGAAACCACCCCCATGCCAAAGGCCACCGCGAAGATCTTCACCCACATGCGGTAAACTTCCATGTAGACTGGATTGCCGGTTTTCAGCCACCGCCACTCTACCACGGCCAGCCAACTGGCCAATCCGATGGTGAAGGCCGGAAATAGAATGTGAAAGGAGACGGTGAATGCGAATTGAAGCCTCGCGAGCAAAATTGGATCCAGATTCTCAAGCATATGCACTACCCTTCTTTGGATGAAAAGATGCGGCTGCGAGATCGGTGATGTGGTCGGCCGAAATTCGAGGAGATGGGGCGAATTCCGGCAGGATCGAGCAAGAGGCGCGCCACTATGAGCGCCTGGGTTGATTATGACCTATCGTGAAGATTATTCGTATCTTTCGACGTCAAGTCAACACCTACCGCCGCCTTCGGCTGCGATCGAGAGGGCTCGAGCATGAACCGGCGGCATCTTTTTAAGGATGTGCTCCCCCGATAATCCTATTGAAAGACCCTCATTGTGGCAACCATTTCCAGATTTAAAATGATTTTCGGAACCACCGATCATGATGCGTATGACAGGCTTTGAAACGCAAGGGGATTCACTATGGGAGATCCGGCCGCCATCCAACTGGCAGATCGAATGCGTGGGGCGATTTTGGGACTTTTCATCGGCGATGCATTGGCGATGCCGGTACACTGGTACTACAATCGCCTCGCGCTCGGGCAAGATTATGGACGGGTGACGGACTACACGGCCCCCCGAAACCCGCATCCGGACAGTATTCTTTGGCGCTCGCGCTACCAACCCAATGCGCCCGAAGCGAATATTCTGCATGATCAAGCCGTTTACTGGGGAAAGCCCGGGGTGCACTACCATCAGTTTCTGAGCGCCGGTGAAAATACCCTCAACCTCAAGGTCTGCCGGCTGCTGATTGACTCGCTCAACACATGCCGCGGCTATGATCAGGCAGACTTCATTGAGCGCTACATCCGTTTCATGCGCGATCCCCGCAGCCACCGCGACACCTATGTAGAGGAGTATCACCGCAACTGGTTTCTCAACTATGGAGCGGGACGTCCGCCTGAGAATTGTGGCAGTGAGGAGAAGCACATCAGCGGTCTTATCGGCACAGTGCCGATCCTGCTCGCCTATGCCCACAAACCGGAAGCGGGGCATCAGGCCGCCTTACACCATTTAGGGCTGACCCATGGCGGCGAGCGCATGCGGGCCGCCGGCGCCCTGTGGATCGATCTGCTGCAGGCGGTGCTGACGGGCGAGCCGTTACGCGACGCGGTCGAGGAGCGAATCTCCCAACAGGCCAACGCTTTCGTCGGCCATCCCTTCGGTCGCTGGCTGCAGCGGTCGGATGAATGGGTTGTGGGAAAGGCCGTCAGCAGCGCCTGTTACGTCGAGGATGCCCTTCCGGCGATCCTGTTTTTGGCCATGCGGTATCATCGCCGCCTTGAAGAGGGGCTCGTGGCCAACACCAATTTGGGGGGCGACAACGCCGGGCGCGGTGCCCTCCTGGGTGCCATACTGGGTGCTGAAAATGGGACCGCGCAAATTCCCAGGCGATGGATCGAAGGCCTTCTTCAGCCACCCGCCGTGCCAGACTTCATTGGTGCTGCTGTTGGTTGAGATTGGATGCAGCGGTTGGCAACGGTTGCCGTCAATCACTTGAACGTGCGAACGCTCCCCATGCCGCCATCCACCGGTATAACCTGTCCCGTGATCCAGCCCGACTGCGGCCCCAGGAGGAATACGGCCGCCCGAGCCATCTCTTCCGGCGTGCCGACCCGTTTCAGGGGGTGGCGCTGAGCGGCGGCACTGCGTTTGGCGTCGTCACTCAGGAGGTGCGCCGCGAGCGGCGTGTCGGTCAGCGATGGGGCGATGGCGTTCACCCGAATCCGCGGCGCCAATTCGGCCGCCAAATTGCGCGCCAGTCCCTCGATGGCCCCTTTGGCGCAGGCGACACTGGCGTGAAACGGCATCCCGGTCTGGACCACTACGCTGCTGAAAAGAACGATGCTGCCACCGCTATCGCATTTTTTGAGGCCACTCAAGCCGGCCTTGATGGCGGCGACGGCCCCCATCACGTTCAACTGAAAGTCAGCGGTGAAATCGCTCTCCTTGAGGGCCCGCAAGGGCTTCAGGCGGACCGTGCCGGGACAGTAAACCAGGCCGTTGATGGTGGCTGGCAAACTGTCGGCAGGGAAGCTGTCGCTGTGGGCATCGAAGGCAAACCAATTGGCCGCCGCCGCTGACGGCGACGGTGAGCCCGAGCGAGAACTGGCCCAGATGTGATGCCCCTCGGCGATAAGATCCTGTGCGATGCGTAGGCCAATACCGGAACTGGCACCGATAACCACATAATTGCCCATTTTCATCCTCTCAATGTATGCGGCTCCCGCGAACCGCAGTGAAGGGTTACGCCATTATGCTGATAGGGCCGAAACCGGCCGTCCGAGTCCATTCGCAGCCAGTTGAGATCGTGAACACAGAGGCGAATGACACCCCGCTGGTTCAGGAAACGCTCGGCACTATCCTCTGGAAAGGAGATCAGATCGATGGGCGCGCTGCGGCTCGCCATATCGGGTAATCCCTCGATCAGTCTCGCCAATGGCCCCAATTCCATCGCCCATTTTCCGATGGCGAAATGGGCATTGCGATATCGCTGAAGCACTTTTCTCAGCTTCGATTTGCGCACCTGGCCCAGTTCACCCCAAAAACGGGGCGTCCCTTTGTCATCTACAGCGACCACATCCGGTTTGTAGCGGCCTCCCACATTTACCTCCACCATCAGATGGGGATACTGATCCATGTAGAGGGACCAGAAGAGGGCTTTCATGAGAACATGGGACGTCCGCTCCTCACGTTTTTTCACCAGGACGAGTTTGCGTCCCATGAAGCTGAAGGACCACTTTTTGCGAAGTTCAGATTCCATATCACTGCTGAGGAAGAGAAGATCTGACGTCGTTAAGATGGGTCTTGGCGGAGGCGCCGTCAAATCCCATTGAGATCGCTGTCAGCGAGGGCGACGGCTATCTCCCCGAGGTCGGGCAGCTGACCAAATCTCACCATTCCAGTGCTTTCGGCACTCCTATTCGGGCAATGATGCCAAGCAAACCGGGACCCCGGAAAGAATCCGCCGGTCAGATATTTACAGAACTTGCACCGGGATGGGTTTGCATCTAAGATACAACTTCACCCAGGCGCGCCAACCCGCATGCGCCTCTTCGATACGGTCCGGGCCGCACCCCGCCAATCAAATCGATGAAAAAAACGATTACCCCCAAAATTCTGGTCATCGATGACGAAGCCTCTATCCGCAACCTCCTCGCCAGGTATTTGCCGAAGCTGCAGTTTCAAGCGCTCTTCGCGCAGGATGGAATTGAAGGGCTCGAACTTGCCGAAAAGGAGGTTCCCGAACTGGTGATCACCGATCTCTACATGCAGCGGATGGATGGATTCGCCGTGCTCAAGGAGATGGGCCACCTTCATCCCGATACGCCGGTGGTGGTGCTCAGCGGTGCCAATGATATGGACGCCGCTATAAAGGCCCTTCGATTGGGCGCCTGGGACTACCTGCGAAAGCCTCTGGAGAAGCTGGCAATCCTCAGAAACACACTCACCAAAGCGCTTGAGCGCGCCCATCTGATAAAGGAAAACCGGCGCTATCAGGAGCATCTGGAGCGAATGGTGTCGGAAAAAACGGCGGCGATCCGTGCGGGCGAGCTTCGCTTCCGGACCATGGCGGAGTTTGCCCATGATTGGGAGTGCTGGCTTTCGCCCAAGGGAGAAGTGGTCTACTCCTCTCCCTCCTGCGAGCGGATCACCGGGTACACTGCGTCCGAATTTCAGGCGCGACCAGAGCTGATGGTTGACATCGTCCATACGGCAGATCGGCCCATGGTGGTACAGCACTTGGCGGAGATGGCTGCCCGCAAGGAGAGTTGTCATCTGGAATTCAGAATCGTGACCCGCGATGGCGCGATGCGTTGGATCAGTCACAACTGCCGCCCCGTGCACGATGGCGGGGGTGGGTTTCTGGGTCGTCGGATGAGCAATCGGGACATTACCCGACGTAAACGCTACGAGAACGACCTGGAACTACAGCAGCAGGAGTTGCTGCAGCAGTCCAAACATTTGGAGAGAGCCAACCACGCACTCAAGGCGATGCTCGATCACCGTGACATCGAACGCCAATCGATCGAGGCCAGTATGTTGGCAAATCTCAAGCGTCACGTATTTCCCTACATAGAGCAGCTCGCCGCTATGCGTCTGAGCCCCAAAGCGCACTCTTTCCTGCAGATCATACGGACCAACATCGAGGAGTTGGTGACGCCCATGAATCCCACTCTCTCAACCGCCTACCAAAGCCTGACACCGGTGGAAACCACCGTGGCAGACCTCATCCGTCTGGGCAAGGGAACCAAGGAGATCGCCAGCCTACAGAACGTTTCTCCCCGTACGGTGGCCATCCACCGCAACAAGATCCGCAAAAAGCTCGGTCTCGTGAACTCGAAAACCAATCTTCAGACCTACCTGCAGTCATTGAGCTAATGGCGTCCATAAATCGTCTATTTGGTATAGACGATTTGTAGGCGATCAATAGTTCTTTAGATTTCTCCCCCGGCACCGAAACTTAGCCTAAGTGCGCTGCCCCAACAATTGAAAATTATTCACTTCCCAGCCGCCATTGACCCGATGAGGGTGCCGATTTGGGGTTTCATGGGGCGGGCTCGCGCATCGTCATTTCGATCCCGTCAACGGACGGGTGCCAACCGTATCACCATCAAGGAGACCCGCATGCAGGCCCATCGAGAAGATGAGCACCGCTTTGCGTCATTTCTACTGGGCACGGAGCCGCCCATCGAAGTGGCCATCGACGCCCATCAAGTCCTCGAAGCCACCGCCATCGGCGAATCCATACTCCCGCTGCCAACGAGCGCCACCTATATCGAGGGTATCATGCGGCTGCGGGATGACACCATTCCTGTGATCAACATGAAAAAGCGGTTGGGACTGACCCCCACCCACTACGCCGAGGACGCCAAGGTGGCCGTTGTGCAGCTGCTCAATTTCCGCTGTGGTCTCCTCTTCGACGATATTAAGGATGTTCTACAGATCGCGCCGGAAAGCCTCCAGCCCATTCATCCGGCCCTTTGCGGAGAAGATCGGGTGGTCGCCAGCCTCATCAAACTCAACGGGGAAGGCCGCACCCTCGAGGTGCTCGATCTGGATCTCATCTTTCCCACCGATCTGATGAGGGGCGACCAATCGAGCGAGAAGACCGTGACAAGGGCCGCTGCGGAGAAGGTCCGATCCTATTCGCGCTTCGTGGTCTTCACCAGCGAAGGTCAGCAGTACGGAGTGCGGGTGGAACAGGCCCAGGAGATCACCTTTCTCAGCGAGATCGACGACATGTTTCAGAACGACGTCATCGAGGGCGCCTTGAACCTTCGGGGCAGCACTATCCCCGTACTCAATGCAGCGCGTCTACTGCGCCAGAGTGCGGCAACCATACCAGTTGAAGAGACCGCCCGCATCCTGGTGCTGACCTCGAAGCACCTGCGTTATGGACTCGTGGTGGACACGGTTCGCGAGATCGTCTCCATCGCCGACGACACCATTTTGCCGCTACCGTCGGGAGGGCACCCGGCGGTGGAGGGCGTGGCGCAGGGCGAGGGAGCTGAGGATATCCTGCTGGTCAACGTCGAGGCGATGATCCAGACACAGGAGGAGGAGCTGCACTCCATGGCGCGTTTGAGAGACAGCACCACGGCGGAGCTGACCCAGACGCGACGCCATGAGACCCGCCATCTGATCACGGCCGACTGCTATCTGGTCTTCTCCATCGGGAAGAACTACGCCATTGAACTCAACGACGTCCAGGAGATCATCGAAGCCAAGGACCTCATGATACTGCCGCATACGGACAGTCCTGGCCGACAGGTGCTCAACCTGCGCGGTACCGTCATACCGGTTGTGGACCTCGGGCAACTCTTTGACGAACCCGGTGACGCCGTCGATCAGAAGCTCATCATCGGCCGCAAAGCGGGACAGATGGTTGCGCTACAAGTCGACCGTATCGTGACGATATACAAACAGGTCAAATTCCAGCAAACCCCTTCGTTGAATCCCCGCTATCGCCATTGTGCTGACATGCTGGATCGCCTCATCGAGTATACGGGCGACGCCGGGGTCAAAGAGCATGTTCTGGTGGTCAATATCGAAACATTGATGCGGCATCACCTCGGCCAGCAGATGATCGGGGAGATTCCGATGAACGATCTTCACCTAGATACAGATTAGGAACAAAGGAGAGGACCATGACAACGCAGAGCAAGGGCGGCACGCGTCGTAAAAAGGGAACCAGCATCTCCAGCGATCCACACACGGTATCGGCCCCTGTGACCGACAGCGGCGATTGCCAAGCGATGGCAGACCGACTGCAGCAGCTGGAGATGGACCTGAACGTGCTGCCCACGCCCATTATGGAGATCGACACGGACTTCAGCGTCACGTTTATGAATCCAGCCGGGGCTGCCGTTGTGGGCAAGACGCCCGACGAGGTAATCGGCGAAAAATGCTACGACCTGTTCAAGACGCCCCATTGCAAGACCGAGAAGTGCGCCTGCGGTCAGGCGATGCGGCGCGACAGTGT
>JASJCL010000052.1 GCA_030066015.1 Desulfosarcinaceae bacterium | reverse complement strand
ACAAGATTTCGTCTAGGCCACATCGAAGCGAACCTTAAGCGGTATGGTGTGGATCAGCTTGTCCGCGTATTTCTGTAATGCCCGACTTTCGGCCATCTTGAGGCAAATAGTGTGCAGCCAGCGATAGTAGCTGAGTGGCATAACCGTGATCGTGCTGAGTTTACGAAGTCTTTCATCGGACCAGTAGTAAATACTGTAGTGGTTTAATTTTCTGGCCGTATATCGCACAGGTGACAATAGGGCTTTCTGGATTCTTTTCATCTCTCTTCTCCGGAACGGAACTGCGCTTAACCACTTAATTGTCTTTCAATTAAACTGTAAAGTAATCTGCGCATGGCGCGGCGGCAATGAGTGCAGGGTAATAAGGTAATGGCAGGTAAACACTACCACCAAACACACCTGCGTATCGGACCTTTCTCACACCTGACGCGGCCGCCTAAACGACGGCATCCGCACGCGGAATCAGAGATACCACCAATAGGATTCAGCGCACTGGTGCCACTGACATATCGTCCGGCATGGGTCGCATTACCCGGAAGTATGCTTCCCGCGAAAAAAGGGGGATATTGCAAGGTACACGGCTGTTCCCTTGGCCATGGAGGGCCACTGGGGGTGCCGACCTTCTATAGGATACGCCTCAATAGGTGCTGGAAATGATGCGATATAGGGATTTGATGCGGTTTTAAAAGGGCTTGCAAAGCGGTCTTGTTTGGCCTAAGACACTTTCACGTTTTCATGGGAAACGCCGCAACGCAGATGGATTTCAGGGCGCTCTCCCGTGATTGACACTTGACTATCGCCGGCCGTTTCATGCCGGTCCAGGGGGCTTGGCCCCCTCAAAGCGGCCACAAACCGATCCATATCGCCCCCGTAGCTCAGTGGATAGAGCATTGGATTCCTAATCCATGTGCCGCAGGTTCGATTCCTGCCGGGGGCACCACCTATTTCAGCGCCATATACCGGTTTCATTTCGCCCACCGCGTGGTCACACCCCATTGAAACCGCCCAAGTCCTGCTGATCATCAGAGCGCAGGATCTCTAAGGCCGATTTTGTCCAGCCTCAAGGGGGGAGCCCAATCCTTGCAAAAATGGATGGCGACCCTACTTGACAATCGCACGGATTCCCGACAAACTTGCCCATATTCGCGCTCAGAACGTTTCGGATATCGCTCTGGTTTGGGCGATCTTTTAAAAAGCCATCAAGATATGAGTGAATTAGGGTTCGCTTTGCGCTGGATGTATGTTGATCTGAACTGATTTGATCCCGAGAGAGAGAGGTGGCAACAAATGGTGATCAGCTTTTTGAACCCCAAAGGAGGCGTTGGCAAAACCACTATTTCGGTTAACTTGGCTGCCAGCCTGATTCGACGTGGATTGAGATTGCTCTTTATCGATGCCGATCCCCAAGGCAGCGCAGCTCACTGGCAATCCATCGAAGATAATCAGGCCTTTGAACTGGTGCATCTTCCAGAATCGATTCAACCTGGCGACATTGACGCACTAACGGCCGAATACAATCACATCTTTATAGATGGCCCTCCCGCGAGCAATGCACACACCAAGACGATCGTCTCCATCTCAGACCTCATCGTTGCCCCGCTGACGCCCAGCCCCCTCGACCTATGGTCGTTTCAGAAATTCCAGCAGGCCCTCGCCGACTTGAGTGCGTCAACGGCAGCGACGCGGTTGAAACTGCTGATCAATCGCAAAATTACAGGGACAACCCTGGCACGCGAAGCGCGAGAGGCGATTGCCAATTTCGATCTTGAGATATTGGAAACGGAACTCTCGCAACGCGTGGCATACATCGAGGCCATGATCGGCGGCGTATCTGTAAGACAATACGCCCCGCGGAGCAAAGCCGCTGATGAAATCGAAGCGTTAGCCGGCGAAATTGTTCAATTGCTGGAAAACCAGCCTAGTGCCGCCCATTACGAAGCACCGTTGCCCGCTTTCTCCATGCCGCCACAACAGTTCTCCGCATGACCCATGTCACACGGGCCAACATGGAACAGCGGCGAACGAGCGTGAATGTAAATTGGATCCACTTGGAGGTAATGAACCTTGGCGAAGATCAAAAAGAGGAAACTGTGTTGGCAGGCATCCGCATCCCCTCAAACCATTGGATATAAACTCTACTGGTCGCAAGAAGGTCCCGTAACCTACGCGTCAACGTCTGAATTTCTGGGTCAGGTAACGGAGATAATTCTGCCGGACGGAATACCCAACTTCAAACCAACCACCGGATCTCTTGAAATCGGATTGACGGCCGTCGACGAATTGGGCAATGAATCAGACATAGCGACCCTAACGGCACCCTTCCATTTCATGGCGCCGGCAACGCCCACAGGCTTGAAGCTAAAGTCCGTCGCAAAAGAGGTTGAAGATGACAATGTATTGGAGCTGAAAGACAAGGCGGTTGGGCCAATTTCCAGCAGATCCGGGTCTCGCGATACATCCATTTCGACCTATCGGAATGACCAGCACAAAGCTGCAGATAAGGTCTTAACGGATGACGATTTGACGCTCTCCGAAGAAGACCTCAAACTATAGATTTCTCTTCGTATCATACCCATCACGGCCCTGCCGCAAGGCGTGTAATCCGATACAGGTGAGTGGGTCGAATGCAGCGGGGAAGAGATCGGCTTTGTATCATCTTAAATAAGGGCTTCACCGCAGACTGGGCGGGCGGGCATTCTCCTGCCGACCGGCGTAGCGATCGCGACCCGATCTTCACCTTGGCAGTGCGGCGTTATTCATTGAACCGCAGGCTGTAAGGTATATGTTTTAGATAGTCCAATTCTCCCATGTTATGCAGTCCCACGGTGACCAGTCGACCGTCTCGATAGGTCGAAAGCACGAGGCTGTTCAACCGTGTGCGCCCTTTGTGCTTCCACGTGAAGCGCGATTCATAGGCTGCTGCGCCATCCGCCAGCTTCACGGGAAAGTTGGCGAGGACCCGCACATGGGTTCCAAGCTGGCGCAATCGCGCCATAATTATCTCCCCCGCCACCTGTGAAAGTGTCACCGCATCTGGTTCAACCGATACACTGATGGTCAGGACCGGGAGCGCTCCGATGCGGCTTGTCGCTTGAAAGGCCAGCGTGCCATCGTCTGGCGTGGTGTCGTCGTAAACATCGGGGTAGCGCACCACAAAGCGGGGAGAGCTGTGCGCATACGATTTGGTCAGGCGGGTGTACCGGGCGGCCTGTTCTTCTGCGGCGTAATTGGGCGGGAACAATGCGGAGAGATCACGCACGCCGGTAGATTTCTCCAACACCCTCTCCAGATCGATGACGATGGGTTCCTCATAATTATGGAAGTAATATACATGGACCGTTTTGGCCGTAAGATCATAGATGTTGGAATATAGCGTCGGGTACGCCCCCTCCTGATGCGTGGCTGCCAGGATGCGGCGGATGCAGGTAAATCTATCCGCCGTACAGCTTTTCAACAGATCCTGGGCGATTCGATAGCGTCTGCAGTCACTTGGGCCGGACGCGTTCTTCGACTGGCGGAAGTTGGTCACAATCAAATGATCTTCATTTTTGCGGACGACTGCATTGCCTTCGATGATGGCAGCGTCCCCGGTGGCATCTGCAATGAACACCTGTCGGCGATCGAGGAAATCTTTCTGATATTGGTCGATCAGTGCCAACGCCTCTTTGACGGTGGCACAGGTCGCCATCATCTCTCGCATCAGGTCACGCTTCACGGTTGGTTTGCCGGTCTGCCTCGGCGCCTCCCGCTCGCGCAACGCAAAAATATCGAAAAACAGGCCCTGCTGGTTCATGCCGCCTTGCGGTGACAGGTTATCAAAGCCAAAGTACACGCCCCCATATCGACCGACCGCCGGCTGCGTGAACCAGATCTTGGTTCGCATGTTAAACCAGTCCTCGTTGTTCCCCACGAGAACTTGATCGCGGTCACTGACCACGATCCCGGTACACGCGCTGGCCAGTTGGGTTGCAAACAGGGCGATCATCACGATGACGATGGGCAGAAATCTCGGCATGGTTCCTCCCGACAGCCGCCGAATCGTATCCGGCACCGTTACGGGTGGATGTCGGTACAAGACCGCATGAAACGGCGTACGCAATTTACTGGTGCCGTGCTGCCGCCGCGCACAGCAACTCAGCGCGATGCGGTTCACCGGCAAGCCGCACGCAGACCGCAATGCGCAAAGGGTCTTGGTGCCGATGTCGAAATGAAGGGTCGGTGTGCGCGTATCCTACGCGGCATCGGGATCCATTTGCAAGTCCAAGCGGATTTCGTGGTATGGTCTGGCGCCATTTTTACCGGCGACTGCGATGCCTGCCAATTCTATTTTGGGGGCAGTGGCATCATCGGATCAGCGGACAGTCGCCGACCAACCAGGCATATGCCGACGACCTCTGCAGCGCGCCGTGCGCGGCTGTGCGCTTGACATCGAGCGTTGCGGTGGCAACCTTGCACACACTATCATTTCAACCGCTTGGGACGCCTCGCCCGCGCGAGGGATACAGAAACTAGCGACCAAAACGGGATTCGCCAGAAACGCTGAGCGTCAAAGACGAGTGGCCAACTGCCTGTCGCCAAAACCTTTTCGCGGTTCCAGGGGGCCCGACACTGGAGAATGACAGCATGAAACCAACCCAACTGCTAATCGGCGCTTTATGTTTCGCCCTGCTGATTGCCTGCAGTACGGCGCATCATCTGGCGGGACCACAGGACATTCGGCATCAGATCGCAGCGGCCTACGGCAGCCGTCAATTCGACCGCGTCGAAGCGCTGACCTACACCTTCAACGCCGTCGTGGGCGATAAACAGGTACGGCGCGCATGGCAATGGTGGCCGCAAGCGGATGAAGTTCGCTTCACCGACGCCCAGGGTAAATCCGTGACCTACCGTCGCAGCGAGATCGCCGATGCCCCCCAGGAGTTGCGCCGCATCGATGCCTGGTTCATCAACGATCAGTACTGGCTGCTATTTCCCCTGCACTTGGTCTGGGACGAAAATATCCGTGTGACCGATGGCGGCATGCGGCCGCTCCCCATCACGGACGGTCAAGGCCGCTGGGTGGAGATTGTCTATCCCACGGAAGGAGGCTATACGCCGGGAGATGCATACGAGCTATTCATAGATGACGGCTACCGCATTGTGGAATGGATCTATCGTAAAGGTGGCGCAACCACCCCCACGCGTGTCTCAACTTGGGAGGACTACCGGCGTCTGGGGCCACTGACGCTGGCCCTCGACCATTATGGCGAAACAAAGGATTTCCGCGTTTGGTTCACAGAAGTTGGGGTCAAGAGCATGGACCGACGCTACTGGTATCGGCAGTGACGGAGCAGCGTGCGCAAAGGGTTCATTACCAATGAACCCTGCCTTCGATGAAGCCCAGCGCAACGGCGCTCGCAACCGCCTCGATTCCGCGGGGTTGTTTCCAGAGAATTCCCTCCATCTGGTAATTAAATTACCACTTATGCTGAGTAACAAAATTCCCTTTCCCGTTTGTTGATACCCGCCCACGCCACACAATTACCGAAAATTGCAACAAAACCTGGTAGAACCAAAATTGGCATCCTCTTTGCTGATATAGTGGCTGATTATGGATACGTCGCGGATTGACCCCAGCACCCTTGACGTCCTGGGGGTCTCCGCACGCCAGCATTTGGGACCAACAGCGGCAGAATCGGGGGGACGCTATGACGGACAGAGTGTACGCCATCACCAATGGATGCCTGGAGAACCGAATCGATACTGCATCGATGCAGGAATTAATGATCACACATGGGTGGGAAGCCGCGTCCACCGTCGACGAGGCCTCCCATATTCTGGTCAACGTCTGCGGCCTTACCAATCGACAAGAGGAGAAATCGCTGCAATTGATCGAAAAACTGCAGACCTGCAAAGGCCCAGATGCACAGGTGATCGTGTGCGGGTGTCTCCCGAAAATCAACCAGAAAAAGCTGCGTCAGGTGTATGCCGGTCCCACTTTCGGTTCAGACGATGTGGAAGGCCTGTGCCGCGTCACCGGAATCAACAACGGGTCCGGTGCGGCGTATGCAAATTACCTGCTGCCCCACAAAGCAGAGACGAACGGCATGGGCAGCAGTGAGAACGGCGGCGCTCGTCTCGGCAGATTCAGCGACCCGTACGCCTACATCAAAAAGCTTGCGAAGCCTTATTTCCGCTATTTGGAGAATTCAAGCCACCGGATGACGGAAGAAGATTACTACATTAAAATATCGACGGGTTGTTTGAACAACTGCTCCTTTTGCGCAGTGAAACTCTCGCGGGGTGAGGTCAGAAGCAAATCGATTGCGAACATTGCGGCAGAGTTCGAACAAGGCCTGGCAATGGGCTACCAAGAATTCGCACTGTTGGGAACCGACCTGGGGTCGTACGGCAGGGACATGGGCGTCGACCTGGCGACACTGTTGAATGAACTTGTAAGATTCGAGGCGGACTACACGATCAAGCTGCGCAACGTGAATCCACGGTTCTTCATGGAGATGCTGCCAGCGTTGGCGGATAGCTTCTCTTCTGGGAAAATCGTTCATCTGAGCTCGGCCGCCCAGTCCGGCAGCAACAAAATCCTGCGTCGGATGAAGCGGGGGTATAGGATCGAGGATTACCGGGACACCATGCGGTCAATGCAGGAGCAGTATCCGCATATTCATCTTCGTACCCAGATCATGGTGGGATTCCCTGGCGAAACCGATGCAGATTTCGAACGGACACTGGAGCTGCTGGATACGGTTTTCTTCAACTCCATCGAACTCTATAAATATTCACCGCGCCCGCAGACAGCGGCAGCGGCGCTGGATGAGCGGGTACCGGCGCACATTATCGACAAACGGTACAACCGACTCTACTGCAAGGCGCTGGTCAACATGAGCAAGCGCAGGTTCTGGTACAATTAATGCCAATTGCTACGGCGGACAGCACATCCGCGCCGGTCGACGGCAGGCGTGCCTCGGTCTGAATTAGGACGGACGCCACCGTCGTGTTGCCACCCTATTATCGTGTCCTCGCGTTTCCTCGGCAGGACCGCCCGGACATGCACCCGATCGATGAAGGGGCGGATCGACACTTTCAGCGATCGGCACCTATTGGTGAACGCTAGACCTTCCAGGCGCATCACGCCCCTGGCAGCGAGGGTCAGGCGCCCATCCAATCATCGGCATACCACCGATCGATCTGTGTCCCCATCCAAGAGGCGATGTCCTCACCCCAACCGTGGCGTCGCCACCGATGCCCGCTGCGACACCGCATTTCAGAACCGTAACCTTGACAAGTTGCCTGAAATATTGATTTAGTGCAGCCATACACGCCCCGCGGAAGCGCTCACCGGGATCCAGGGGGCAGGAATCGCTGTGCAGTCGTTTTCACGCGCTCCCTGCCATATCACCGGTGCAGCGCTGTCGCGTAAATCCACCAAACAGCAGCTGCAGCCCATGTCGAGGCCACGGATGCGCATTTTACGCCCGCCTTTCCGCCTGCCTATCTCCGGTGTCCTGCTGCTTAGCCTACTCTCCATCACCATTGCCGATGCCCAAGGCCCACCACCGGCCAAAGTGGTCGTTGACCAACTGAAGGAAGCGCTATTGGCACCAACCAGTCCGATGATCGGTGCACTGGACTTTGATACAAAGGCAGGCATCTCGGCCGAGATCAGTGGATTGATTCAACGACTGGCGGTGCGAGAAGGCGAGCGGGTGCGTAAGGGCGACCCCCTCGTCTACCTGAACACCGATTTTCTGGCAAAAGATATCGAAATCCTCGAAAAACAGGTGGCCCAGATTGAAGTGAGAGCCCAACATAAACGTAAGAACGTCCGGCGATTTGAGAAACTCTTCCAGAAGAACGCCGCCAGCGAACAGGCCTACGACGACGTGGCCTTCCAATTGAGTGAATTGCTGCTCGAAAAGGAGGTCATTCGCAAGCGAATCGAACGCCAGGATCTTCAGGTGGCGAAAAGCATGATCCGGGCGCCTTTCGACGGACTGGTTCTCGAGCGGCACATGAGCGTCGGTGAATGGCTGGATACCGGCGCTCCGGTCTACACCATCGCAGCGACCGCCGACATGGTGGTACGCGTCGCCGTGCCGGAAACGGTCATCCGACATGTGGCGGCCGGTCAAGAGGTTTCCCTGACCATCGAGGCCCTCGATAAAGCCCTGCAAGGTACGGTTGATGCCATTGTTCCCGTGGCGGATGTGACCAGCAAGACGGTTCAAATCAAGATCGCCATCCCCTATGCGCAGGGCTTCATTCAGAACATGTCGGCCATCGTCCACATACCTGTCCGGGGTGAGGCAACCCTCAAGATGGTCCGCCGTGATGCACTGGTCCGACATCAGGGCAAAATCTTCATCTACACCATCGAGGCGCAGAAGGCCAAGCTGCTGCCCGTAACCGTGGCCGCCTACGACGGAGAGATGGCAGGCCTTTCAGATCCTCACCTGAAACCCGGCATGCCGGTCGTTGTCGATGGCAACGAGCGTCTGCGGCCCAACCAACCGGTCGAGATAGTAAAAGCGCCGGTGCAGGACAGTGCTACCCCATAGTCGGAACCTGATCGCCAGAGGCGGTTGTGCATGGATTTCATCAAATTTTCCATCTCCAAACCGGTAACCATCATCGTCGGCATCTTCCTGATCGTCCTCTTTGGCCTGATCGGCATCCATCGGCTCCCGGTGCAATTGACACCGGACGTGGAGACCCCCCAGATCACGGTGACCACCCTCTGGCCGGGGGCCACCCCGTACGAAGTGGAGAAGGACATCGTCGAGGAGCAGGAGGAGGTTCTCAAGGGGATCCAGCGCCTAACCCTGCTTGAGAGCGCCTCCTACAACAGCCGGGGTGAGGTGAGCATGACCTTCGAGGTGGGCACGGACATCGACGCCGCCCTCCTGCAGGTATCCAACAAGCTCAACGAGGTCCGCCGATATCCCGAGAATGTCGAGAAACCCGTCATCGAGGCCTCCGGCGCACAGAGTTCTCCCATCATATGGATGGTAGTGAAGACCCTCGACGGCCCCCCTGAGAGCATTAACACGCACCGCAGCTTTTTCGAAAACGAGGTCCGCCAGTACCTGGACCGCATCCCCGGCGTGGGGTCCCTGCTGCTTTTCGGCGGCTCTGACGACCAGTTGGAGATCCTTGTTTCTCCCCAAAATCTGGCCAAGTATCAGATGACCATTTCGGAAGTGATCTCCCGTCTGGCGCACTCCAACGTCAACGTGTCGGCGGGCACTCTGGGGATGCGGAAGAAAAGTTACCGGGTCCGCACGGTGAGTCAGTACCAGGATGCGGCGGATCCCTTGAACGTGGTGCTGCGGGACGACGGCCTTCACCGCGTTCACCTGCGCGATGTGGCCACTACACGGATCGGTCACGCCACCAACGACGTCGCCGTCCTGCACGATGGCACCCCCGTCCTGGTGGTGGGGGTGCGTAAGGAACAGGGCGCCAACGTCATCACGCTCACCGAGGCGGTTCAACAGCAGATGGAACGGCTCAACGGGGGACTCCTCAAGGCGAACAATCTCGTCCTGGAGATGGTCTACGAGCAGACGCCGTACATTCATCGCGCTATCCGCTTGGTTCAACGCAATGTGCTCATCGGCGGCACTCTGGCCATCTGCGTCCTGCTGCTCTTCCTGCGCAGCGTCAGCTCGACCCTAGTGACCGCGATCGCCATTCCGGTCTCCATCGTCGGCACCTTCATCTTCATGTGGATGTTTCAGCGAAGTCTCAATGTGGTCAGCTTGGCGGGCATCTCCTTCGCCGTCGGGATGCTGGTGGACAACGCCATCGTGGTATTGGAGAACATCGACCGGCATCGCAATATGGGCAAACGCCCTTGGGAGGCCTCCTACGACGGCGCACGAGAGGTGTGGGGGGCCGTTCTCGCCTCGACCTCGACGACAGTGGCCGTCTTTTTGCCCGTCATCTTCATGGCCGAGGAGGCGGGACAGCTCTTTAAGGATATCGCCATCGCCATCACCTTCGCCATCATCATCAGCCTGTTTGTCTCCGTATCGGCCATTCCCTCTTTGACCCATCAGTTCTACCGCCTCTCCAAGGGGCGCAAGGTCCGACTGCCCATCATCACCGGCGTGGGGAACGCGGTTGTGAAGCTGATTCTTCTCCTTTCCAGTTTGACCCTGAAAAACAGCGCCACGCGGGTCTTCACGGTGGTCTTCCTCACCAGCATATCCTTGTTGGTTACCTGGTCGCTGCTGCCCAAGGCCGAGTATTTGCCGCAGGGCAACCGCAACCTGATTCTCAACATCATGCTGCCGCCGCCGGGATACTCGGTCGCCAAACGGCAGGAGATGGGGGATGCCATCTTCAAGACAACCCGACCCTACTACACGGCGGAGTACAAAGACGGCATCCCCCGCATCGACAGCATGTTTTATGTGGGGGCCGACCGTATCATGCTCTTTGGCGCCATCAGCGCCCACGAAACCGAGGCGGCCGGCATGATGCCCCTCTTCCGGCGTGTCATGAACGCGTTTCCGGGAGTGTTCGGCGTCAGCATCCAGGTTGGCATCTTCCAAACCGGCCTGGGCCGCGGTCGCACCATCGATGTCAACATCGCCGGCGACCGAATTGAGCCCATCATCGGGGCCGCACGGACCCTATTTGGCGCCGTTCGCCAGAAGATGCCGACAGCCCAGGTCCGACCGGTGCCTTCCCTCGACAACAGCTATCCCGAAGCCAATTTCATCCCCAGACGCGCCCAGGCCGTGGCCAATGGTCTCAGTGAGGAAGAGATCGGCCTGTTCATTGACGTCCTCATGGACGGCCGGAAGGTTGGGGAGTACAAGCCGGAGCAGTTCAAGAAGATCGACATGGTTCTGCGCAGCGAAGATGCTCGGATTCAGAGCCCCGAAGATATCGCCGACAGCATCATCTCCAGCCGCAGCGGCCGTCTCATTCGCATCGGCGATGTGGCCGACCTCATCTACGGACAGGGAATGACCCAGATCGACCACCGCGAAAGAAAACGCAACATCAAGCTCGAGGTGACGCCACCATTGGCACTGCCGCTGCAGGAAGCCATGGAGATCCTCCAAACCGAGGTGGTGAGCCCTTTGGTGGCCGGCGATTCGCTCAAAGGGGTGCAGGTGACCATGGGCGGTAATGCCGACAAGCTCACCCAGGCCATCTCCGCCATCAACGTCAATCTGTTGCTGGCGGCCATCATCGTCTATCTCCTCATGTCGGCCCTATTCGAGAACTTCTTCTACCCCCTGATCATCATGTTCAGCGTGCCCCTGGCGGCCGCCGGGGGGTTGGTCGGGCTGCACTTGGTGGATCTTTTGGTGGCGCCCCAGGCATTGGACATCGTCGCCATGTTGGGCTTCATCATCCTGGTGGGAACCGTTGTCAACAATGCCATTCTCATTGTCCATCAAACGCTCAACAACATCCGGTATGGCGGCTATGCCGGCATCGCCGCGATCACCGAGTCGGTTCGCACCCGTATCCGTCCCATCTACATGAGCACCTTCACGAGTCTTTTCGGCATGCTGCCGCTGGTCCTGTCCACCGGTGCCGGCAGCGAACTATATCGAGGGCTGGGCAGCATCCTGCTGGGCGGCCTGGCCGTATCGACGGTCTTCACGCTGTTTGTCATCCCCTGTCTGCTCTCCTTCTTCATCGGTTTTGAAAAGGTCAAAAACCATGCGCCTTGACATCTGCCGTCGGCATTGGGTGAGCGGCCTCGTCTGCCTCATGGTGGGCCTCTGCAGTGCCGAGGCCTGTTCAGAGGAACTGATCAGATTCATGCAGCAGGCGGTGGCCAATCGTGAAGTGGTCGCCGCCGCCCGCACCCGTTTGGCACAGAGCCGCCTGGACGTCGAAATCGGCAAAAGCCCCTTTTTACCGTCCCTGGACCTCGGATACACTGCCAACCGGCTGGATGAATCCTCGGCCTTCGAGAATGAAGAAAACAGCCACTTATCCGCAGCCCTCAGCATCAACCTCTTCGCCGGTTTCGCGGATCGCTATCGGCTGGCTTCCGCCGAACAGATTCAGTTGGCGCGAGAATATGAGCTACAGACCGTCATTGAAGACCTCAAGCTCGCCGTTGCCGTACGGTACCTGGCGATCTTTGCCAATCGGCAAGCCCTCATCGTTGCAGAGGACCAGCTCAGCCTGTTGAAAAAGCGCTACGAAGATGCCCAATACCGGAACTCCGTGGGCCTGATCAGACGAAACGACGTGCTGAGAATCAAGGTCGAGATGGACGATGCCTTCCTGGTGCGCGCAAAAGCCCGCGCCGAGTACGAAAAAAGTATCAACCTGCTGGCCTTCACCCTCGGATCCGATGTGGCGGCGGCGCAAATCAGCTTCGCCGAGTTGAACAGACTCCCCGAGCTCAAAGACCGCGACGCGTATCGCAACATCATGATGTCGCAGCGCAGCGAGATCAAAGCACTCGAAATGGTCGTGGCCGCCCGTGAGCAGGCGGCCTTGGCGCAACGGTCGGCCTATTATCCCAGGCTCAACGTTTCCGCCGGTTATCGGCACTATGGAGACGATTACGTCTGGGGAACGCGCCAGGGGAGTGATGGTGAAGCAGAGATGCGCCTGCAGGCCCAAGTAGACCTCAACCTTTTTGACGGCTTCCGCAAAGGCCATACCGTGCAACGCTTCCAACTCGATGTGCGCAAGGCGCGCCTGGATCTGGCCGAGCTGAAGCAACTGCTCACAACGTCCCTGGAGAACTCCTTGTTGGATTATGGGGTGGCGGTGCAGAATCTCTCCGTGGCACGCACCGGTATTGACCAGGCGGAGGAAAGCCTGCGGGTGGTGGAGCTCTCCTTTGAGGAGGGTGTGGAGACGGCCACCGAGGTCCTCGATGCCATTTTGCTGCTCTCACGGGCGAAGACGAATTTCATTACGGCCAGGAGCACTGTGTTCCTCAACTACTATCAAATTCTGCGGACAATCGAAGCGTTCGACGTTTTGGAGGCCCCGTTGTGACCATCTTCACGAATCTCGTTGAACCGGAAGGCGTGCCGGTATGAAAGCCGCTATCTATCATGAATTTCAAGCGCCAATTCGTATCGACACACTCCCCGACCCAAGGCCACCCGCGCATGGTGTCGTGCTTCAAGTGACCGCTACGGGTATCTGCCGCAGCGATTGGCATGGATGGATGGGACACGATGCCGACGTTAACCTGCCCCACGTACCGGGACACGAACTGGCCGGGCGGATCGTCGCACTCGGCGAAGATGTTACCCGATGGCGATCGGGCGACCGGGTCACCCTTCCCTTTGTTTGCGGCTGCGGTGGTTGCCGTCAGTGCGCCACGGGAAACCATCAGGTGTGCGACCACCAGTTCCAGCCGGGATTTACCCATTGGGGCTCCTTCGCCGAGTTCGTGGCCATCCACTACGCTGACACCAACCTGGTGGGCTTGCCCGATACCGTCTCCGACGTCACCGCCGCCAGCCTGGGTTGCCGGTTTGTAACCGCCTTTAGAGCGGTGGTGGACCAGGGCCGGTTAGGTGCCGGGGAATGGGTGGCTGTCCACGGTTGCGGCGGGGTAGGTCTGTCAGCCATCATGATCGCCTGCGCCGTGGGGGCAAGGGTAGTGGCGGTTGACATCACCGCAGAGAAGCTGGAACTGGCCCGCCGTATCGGGGCTGTCGCTACGGTGAACGCCGCCCACCATCCGGCAGTGGTGGACGCAGTGGCAGACGTTACGGCCGGCGGCGCGCACCTTTCGCTGGATTGTCTTGGCAGCCCGACCACCTGTTTCAACTCCGTGGCCAATCTTCGCAAGCGCGGACGACACGTTCAAGTGGGCCTCATGCTGGCCGACCACCGCCACCCGAGCGTACCCATGGACAAGGTCATCGCCGACGAACTGGTGATATTGGGCAGCCACGGAATACCGGCGCACCGTTACGACGCCCTCCTGGCCATGATCGCGCACGGCCGGCTGACACCGGAAAAGTTGATCGGTAAAACCGTTTCCCTGGCAGAGGGAATCGATATTCTCATGCGAATGGACCGCTTTGAGGCCACCGGGGTGACGGTGATTGATCGGTTTTAGACGGGAATGACCGATATCGGCGCCATGGACATTCGGGGCGAGAGAGGGGTGGACCTGCTGGTGGCGTGGCAATGACATCGGGCGCGCACGCGGGATGCGAGGATGGTACGGCGCGTGCCTTGTCCGGGGATGAAGAGAGGAGCAGTGCCCTGCCTGGCAGCCACCGTAGCAAGAATGGCTGCTTGCCTCGCGGCATGACCGTATGGCCGCGATGGTTATCGGGCGCTACACGCCGGGTGCGACTCGTCTGAGATCGTTGGATTGAGCAGTGCGATACGGACTGCATTGCGCCCGGCACTCTTGGCCATGTAGAGGGCCTTGTCGGATGCATCGATCAGATCGGCCTTGTCACATTTTCCCAAATGCGGAAGGTTGGAACTCAACCCGATGCTGACGGTCACGCTCAGAGAGGCCCCCTTGATATTCAGGACCATCTGGGCGACCGCTTTGCGCAAGCGATCGGCGAGCTGCATGGCACCCTTGATCTCCGTTTCCGGCAGAATCACGGCGAATTCCTCGCCACCATAGCGGGCGAAAATATCCTCACGGCGCAACATACCGGCGATCTTCGCGCTGACCGCCTTGAGGACTGCGTCGCCAACGCTGTGCCCGTAGCCGTCATTCACCTGCTTGAAGTTATCTAGATCGAGCAACGCCAGGGTCAGGTGGCGCTTGTGCCGATTGGCCTCGCCCACACGCTTTTCCAAAAGATCCTGAAAGGTGCGATGGTTGTAAAGCCCGGTCAAGCCATCGGTGGTGGCCAGTTGCCGGAGCTTTTGGTTCGCCTTTTGAAGTTCACGGGCCAGGTTCTCGGCGGACTCTTTCGCCGATTTGTATTGCAGCACGAGTTGTTCGTAGGTCAGATTCAGTCGGCCCAGTTCGGTATTGGCGTCTTGAAGGATCTGCGAAAAGGGTTTCATGCCCCCGGGCGGGATATCAAATATCGAGAGCAGCTCCACGGTACGCCTGGCAGTGGTATCGATGAGATCGTCGACCTGTTCCGGTGGAATATCGAAATGCTCGTCAAAATCGCGTTTCAAGGTCTCGATAATGACGGCAGAGTGTTCCTCGGTGTAGAGCAGTGACAAGTTGTCGGCGATTCGCAGGATTCGCGAGATTTCGCGGAAATCCGAAGGGGCCTCCTGAGGCGAGTGGTGAAAACCAATGGGCCGGTATATATTTTCGGGCAGTCCCCAATCTTTGAGGACTTGCGTGCCAACATCTTGATGATTGAATCCAAATCTTTCGGCTTCGACGGCTTCCCACGACGACGGATTGAATCTGGTGTCCTCCAATACGCCCAGGTAGTCTTCTTGACGGCAGATGTAGAGCAGCAACACCCCAATATTCTGCAGCAGCGCCGTGAGAAAAATGTCCTCGTTGGGTTTGCCGATCACCTCGCTCACCAGATCGGCGCTGACGGCCGCCGTCACAGATCGTCGCCAGAACAGATCATAATTGAAGGCATTTTCATCCGAGTTGCGAAAGTTATCGATTAGCACGAAGGAGAGAACAATATTCTTGACGGCATTCAACCCCAGCACAGAAAGCGCCCGGGGAAGGCTCTTCACCTTGGCGACCAAGCCATAGTAGCTCGAGTTTGACAAGCGCAAAATCTTCAAGGCCAAGGCCGGATCGGCTTCAATAATGCGCGCCAGACCGTCGAGCGAACAATCGTCTTTTTTCGTTTCTTCTAGAATGCGGACCGCAATGGCCGGTGGTGAGGGTAGTTCGGCCCCACTCCGAAGAAAAGTCAGGACGATATCTTGCACGAAATCCTCCCTCAATAATCTGAGGTGAAGCAGATCTGGTCTTTGCCCAACTGCTTGGCCAAGTACATCATTTCATCTGCTTTGCGAATGAGCAGATCAACGTCGGTGCCGTCCTCCGGACAACAGGCAACCCCGATACTGGCGCTCACTGGCAATTCGTCCGGGGTCGTAAACTCCGATTGGGCGGCTTCCTTGATCGCAATGCGGATACACTCAGCAATTTCCCTGGCCTCTTCATGGTCTGCGTAAGGCAGGATCACCACAAACTCTTCCCCGCCATAGCGGGCAACGAAATCGACATCACGTACAGATTCCCCGATGGCCTTGGCCACGTTGATCAATATGCGATCTCCCGTCTGATGACCTAAGCAATCATTGACCTGTTTGAAATTATCCAGATCGATCAGCAGCAGCGATAAGAGGTGCCGTTGCTGCAGCGAACGATTGATTTCGAACTGAAGAAACCGCTTGAAGTATTCGTGGTTATACAGCCCGGTGAGCCCATCACGAATGGCGCGGTTCAAAGCCGACTCGTAGCGGTGGTTCAATTTGTCGATGTAACGCTTCTTCTTCAAAAGCGCCTGAACGCGTGCCAGCAATTCTCTCGGCTCAACCGGTTTGACGAGATAGTCGTCCGCGCCCACTTCGGAACCCTGTATGCGATATTCGAGTTCCCGCAGCGACGTCTGCATTAGCAGCTGTGTATGCTTCATGCGGCCATCGCTCTTTAAGCGTCGGCAGACCTCAAATCCATCAATCCCGGGTAGCATAATGTCCAAAATGATGAGATCGGGGGGGTCGTCCAGTGCATCCCGTATGGCGATTTCTCCATTGGAAACGCGCCGCACAAAGTAGGGTTCCTTCTCGAGGTGATCCCGCAACAATTTTGCGTCGCGATCGTCATCCTCGACGATTAATATCGAAGGAATATGCTCCCCCTCAATGAATCCTTGAGGGCTGGAGCTGGGTGTATCCAGGAGATTTTCAGAGGCCTGGCGGCTGCGCAGCTGATCCTGAAAGCGTTTCAGCCGCAGCATGGAGCCAACCCGGGCGACGAGTTCGGCTTTATGAACCGGCTTTGTCAGGAACTCATCCGCCCCAGCTTCCAGGCCGCGAGCCCTGTTTTTCTCGCCCGACAGGGCAGTGACCATAATAATCGGGATCGCATCTGTGGCGGGATTCTTCTTCAAGCGCCGCGTGACCTCGAAACCATCCATCCCCGGCATCATGATATCCAGCAAGATCACATCGGGTGGCGTTTGGTCCACTCGACGCAGGGCCTCTTGCCCGCTTTCGGCGGTGATTATTTCATAGTTTTCGGTCGAAAGGTAGGCCTTGAACAGCTTGAGATTCATCAGCTCATCATCGACGATCAATACGCGGGCCTTGGCCACCGTCGAACTTGAAGGACGCCGCTGATCGTCATCTTGGTGCGGGGCAAGAGAGGAGAGCGCGTCTCGGACTTGCGCCGGGTCCAGCGGCTTGGTGAGATACATCGCGCAGCCATTGTCGTGGGCCGCTTGTTCGGATTCAGGCCGGCGATCCTCACTGAGCCCAATGATCGGAATGGGACCGATGTCGGCCCGTGAGGCGAGGAGTTGCGGCAATGTGAGGCCTTCAATGCCCGGAAGATCCAAATTGACGATGATGACCTCGGGTGCGGCATTTTCGGCCATCGCCAGCCCCGTATCCGAGTTGTCCGCCATCATGATTCTGAACTGTTTCTCCGTCAGAATCTCAGACATCAGGCTCATATCGGCGGGGTTGTTTTCAATCACCACTGCGGTCTTTACCGGCTTGTTCGCAGACGGATAACGGACGCCGTCCGCTTGCTTGTCGCTGGGATGGCGTTTGGCGTGCCCAGCGGTATCGGTCATAGCGTTCGCGTTGCGGAGGTCATACGCTGATTGAAGCATATATGTCGATGGCGATCGCATGTACCTTACGCTCCTATGGATGAGGCGATGGTCTCGCTGGCAGGCAGTAAATCCTCCAGAGCACGGGTAATCCGTCTATCCAGTTTGCCTTCATCAGTTTCAGATCTGATGATATCCATTGCCTTCTCCCGACTCATGCCGCTGCGATAGGGACGATCGGTCACCAGGGCATCGTAAATGTCCGCCACCGCCATGATGCGTGCGACGGCGGGGATCTCCTTTCCCTTGAGCCCGTATGGATAGCCGCTACCGTCCATCTTTTCATGGTGGTAGCGAATAATGTCGAGCGCAAAGCCGAGGGATTCTCCGAGCGGCAGGCAGATCTTATAGCCAATCTCCGGGTGCTGGCGCATGATTTCCCACTCACTGCTGCTGAGGGGGCCCGGTTTGTTGAGAATCTCATGGGGGATGCCCAGTTTGCCAATGTCATGCAGCGCCCCCCCATAGTACAGCGCCTTGGTTTCCTTCGGCGACAATTTAAGCGCACGACCAATTGAAACGGCGAGATTGGCCACGCGTTCGATGTGTCCCTGCGTATATTCATCCTTTGCTTCAACGGCCCTGGCCATTGAGAAGAGCACATTTTCGACATTGGTCAAACTTTGGTTGAGATGCCTGACCTTGATGAGGGATCGTGTTCGCGCGAGAAGCTCAGTTTTATTGGGCGGTCGAGAGATGAAATCATCGGCGCCGGCCTCGATACCCTGCAACCGCGATTCAGCATCATCGAGAGCGGTCAGCAAAATGACCGGTATCATACGGGTATGTTCCTGGGTCTTCAGGCGACGACAGGTTTCAAAGCCATCCATCTCGGGCATCATGATGTCGAGCAGAACGAGATCCACTTCAAATTTCTGGCAGGTATGCAGGGCTTCATGGCCGCTAGCGGCCTGAAGCACTGAGTAGCCGTTAATCTTCAAGATGCTCGACATCATTTTCAGATTCAACGGGTTGTCATCGACCACCAGAATCGTGGATGGCTCCTCGTTGTGCTTCTCGGGAGTGTGCTGTCTGGCAAAGGTGCGGGCCTTGCCGAGTCGTTTGGCTTGCTGCAAGGCCTCCTCGGCGGCGGCGATCAGGGCCGCTCGCTCAATGCCGTCGTTGGGACAGGCGGCAATGCCGATACTAACCGTAATCTCATCCTCCGACTGCTCGAAAATCGCTTTCTGGATGCGCTGCGCCACTTCCACGGCGGCGGTATCAACTGTTTCTGGCAGGATGACACTAAATCGATCCGCCCAGAACCGCGCCACCGTATCCACACTGCGAATGTTCTCGGCGATTGCCTGAGATACCGCGATCAGCACGCGGTCTCCCTCGATCGGCCCATGGCGACGATTGTATAAACTGAACCAATCGATGTCGATGAGCAGTAAGCCGAAAGGTTTACCATACCGTTTGAAGCGCTCGACCTCTTGCGAGAAAAGTATCTGGAACACGGCATGATTATAGGTGCCAGTCAACGGATCCTTGATCGATGGCCCGATTCTTTGTTCATACTCGACGAGATCATTAGGCTTCATTCAACCACCCCTCAGGCGAGGCCATTAGTCGCCGATGCCATCTACAGGCGTTTGCAACGCAGCCATTTCCACGTTGGCGTCACTTCCGGTTCGCCGATTTGCCAGCAGTTCCGATTCAGCTTTCTCGATGAGGGCTTCCAGAAGATCCGAATCTTCCGGACAGATGGCAAACCCGAAAAAAAAGAGTTCGTCGGCAGATTTCCCGGAGACCTTCACCGCAGTTAACTGCGACATGAATAGCCCCTTCATCCGTTGAATGAAGCCTTTGGTCTTTTCGGTATCCGCTTCAGGCAGCACAAATGCGTAAGTCTGCTTTGATCGCCGAGAGGCGATGTCGAGCTTACGGATGCTTCTTTGGATGAGTTCACTGAGATCTCTGAAGAGCGGATCTCCAGCCAAATGCCCGAGAGCGTTGTTGGAGCACAAATAATCACTGACCTCCATCAAAACGAAAGCCACCGACGTGTGCTCACGGCTGGCCCGATGCAGTTCGTGCTTCAGGACATGCTTGCAATAGTCAAAGTTGTAGAGACCCGTTAACTGGTCGGTTATAATCGCCTGAATGTTGTTGGACTGACCTTCATAAAGTCTGTCGAGAAACGCCTTCTTCTTCAACAGAACACCGATGCGCGCCCGCAACTCGTGAACGTTGATCGGCAGGGTCAGAAAATCGTCGATGCAATGCTCGATCTTTGAAAACTGCTTCTCCAAATCCTGTTCGGTGGCCGCATAGAGAATTTGACAATTGCCGGTGCGCTCATCCGATTTCAAGTGCTCACAAAATTCCAGGTATGCGGCCTCGTGCAACTGGTGATCGATGATGAGGATATCGGGCGAATGGTGAAGAATTGCCGCCGTGGCGCTCTCCAACTCATTGGTGATGGAGATATCGCAGGCCTGCTGAAACAGATACAACTGAACCGACTGGCAGTGGTCTGAATCCGACATCATCAGCTGAATTCGGCCATCTTGAAAATTGAGGAAGCTGTCAACCAACTCCAGCCCTTGAGAATCCGTATGCTTGCTGGCATCGGCAACCAATTTATCCTGGCACTTCTTCATGTCCAGCAAGGAGCGCATACGGGTGAGCAGCTCGACGGTATTAATCGGTTTGTTCAGAAACTCGTCCGCGCCCGCCTCGTATCCGAGCACCTTGTAATCGTGTCCATCCAGGGCGGTTACCAGAATAATGGGGATATCCTTTGTATTGGGTGCCGCCTTCAACTTACGAGTGACCTCAAAACCATCGATTTCGGGCATCATGATATCCAGCAAGATGATGTCCGGCGCGTCCTCATTGGCAATCTGCAGGGCCTCAAAACCGTCGGCTGCCGTTAGGATGCAGTCGTATTCCTTCTTCAATTTTCCTTGCAGCAATTTCAGATTCATGGGTTCGTCGTCGACGATCAGAATCTTGGGATCTTTGCTATGGCCCTCTTTGGCAGGGGGCTGCGTCGCTTCCTTTTTACCAATAAATCCCTTGATCTGCCCGACAAATTCACGGGTGTTGATCGGCTTGGTGATATAACCATCGCAGCCGGCCGATTTCGCCTTATCCGAGTCTCCCTGCATGGCGTAAGAGGTTAAGGCGATGATATTGATCTGCGAAATTGCGGGCGTATTCTTGATGATCTTGGTCGCCTCCAACCCATCCATTCCGGGCAACTGAATATCCATCAAGATCAGATCGGGGTGGCAATCACCGGCCAATTGAATACCGGTTTCCGCATCCTCCGCCTCCAATACTTCGAAGCCGTGGATCTCGAGCAAGCGTTTAATCAACTTTCGATTTTTGGGATTGTCCTCAATGACGAGAACCTTGCCCTTGTCATCTGATGCTTGTGATGACCGGTTGTCTGCGCGGCTTGTCTTCATATGAACCCTACCCCCTGTCCGCTATTCCTCCAAGGCCCCCTTGGCCTCGACGGCCGGATATCTATGTAGATGGGACCTACGCATGATTGATCCGTTACACCGGTAGAGATTCCCGTCGGAATCCAGGGTGGACTCGGCGGGTCAACCAGCAGATCGTATTTGACACAGCTTAGATGCCACCACCGCCTTTCGGTTAGGTGGCCGGCGATCGGCAAACCGCTGCGCAAACAGCCGTGCCGTGTGTTGCCGCATGCGCTGCACAGCTATCGTTCGGTGCATACAATCGTCGTCTCACCTGGCCATTTGGCGCTTCGCCAAGGACGCGGGCCAGCTCTCCAGCACGACAACGACGACATTCCTGCAGCATCCCCCCTAATTCGATGCGCCAATGCATCGTCGGGGAATATTCCCGATGGGTCATCCCGACCCAGTTCAAAATGAGCGTGACGAGACGACTGCCACAACGATCCACGATGGTCGCAACGGCTGGCATTCCTGGCCCAATCCAAGTCCGTAGCGCGAGAATTGATGAAACTCTGGTAGCGAATGCGGGCGGGAACGGGTGACGAATTGGTATCGATGAAAAGGGATCGTTGCCATGGCGACTACTCAAGAATTTAAAGGGTGTCGTTGATGCTGCTCAAGAATTCTTTTCGGCAGCATCAAGAATGCCTTTAGGTGATTTTGATGGGGTGACTGCCGATCCGAGAGATCGAAGTGTTGCACGAATGTGAAACAGAATACGATGACACATCTCAAACTTACTGACAACGCATCTCTGACATGTTTGACCGGTTGCGACCCTCTCAGAAAACACTAAAGTCCGTGTTCTAAACAACCGAATCTATACTTCGAACTTCCTATTTAAATGAGACCGCTCCCTGCGCTAACCAACCCATCGCTGCGCGGGATCAATCCGCATGTGGCGATGTCGGTTGAACGGTTGGTCGAAAGAAAAAATGATATTGCAGGTTGCCGTGCACAAAAAGAAACGGCATCTAAATGCGTTCCAATGAACCCCCATGGTATTTTTCAACTCCCCATAACAACCTCAGGAGGCCTTCCAATGAAATGGATGACAAAAGTCGTAACAATCAGCCTTGCGTTGGTATTCATGCTGCAGATAGCGGCGATGGCTGCAGACAAAGGCTTTTTCTCTACGGCGCCAAACACCAACCACGGAAAAAAATGGCGGATCGCCTATTATGAAGGCGGACCTTACATCGACTATCAATTGATCTTTGCCGAAACGGTCAAAGGGCTAATGAAAATGGGCTGGATCGAAGATGAACCATTGCCACAACTGAAGGGTGAAGAGACCGTCGGGCTGTGGCAGTGGCTGGCTACCAAGGCGAAAAGCGATTATCTGGAATTCCTCCCAGACGGCCACTACAGTGCCCAGTGGGAGGACGATGAGCGCATTAAAACGGTCCAACAGGTACTAAGCCGGCTCAATAAACGCGCCGACGTCGATCTCATGATCGCCATGGGCACATGGGCCGGAAAGGATTTGGCCAATGACAAGCACACAACCAACACCATGGTTGTTTCAGCCAGCGATGCCGTCGGAGCCGGTATTATCAAGAGCATCGAGGACTCCGGTTTCGACTACCTCCACGCCTATGTGGACCCTTACCGCTACCAGCGACAAGTGCGGGTTTTCCATGACATGATCGGTTTCCAGAAGCTGGGCGTTGTCTATGAGGATACTGTCGATGGCAGAAGCTATGCCGCCATCGATATGGTAGAGAAAGTTGCCAAAGAGCGCGGCTTCAGTATTGAGCGGTGTCATGCCGTCAGCGACATTGCCGATGTGGACAAACGTGAGGCGGCTTATTTGGGCTGCTTTGAGAAGCTCTCAAAAAAGACCGATGCGATCTATGTGACGGTCCATGGCGGTGTCAGTGCGAGAAGCATCCCCAAAATCGTCGAAACCGCTACCGCCCAGCGTATTCCGACATTTTCACAATCCGGTTCCGAAGAGGTTAAATCGGGTATCTTGGCCTGTCTGTCCCAAGCCGGATTTAAATATGTCGGCCAGTTTCATGCAGAGACCTTTGCCAAGGTCTTCAACGGGGCAAAGCCAAATGATCTGGATCAGGTGTTTGAAGAGCCCAAAAAGATCGCCATTAATCTGAAAACGGCGGTTGCGATCGGATATGACCCGCCCATCGAGGTGCTCGGGGCGGCGGATGAAATCTACGAGGAGATCGAGCCAACCGTCGCAATGAAATAAGCGTTTTTGAGCCCAAGTCGTTTGAGCCATAAGGCCTTCCCCTGCGGCAACTTTCTTGATGCAGGTGCACAGAGGAAGGCCTTTTGTGATGTGGTGGCGCACCGCGGGCCAGTGCTTCGACCCAGTCGGAAGAAGATCGGCGTCTGCGACGTTCGGCTGCCGCAATGATGAGGAGATGAAACAGAACCTGTTTTACAGGAGGAAAGGGTAATTCGGCGATGCAAGACAGTATGGCGGCCCAAGATTATATTCATGCGGGCTTCAGATCCTTTGACAAGGCCCAGTATTCGGACGCATTGAATTGTTTCTCACAGGCGATGGCGCTGGAAAGCGGTAACACGGCAGCCGCTGAAGCATACAACCTCACGATCCAGATGGTCGTTCCGCGATATCATTTCAATATGCTGAACGACATAGAACGCAATGAGCAGTATGATCGTGTGATTCGCAGGGTCGTCAACACCCAGACCACCGTGCTCGATGTGGGCACGGGCTCCGGGCTATTGTCCATGATGGCAGCTCGAGCGGGTGCAGAGAAGATTTATACCTGTGAGGTGGTTTCGCCCATCGCCGAGGTTGCGCGACAAGTGGTCGCTGCCAACGGCTTTAAGGACCGCATCCAAGTGTTTGCCAAAAAATCGGATGAACTCATCCTCGGCGTGGATATTCCCCAGCGGTTGGATATCCTGATTACTGAGACGATTGACTCCGCCCTCATCGGCGAGGGGATCCTCCCTATTATCAAGCATGCCCGGGAATACTTGCTGAAACCTGGCGCAAGAATCGTTCCCCAGGGTGCCACCGTATTCGCTGCGCTATTGGAGAGCGAAACCGTACGGAAAATGAATCATGTAGAGCGCGCGGTGGGCTTCGACGTCAGCGGGTTCAATCAACTGGCCACGCAAGGCGCCTATCCCGTCCGGCTGGGGATGCTGAACCATCGTCTCCTGAGCGAACCGATCGAGATTTGCCGGTTCAATTTCGAGACGGACACCTTGGAAGGCGGCCGATATGACCTGCCTATCGTCGCCAACAGCACCGGCAGCTGCCACGCGATCGCCTTCTGGTTTGACCTCTACTTGGATGACACCACGACCATCTCAAACGCCCCGCATAATCCCAAAACCCATTGGAAACAGGCGATCCAATGCCTGCCTGCACCGGTCGCGCTGAACGCGGGCCAACCGGCCAAACTGACCGTCAAGCAAGAGGTGAGCAAATTTGGATTCGACCTGCAGTGCTGACCTCGCCGGGGTCATAAGTGCTTCATTCTAAGACATAGCCCCAAAAAAGAAGACCCGTTCAAAATGAACGGGTCTTCTTTTTTAAGAAGGCTCTCGGCTGTGATGCAGTTTTGATCGGCTACACCACAGAGATCGTCTCACTGAGCAGGTGTTTGGCGTCCTTGACCAATTTGGAGTGCCAATCCACGGGAAGTCTCTCCTTCTCCTCATTGGGCAGATCCTGAATCGTTTCGCCCATGGCGCCAATGTGGGCATCTCTGACGGTGAGCGCCCGCATCCGCTCAAGAGCGTCATCATCAAGGCCGCCTCCGGCCATAATCTCCAACGGACCCGCTGGAATGAGATGGCCAGCTTCAGTACTCCGCATGACAGCAATCATACCGGAGAGATAGGTGTCGGTTTTTACCTGGGCGACACGGGCGGCCGCATCCGAATAACCGCCTGTAGCTTTCAGTGCCTTGACGAGTCCGCGCTGCATCGTTGGTAGGTATTCGCATTGAAAATAGCCACCTGCACAGACAACGCCCCTCGCCAGGGATATCGCCAGAAGACTGGTAAAGATGGATGGCAGCAGTTGGTCATTTTGAAGCCCCTCGAGGATTGACTGAACGGTGAAGGGCATCTCGAGCAGTTTACCCCGGTCATCGATCCCGCACAGCAGCGCCCTGCCCGTACCGACGTTGCGGAGATAGAGGGGAACCCGGCGGCCGCGGTCATCCAAGCCCCAGAAGAGCATGGTGCCGCATCCAGCGGCCGACGCCCAATTATTCGCTGTCGCTTGATCGGCATGCAGACGCCGCAGCAGGAACTGGCTTCGCCAACAGGCACGCTGGCCATCCAGCATGTTGAACACATGCTGCCGCAGTTTGGCGTCAAACATGACGCAGTGGGCAAGGCTATCGCTGTTTATCAAATCTTTTTCGAGCAGTCCGATCGCCACTTTCTCCAGTTCGAGCGTAATCAGCTCTGGTGTGCGGCGGTTGGTATTGAACAGTCGGCCCCAAATCCGGTGGTTGAGTGCGGTGGATTGGAGGGTGTAACTGGGCAAATCTGCGACATCGGGATGGCTGTAGTCCCGCTTTAAAATCGTCTGGATCGCCCTATCCAAGGTTGCGGAGATCGCGCCCTCGCCTATCAATTTTTGAGCCCGCTGCTGCGCCCTGCCGACCATTGCTGGATCGAACGGCTTGGCGCAACTTACCATCTGTCTGCGCATTTTGTTCGAAAAAACAGGAATTTTTTTCGGAGAATCGTGGGGTGCGTCTGCCTGGGTGTCGTAGCAAAGCAATCCGAGTGGATAGGTGAGATTGTCCAGCGGCACAGTCCCGCATGCGAATACAGGAACGGTGTGCAGTGCATCGTCATCTCCCATTCGGTTGAGCGCAAGAATCAGGTTTCCTTGAAAATCCTGCGTGAAATACGTGACGCCATGGTGGTTGGCCGTCAACACGAGTGGTGACCGTTCCAAGTCGCTGGCCGACTGGCGGGCCGTGGCAGCGCCGAAGAGCGATTTCACTTGCGTATGAACGATATCGAGAAGATCTGCAACCGGCTGAAAAGTGCCGATTGGTGACGGCGCGATTGCCGACAAATACGCGCTCAAACTCTGGTGACCGTGTGCTTCTATGGTCGCGCCCAGCACCCCAAAATGTTGGCAGGCAATGGCGAGACAGGCCTCGGTGAAGGTTGTCGTCGCCTGACCGAGCCGATTGGGTTCCCCCAAATCAATCTGGTAGTTAAAGATCTCACCGGAACCTGCTGCGGGATGTTTGACTGAGGTGGTAAACATAGACATGCATCCTATCTCTACGCGACAACCTTCGGACCCACACGAATCTGCAGTGGGTCGGTGCCATCATCAACCATACTGTTTGGCTCAGAAGGCCAGCTGCTCCTTGTCGTTGACGGTCAGGAGGAGGAAAATGATGGCGAAAACGAAGTAGGCCAAACCGAAGTAGGTGATACCAGCCTCGATGTTGGTGGAAAGGATGAGCCAACTGAAGACGATGGGCCCAAGCACCTGTCCGATCCTGCTGGTGGATCGGAAAATTCCGATCGATTTACCAGCCCCCAACTCTTCCGTGACGCTTAATCGCAAAGTGTAAGCGCTTTGGGAGGCAAGGACAAAACTGCTCGATAGCCCGAGCAGCAGCATGGAGACGGAGGCCGCGATCAATCCCTCAATGACGTTGAAGGTCAGAAAGGCCATGCTGCCCAGGGCGCAACCCATGAAAACGTAGAGACGTTTCTTGTTGGATGCGTCCACGTACTTGCTGACCAGGGGGCCGATATAGATCAGGCAAATGCCATAAATCATGAGGATCCGGCCGATGGTGGACTGGGAGGCCCCAATTCTGTGCAGATAGATCGGGCTGAAGTAATTGAGAAAGCCGACCACGGCTATCGCCGCCGGAAGACTGCTGAAAAAGACGAGGGCAATGACGATCCGATTGGTGAGGAAACGGAACACCTTTTTGGTGGGCGCCGCCGGAACCTGGTTGGGGATGCTGTAGCGCTGTGGTTTACGCATGCCGTCCCGCATGAAAATAAAGGAGTAGCCGATGACACCGAACAAAATTAGGGCCCCGGCAAAAAAGACCGAATTGTAATCGAAACGATCGGCCAGCATTGCACCCGTAGCCCCGCCACAGAGACTACCGGCATAAATACCTGCAAAAAGGTAGGCCAACCCCTGCGCCTTGCTTCGGGTGTCGCTGAATTCAATCACAAATCCCTGTGAGGCCATCAGGGCCAAACCGTAGCCGGTGCCGGTGATGGCCCGCGAGAAGATAAAATTGATGACATCTGGCGCTCCCCAGGAGTACAGGGTGCCGGTACCTGCGAGAAATAAACCCGCGATAAAAGGCTCATGCCACCCCCGTTTGTCCAACCAGATACCGGAGATCAGAATGCTGATGCCAACAAAGAGCAGTTCCACCGATATGGGGAGCCCCATGACCATATCCTTGGATAGGCCGAAAATGGGCGCATAGAGTTTTTCGGTATGCAGCGGCAGAAAGGACATCGAGATGTCGTATCCGAAGAGCAGTAGAAATGCGGCCGGTCGCATCAGTCCGTAATGAACGTCGGGCGTATTGGGAATGATGCTGGACGAAGGGGACCCTTTGGGAACCAGCGGGGCATTGCGGTCACGGTCCAGCGCCTTCGCCTGTTCCATGTTCTGCCGAATTTTCTCTTTAATAATGGTGGTCAATTTTTTCCGTTTGGGTCTTTCCTTGACCACATAGAAGATGAAGATCATCATTTCGACGAGAAACAGGATAGAGATCACCAAAACCGTAATGGAGTCTAAGGCGATTTCAATGAGACGGTCGTAGAGAATCGATTTCGAAAGATTGGTCGAAATGTAGCCGTGAATCTGATCGTTGTCCTCAAGTGTCAGCCGAACATTAAATTTCGGATCCCACTCCGGGAGGGTTCTCTTGATGTTGTCCACTTGGGCTGTGGTAGCGATTTGACAATTAAGGATTTCGTCTTTATTTCCGATGTATAGCGGATGCCATTTGTTATCGAAGATGGAGATATCGTTGAGCTCCGGCGTCTCGGACAACAGACTGGCTAGGATGGTTTCGCCATTTTCCAGAATCGCCATATCGCTGTCATCGGTCTGATAGTGAATCAGCTGATCTTTTAGCAGACCGATTTGCATCCTTGCCTTCTCCTTGTTCATGACAAGGTATTGATCGGTGAAGGTGTAGATCGTCAGACTGGAGAAGGCGATTTGGGCACCGCAGATGATTACAAAAAAGGTCAACGACAGACGCGTCTTGGAGAAGTATTTGTTGTCCAAATCGGCATTTCTGAGTTGAAAAAAGACGATGGCGAGCAAAATCATCCCGCCCAGGTAGATGATCAGCAGCGCCTTATAGTTTTTCTTCAGAAGAAAGTTGGCCTTGGTCTGTACCTTCTCTTCAGGGATGGTGATGATCACCGTGGAGAGGATTTGCTTCTGGCTCTTGAAGATCGGGAATTTAAGCAGATAGTTTTCTTCACCTCTGAAATGGGACGATGCTTTAGTATCTTGATTGGTCAGGAACCTTAGCACTTCCGTTCCTTGAGACGCGAGAACCTGCTGCAGAACAGTTTTATCGGTGCTGGCGGAGAGCGCAATATCTGGCCGAATCAGGGAAATGGTAGTGTAGCGCTCGGGTATCGATTCGGCAAAGTCCACATCCTGGGACGAGCGGTGGCCGCTCTCGACGATTCGATCAAGCTGCGAATTGGCCTTGACCAAAATGGGCGTCATCAGAGCATTGTCGCGCAGGGCATCATCGCTGTCACTCAACTTGACGAGTGTTTTTTGCAGGTTTTCACCCACAATCTGATACTGGGCCAGGATGGTCTCCTCGCACAGCTTGTCTACAGAGGAGGAGTTCAGGACAACGTTGATCCCGAGGGCGCTGGTGAATAAAATGATCGAGCAGATGATGAGTCGGTACTTAATGTAGGTTTTCATAATAATTTCACCGGTTACGTGGGTCAATCAGGATTAACTCGACAGGGGTTTTAGACTAGTTCAAATGGTATTCCCCCTCCAGCAGCAACTTGGGGTGTCCCTTGAGCAGCCAGTTCCCGTTCTGTTTCTCAGCGATGATAACCGCCTCGGGTAGTGTCCAGCGACAGCGATGGGGCCGGATGAAGACATGATCTCCCGCGATCAAATTCAACTCCTTGGCGACAAGCGCGGATGCCAGCGATCCCGTACCGCAGGCAAGGGTTTCATGGTTAATGCCCCTTTCAAAACAGCGATGTTCCAGGGACTTCCCATCATCGGCCAATTGAACGAAATTGAGGTTGATCCCTACGGGAAAGATGTCTGAAAATTCGCGCACGAAGTATTTCCCGATGAAATCCACAAAGGATGAACTGACGGCAAGCCGTTTTTCGCCGTGCTGGGCTGCCGTTCCCTGTGCAGGTGACGAAATGAACAATTGATTGGCGATCGCCTGCGGCGCAAATCCACTGGGGCATAGGATGACCAGATGGGGCTCACCGGTGAACACCAAGTAGCCGGTCAATTGCAGGGTGGAGTGGTTTAAAAAAAAGCGCATTTCATCCGATTGGCGAACATTTCCGACGTTCAAGTTTTCGATAATGTCGATGGTGTCCGAGATCGGCCTGCGTATGCCAGGATCTACCATCCGATCTGCCACGCGTCTCGGTGGTGCCATGTTTGCCCAGTTCGTCCCCCGATCTGACTCTGTTCCGATGGTGATGACAGTCGGCCTTGGCGTCGGGATTTCGGTCAGAATGCTCGCTTCGGACATTCCACGGCTGCAGAATAGATGATGGGCGATGGACATGAGGCCGTTACCGCACGAATAGGCTTCGGTACCATCGGACTCAAACATTCGAAACACGAAATCCGCTGATGATGGGTTCGGGATTTCATCCCAATAGCCGTGAGCCGCATTAATCTTCGTCAAGGCCTCCTCGGTACAAGCCTGCACTACGAGGAAGTTGTCACAACCAACGCCGAAGTTCTGATTGGTAGCGTTGTAAGCAAACTTGGGTTTGTCCTCCTCCGAGAGGCGTTCTCCCTTCGTTTCATCAAGGATGACAAAATTATTTCCGCACGAAGTATATTTCACAATGGGAAGCTGCAAACCAATCTCCTCTTGAGAAGGACGGTACCGCCGATGGAAATATCAGCGACCGACCGATAGCATGTAAACCATCTGGTCGTTGATGACCTTCAGCACCTCTTCGATCTGTGCTTCTGTAATGTACCCTTTGTCCAGTAAGATCTGCCCGATCAGGCGGTGCTTCCCGAGGCTGACGTTCTCTTCAGTTTGGATTTCCAAGGCCTCCACCAACTGCGCCTTGCTGAGAAATCCCTTCTCAATGGCGATGACGCCAAACCGCTTATGCGACGGATTGTTCATGGATTACTTCCTTTTCTATGTGCATATGGTGTGAATCGTTCCCCGTAGGGATGATGAATCTAAAGGCGCATCCCTTACCTTCTCCGTCACTTTCAACCCAGATATCGCCGCCGTGCAATTGGACCAGTTTTTTGGTCAAGGATAGCCCCAAGCCCGTCCCTTCATATTTACGGCTAGAAGAGCCGTCGGCCTGTTCGAATGGTTGAAAGACCCGTTCCTGATCTTTTGCGTTGAGTCCGATGCCGGTGTCGATGACGCCAATTTGGATACATTCAACCATTTGCCTGTCGCTACTAGTGTTGCGCTCTTGCTGAGAACCGATGAGTCGCAACGCTGGGTCCGTATCTTCCTGACTGCCAAAATCCACCAGACTGTGGGCCACACTGGCTTCTACGCAAACCTCGCCGCCGGGGTTGGTAAACTTCACTGCATTGGAGAGCAGATTGTAGAGCACCTGTTTGAACTTGCGTTCGTCCGCCACAATCGTATCCGGTATCGCATCGAATTTGGTGGAAAGCTGGATTGAGTGCTTCAGCGCCTTCTCTTTCACCATTACAAGGCTATTGGTCAGCAGCGGCTCTAATTCGAATGTGGCCGGCTCTAGCACCAGCTTTCCGGCCTCGACCTTCGAGAGATCGAGGATGTCGTTGATCAGTGACAGCAGATGCAAACTGCTTTGGTGTACATCGGAGAGATACTCGGCCTGTTCACCATTTAAGGGGCCAAGGTGATTGTCCAAGACCAACTCCGTAAAACCGATGATATGGTTTAGAGGGGTTCTCAGCTCATGGCTCATGTTGGCCAAGAATTCGCTCTTCAAACGGTTGGCCTCTTCGGCCGCCTCCTTTTTAATCTTCGTGGTTTCGATCACCTTGAGGACATTCTTTTTCAGCTCTTTCTCCATAAAGGAGAAGGACTCCGCCAATTGTCCCACTTCATCGGTAAAGTTCACCGATAGATCGTTGATCGAGGTCTCGTGATTCTCCGGATCGGTGAAGTCGATGAGGGGGATTTTTTTGGCGTAGACAGACAGCTCTTTTAGCGGATTGGAGATCTTGGAAACGAAGAGGTAGGCCGCCACCACACTGCCCAGAAAGATCAGGGCGATAATGAGGCTTTGGCGCCCCAGCAGCCGCTTCGAGGACTCGGTGATTTCATCCACAGGGAAGGAGAGGACAATATACCAGTCAAAGGCCTTGAAATAGCGGATATGGGCCTCTAGGAGCTGGTTGTTTCGAAAGGCCGACTTCATGTAACAGACCGATTTGTCGCCCGTGTGGGCGGCCTGCATCAAATCGTCCAGCACGAGGTTTCCGGACAATTCATTCAACAGGTCGTGCATCGCCAAATCTTTCGCATTCTTGGGTGCGATCAGCATCCGCCGATCTCCATTGAACAGAAAGGCGGAGCCGGTTTTGGCGATGGTCATGTTGGAGAAGGTCCGCCCCAGCACCTGAACGATTTTGTCCGCTTTTTTCTGCGCCTCTATTTCAATTTTGTCGAAATCGATAACGGCGCCGATCGACCACCCCCATTTGGGAATGGGGACGAAAAACCCCATTTTCTGGTTCTTGCTCTCGTCATGCGGCTTTTTCCAATAAAAAACGGCCAGATCCCCACTGGAAGAGAGTCGATCACCGCGCATCGTATCGAAAATATTGCGCCCTTTCATATCCTCGATGTGACGCACACTGGTGCCGACAAAGGCGGCGTCCTGGTGCATCAGAACCCGCCCCTCCTGATCGATGACGAATAGGTCGAGCTTGTTGAAGGTCGAGTTGGCCAGCCATCTGAGCGACTTTCGCTTGGCATCATCATCGGAGATGAGCCCCATGCTCGAAAGCCCGACATTCTCATTGATGACCGATGCGCATACTGCAGAGATATGCTTCAATTGTTTGGTCGCATTGAGCACCATCTCCATCTTGTCGGCGAGCAGCTTGTCATAGCCGCCCTGTATGTTGAGTTCCACCAGGCGCAGGATATTCTGAACGGAAGAGACTTCGGCCGATCGCATGGCGTTTCCCACATACAGATGGGAGAAATACATGATGGCCGCCGCTGTGATGGCCAAGATCAGGGTTGTAAAGAAGATGAGCTTGGTTTTGAGGGATGAGAGCATATCGACGATTTACCTACGCTCGGAACCAAACTGATTCCAAAGTAAAACCAGCCACAATCGGTGTATGTGAAATCGCCGAGCAAGTTAGATGGATCTGAGCAGGTGGCGTCAGGTAACACCGCGATTATGTGGTCTATCGGCACTCGGAATGCGAACCTTAGGAAAAATCCTGGAGGGTTAGGCCACCTCCAGCAGGTGGATGAGGCACCATCCAGGGGGGCCGAACGGCGGGTTTCAACCATCGAAAATGATTTGAGATACGATACCTTCGCCACTGATGTCGAATGGGTGCTGGCGTCGGGAGTTGAGCGGAAGTGGGCGCCGGGGGTTACCGGTGATGGCCGTCTTGCTTAGCAAACGTGCTCAGTGGGGCGCGGCGGCAGCCGACAACAGGGCATCCACATCCGCCAAGCTACCGGCAGCGAGCAGTTTCTTGGCAAAGCGCTCGGCGTCGCTGACCTTCAGTCGGGTGAGCGTCCGCTGCACCCTTGGCAGGAAGCTGGGTGTCACGCTGAAGGTGCGGATACCGATGCCGACCAAAAAGGCCAGTTGCTGAGGATGATGGGTCATCTCACCGCAGACGGAGACAGGAATTCCGGCGGCGGCGGCCGCTTCCACGATGCGGCGCAAGGCGCGGAGTATGGCGGGATGATCGGAGCGATAGTAGTCGGCGACCTGGGGGTTGGTGCGATCGACGCCGAGCAGGTATTGGGTGAGGTCATTGGTGCCGATGGCGAAAAAATCTGCTTCGGCGGCCAGTTCGTCGATGATGCCAAGGGTAGCGGGTAACTCCACCATCACCCCCAAGGCGGGCGCATCGTGGTGGGGCTCCTGGTGGTGCTGCAGTTGCTTCAGGCTGACCTCAACGGCCTGGCGGGCCCGCCGGAACTCATCCACAGAGGAGATCAGCGGGAAGAGCAACCGGAAGTCGGAAAGATCCACAGCGGCCCGCAGGACGGCGCGCAGTTGCTGATGAAAGGTTTTCGGATACTTCAAGGAGAATCGGATGGACCGCAGACCCAGCTCGGGATTGGCCTCTTGAGGGGCATGGGAGTACGGCAACACCTTGTCGCCGCCGATATCGAGGGTGCGGAAGGTCAGCGGCCCGAAGCGCGCCCTCTCGCAGAGGTGCTTGTAAATGGCCACCTGCTCCTCTTCGGAGGGAAAACTGGCCCGGACCAGAAAGGGGAACTCGCTCCGGTAAAGACCGATACCCTCAGCCTTGAGGGTCTGGGCGGTCGTGAGTTCCCCTAAAAGGTTAATGTTGGCCAGAAGATGGATCCGCTCACCATCGCTGGTGCGAGTGATGGCCTGCTGGTTGGTAACGTTCAGGCGGCCGGCACTCTCCGCCGCCCGGCTGCGGCGGAATTCGGCCAAAACCGCCTCGGCAGGGTCCAAGAAAAGGTTGCCCAGGTGGGCGTCCATGATGAGAGGGGTTCCCTCAGCCACTGCCATCAGCCGCGGCTCCTCGACAATGAGCAGCGGCAGGCCGAGCGACCGCATCAGGATGGCCACATGCGACGTCAGGCCACCACTCACCAGTACCACGCCGCACACCCGGTCGGCCGCCAATTTCAGCACTTCGGAAGGGTAGAGGGTTTCGGCGATGACGATCTTTGCGCCAACCAAAGGGGCGTGTCCGTCTTCGGTGTCCGGCTCACGGAGATTCTTGAGGATTCGGCCGGCAATATCCCGGACGTCCTGGGCTTTTTCGCGCAGGTGGGCACTGGGGCTCTGCTCAAAGGCCGTGATGTAGATTTCGGCCACCTCGCGCACCGCCGCAGGGACACTGGTCCCCCGTTCGATGCGGGTATGGATTTTATTGCGGAAGCTGCGGTCTTTCAAGATCATCAGATGGGCAGAGAAGATCAGCGAAGCGCTTTCAGGCAGTTGTGAGGTCAACTCGGCCTGCAGGTCCACCAGTTGATCGGCGGTCGCCTGCAGGGCGGTATCGAGATCGGTGGCCGTATACGTATCGCTCTGATCAGCGGTCCCGTTGAGAAGCAGGGCATGGCTCGGAGATGCTACCGCGGCAGGCGCATGTGCATATCCCGGGGCAGCGCCTTGCCCCTTGAGTATGGGCGGCAGTTCGGCCGTCTCCCGGACCGTCCGCGCAGCGGCGGGTCGCTTCGCGTGGGTTTCATGCTGCATCATCAGACGCGCGTTCTCCAGCACGCCTGCCAACTGGGATGCCATGGTCCTCAGGGTACCCACATCCATGGCGGTGAACGCGTCGGTCTGTTTCCGCTGCACCGTCATCACGCCAATTCGGGATTGCCCGCGATGAATGGGAACACCAATAAAGCTATTGAAACCATCCTCCCGGGCCTCCTCGAAGTAGCGGAAGTCTGGATGTTGCGGGGCGCGCCCCTCACAGATCGGTTCGAGTAACGCCAGGGAGCGTCCCACCAAACCGCTGCCGGATGGCATGCGCACCACACCCACCGCGTCTGGATGAAGACCTTTGGTAGCACTTAATGTGAGCTCATCTGTCGTTTCATCGTACAGGTAGATGGAGCACACCTCGGCCCGCAGGTGGAGCGCCACCATCTCGACGGCGCTCTGGAGGAAGCTGTCGATATCCTCGCTTTGGGTAACCAGCGAGGCCAGCGCCCCCACTTGGTGAAGCAAATTGAGATGGGCCTGTTCACGCATAGGTGTTCTTCCGGATGCCGCTGTCTGGTGTCGAATAAGATAGGGATGAGTGCAGAAAACGTGCCCGCGGGCGCCCCCCTCAAATCGGGTGTTGAGGGTGACCAGTGGGCGACAAAATTGTTGTTTAGAGACGCTTTTTTACACAATTCTGTGCTTTTTAGAACTCCTCGAAGGGTTGCAGATAGCTGCGCAAATTCACTTTGCGGTTGGCGATGCCCATCTTCTTGCGGATGCTGTTGCGATAGGCCTCGATGGTTCGGGTGGATAGGTTGAGAAGGTCGGCGATCTCCTTGGTGGTGAGGCCCTGTTTGATGAAGTGGGACACCCGGATCTCCGCTGGTGTCAAATTGGCGAAGGTCGAGGCCATGCGCCGCATGAAGGGCGAAACGATGTCAGCCAGGCCGGACTCGACCACTTCTAGATAGGCCAGTGCGTTGGGATCGTTCAGGCATTGGCGCACGCGCTCCACGAAGGGTAAGATGAGTCCTTGTACATTGGAGATGACGCTTTGCTGAACGCTGTCGCGATCGGCCTCCTTATAGCGCATCAGCACCTTGAGAGTGGTCTCCAACTCCGCCAACTGCGCGTTTTTGGCCGCCAAATCGCGATTGTCCACCTCAAGTTGCTGTTCGAGGGCCCGGTTACTCTTGCGCAATGTGTCTTCAATGCCCATCCGCACAGTGATGTCCCGCCCCACGGCCTGGTATTCAGTTGGGCGGCCCGCCTCGTCCAGGAGCACCCGAAGAGACCACTGCAGCCAACAGCGGCCACTCTGTGTCGAGTCCACCGCATGCTCGAAAAGCGCCGTTTGCCGTTCAGGTCCCAAGCCGGCGGTGCATCGCCGGAATGCGTCGACCTTGTCATCGGGAAGGAGGTCCGTAAAGCGTGCCCTTGCCAAATCAGCGGCACTGCTAGCGAACATTTGGCGGGTCGCTTGGTTACAAAAGCGCAGCTGCAAATCGGGATCGAAACGGCAGATCAGGTCTTCAACTTGGTCGACAATGGCCCGATAGCGGGCCTCGCTTTCGCGCAGTTGACGCTCCAGGAGGCTGTTGTGCAGTGCGATTTCCAAAGTGGCGTAAATTTGCGCCTCATTGAAGGGTTTGAGGATATACCCGAGCGGCCCCACTGCTTTGGCGCGGTCCATGAACTCCTCGTCACTATGGGCCGTGAGAAACACCACCGGGGTGCTGTATTGTTCGCGAATGGCCGCCGCGGCCGCGATTCCGTCGAGCCGACCCGGCATGACGATATCCATAATGACCAAATCGGGGCGCAGGTCGGCCGTCAGGCGAACCGCCTTTTCGCCAGATGTGGCGATGCCGACAACCTCGTAACCATTGCTCGCGAGGCGATCTTCCAGATCGGTAGCAATGATGGCCTCATCATCGACGATCAACAATCCACTCATCGTTTGCAGCTCTCTCCCAAGTCTGATCCCACTCTAATTAACGGCTGCCATGGGATTTACGCGAAAGTAAATGTGAAAGGCGGCTCCCGGGTTGGATTCCAGTCGCATGGTCCCTTCGAGTTGCTCGACAACCAGGATACGCACCAGTTTTAACCCCAGGCTGTTCACCTTGTCCAGCCGCATTTCCGTCGGTAGTCCACAGCCGTCATCGCTCACGCACAGGTGTAGTTTACCGACCCGTGGCTGTTTGAGACTGATGTAGATATTGCCGGCATTTCGGTCTGCAAAGGCGTGTTTGAGCGCGTTTGATAAGAGTTCGTTCACGATCAGTGCGCATGGGAGGGCCTGGGTCACCGAAAGATGGGTGTTGTCCGCATCCATATGGAAACGTATCTGGGCACCGGCCGGGTAAAGCACCCGCAAATTCTGGTAGAGATCATTGATATGCTTGTGCATATCGATAACATCCACCGAGTGCTTGCGGTACAGCTGGGTGTGGATCAGGGCCATCGCCTGAATCTTGCTGCGGGCGCCCAGGAGCGCAGAACTCGCTGGCATTTCACGGTTTCGATAGCGGGTCATGTCGAGAAGGCTTGCCACGACCTGGAGATTGTTTTTCACCCGATGGTGCACCTCTTTGAGGAGTAAATCCTTCTCCTTGAGCGACGCCATTAGCTTTTCGTTCTGGCGACTCAACATCCATGATAGGAAGAAATCTTTACGGGCCGCGTACTCCATGGCATAGGCGATACTCATTCCCAGGAGATGGAAGACGACCACGATATAGGTGTCAGCGGACCACTTCCCCAGGCCACTGTCCAATCCCAGGTGTTTGGCGGCCATGAAGCCAGAGAGTAGAAGTGTGCCGCAAATGGACGCGTAGAGAAATCGTTCACGCACGAAGGCGTAGCCAAACAGCATGGAGAGAATCAGGCTGAACAGGTATAGAATGTTGAATGGTGGCTGGGTGAGCATCAGGGCGACGATGCTGCTGGTACCTGTGCTCAGAATATGCACCATATTGAGGCCTTGCCAGGTGCGCCGATAGATTCTGGTCCAGGTGATCAGAAGGGAAATCGTAAACAATGGCATCACGCAAACATAACGCAACAGCCATAAGGTACGCCACTGATCCGGGAAGAGGGTGGCATCGAAAAACCCTGCGCTGCCGAATGCGACCATCGATAAGAGGTGCCACAACCGCATGTGATTGAGATTTTGACGCAGGTAGCTATTGCGAAACAGATCTTCAAGTGAAGCATGTTCGCCGCTGAATGCGAGGGTTAGGCGGTTGAGTTCCATTCATCCACATCCGCAAGGCCACTATGGGGATGGCAGAAAACCGCTTGCATCTGCCGTGCGAAGGTTTTAGAGTCTTTCTTGGTCGTTTCCGGTCTGTTTTGATATCATTGGTTGACAGAACTTCGGGCAATCTGCAGCCCTGCCGACAGCGACGTTCCCACCCAAAACGGCAGCACCAGATGGCACCTCGTTTCGCGATCGATACCGCAATTTGGGTATTATTACCGAAAATCGCCTTATCACTTCTGAAAATTAGGCAAGTACATCACCTCAAGCAAAAAGACAAGTCATTTACATATCTTGGAAACTATTCGAAATCCGTATCGAATCCAAGTCATCGCCCCGCCTCCTGGGCGACTACCTACACCACTACCGTATTTTATCCGCATTTTTACCGTATTGCGTTCTCATTCAGAACCAATATACTGAAGCCATGTTGAACCTTTTGCTGCAAATTTCCTGAAAGGCGACAACCCAACCGTATCATGACAGGCAATCTAAGCGCATTTCCCCTCCTATAAATGCAGCCTGTCCCGTGGCAATGGCGCCTGCAACTGCGCAGACCCGATTGCCGAAGAAAAAGCGCCGGCCTGCATTTCACGCAGCGGCAGTTAACGACGGCCCGCCCAGGAAGTCGCGTGTCATCTTCAGGCTGGAAGGTGTTGCGCGTCGGCCGATTATCGGGGCAACCCTTACCTGGCAAATACGACAACATTCTCAGGAACGGGTGTAAAGACCACCATTGGAAAGGAGTTGAAGCGGTATGAAAGATTTGATTCACTACATTGCGCGATCGTTGGTCGATGACCCGGATGCAGTTGATGTGGCCGAAGTAGAAGGAAATCAGACAACTGTTCTGGAACTCAAAGTCGCCAAAGATGACCTTGGCAAGATCATCGGCAAACAGGGACGCACGGCGCAGGCGATGCGGACCATCCTGGGTGCCGTGTCTTCGAAAGAGAAGAAGAGAACGGTATTGGAGATCATCGAATAAGCGATTTATGTGGGAGGCACCCGCTGGCGGCTTTTCACAGAAGGCCGGCCCGGTCATGCCCAGCGGGACCTCCCCAGAGCCCCTGCCACCAATTCCCCCTAGTGAAGTGCCACGCCTTTTGACTCCCGGTTGCAAATACGGTAAAACCCCATTGCCACAATAGGTTAGCTGCGTGCCAATGGGGCGCCCCCATGGGGGCAAGATATCGTCGAGAGCGCTGTCCGCCATGCCAAATTCCATTCGCTTCGCCGCCCCGGGCCGAATTGTGCAGGCCCTGATCGGCGGCCTTTTCATCGCCCAGGCGATCGCCAGCATTCAGGTCAAGTTGAGCAACCGCCTGGTGCTGGGGAGAGCCGAGGCCATGGAAGCCGCGGGGTATCTGACCATTCCCAACGCAAATATCCAGAGTCACCTCGAGGCATGGGGATCGGCCATCGCCGGCGGTGTCTTTTTCACCTTAAGCGTCGGGGCCGGTCTGACCATGGTCACCCTGGTGCTGGCCCAAATATCGCTCTTGCTGCCGGACCGGCGGCGCGGTGTCCAAATACTTGGGCTGATCCTGCAAGGGGGGGCCCTCATACGCCTCAATCTGGATGCGATCCAGGCGATTAGCACGCTTTACGTGTTGCTGGTGCCATGGGGGGTGTGGGGCATCTTTTTTTATCCTCGACGACGTCGTCAGACGGCCCTGCATGGTGCGCACTATCTGACGCCGCTGCTGCTGCCAGTGGTGCTGCTGACCCTCCTATGGCTACCACAACATGACAAAGGGATGTTCATTCGCATTCGGGACCACATCCTGCTGAGCAATCCCATCGGTCGGGTTGTTAACGACTATTACTACCGCCACACACTCTCGCCAGCGGCAGTATTCAAACCGCTGAGCCAACGCACCCTCAAGGGCGTCTCCCGTAGCGATTTGCAGCAGATTCCGGACACCATTCGTGCACGCCTCACCGCGACATTGACCGAATGGGATTATCTTCCTGTTGACGACGGTGTGGCCGTGGACTTACGGCTTCACCTGCGTGAACAGCAGTTGGTCCTCAGCGATGGCCGCGGGCGAAGCCATCCAGTCACGCTGGAAGATTTGCCGCAACGCCTCCCGGAAGCCTTGCGCCATTTCAGCCGCGAGACTGACGACAAGTCCTTTTTGCGAAGCCTGACCTTTTACGGCCTTTTATTGGGATTCCCGCTGTGTCTCTACTTCTCAATCTACACTACCCTGGCGCTCGTTACACAGCCGATGGCCGGGCCGCGCGGCAGTCTATGGACAGCCGGTGCCGGCTGCCTGCTGCTGGGGGCGATCGCCTGGTGGCCGGTGAATGCAGGCCGCATCGCTTCGGTAGAGGCTACAGAGGTTGGCGCGGCCTTGGCATCCGACAGTCTTCCCCGGCGTCTTGACGCCCTGAGATTGATCCATGATCAGCAACTGGAGATCACCGGTTTTCCGCAATACCGGTCTCTAATTGGGGCGGGCGGTATTGCCGAACGCTACTGGCTGGCACGCGCCCTCGGCGTCAGCCGCGAACAGGATACCTATGCGGATATCATCGGCCTTACGAAAGACGACCATCCCAATGTGGTCTGTCAGGCCTACTATGCCCTGGGGCGCCGCGGAAATTCGAGTGCGATTCCCGTGCTCATCGCGCAACTTAGAACGTCAACCCACTGGTATGCCCAATGGTATGGTTACCGCTCCCTAAAGGCCCTCGGCTGGCGCCAGACAGCTTCCCGCTGAATCTCCTGGTTCTCGGCTGCATCGCCGTTTTCACCCTGGAGATGATGGCGGCCATGCTGCTGGCCCACATGGACCTCGCCCCCATGACGGCGCTGGGAGCGCTGCGCTGCGCCCAAACGGCCTTGTTGCTGGTGATGGTGTATCACAACACGGCCGGCTGGCAGGTTGTCGGGCTGGACCGCCGGGCCTGGTTCAGCGGCTGGGTTTGGGGAACGGCCGGCGCCGCGCTCTTCGCGCTGGCGGCACTTGGTGGCGGGGCGGTTCTCCATCTTCTGGGCATTTCACCCCTAGCACTGCTCCGGATGACCCTGCCGACCGAGGCCGGTGACCGGCTTCTCTATTTCATCGTGGGCGGTGCCATAGCGCCCATCGCAGAGGAGCTGTTTTTCAGGGGCTTTCTCTATGGGTACAGCCGCCGCTGGGGAATCCTCCCAGCCCTACTCCTCAGTACGGCCGTTTTCGTCGCCCTGCACCTGCCCAGCGGCCTGCCGGTCACTCAAATCGTTGGCGGC
>JASJCL010000132.1 GCA_030066015.1 Desulfosarcinaceae bacterium | reverse complement strand
CGAAGTCCAGATGCATCATACCATCCGCCATCCGCTCACATTATCAGGATCAGATACGGGGATGGAAAGATTGATTGATGATCTCGGCGGGGAACTTCAATACACTTACCCTGTCGATGATTTGAATGCCTATCGCAGGCTCCAGCAAGGCGTCGCTTTCGAGGAGGCTGTCTGCGGAGAGCCTGATTGTCTAAGTGATCCATCGTATAATGAGTACGGCGTTGGCATATATAACCCGTTAGATGGCGCTTTCAATTGGGGCGCAAGCATCGACCCCAGACAGGTTGCCTACCCCTCGGTTCATATTTATGTCGAACGAACCGAAGAATTCGAGCGGGACTCATGTGAACCCGCTCAATCGGAATGTGCATCCCCCTCATTGTCGGTGGACATTGCCATTGATCCTTCCTCTCCAGATGAAAATGAATGGATTTTCTTTTCAGCCGATGTTTCGGGCGGCGAAGCGCCGTATTCCTATGATTGGAATTTCGGCGATGGAACTAGGAGCCACCTGTCCAGTGATACCCATCGTTATGCGACAGCGGGTTTTTATACCGTTTCGCTCACCGTTACGGATGCCAACGAGGCGTGTGGAACAGCAACAGCCCAAGTCAAGGTTGAAGATCCGAATCAAATCATAGATGATGATGTGGTCGTTTATTACTTCGCCAATTTGGGATGCTGGGACGCCAGACGCATCGAAATCGGTTTCCGAGAAACCTTTGAGAGAACTGAGTACACCTGCAATTTCCCCGGCGGTGGTATCGACTGTACGATCGAAGCAGAAAAGGTGGAGATGCAAGGCGGCTTTGACACCATAGCGGCGGCACAGGCATGGCTTTGTCCACAATTTACCGCTTGGTATTTCCATTTCTGGTGCAATGCCCACTACGTGATCGGTTCGACACCGTACATGCTCGGCGCATATTTAGGGGGCTGTGACTTTAGTGACCTTCCGCAAATCGCTACTCCCTGACTAGTGCGGGGCAGGTCATAGGGAGTTTGAGTTTCAAATAGAAACGGGCAGCCCCATGGCCGCCCGTTTACCTACTTGAACCGATGGTATTGCTGCAAATTAAGCGGATTTCTTCCTGCTTCCAAGTACCGCCTTGTTTTCCCACTGATGACTGAATTGGCACGACCGGCGATTCTGGTCCCGCACCGCTTTGATGCTGGCCCATGCTGTCGCTGCCGCATTACTGTTGGGATGGGTCAAAGCGGTCTCTTCGGAGATCGAATCGTCACCTGCCACTCGTCATTCTAAGCGCCTGCGCCTTCTTTCAGGTCGGACAATTATACGCCAATTGCCACCCTGAATCTCGATTCATGTTGGAGGTGTCAACCGGTGTCAACTTATGATATGCCAACAGACGGAACGGATATGGGCTGCCGGCATACCGGTTGAGCGACCGGCAGCCATGGTATCTCGAATCCGTTTAGCGGTCAGAGGACCGATCCATCCCTCTAAAAACACACTGAAAAAATTGAATAAATCGGCAAAACACCGGTCGGTGATTTTGAGCCAGTCGCGCGCAGCCGCTGCGCACCGATAGGAACCGAAGGACCGACACCAACAGCGGGAGTGAGCATGAACTACGAGACCATGATTGGACTGTGGACCCAGCAGGAGGACCTCTTCAAGCGTTGGAAAACCGACCTGTTGGGACAGACGGAGGTGCTGCGGCTGGCGGTGGAGACGGCGCTGGGGCCGCCGGCGGAACATTGGGAGGAGCCGGAGACTGGCAAAAAACATCGTTACGTCGACATCGTCGACATCACCAAGAAGGAGATGCCGCGGGGCGAGGGGCTATCGCGGGAGGCGTTGACGCCCAACGGCGCCCTGGTCTTCGGGATCAGCATCACCCTGGAGCGTGCGCCGGATCAGCATCCCAAGAACTTTTACCAGGTCAACCTCATGGCCAAATATGATGACAATCGGCCTGAGTACGCCTTCTTCGATCCCAAGCATCTCGAGGATGCGGAGTGGACCTCGGATGTGGACCAGATTCTGGCGATGATCTTCGAGCAGGTCGAAGGCTACTTCAGCATCAACCCCTACCTCGGTCCCCGTGAAGAGCTGGAGATCGGCTTTTTAAAGAAGCACTAAAGCACCGCCCATCGTGCCCTACCGGATGTTCGTCACGGCTGCCGTTAGGGGGTCTGCCAATAGCAGGGCACATATTCCTGAATGATGGTTTCCTCCCAGTAACAGCCCTGGTCCGCCGGGCACCCCATGTTGCGGCACATAGTGTGCCGACCATCGCCGCTCCAGCACACCGGCGCTGTGATCTCAGGGATGTCACAATTGTGCTGCCGGCACAATTCGTCGCGGCCGTCTTCGCTTAGGCAGATCGGTTCACAGGCGGGATCGCTGTCGCAGCCGGGATCCTCGCAGTCCACGAAAACATTGCAATCGTTGTCCCTGCCGTCGTCGCAAATCTCCTCATCCAGACAGGGATCGCAGACTTCCTCCAGGAAGCAGTCGGGATCGTCGCAGTCGACGAAGTTGTCGCAGTCGTCATCGACGGTGTTGTTGCAATGTTCCTCCTCTGCGCAGACGCTGGTGTGAACCGTAATCTTCAGATCGCGCCAGGCACGATCGCCACCGCTGCTGTGGGCGGCGAGGTACACCGGGATCTCCCCGGCGCTGGGGGGACGGACATGAAATCGCCCCGACCAATTGTCCCACTGCCACTCCTCCGGATCCGGTCCGGAGCTGATCAATTCAGCATTGGCGTCCCCACCCAGCGCGCTCAGGTCGGCATACACCACGGCGGCGTTTTGGGCCTGGCAGCCGATGGTCACCTCTCCATCCTCATCGACCGACAATGGCCCCAGAGTGCCAATGGTGCCGTTGCGCAGCGTCACGTCGCTCTCCTCCAGCACCACCATTTCGTACGCCTCCAGGGTGAAGAGGCTTTGGTAAATGCCGAGGTAATACGATTCCAGCGTGTAGGACAAAAACGCCAGGGCGTCTAAAAATTCGTTCACCGCATCCACATGCGCTTTGAGTGGGCTGGCGTCGGCCATACAATTCACCAGACCCTGCATGGTATCTTTGACCATGTCCCACTCCTGTGCGGCCGCCGCGCTGTCGTCGTCACTCTCACCGGTCAGCTCCTGCATGACGATCGCCCGCAGTGCATTGATGGCGCTGTCACCGACCACTGCATCGAAGCATTTGGACGGCACGAGGCCTAACAGGCTGTGGACGCCGGTCAATAGCAGATCCACCATATCGAGCATGTTCAGGTTGGTGCTCAAGTCGGGGTCGCTGGCGCGGGCGTCCAGCACATGCTGGGGCGTGCCGGTCCAGTAGTAGGCGGCGTTGCCCCGCCAATAGGCCGAAAAGGTGTCCATCTGATGATCGGCAACCACATCACTGCGGGTCTGATAGGACCAGATGCTGCCGTTCAGCAGCCGTTCATACAGATCGATCACATTGGTGGAGATGGCATTGTCGCGCGGTTTCAGATAATGGATGCGGCCCAGATCGCTTTTTACGGCACCCCAGATCTTGCTTTGATTTTGCACCGTGATTCGCCCGCCCCGGACGGATTGTTCAATGGCGAGTCCGGTCCGCGAATGGGAGGGCCCCGCGCCGGGCCTCACGGACAGGGTGCGGTGGACGAGGGCCGGCTGCGATGGGGCTATCCCGGTATCCTGCAGCATGAAGTAGAGCACCGCCAGGCGGGAGTTCTCCGCCGACAGGGTAGAGGTGCCCAGTTGCGGGTGGTAGAGGTAGACCTGATCGTCCTTGAGGATTCCGACAAGCGGGGTTTGCGCTGAGATCGGGGCTTGATCGGTGTGACGTTCGCCGGCCACCAGCACCGTGGCACCTGGTGCCGAGACGACGTTAGCGGTGATGCCCGCACTGCCTTCGGGGATGTTGCTGTCGGCGCGGGGCGCTGGATTGCCGTCCGAACCGCCACCGCTACCTCCGCAGCCCCATATGATGAGAAGAACGCTCAACCAGAGCAAACCCAAACCAATCGACCAGGAGCGGTGCAGCGCAGCGAAGATCATCCGAGCCCTCCTCATGGGTATTCGTCGAATTGTCATTGAGCGCGGGGTGTATCAATCCTATGCCGGTCCAACGGGATTCGTCAACTCCGCTGCCACCGCGTGCGCTTTCCACCCGAGCATGCCCTAAACCAGAGAGCGCCCCCGGCGTCTGGAAGCCTCACTGGGATGCCCCCCTTTCCGAAGACCTTCGGTTGCACGCCACCCTTTTTTGCAGTACACAGCCTTGCAGTGATACCCGCTGTCCCACGGCTCGTCATCACCCCTAAAACGCACCCGCTTCGTCGCCCCGCAACCCAGCCGAAAGGAAAGAGCCCATGCCGAACACCATTCCCCTTGACACCATTCAAGAAAAAATTGGCCAGGAGATCGGTGTCAGCGACTGGCTGACCATCGACCAGGAGCGCATCGACACCTTCGCCGACTGCACCGAAGATCATCAATGGATCCATGTGGATGTCGAGAAGGCTGCCGAGGGACCCTTTGGCAAGACCATCGCCCACGGCTTTCTCAGCCTCTCCCTGGTCACCTATCTGAGCGCCGATTTGATGCCCGTACCCGAGGGCGCCCTCATGGTGGTCAACTACGGCCTGGACAAGGTCCGCTTCGTCCATCCCGTGCCGGTGGGGAGTCGGATCCGCGATCGCATGATTCTCAAAGATGTGGTGGAGAAGGGTGGTGGCCGCATCCTCCTCGTCACCGAACACACCCTCGAGATCGAGGGCGTCGATAAGCCGGCGGCGGTGATCAACTTGCTCTTCATGTGCTTTATGGATGCTGGCTAGGGGCGAACCATAAGCGCTCCTCGCCGAGCGCACCATTCCAGCGCCACACCATCACCCGTCATTTGTCAATTGAGGCCCCCATGACGCCGTCCCCCGTCGCCATCGTCCCCTACGAAGCGCCGTTGTCCTCCGTGCGCAAGGCCATCGACCTCTGCCGGGGCTTTAACCGTCTGCGGCCCGGCATGCGGGTCTTCGTCAAGCCCAATATCGTCTTCTGGACCCGTCTGACACCCTTTCCCAAATGGGGCGTGATTACCACCTCGCGGGTAGTAGAAGACATGGTTGTCCTGCTCAAAGAGTACGGCATCGACGACATCACCATTGGCGAAGGTATGGTGGCCGGTGCCAAAGACACCGAGACGCCCGCCCACGCCTTCGAGAGCCTGGGCTATACCACCCTGGCCAGGCGCTACAGGGTCAAGCTGCGCAACATCATGGAACGTCCCTTTGAAAGGGTCGACCTGGGCGACGGCCTGCATCTCAACTTCAACTGCGACATTTTGAGCAGCGATTTCGTCGTCAACCTGCCGGTGCTCAAGACCCATGCCCAGACCGTGGTCAGCCTGGGCATCAAAAACCTCAAGGGCACCATCGACATCCCTTCGCGCAAGCGCTGCCACAACCCGGACCCCATTAAAGACCTGCACTACTGGGTGAGCCACCTGGCCGAGCCCATGCCGCCCACTTTGACCCTCATCGACGGCATCTACAGCAACGAACGCGGTCCGGCCTTTGACGGACGCTTACGCCGCACCAACCTTCTCATCGCCGCCCCCGACCCCCTCTCCGCCGACCTGGTAGGGGCCCGCGTGCTCGGCTACCCGGCCGACGAGGTGCCCCATCTGGTGCACGCCGCCCAGCGTCAGAAACGGCCCGTCGACCTCTCCGATATCGCGGTCCACGGCGAGACCATCGACCGCGTGCAGACCAACCACGCCCACGATCACCCCTACGTCCAGGACGACAAGGGCCACTGGCTGCCCCTCCCCATGGCCAAACAGGGAATCCAGGGCCTCTCCTACCGCAAATACGACACCACCATGTGCACCTACTGCAGCATGGCCAACGGCCTCCTCATCGGCGCCGTGCGCATGGCCTGGCAGGGCCACGCCTGGGACGAGGTGGAGATTTTGAGCGGCAAGCGCATGCAGCCCACGCCCGGCATGCGCAAGACCATCCTCCTGGGCAAATGCATCTACCAGGCGAACAAAGACCACCCCGACATCCAGGAGATGATTGCGATCAAGGGCTGCCCGCCCGATCCCAAAAAGATCATCGCGGCCCTGCACCAGGCCGGCATCCCCGTGGACCCCAACATCTTCGCCCAGGCCGACAGGATGCCCGGCCTGTTCATGGCCCGCTACCAGAAAAAAGCGGCCTTCGACGACACGTTCTTCCAGATCACATGAAGATCCGCATTCCAAAGACCATTGGCTTCAACGAGGTCGACGCCCAACGCCAGCTGCGCCTCAAACACCTCTTCAACTATCTCCAGGAGGCCGCCGCCATCCACTCCCTCCAGGTCGGCTGCGGCACCGGCGACCTGCTCGAACAGGGCTACGCCTGGGTGCTCAACAAGGTGGGACTGACCATCAACCGCCTTCCAAGGCTAGAAGAAACCATCGAGATCGTCACCTGGCACAAAGGCACCCGCGGATTTCGCTCCTACCGCGATTACCAAATCAAAAGCGGGGATGAAGTGCTCGTTTCCGCCACCAGCCTCTGGCTCTTCATCGACGTCGACAAGAAGAAAATCATCAAACCACCAGCCGACCTCAGCGCCCGCTACACCTTCGAAAGCGACGATGCCACCGATCTGGATCTCGACAGCTGGCGGCCGGTAAAAGACTTTGAACCAGAGTACACAGTTTCCGTCGCCACACGACCATCCGATTTTGATCCGTTGGGGCATGTGAATAATGCGGTGTATTTGGACTATTTGGAGGTGCTGCAGTGTAAATATTTCAACATCAGGATAACGCTCAGTCAATTGCTGATCCAATATCTCAAAGAAACACCTTCTGACTTGCGTTCAATCACAGCCGCGCTGTTTAGACATGAAGGTCAGATATCTTTCAATTTGAAATCTAAGAAGTCGGATCATGCTGTAGGCTGCTTCAATTATTTAGAAGAGTTTCCATGCAGTGAATCCTGTTTATAAGCCGGATTCCGATACACAGACTTGCCTTATCCTATCCTTTACAACTTATCATTTTCTTATCTTAATAGAGAAGGAAGTGGTTTATCCTGGGAAGTTTTAACCGGCACCACTCACTTTTACTGATTGCAGCTATCAGTGTTTGTTTTAATTAAAAAATTTCGCTAGAATATAAACATCGATTAAGACCAATATTATTAATGAGAAAAACCAAAATAATACAATCCTCATCCCTCCCAAAAATTTTTCCACTATTGGTTCATTCCAATGCAATTCTCTCACAGCATATGAGCCGATTATAAATATCACAGCTAAAACTGCAGAAATCAGTGTTCTTCTGTCTACTCTTTGGTTTTTTCTCTTTTTTTCTGTATCACTCATCGATGTAATTTCAATCTTGGGTATTAGAAGGACGGATATATAAGTGATTAGAAGATAACTACTGATCATAATGTCAAGTAGTATTGGATTTTTACGAGTATCGTACCTGATTATTTACTGGCTTTATTCTACA
>JASJCL010000131.1 GCA_030066015.1 Desulfosarcinaceae bacterium | reverse complement strand
CCCCACGGCCGAGCACCCCGGCACGCCCATCCTCCATACCCAGCAATTCACCCGCGGCAAGGGGCTGTTCCACGCCATCGACTGGATTCCCCCGGCCGAGGATACCGACGAGGAGTATCCCTTCTTCCTCACCACCGGACGGGTGCTCTACCACTACCACACCGGCACCATGACCATGAAGACCGAAGGCCTCAATGAGCGTGCGCCGGAATCCTTTGCCGAGATCTCCTACAACGACGCCCTCAATTTCGGCCTCAAGGATGGGGACACGGTGCGGGTGGCCTCCCGTCGTGGCGAGATCACGGTACAGATCAAGATCAGCGCCAAGGCGGTGGACGGCACCATCTTCATCCCCTTCCACTATGCCCGTGCGGCGGCCAACCGCCTGACCAACGCCGTTCTCGATCCCATCTCGGGGATTCCCGAGTTCAAGGTCTGCGCGGTGCGATTGGACCCGGCGGCCTGATCGAACCCCCCGTCTCCAGACACCAAGCCCCCTTCCGTGGCCTCGGATGGGGGCTTTTTAATGGATCTCTGCCGGTCTGGGCCCTAATCCGCTTGCGATTTGGCGGTCGCATCCGCCGCCACGCCCCTTCTGCGCCAAGGGCGGCCAACGGTCTCGCGGGCAAATAAAAAGGCCCCGTTCCGACGGGGAACGGGGCCTTGGAATTGCCGGATGGCGGGCGATCGTGGCCGCTTACATGGCGCTCTCGGGATGGAAGACATCCACCTCTTTGAGGTCGTCGCCAAGGTACTCGCGCTCGTTGGGCCCGAGGATGCCCATGCTCAGGCAGATCAAGGTCCACAGGTGGACCGTCTGCCAGGGATGCTCGCGCATCTCGCTGAGGTCGTGGACCTGGGCGTGGCAGTTGTGGCAGGGCGTGATGCAGTAGTCGGCTTTGGTGGCCAGGATCTGGTTGGCCTTGAGCTCGCCGTATTTACGGCGCTGATCCGGATAGCCGGACTGGAGGAAACCGCCGCCGCCGCCGCAGCAGAAATTGTTGGAACGGTTGGGCGTCATGTCGATGAAGTTTTCCTCACCGACCACGGCCTTCACCACGTACCGCAGGTCCTCGGCCACCGGGTCGCCAAAGGACTTGCGCACCAGCTGGCAGGGATCCTGGACGGTGAACTTGATCTTGCGCTCCCTGTTCCAGTCGGAATTGACCTTGAGCTTGCCCTCGCGGAGCCACTCGGCGTAGAGCTGGATGATCGATTTGATCTCGAAGTTGGCGTCGATCTTGAACTTTTGCAGTCCGAACCGGACCGCGAACAATTCGTGCCCTCACTCCGTATTGAGCCAGACCTTGGCTTTCAAGTCCTCCACGGCCTTGACTTTGGTGCGGACGATGCGTTCCCAGTTTTCGTCGTCGGCGGCGAACAGACAATAATTCTCAGCCGCCCAGCCTTTGGTGCCGTAGGTCCAGTCGGCGCCCACGCTGTGGAGGATCTTCCACAGGGGCACCATCTCGTCGGGCTCGGTGACCGGTTCGCGGCTGTTCTGATTCAAAAAGAACTCGGCGCCCACTTTGTTGACGGGGGCCTTCATGTCGGCGAACTCGGGTTGGGCTTCCTGATACTCCTCGAGCACGTCCTCGACAACGAACTGGAAGTCCTCCTCCGAGGCACCCATGGCGCTGCAGGTGTCGCTGCGCAGGGCCATGTCGCAGGAGCCGATGATGCCCTTGGGGCGCTCCTCCCGCGGCCAGCTCTGGCGGGCATAATAGACCAGCTGAGGGATGTTGATCTTCATGGGGCAGACGTAGACGCAGCGGGTGCACATGCTGCACATCCAGACCCACTTGGTGCTGGTGATCTCCTCGTCCATGCCCAGGGCAGCCATGCGCAGAAACTTGCGCGGGTCCATCCCTTCGAGCCCTGTCGCCGGGCATCCCGATGAGCATGCCCCACAGGTCAGACAGAGGTTGAGGTTGCCCCCCTCGGGGAGCAGCTCCTTGACCTTGTCGATGAAGGTGCTCTGTTTCTTTCCGCCTAATTTGATTGCCTCTTCAGCCATAAACGCTATGCCCTCCGTAGGAATTATTCTCCACCCTTCTTGTTTAACCAAAGATCTTACATACGTGATCCATCGCAAAATTCAAGCCTAAAATGGGGCCTTCGCCGCAATGGGCGGCCTGGAGGAGCGGGGGTTCGCCGGAAGAGCGCGCCTCCCGGCAGCCCTGCTTCGCTGATCCCGGCGCTTGCGGGGTGGCGTTCCAATCGTCGAGAATGGCGGCGAAAGCACACCCCATCCTGATTCCCAGAGCGGTGAACGCCAGCTGTCGGACGCCCGGCCGACCGCCGCCAGCACGCCTTTTGTGCCGGCTCCGCCAGCCGGCCCATCTCTTGCTGCACCAAAATGAACGGGACCTGCCACCGCATGCCGGGTCTCTACGCGGATGTCGCCGCCCGCGAAACGCCGCATCCTTGCCGAAGCGCTGTCGAAGGTCCAGCGAAAACGCTACAAATTTTTAATCGGTATTTCAGCAGCATATTGTGGCGCCACCAAGCGGAATGAATATGTGCTCATTCAGTTGGAGGATCCCTGCCCGACCTGTCGACGGCCTTTAGATGGCAAGACACTTATTATTTTAGTCAAGCGATTTTGGATAATTAACCATCAGAAGACCCGGGCCTGTTTTTTTTTCATTCGGGGCTTGACAGGCAAATTCGGGCTCTGTTAAATGAATGAGTGTTCATTCATGTTGACCGCTGGATCGGCCGGGGAGGCAACCATCGCTACCAAAAAGAAAACTACCGACAAGTACAGGCGCATTCTCGAGGCGGCTATCAAAGTGTTTGCCGAACAGGGCTTTCACCAGTCCACCGTCTCCCAAGTGGCCCGCGAAGCGGAGGTGGCCGACGGCACCATTTATCTCTACTTTAAGAACAAGGACGACATTCTCGTCCAATTCTACCGGTTCAAGACCAAGCAGATCTTCGAACGCTTCCGCGAAGAGGTGGAGAAGGCGGACACAGCGGTGGAGAAGCTGCAGCGCCTGATCCGTTGCCATCTCACCGAATTCCAGAAAGATCGCAACATGGCCATCGTCTATCAGGCCGAAACCCACCAGAACCGCCGCATCGGCAGCGACCTGCTGCGGGAGATGTCCAAGATGTACCGCGACATCATCTCCGAGGTGGTGGAGCTCGGCCAGGAGGAGGGTTCCATTCGCCGCGATCTCTACATGGGCCTGGTCAAACGGTTCGTCAACGGCGCCGTGGACGAGGTGATCAACTCCTGGATTCACTCGGGTGGCAAGTACGATCTGGAATCGATGGCCGAGCCCCTCGTGGAGCTATTTATCAACGGCATCGGTACCCCGGCGGCAGCTGCGGACGAATCCGCTGCCGGTGCTGCCAGCCAAATGACCGCTTAATCCCAAAACGTTGCCGCCTCGGCGGTAACCCGACAAGGAGACCGACGTTATGGCACAGGTAATTGCAGACCGCCGCGATGTGGAGTTCGTCCTTCATGAGCAGCTCAATGTGGGCGATTTGAGTCAGCATGAGAAATATGCCGAGTTCAACAAGAAAACCATCGACATGGTCATCAAGGAGGCGCGCAACCTGGCCATCAAGGAGATCCTGCCGACCCTCAAAGAGGGGGACGAGCAAGGGGTCAAATTCGAGAATGGCCAGGTGACCACCCCGGAGAGCTTCAAGCGCGCCTACGAGCTGCTCTGCGAGGGGGAGTGGACGGCCCTGCCTGAGGATCCCGAATGGGGAGGGGGCGGGATGCCGCGCAGCGTGGCCCTGGCCGCCGGTGATTATTTCAACGGCGCCAACTACGGCTTCATGATGTACGCCGGCCTGACCCATGGCGCCGCCCTGCTGGTGGAGCATTTCGGCACCGAGGCGCAGAAACAGACCTATCTAAGGAAGATGTACACCGGCGTCTGGGGCGGCACCATGCTGCTCACCGAACCCGAGGCCGGCTCCGATGTGGGGGCCCTCACCACCACGGCGGTCAAAAACGACGACGGCACCTATTCCATCACCGGCAGCAAGATCTTCATCAGCTCCGGCGAGCACGACCTGTGCGAGAACATCATCCATCCCGTCCTGGCCCGTATCGAAGGGGCCCCCGCCGGCACCAAGGGCATCTCCCTCTTCCTGGTGCCCAAGTTCCGCGTCAATCCCGACGGCAGTCTGGGCGAGTTCAACGACGTGGTCTGTACCGGCGTCGAAGAGAAGATGGGCCTCCACAGCAACGCCACCTGCTCCCTCACCCTGGGCGGCAAGGGAAAGTGCATCGGCACCCTCCTGGGCGAAGAGAACAAGGGGATGCGGGCCATGTTCCTGATGATGAACGAGGCCCGTCTGCTGGTGGGACTGCAGGGCTTTGGCTGCGCCTCCTCCTCCTACATGAACGCCATCAACTATGCCCGTGAACGCGTTCAGGGCCGTCATCTGCTCAAGATGATGGATCACAGCGCCCCCAGCGTGCCCATCATCCAGCATCCCGATGTACGTCGGATGCTGATTACCATGAAGGCCTATGTGGAGGGCATGCGCAGCCTGCTGTACTACACCGGATACCTTTCCGACCTGATCACCACCTCTGACTCGGATGAGGAGAAGGCCAAATACCAGGGCATGATCGACCTGCTGATTCCCATCTGCAAAGGTTACGTCACCGATCGCTGCTGGGACGTTTGCAGCCTGGGTGTGCAGGTCTACGGCGGCTACGGGTATATCAAAGAGTATCCCCAGGAGCAGCTCCTGCGTGATAGCCGCATCCTCATGATCTACGAGGGCACCAACGGCATCCAGGCCATGGACCTCCTGGGGCGCAAGCTGGGGTTCAACAAGGGCAAACCCATCATGGACCTCATGGGCGAGATCCAGAAAACCCTTGTCCAGGCCAAGGAGTTCGAGAGCCTCCAGCCGATGGCGGCCAGCGTCGAGGCGGCGCTCAACAAGCTCGGCGAGGTGGCCATGCACCTGGGCGGCAAAGCGATGAGTCCCGAAGTGCTCACCGCCTTTGCCTATGCCCATCCCTTCCTGGAGGTTTCCGGGGATGTGGTCCTCAGCTGGCTGCTGCTGTGGCGGGCCACCGTCGCCGCCCGCAAGCTGGAGAAGGGTGCCAAGAAGAAGGACCAGGCCTTCTACGAAGGTCAGATAAAAAGCGCCGAGTACTTCACCCAGAGCGTCCTGCCCGTCAGTCAGGGCAAGATGCGGTCGATCCTGGCCGCCAACGCCGCCGCCATCGAGATCAGCGAGGATGCCTTCGGCGGGAAGTGATGACGCCAGCGGCGTGGAGATCCCTTCGCGCCGGATAGGGAGGGAAGCAGGCCGCCCGATGGGGCGGCCTGCTTTTTTTTGAGCCGGTGTGCGGATATGGTGTAACGGCATTATCAACCGGTGACGTGGCCGCCTGGCACAGCCCAAAACGCCCCGGCAGCGATTGCTGCCGGGGCGTTGCATCGAAGTCAACGGCGGATGCGCGCAGAGCTCACTCCCGTTTCTGCTGCTCCTCCGCGCGCAGATCCTTCTTGAGGATCTTGCCCACATTGCTCTTGGGCAGCTCGTCGCGAAATTCGATCTCCGCCGGCCACTTGTACTTGGCCAGCTTGTCCTCGCAGTAGGCCAGCATCTCCTCCACGGTGGCGGTCTCGCCGGGTTTTAGGACCACGAAGACCTTCACGCTCTCGCCGCGCTTGGGATGGGGGATGCCGATGGCGGTGGCCTCCATCACCTTGGGATGCTGGAAAAACACCTCCTCCACGTCCCGTGGATAGACGTTGTAGCCGCTGGTGATGATCATGTCCTTCTTGCGGTCGACGATGTAAAAATAACCATCCTCGTCCATCTTGGCGATGTCCCCGGTGTGCAGCCAGCCATCGGTGAGGGTCTCGGCGGTGGCATCCGGCTTCTGCCAGTAGCCGGCCATGATCTGTGGCCCCTTGATAAATAGCTCGCCGCTTTCGCCCACGGGCAGGTCGGTCTCGCCGTCCTCGAGGCTGACGATGCGGCACAGGGTGTCCGAGATGGGCACGCCGATGCTGCCCACCTTGCGTTTGCCCTCGGCGAAGGGGTTGACGTGGGTCACCGGCGAGGATTCGGTAAGACCATAGCCCTCCACGATGGCGGCGCCGGTGCGGCGCTCGAACTCCTCGATCACCTCCAACGGCAGCGGCGCGCTGCCCGAAAAACAGCCCTTGATGGAGGTGAGGTCGACGGTCTCGATGTCGGGGTGCTGGAGCATGCCGATGTACATGGTGGGCACCAGCGGCGCGAAGGTGGGTTTGAACTTGCTGATCGCTTCGAGGAGTTGGGGCGGCTGCGGTTTGGGCACCAGGATGTTGCCCCAGCCTTTGGCGATGGCCAGGTTCATGCTGGTGCTCAGACCGAAAACGTGGAAGAAGGGCAGGGCGCCCAGCATGACCTCTTCGCTGCCGAAATCGGGAAACCAAGCGGCCACGTGCTGGACCTGTTTGCTCATATTGCCGTGGGTGAGCATGACGCCCTTGGAGACGCCCGTGGTGCCGCCCGTGTATTGATACATGGCCACATCCGTGAAGGCGATCTCCACCGCGGGCGGATTGGGCTGGGTGCCGGCCAGCAGCGGCTTCCATTTGTACACCGCATCGGCCGCCTTGACGCTTGCGGCCAGGCCTTTCTTCTTGCCCACCAGGGGAAAGAGCAGGTTCTTGGGAAAGGGCAGGTAGTCACCGATGCTGGTGTAGACGATCTGCTTGATCTGGGTCTTGGGCCGCAGATCGATCATCCGGTTGGCCAGCAGGTCCAGGGTCACCAAAACCCTGGCGCCGGAATCGTTGAACTGATGGTCCAATTCGCGATCAGCGTAGAGGGGATTGTTCATCACCGCAATGGCACCGATTTTTAGCGTGGCATAATAGGCGGCCACGCAGGGGATCACGTTGGGCAGCAGGAGGGCGACGCTGTCGCCCTTGCCCACGCCGAACTCGGTCAAGCAGGTGGCGAAGCGGTCGACCATGTCGCTGAGCTGACGGAAGGTAACGGTGCAGCCCTGAAAGTTCAGCGCCATCTTGTCGGGGAACTGCCGGGCGGAACGGACCAGAAAGTCCGGCAGGGCCGCATCCTCGTAATCCACTGTTTCGGGGACGCCGGGGGCGTAATGGGCGAGCCAGGGTTTTTGCGCGTAAGGATTGGTCTCGGACAAGGGGGGCCTCCTTCTTCACATGGGTCGACGGATAACCAGCCCGGACAGCCTGATACAGGCCGGGGGCTTGGCCGAAAGGGGGTGGATCACGGATCAGGGATGGTGAAGCGATACTAAGGCCGCCGGGACCCGAAAGTCAACCATTCGCTCCCATGTTCCCATCCGCAGTGAGGGCTGATTCAGCCGCTTCACGGGCCCTTGCGTCCACATCTGGGCTCTGCTATGGTGCCGACACGTCGCTCCCCCGGCGGCGATCGCGGGGGAGGCCCCAGCCCCCTCATTCAACGCATCTTGCCCCATTTTACGGTGGTGCCCAAGCGCGCCGCGACAGAGCGGCTCTTTGACCAATTTTTGCTTGACAGAGCCCCCCATGCTCTGTAGACAAGTACTGAATGAGTATTCATTCATTTCTGTCAACCCCTATCCCATTCGATTGTTAGAGGGAGAGAGAAGAACGATATGGACGCAGCTTTGATTCCGCCGGCCAAATTCGTTGTCATGTATATCCCTACGGTCATTTTTTCCATCCTGATACCCGTGATCGGTGTGGCGGCCTTTACCTATATCATCGCCAAACGGCTTGCCCCCCTGGTGAAGGCGGCCCCAGACCACCGCTGGGACAACATGGTGGCGCGCCTTAAGCAGCTCTTTTTCATCTGGCTGGCCCAGTGGCGCCAGCCGCGCTACATGATGGCCGGCGTGCTTCATATCCTCATTTTCGCCGGCTTCCTGATTCTCAGCATCCGCTCAACCGCCATGGTCCTCATCGGTATCGACTATGATTTCGTCATACCCGGCCTGGGGGGTGCCCTGGGGGTGGTCTATAGCCTGCTGAAGGATTACGCCGCCACCTGGGTACTAGTGGCCTGCGTGATCGCCGGTTGGCGCCGGGCCTATGTCAAGCCCGAGCGCTACGCCGTGCCGGCCCGCTACGGCAAGGACCACACCGCCGAGGCGCTTTTCGTTCTGGGCCTGATCTGCACCCTGATGATCACCGAGAGTCTCTTCGAGGCCAGCTTGGCCGCCGCCAATCTTCAGAAGGGCCTCCACGCCGAGCTGCTGGCGCCCCTTTCGCTGGCCTTCGTGTTCAAGCATCTGCTCGCCGGGATGCCCCTGGACGGCCTCCAGGCGGTCCACATCGTGAGCTACTATCTGCATGACCTGACCTTCTTTTTCTTTCTCTGCTTCCTGCCGCTGGGCAAGCACTTCCATGTGATCACTTCCCTCTTCAATGTCTTCTTCATGCGCGTCCAGCGGGGTAATGTCAAACCGGTCCAGCACGGTGTCAGCGACGCGCAGCTCGACGACCTCGAATCCTTTGGGGTCAAGAAGCTCGAGGACTTTACCTGGAAGCATATGCTCGACTTCTACTCCTGCGCCGACTGCGGGCGCTGCAGCGACCAATGCCCGGCCAATGCCGTGGGGCGCCCCCTCTCGCCGCGCTTCATCTCCATCAAGGGCCGCGATACCATGTTCGGGAACTATCCCCTCTACCCGCTGGATGCCCCCTTTCGCAGAAGCGACGACCTCGTCGGCACCACTTACGAGGCAGACGAGATCTGGTCCTGCACTACCTGCGGGGCCTGTGAGCAGGAGTGCCCCCTGGGGATCGAATATATCGACAAGATCGTTGACCTGCGCCGCGGTATGGTGGATGAGGGCGACGTGCCCCAGAGTCTCCAAAAGCCCCTCAAGGCACTGGAGAAGCGCGGCAACCCCTGGGGCAAGCTGGAGAAAAAACGTCTCGATTGGACCAAAACGCTCAAAGAGGAGTGCCCCGTCAAGGTGGTGGACAAGCGGAGCTCGGCCGAGACCCTCTACTTCGTGGACTCGGTCACCAGCTATGACGACCGCATGCAGGCCATCGGCCAGGCCACCGCACGGTTGCTCACTGCGGCCGGAGAGGACTTTGCCATCCTGGGAAAGGCTGAAAAGGACAGCGGCCATGAAGTGCGCCGCTTTGGTGAGGAGATGCTGTTTCAGACCCTCAAGGAGATGAACACAGCGGCCATCGAGAAGAGCGGCGCGAAACAGATCGTCACCGCCGACCCGCACGCCTACAACGCCCTGAAGAACGATTATGAGAACTTGCCCCCGGTGGAGCACATCAGTCAATACCTGGTGCGCCAGCTCCAAGCGGGCAAGCTCCGCCTCCGCGCCAATGGCGGCGGCGACGGCAACGGTGACGGCAAGGTTTACACCTACCACGATCCCTGCTACCTGGGGCGCCATAACGAGGTCTACGAAGATCCGCGCCAGGTACTCGACGCCGTCCCAGGCCTGCGCCGGGTGGACATGGAAAAATCGCGCGACCGCAGCTTCTGCTGCGGCGGCGGTGGACTGATGCTCTTCTATGAACCGGAAGAGGAGCAGCGCATGGGCGTGTTGCGGGTCAAAATGGCCGCCGAGGCCGGTGCCAGCGTCATCGTGACCGCCTGCCCCTTCTGTCTGATCAACATGGAGGATGCCATCAAGGTGGCTGGGCTGGAGGGCCAGATGGAGGCGATTGATCTGGCGGAGCTGGTGCAACGCCACCTCTAAAGGGCCGCTCCTGGCCGTATGCAACGGATACAACTTGGGAGTATTCCCCAATTCTACGAACAATGGAGGGTATCGAATGGAAATTCTGGTTTGTGTAAAACGCGTCCCGGACACCGCCGAGAACGAGATCGAGGTGATGGGCGACGGCAGCGACATCGAGCGCGACGACCTGGTCTATTCGGTCAACGAGTGGGACAACTACGCCGTGGAGGAGGCGATCCAGATCCGCGACAAGGTGGGTGGCAGCGTCACCGTGGTCACCGTGGGCGATGATGAGTCGGAAGAGGTGCTGCGCCGCGAGATGGCCATGGGCGCCGACAACGGGGTCCTTCTGATGGACGATGCCTTCGAAGGTTCCGATGGTGCCGGCATCGCCAGCCTCCTGAAGGCCGAGGTTGAAACGGGCCGCTACGATTTGATCTTCACCGGCGCCCAGGCCGATGACGGGGCCGCCCAGGTGGGGGGCATGCTGGCCGCCATGCTGGATCTGCCCTACGCCTCCCTGGTCAACATGATTGAAGTGGTGGACGACAAGACCCTCAAGGTCGGCCGCGAGATCGAAGGCGGCAACCAGGAGATGAACGAGATTCAACTGCCCTGCGTGCTCAGCATCCAGACCGGCATCAACGAACCGCGCTACGTGGGGATCCGCGGCATCCGCAAGGTGGCCTCGGTGGAGATCCCCGAGAAGGATGCCGCCGCCCTGGGCATTGACGCGGCCACCGTTGGTGCGGCCGGCGCCATGGTGAAACGCCTGGACTACTTCACACCCGAACTGGGTGAAGGCGCCGAG
>JASJCL010000049.1 GCA_030066015.1 Desulfosarcinaceae bacterium | reverse complement strand
GTAGAACTTAGATTAGCTTCACTGAGATACTTCTTGTAATCCTCAACAGCCTCTTTCAGTCTCGTAACAATCTGATCGTAACTGGAATAAAAAAATAAAGATCTAAATACAGAAGTGATTTTCATAAGTTCTGGTTTCTCAGGGCACTCTAAATTCTGTATCGATCTTATTCTACTCAGTTCCCGCTTCTCCGCACCATTTGATAATTGAACGAGAAGCGAGTTCGCTTGATTCTCAATTACATCTATCCTGTTTTCGTATCTTTGAGACGCAAGACCAAAAAGAGCCACGTAGACACCAACAAACCATAGTACAAAGGTTGCTGGTGGGAGACTGTCTTCTTCTGCACCTATTCTTGATTCAGGATTGAGTTTATAAAAGATGGCCCTAAAACCGGATAGATCCCATAAAATCCATAGAAAAAGGAAGCGACCGTTTCGTTTAGGACCAAAGCCATATCGATACGCCGCTATCAGGCTAAAAAACACTACTATGATTGTTAAGACACCCTCTTCACTTATCATCACTCAGTCTCTTAAACTAATGGCACGATTTCACTCATAAGAAACAAAATATTTCAAATAGCTCAAAATCGAACAACACTAGATACTCTTCGGCAAGCAGTTATCCTTATATCTGTGTTAGTCGACTCGCATCTGTATATGGGATCAACTTGCCAGCCGGTTTCTCTTGCCAAACAACCTCTTCATGAGATGCATCGTACACTGCTCGCTTATCTGGAAAGGTGCTTGCAACACGCTGAATAATTCTGATTTCGACTTCAGACAAAGGTTCGGCTTCCTCCTCGTTGGAATCTCTAATCAGATCAACCAGCTCTGCATAGTTGTTCAATTGCGGGCCATGCGGAAGGGCCGCATAGGCCGCACCGGTCATACTTTGGCCCGTAGTGCTGAAAGCTAGCATATCCGCGTAAAAAGAATATTTCGCATCAAACAGCATCTTATCTCCTGGCACAAGAAATGGTTTTCCCAAAACCTCCTGGAATTTCTTCAGAACCAGTTTTGTTCTTGCCGGAGAAAATTCCCGGTTCCCTGTATACGGGTTACCGATCTCAATTTGGCAGAAGGCATGTCGCAGTGCATTATCCATCGCTTTGGTCTGGATCTGAACGCCCTCCCACCTTTTCACGCTTGCAATCCCGACATTGATATTTTTGGCAAGTTCAGCTTGCGTCATGCCAAGCTTTGTCCTGCCATCACGAATCTCTTGAGCGGTTAGAAGGCCCACCTTTTCACGGTAAGCGTCAGCTATGGTCTTCTGAGCCACCGCAGTCTGTTCAATGCTGGCAAATTCAATCCCGCACTCCCTGCATTTGTTGCTTGGTGCACAAATAGTTAGCTTCTCACCCCTAAATTCAATCTCATGCCTCACCTCAACCAGTCCCACCTGGTTGTGGCCGGCCGGGCATTTTTCGGTTCTCATGGCTTCCCTCCCCCTCTGTGTTGGTGCAATGAAACAAGCCAGAACTGATCTTGACTCACAGCAAACTTGAAATAGATCACAGTACCGAATGGCTTAAAAAATAGACGGAAGGCAAATAAATCCAGTCCTTGAATGTCCTGTTCGTACGATCTCTGAGGCGGCCGCTCCCCTGCGTAGTGCCTATTAGGATCGATCTCATTTAAAATGTTGGCTATCAAGGCTGAAAGGTCACTGGTATCATAGCCCAACTCAAGGGCGTCCGCTGCGACTGCCATCTGATTGAGGATCTGGACAGCTCCTTTGCTCACGAGATCCTTGGCTTGTCGAATCTTTCCGGTGAGCTCCTTATGGGACGGTCTCATCCACCTGCCTCTCACAGCTAAGTATCATTTGATACCTCCTTGTTTGTAATATCGGATCAATTGATACCTTAGTCAAGGACAAAGTGAAAAAAATACAGCTCCCTGTGAAAACCAATGAAAAAGGGTGCGCATAGGGTGCAAAATGAGGAAAAATTCTTGCACTCTATGGCACCCCGCTATTAATGATTTCAGTTAGTTAGCACCTCATATTGATTCCCTGCATCGCCACCATAGAACAGACAACCCCCTGAGAGATCAGGGGGTTTTTTTATGACACGGCCGGTCTCGCCGCAGGTCGCCCGCCCCTATTCGGTCGGGTCGGCCGTTTCCGCAGACGGGTCATCCGGGCCATCCGCAGCGGCATCCTCACCAGCAGCGGCATCCTCACCATCGGAGTCGCCAACCTCCGCCTCACTGGCAGCACTTCCAGCTTCCGCGCTGTCCGGTTCATTGACCCCATCATCGCTTGATATCGTCTCCTCCGTTTCTTGGGCATCCACGGGTTCAACCGCCTCCAGCGGTTCGCTCTCCTCGGGGACCTCCTGTGGCGGTGCAGCAAAGGAGATGGAATGGGCCGGTCCGACGTTGCGCGCCTCTCCATAAACCATGATTTTGACGGTGCTTTCCCCTTGCCAAATGAGAGAATGGTTCAGGCGGCGCAGCAGACGCTGGAGGGCCTGCTCGAGGGGCAGTGCTTCGAAATGAATGGTCACCGGGAGGGGGTGCCACTGGCGGTCAATGAGAAAGCGATAGCCGGTGTCCCTGGCCAGAACTGCAAGGGCTTGGCCCAAGGTGGCGTTGCTGAGCGACAGGCTGACGGTCGGTTCCGGGGAGGCTGCCGGCGCAACGGTCAAACAGGGGTATCCGGCGAGGAGTGCCGCCAGAGTGAGAACATACAGGCAATGGCCGCGCAATTGCTTCATCGTCTTTGCACTCGATCAGGGTGTCCACGGAGGGGGTGCAGCAGCTGTGAAGGTTCAGACACTCCTGGACGGATACTTAGCCCATTTTGGCCGAGGACACAATCCCACACGGCACGGCGGGGATCCGACGGCCGTCTCGCCGATATAATTGACCAGGCAACGGGTTTGGCCGGCCGCAAGGCGGTGGGGAGCGGCGGCGGCGTTGGCGTGCGCTTGCGACAGCGCCTGAATGGATGGTGCTCGATGGATCATGGGGTGGAAGCGGTGGGGGCGCCACGGCGGGGTGCCGACAGGCGATGCGGCCCGCGGAGGACGCCGGACGCTCCGACCTTCGGGTGGCGACCCGAAGGCCGGCATCATCGCCCGGCCCGGCGACAGACGACCGCGCCGGGCCGTTGCGGCGTTAAGCCCCGCCCCGTTTGGAGGCCTTCAGGGGGTTGAGTTTCTGGCGTTTTGAGGTCTGCTGAAGATTCACGTGGGTGGCGAGGTTGCAGTGGCCGCTCTTCCATTTGCGGTCTGGATCTGGGCTGGCGGTGCAGTACCAGCCGCTGGCGTATTTTTTGGTGCGCTCGCAGCCCTCGCAGCTGGTAACCACTTCGTGGCAGCACCCTGCTGCGAAGGTGCAGCCGGCATCGCTCATGAAGACACAGTCATCGCCCTGGCGAATGGTGGTACAGATCATGACAATCTCCTTTCACGGGTTGATCCTATTGGGAATTGTGAAGGAGAAAGCAAATTACGCGCCAATGACAAAACCGCAACAGACGGATCTCAACGAATACAACTACCTGAAATTTATTGGCTTAATGCCATCGGCCGATTCGTTGCAGCGAGAGGTTTGGGGAGTGGCATGTCGCGCCCTTGACGCCCTGGGCCGTCAGCGCCCCCTAGACTAAAGGGCCCGCATCCACTCCGGCTTGAGGGCCACCTCGCCAGCCAGGGCCCGGTCGATCAACTCGAGGGTGGCGGCTTTGTCCTTGGGCATCCGCGCCCGGATGGGCAGATAGTTGGAAGCGTGGTTGGCGTGAAAAAGTCCCTGGGTCTGTTCGGTATGGGCCAGCAGGGTGCGCAGTTCGCGCAGCAGTTCCGTCGGACTCAGGGGGGTGAAGCGCCCTGCCTGGCAGTCGGCATACAGGGGCGTTCCAGGAATCAGCATGAGGCTCAGCGCGCCCACATATTCGGGATCGATGGCGGAGAGCGCCCGGCCGGTCTCGATGGCGTGGACCTCGGAGCGTTCCGGTCCGGCCAAGCCGAGCAGGACGGTAACGGAGAGCTTGATCCCCGCTGCGCGTGCCTTGCGCCCCATCTCGATCTGGAGGGCGCTGTCGGCCCCCTTGTGGACCGCTTTGAGGGTTTGATCATCCCCGCTCTCCAACCCCATGTAGGCGATCCCCATTCCCAACCGGCGCAGTTCGGCAAGTTCCTCGGGGGATTTCATCTTGAGACTCTTGGCATTGGCATATACGCCCACGCGGGTAACCCATGGCAGTTGCGCCGCGATCGCTTCGAGTATCCGCACCAGGCGCTTTTGGGGAATGATGAGGGCGTCGCCATCGCAGATGAAAACCCGCCGTTGACGGCGACAATTGGCCGCCGCGAAGGCGATGTCGGCCATGATGACCTCATCCGATTTTATCTTGAAGCGTTCCCCCTGATAGGCCCCGCAGAAGGTGCACTTGTTGCGCGAGCATCCCACGGTGGCCTGGAGCAGGATGCTGTTGGCCTCGCTGGGAGGTCGAATGATGTTGCCTTCGTAATGCATGTTCGCCTCGATGCTGGCTTCCGTTGTCGCCGGTAGTGGCCGACGAGCCCGCACTATACCCTAGAAGGGCTGCCGCAATCAAATCGCCGCCGGTGGTGCGACCCCATCTGGTTGAAAAGCCAATGGCTTCTTGATATGTACTTAACACCTTGAATTCACATCAGGGTCATGCGCGATCCAATCCCGCAATCACCCGCCGCTCCCACCATGAGTTCACTGGCGAACCGATCCATAAGGCAGAAAGGGGACCCGATGTCCGAACCGCTGTGGCGACCCACCCAAGAAGAGATCCAGCAGACCCAGATGTTTCAGTTCATGACCCATCTTAACGCTGCCCTGGGCACAGACTTCAACGACTATGCCGAACTGCATCGATGGTCGGTCACCCATATCCCCGAATTTTGGGACGCCTGGTGGCAGTATGCCGACATCATCGCTTCCGAGCCCTACGCCACCGTCATCGACGACGTGACCCGCATGCCGGGGGCCAAGTGGTTCAGCGGTGCCCGCCTCAATTTCGCCGAAAACCTTCTGCGCTATCGCGACGACCGCGCGGCCCTCATCTTCTATGGGGAAGACAAGGTCCGTCGGGAGTTGACCTATGCCCAATTGTTTGCCGAAACCGCACAGGTTGCCGCGGGCCTGAAAGCCGCAGGGGTCACTGTGGGGGATCGGGTTGTGGGCTTCATGCCCAATATGCCCGAAACCATTATCGCCATGCTGGCCGCCGCCAGCCTGGGCGCCACTTGGTCCTCCTGCTCGCCCGACTTCGGTATCAAAGGGATCCTGGACCGCTTCGGCCAGATTCAACCCAAAGTGCTCTTCACCGCCGATGCCTACTGGTTCAAAGGCCGCAAGATCGATTCGCTCGACAGAGTTGCCCAGATCGTCGCCGCCATCGACAGCCTCGAGCGTGTCGTCGTGGTGCCCTATGTGGAAGCGGCCCCACGGTTCGACGCCATTCCCCGAGCGGTGCCTCTGGATGCGTTCAAAGCGTCACCCGGCGTTACAGGGATCGATTTCGTGCAGCTGCCCTTTGATCACCCCCTCTATATCATGTACTCCTCGGGCACCACAGGGCTGCCCAAGTGCATGGTCCAGAGTGCCGGCGGAATTCTGGTCCACCACCTCAAGGAGCTGATCCTGCATACCGACCTGCGGCGTGAAGATGTCATCTTCTACTTCACAACCTGCGGATGGATGATGTGGAACTGGCTTACCAGTTCCCTGGCCGTCGGGGCGACCGTCGTGCTCTACGACGGCAATCCCTTCCACCCGGGACCCGAGGCGCTCTGGCGGATGGCTGCCGAAACCGGCAGCACTGTTTTCGGGACCAGCGCCGGCTACCTAGGGGCCCTCATGGCGAGCGGTTTGGAGCCGGGACGCAATTTCGATCTTGCGCCCCTGCGGGCCCTGCTTTCCACCGGGTCGCCCCTTTCAGAAGAGGGCTTCGAATTCGTCTACCGGCATATTAAGGCGGATCTGCAACTGGCCTCCATTTCGGGCGGGACGGATCTCAACGGCTGCTTCGCCCTCGGCAATCCCATGGCGCCGGTATATGCCGGCGAGCTGCAATGCCGGGGCTTGGCCATGCACGTGGAGGCCTGGGACGAGAGCGGGAATGCCCTCACCGGCGAGCAGGGGGAGTTGGTCTGCCGGGCCCCCTTCCCCAGCATGCCACTCTATTTCTGGAACGATCCGGAGGGCGAAAAATATCGGGATGCGTATTTCGACGTGTATCCCGGCGTCTGGCGCCATGGGGACTTCATCGAGATCACGCCGCGGGGGGGCGTCGTCATCTATGGCCGCTCGGACGCCACACTCAACCCTGGCGGCGTCCGAATCGGAACCGCCGACATCTACCGCCAACTCGACCAATTGGCGTCTGTCGAAGACAGCATCGTCGTCGGACAGGCGTGGAAGGGCGACGTGCGCGTGGTACTCTTCGTCAAACCGGCGCCGGGTGTGGCTGTCGATGAAGAGTTGAAGCAGCAGATCCGTCAGACCATCCGTCAGAATACATCCCCCCGGCACGTACCTGCCAAGATCCTTTCGGTGGCCGACATCCCGTATACGCTCAACATGAAAAAGGTGGAACTGGCCGTGCGCAAGGTGATCCACGGTCAGGCGGTGCGCAACAAAGACGCCCTAAAAAATCCGGAGGCCCTCGACCTTTACGCCGACCGCCCCGAGTTGCAGAGCGACTGATCAAGTGCGCTGATCCGCCGCTGTAATCCCTGATCCGGCCGCGCATGAACGGCCGCATATGGACCCTTGCTATGACCGACATCGTTGCCCTGTATGGCAGCCCCCGCCGAGGGGGCAACACGGCGCTGCTCTTGGCGCAGGCGGTTGCCGGTGCCCGCGAATCGGGCGCGGAGGTGGTGGAGTTTCATCTGCGCGACCTAAAAATCTCACCCTGTCTGGAGATCTACCAGTGCATCAAGACAGGCGAGTGCGCCATCAAGGACGAATTTCCGACGGTTCTCACCCATCTCAAGCAGGCCCGCGGCATCATGCTGGCCTCGCCCATCTTCTTCTACACCGTCAGTGCCCATACCAAGATCTTCATGGATCGCTGCCAATCCCTGTGGGTGAATAAATACTGGCGTCAACAAACCCCCTTCAACGACTGGCCGGAGAAGCGCAAGGCACTCTTCATTTCAGTGGGTGCCACCAGCGGCAAACGCCTGTTCGACGGCGCCCTGTTGACCGTGAAGTATTTCTTCGATGTGCTGGATGCCAAACTTGGCCCCGCCCTGCTCTACCGCAACCTGGACCATAAGGGCGAGGTTCTCAAGCACCCGGAGTACCTGGCCGCCGCGAAAGCGGCCGGGGCCGATCTGGCAGCGGCCATCGCCGAATTGCCGCACCCGACCGATAACTGACCCCCAATTCATACGGACGATGGACCGATGGGGGACATTGCGGCAGAGCTGTTCCATCGGCCGGGTCTCGTCACCACCCGCCACCGCCCCTCCCCACCTGCCGTACCATCCGGCCGGCATGGCTGGCCAGCTTACCGGTGCGCCCGACGGCCCCATTGGCGGGAATGGGCCTGGCAGTTCCCGGCGGCGCGCCGCCATCCCCGTTTTTCTATAGTTTTCATCCCCTTGCGCCGATAACGCTTTCGGCGGACACCTCCAGCGACGCTCCTTCAACCCATGCTTGACACGGTTTATGAACACCCAGCAGACCCCTATAGATCCGCGCCTCCAGGCCAATGCCAGGTCGCCCTATGTCATCCGTATGAAGGCCACCATCCTCTACTGGCTGCAAGTACTTCTGCTGCCGGTGATGCTGCTGGTGCTCATCCTGAACCTCATGCGGACCAACCCGAGCGAGATCTGGCCCATGCTGGTGGTGGATCTCGTCTTCATCCTCTGTCTGGCGATCGGACTGGGCATGCTGCGCAAGGGGCGCTTCGCCGCCACGGTCATGCTCCACATCCTCTCCCAATGCGCCCTCACCCTCTTTGGCACCCTGGCCAAGCTGCCGATTCTCGAGATCACGGGCTACAACCATTTTACCGCCGAAATGTTCTGTGTGATCATTTTTGCCTCCATCTTCGGCAACCGGCGGCAATTGCTGGGTGTCGCGGCGTTTATGCTCTCGCTGACGGGGGGCACCTATCTCTACGGCCGGACGATCGTCGCCGATACCCTGCAGCTGCACCTCCAGTCGGCCAGCCTCAACGCCGGCGCGGCCATGGTGGCCACCATCTTTCTGGCGTATGTCAATGAACGGATCACCCGCACCGGTCTGAGGGTGGTGCGGCAGGAGCTGCAGCGCAATCAGGAGCTGAACCGCACGCTGGAACTGCGCGTGGCGGAACGCACGCGAGAGCTGACCGTCAAAAACGAGGAGCGCAAGGATCTCATCACCCGCCTGGAGAAAACCCTCGCCGAAGTCAAGCTGCTCAGCGGTCTTCTGCCCATCTGCTCATCCTGCAAGAAGATACGGGACGACGACGGCTATTGGAAGCAGATCGAAACCTATATCAGCACCCATTCCGAAGCCCAGTTCAGCCACAGCCTATGCCCGCAATGCCTCCATCATCTTTACCCGGAACTCAAAGACGCCCAAGAACGCCTGCAGGCGACGTAATTGCCGCAGCGCCGAATTCGCGGAGGGTGCCGCAAGGCGGCGAACGAGAAGATAAACAGGCGCTCAGCTGGGTAGGACGAACATGGCGACGCGCTGACCACAGGAACCGCCGGACCGGTCCAATCGCCGGCATTGGTGTTCCCACGGAGCGATCACCGGTCAGGCGGCGAGGGCAAGCAGACGCCCGCTCTGGTAGACCAGCAGGGCGGCCAACCAGGCGACAGCGGTGGTGTAGGTGATGCTGAAAAGCATCCATCTGACGGAGCCGGTTTCCCGGCGGATGGTGGCCGTGGTGGCCACACAGGGCAGATACAAGAGCACGAATACCATCATACTGAGCGCCGAGATCGGCTGCATTCCCGAGGCGCGCAGCGCTTCCTGCAGCGCTTCGGAACCCTGGTCATCCCCCACGGCGTAGAGGACCCCCATGGTGGAGACCACGACCTCCTTGGCGACGAAGCCCGTCAGGAGGGCCACGCCGCCGCGCCAATCGATGCCGATGGGAGCGAACACGGGCGCGATCCAACGGCCCAGCCGCCCGAGGTAGGTGTCGGCCATGCGCGCCTCCTCCTGTTGGCGGGCCAACTGGCGCATTTGCTGATCCCGCTCCACCTGCAGCACCCCACGGTCGGCGTCGGCAGCGGCGGTGATCTCGGTCGCGTAGCGGGCGGTGAGGCTTTCCCGCTGAGCAGCAAAGCTGGCCGACGTGTCGTATTGACGCGGGAAGGTGGACAGGACCCAGATAACGATCGATCCAGCCAAAATCACCCCCCCCATTTTCCGAAGAAACATCTTGCTGCGGTCCCACATGTGGATCAGGAGGCTTTTCAGCATCGGGATGCGGTAAGGGGGCAATTCCATGACGAAAGGCGCGTCCTCTCCCTTGAGGAGGGCGTCGCGGAAGAGCCGCCCGAAGAGGATGGCCAATAGGATCCCGGCGAGATAGATGGCGAAGATCACCGTTCCGGCGCGGGCCCCGAAGAAAGTGCCCGCCAGTACGATATAAACCGGCAGTTTGGCCGAACAGGACATGAAGGGCGTGATCAATATGGTCAGGATGCGGTCTTTGCGGCTCTCCAGGGTGCGGGTGGCCATGATGGCGGGGACGTTGCAGCCGAACCCCATCAGCATGGGAATGAAAGATTTACCATGCAATCCGATGAGGTGCATCACCTTGTCCATCAGAAAAGCCGCACGGGACATGTAGCCCGTATCTTCGAAGAGGGCGATGCAGAAGAACAAAATGAGGATATTGGGCAGAAAGACGATGACGCTGCCCACGCCGGCAACGATACCGTCCAGAAGCAGGGCCTTCACCATTCCGGCGGGCAGCAAGTGGTCCAGAATGCTGGAAACCGCACCCACGGCCGACTCGATCCAATCCATGGGGTAGGCCCCCAGGGAGAAGGTGGCCTGGAACATGGCCCAGATAAAGAGGAAAAAGATGGGCAGTCCCAGAAAACGGTTGGTGAGCAGCCGGTCAATATGGCGCGAGATGTCCACCCGCTCCTGGGTGGAGGTGGTATAGACCTCCTTGATAATTCCGGAGATGTAACCGTAGCGCTCATCGGTGGTGATGATCTCCGGTTCGTCGTTGTAGCGTTCGTAGAGTTGGCGGCGCTGCTGCTGGGCCGCTTCGAGAAGCGGTTGGCTCGCTTCGCCGGCACGTGCCTGCAGATGGGCCTTGATCACCTGGTCATCTTCGATGAGTTTCACCGCGGTCCAACGCGCGTTGTACCCCAAACGGGCGGCCAAGGAGGGATCGATCATCTCCTGCAGCACGCGCAGCGAAGCTTCGATATCCTGACTATACTTCACCCGCCGTCGGGCTTCTGGCGGCGAATCAGCGTCGGCAAGGGCGATGGCGCACTTGAGCAGTGCGTCGATACCCTCTCGACGGTTGCCCACCGTGAAGACCACCGGCACATCCAGCAAACTGGAGAGCTTATCGCCGTCGATCTTCACGCCGCGCGAGCGGGCCAGATCGATCATGTTGAGGGCGAACACGATTTTGCAGTCCAGTTCACGCAGTTGGGTGGCCAGGTAGAGACTGCGCTCCAGGTTGGAGGCGTCGATAATGTCGATGACCACGTCGGGGCGCTGCTCGAGGATGTAGTCCCTGGCAACGATCTCCTCGATGGAGAAGGGGGTCAGGCTGTAAGTGCCCGGCAGGTCGATGATGGTGAGGGAGCGGCCGAATTTCTCGACGCGGCCCTCTTTTTTCTCGACCGTCACACCAGGCCAGTTGCCCACCTTCTGGCGGGTGCCGGTGATGGTGTTGAAGATGGTGGTTTTACCGGAGTTGGGATTGCCGGCGAGGGCGATCGTAAGCGGACGCGCGGACATGGTCGCAAGGGCTCCTAGGTGACCTCTTTGACCGTGATGCGGGCGGCCTCTGCCACCCGCAGCGAGACATGGTAACCTTTTACAATCAGCTCCAATGGATCCTTGAGGGGCGCGTATTTTTCAACATGCACGACACTGCCCTTCAGAATGCCCATCTCGAGAACCCGGCGACGAAAGCTGCCGCTGCCCCCCACGCGATCGATGGTACAGCTCTGTCCCTCTTTTACCTGACTCAGATCCATGGTGCTTCATTCCCTCGGTACACGACTCGCGCACTCCCAACGGCGGCATGAACGGAGACCCTATTACTGTGGTGAGCGCTTGTCAACAGGGAGTTCGGCAGCGCTGGGGCCCATAACGGGGCCCGCGGTGACCCTTCAAAACGGTGCCGAAAAAGGTTGACGCCTAAGGCCATTTTAAATATATGAACATCTGTTCAGATAATCAATTACTGAGGAGGTCCCATGGCGGCCCAAGCGACCCGTTCACTGCCGCTTGAAACCAATGCGGTGCGGATCCTGCATACCGATCGTATTGACCGAGCGCGGAGCGGGGAACTGCCCAAATCGGAACTGCACCATCTGGCAGACACCTTCAAGCTCATGGGAGACCCCAATCGGCTCAAGCTCCTAATGGCGCTCAAAGATGGTGAGATGTGTGTCTGCGACCTGGCTGCCTTCATCGGTATCACCGAATCGGCCGTCTCCCATCAATTGCGCCGCCTCAAGGATGCGCGTCTGGTGCGACCGCGCCGGGAGGGTCAGATCCTCTTCTATCAATTGGACGACGCCTGTGTGGTGGAACTGATGACGATAGCGGTGGGACACCTCCGAGGGGCTGCGCAGCCCCATGAGCCGCCGGCATGAGTCCCGAATGAAGTGACGCCTCGCGAAGCCATGGGGGTAGGTCAAGCTTTCATGCAAAGGAATTATTAATCGATGCTCTTGGATACCGTGACCACCATCCTGGTCAGCGCTGTCGATCTGCTGCTCGAATCGGCGCCCTATATCCTTTTTGGCTTGTTCATCAGCGGATTGCTGCGCGTATTCCTGCCCCCCAGCATGGTCAGCCGGCATCTGGGACACGGTCGCATCCGATCGGTCTTCAATGCCGCCCTCATCGGCATCCCGCTGCCCCTGTGTTCCTGCGGCGTGCTGCCCGCCGCCGCCGGTCTGCGCAAACAGGGGGCCAATCCGGGCGCCACGACGGCCTTTCTCATCGCCACGCCCGAGTCCGGTGTGGATTCCATCAGCATCACCTACGCGCTCCTCGATCCCTTGATGACCATCGTGCGACCCGTTACCGCCTTTCTGACCGCTTTTAGCGCCGGCACCCTGGTAAACGTCACACAATCACCCACGCCCTCCGTCCCGGACGGCCCTGCCATGGACCTCACCTGCCCCGTGGACGGCTGTTGTGACGGCAAGCGATGTCCACCGGATGTCCATCGCCGCCATCACACCCACGGTGAGAAGCTCGTCGCCGGGTTGCGCTTCGCATTCAGGGAGGTATGGCAGGACCTGGCCGGCTGGTTCTTTCTGGGCCTCATCCTGGCCGGCGCCATCACCGCCCTGGTACCCGACCCCCTCTTGACCCGCTACTTGGGCGGCGGCCTGCCCGCCATGCTGCTGATGCTGGCCTTTGGCATTCCCCTCTATATCTGCGCCACGGCCTCCACGCCCATCGCCGCCGCGCTGATCCTCAAAGGGGTCAGCCCGGGCGCCGCCCTGGTCTTTCTCATGGCAGGTCCGGCCACCAATATCGCCGCTCTCACCGTTATCCTCGGGCTGTTGGGCCGGCGGGCGACCGCGATCTACCTGGGGACGATCGCGCTCGGCGCCGTCCTCTGCGGCCTGATGACAGATGGGATCTATACCGCCCTGGGGTGGTCGGCCCAAGCCTTGGCCGGCAGCCACGCCGACATCCTGCCGCTTTGGTGTAAGGGGGCCGCAGCCGTGGGCCTGCTCCTGCTCTCCCTCCCGCTACTGACGAGACGTTTGCGATCATGGCGACGCGCTACAAGTGGGCAGGCGATCCCTCCAGTGCCGGCTGTTTCCGGTAAGACGCCCACCCGAGGCGGTCGCTTGCCCCAGGGCGGCACGTGAGGGTGCCGCGGATGAGCCGGCGGCGCCGGTCTTCGGAGAGTGTCAAAAAGGATGGGAGTGCCTGTGGGTGCGCGTTGCCGACGGCAGTGGGCCTCAGGCGATGTCGGGCGGTTCGGTGGCAGGACCGACGGCCCCTAGTCGGGAGTCGTCCTGAATGAAATCGTAGAGCCCTCCGGTATAAGCCGATTGAATCATTTTGCGAATTTTGGCAAGGAGGAACGCCTGGGTGCGCTTTTCGCCATCTTTTATCAATCGAAAGGCCACCAGACGGCGAAGGCAGTCGTCCTCCTTATCCTTTTCCGGAACGAGGCGCATCAGACGGATCAACAGACGCATATCCGGACCCAGCATTTCCTCTATGGAGATGAGTTCGGCGGCCATGGCTGCGACTCCGGTGTGAAGGGTTTAGCTGTAAGGTAAGCAAAGCGAGGACGCTTGTAAAGCACGGCTCCGGGAGCGCGCGGCTGGCCGGGCCGTCGGGGTGGCGGGCCTTTTGGGTACCGCCATCGACCGCACCATAGCGCTGCGGGCGATCTGAAACGCCGCTCAGCGCGCCCACCGAAGGGCCCGCAGTTGGGGGACACCAACAACCAGATCGAACAGTTGGCGGTGAGGATTAGCGCAGGCTGTTCAGCCGTTCCCTGCGACTGACAATCTCCGTGATCCGGATGCCGTACTTCTCCTTCTCCACCACCACTTCTCCGCGGGCGATGAGGGTCTTGTTCACCAAAATATCGACGGGCTCTCCATCCAACTGCTGCAGGGCAACCACCGACCCGTTCTGGATACGCAGAAGATCGTTGATCTTCTTGCGCGTCCGGCCCAGCTCCACGGTCACCTCCATGGGGATTTCCATGATGAAATCCAGATTCTGGAGTTCATCAACGACGGCGGCAGTGGCTTCCGGACGCGACGCGGCCGATTGCGCTGCATCGGCGTCTGCCTCTGCGGCAGCCTGCTCCTTCTTGATCCCCGCTTCCACAATGATGGTATGGTCATTGTAGGCGAAGAGAAAACGCTCGGGGTGGATGCCGGTGGCCGCTTCGACCCGGAAATCGAGCCCATTGGTAATGCTGGGCGTGGAAAGAACGCATGCGAGGCCGGCATCCACAAAGGCGGACTTGAGGTTGCCCCCGATGATGTTGCTCATCTCGCGGATTACGTCGTAGATGTCCTCCGCACTCTCCACCTCTTCGGGCGCCATGCCCAGCATGGCGGCGGTCATGATCTGGCCGAAGTCGTCGTTCACCTGTATGTTGAAGAGACCGTCCACATCGCCGGCAAAGGTCACGGTGCCGACGGTGCGTAACTCTTCTGCAAAGGCGGCGGGCACCTCCTGGATGTGATCAATCTCCATCTCCAGCATGGTGAAGAAAACGTCGATCACCGCGTTGACCACGGTGGCGCGGATGTCCACCGAGTTGATCATGGAGATCACTTCATCGGTGCTCAGATCGCTGACGGCGCCCACGGCCTCGGCGCCACCGCTCTCCTCCTTGACCACCAGTTCGATGAAGATATCGTGGGGTTCGTGGCGGAAGAAGTATTTGAGGGGCGGCGCAATATCGAGGGGGTCGATCTTGAAATCACTGCCGGTCGTGATGTGGGGTGTGGAGATGACGCAGGAGAGGCCAGCATCGACGAACTCGGTCTTGAGATTGCCGGTAAGAATATTGGTCAGTTCGCCGACCACATCGCGAACCGTCTCTTCATCGATCTCTTCATCAGGACCCATCCCCAGCATGGCGGCGGTCAGCATATTCGAAAAGGGACGGCTGACGTGCAGGCTCATGGTCCCCACCACCTCACCGGCGAAATTGACCGCCCCCACCATGCGGTCTTCGTCGAGACCTGGGTCCTCGACGCTGTCCACGGCAGAGAGCTGCATGGACAGCATGGTGTCGAAGGTTTCCGTGAGGGTGTCGCTGACGGAGGCGCGAATTTGATCGTCGGTGAACTTTTGCATGGCTCGGATGACTCTCCTCAGTGACTACGGCAGTCTCGGACGGAATCCGTCCGCCATTCGAAGGTCCACATTACCACTTTCATCAACGGCTTGTCGAGCGCAGGCCAGCATCTCGGAGACCGCCTGGCGCGCCTCGGCAGCACAAAAAAGGCCCGGGTGAAACACCCGGGCCGATGGGCACAAACAGCAGTTAAGAATCTAGAACAGACCGGTGACCTTTCCGTTCACTGGATCGACGTCGACGCGGCGGTAAGCCGGATTGGAGCCGGTCCCCGGCATCAGGCTGATGGGACCTGCGCAGGGGCAGAGGAACTTGGCGCCGGAGTAGATCAGCACGTCACGGATGGGCAGCGTCCAGCCCTTGGGCGCCCCTTTGATGGTCTTGTCGTGGCTGAGGCTCTCGTGCGTCTTGACCATCATGGTGGCAAAGTCGGCGTACTTGGGATCGTTTTCCAGCATCTTGGCCTTGGCCTCGGCCGCGGCATCCCAGGCAACGCCATCGGCGCCGTAGACTTCTCTGGCGATGAGGTCCACGCGGTCGCGCAGCTTCATCTCCAGCGGGTAGAGGAATTTGAAATCGTTCTCTTCTTCACAGGCGTCGATGACGGCATCGGCGAACTCCAGCGCGCCCTCACCGCCCAGTTCCCAATGCTTGGAAACGGCGCAGCGGGCACCGGCCGCTTCGGCCACCCTGCGGATCACGTCGCACTCGGCGTCGGTGTCGGTGTAGAAGCGGTTGATGCAGACCACCGGGTTGATGCCGGCCTTGCGGATGGTGTTGATGTGATGCACCATGTTCTCGCAGCCCTTTTCCACCCACTCAAGGTTCTCCTTGGTGTACTCGTCCGGCAGGGCTTTGCCGGTGACAACCGCGGGCCCGCCGCCGTGCATCTTGAGGGCGCGGATGGTGGTGGTCAGGACCGAGACGTGTGGCTTGAGGCCGGAGAAACGGCTCTTGACGTTCCAGAATTTCTCGAAGCCGATGTCGGCGCCGAACCCGGACTCGGTAACATGGTAGTCGAAGAGCTTGAGGCCGACGCGGTCGGCGATGATGGAGCTCTGACCCACGGCGATGTTGGCGAAAGGTCCGGCGTGCACCAGACAGGGGTTGTACTCGGCGGTGCACATCATGGTGGGGTTGATGGTGTTGCGCATGAAGGCCGTCATGGCGTTGCCCACTTCCAGGTCGCCGGTGGTGACCGGGTTGCCGCTCTTGTCGAAGGCCACGGTGATGTTGTTCAGGCGCTCTTTCAGGTCGGCCAGGTCGCGAATCACCGACAGGATGGCCATACATTCGGAACCCACCGCGATGCCGAACCTGGACTGCATGGTGAATCCGTCGAAGCGGCCGCCGATACCGATGATGATGTTGCGCAGGGCCTGGGCGCAGAAGTCGATGATCCAGCCCATCTCGACGCGGGTGGGATCGATGTTGAGGCGCGGCATGCCGGTGAGGCGGGCCAGCTGCTCGTCATTGTAGTTGCGCTCGTGCTGCATGCGCGAGGTCAAGGCCACCATGGCCAGGTTGTGGGCGTTCATGATGTCGTTGATGTCGCCGGTGAGTCCCAGGGAGAACTCGGTCATGGGGATCAGCAGCGAGTTACCACCACCCGCCGCAGTTCCCTTGACGTTCATGGTGGGGCCGCCGGAGGGCTGACGCAGGGCGCCGCCAACGTTCTTGCCGCGTTTGCCGAGACCTTCCATCAGGCCGCAGGAGGTGGTGCTCTTGCCTTCACCCAACGGGGTCGGGGTGATGGCGGTTACTTCGATGTACTTGCCGTCGGGTTTGTCTTTCATTCGATCGATGATCTTGAGAAAATCGAGCTTGCCCAGCCGTCCCATGGGCAGCATCTCGTCCTTTTCCAGACCCAGTTTCTCGACCCAATCGTCCGGCGTCGGCATGTTCTTCTCTGCTTCTTCCGAAATCTGCCAGTCAGCCATGTTTACTGCATCGTAAGGCATCTATCCAATCCTCCTTTGGTAGAAAAGATGGGGTTTAGGCTCCGTGGCGCAGAAGCCCCTGTACACATGTTGTCAGCCGGGACTCGGCAGGGGTGAGATGATGCGCGATACGCAGTTGCCGATCAGAACACCACTTCACCGAGGTCGTCTACTGACAGCATCATTTTTTGGGAACAGACCTGAAAAGAAAGGCAAGAATACGGCGGCACGCCCGTTTTGGTTCGAAAATCCTCGTCAACCTAACATGGGCCAACACTTTTGGCAAGCCTAATATGGGCGGCTGGCAAGGGCTTGGCGGCACTAAATAACCATTTGATATGTATATCTATATCTGTCACGCAGTGATCGCTGCCGGCGCCTCGCTGCCCAGCCCCTGGAGCCGGTAGAGGCGGGCGTAAAAACCGTCCTTCTCGATCAGCGCGGCGTGGCTGCCGGCCTCCACGACGACGCCCCGGTTGAGCACCAGGATGTGGTCCGCCTGTCGGGCGGTGCTGAGACGATGGGCCACGATAATGGCCGAACGACCCGTCATGAGGCGTTGCATGGCGGCCTGCAGGCGCGCCTCGGTTTCCGAGTCGATATAGCTGGTGGCCTCGTCGAGAATGATCAATTGCGGATCCCTGGCCAGGGCGCGGGCCACGGAGAGGAGCTGACGCTCTCCGCTGGAGAGCAGCGAGCCACCCTCCGCCAGGAGGGTGTCACCGCCCTCGGGCAGCCGGGCGATGAGGTCCTGGCAATCGGCTGCGGCCACCACACGCTCGAACTCGGCGGAATCGACCCTTTCCAGGTGGGGAAAGAGATTGGCCTTGACGGTGCCCGAAAACAGAAATGGATCCTGGGTGACCAGGGCCAGCAGTGCGCGCACCTGCTCCAGCGGCAGGTGCCGTAAATCGTGGCCATTGAGGCGCACCCTTCCAGCGGTAGGGTCGTAAAAACGCACGATGAGGTTGATCAGGGTGGTTTTGCCCGAGCCGGTGGGCCCTACCAGCGCGAGCGTTTTACCGGCTCGGAGGGTAAAGGACACCTGATTGAGGACCTTCTCTTCGGGCGTGTACGCGAAGTCGACCTGCTCGAATTGCAGCGATCGAAAGCGGCGCAGATCCTCGGCCGCCGGCGGCTGAACACGCTGGAGGCCTGTGGCCGTCTTCTGGGATGCCACCGTCTCGGCCGAACTGGCCCTATCCGTCACCTGGGGGAGCTGCTCCTGGGTATCCAGCAGGAGAAAAATCCGCTCGGCAGAGGCAAGGGCGTTCTGTAGGATGGAGTACTTTTCAGACAGGTCACGGATGGGGCGGAAAAACATCCGCATATAGGTGATGAAGGCCACCAGTACCCCGAGGCTGATCTGGTTTTGAATCACTTGACCGCCGCCGAAGTAGATCAAGGCCGCTAGGGTAATCACCCCGATCACCTCGATGACGGGCATGAAGAGCGCGAAGAGGTGAATCTGCTGCATTCCCAGGCGATAGTTTTCGTGATTGAGCGATCGAAAAAGATCGGCGTTGCGCTTTTCAGCGCGGAAGGACTGGATCACCGCCATACCGTCGATGGTCTCGGCGAAGCGGGTATTGATCTCGGCGATCTTGACCCGTTGATCGCGGAACACGTTGCGAATGGGTCCTGAAAAGCCCAGGGCGGTGCCCACCACCAGGGGCAGCACGACCGCCGATACCAGTGCCAGCTGCCAGTGTAGCGTGAAGAGCACCACCAGAATGCCCACCAGGAGAAACAGATCCTTGAAAAGCAGGGAAATCATCGAGGTGAAGAACTCGTGCATGTTCTGCACGTCGTTGGTCATGCGGGTCACCAGCCGGGCGACCGGATTGCGGGCGTAAAACGCCACCGAGAGCTGCGCCAGGTGGTCGAAGAGCCGCACCCGCAGATCGTGCATGATGGTGTGCCCGGCGTACTCCATGACCAACTTCTGAAGGAAATTCAGAATGAAATTGACGGCAACCAGACCGAGAAAGAGCAAGGCGAGGTGGCCGAGACCGGCCAGGTCATGCGCCCGCAGCCGCCGCCGCTCCTCCAGCGGGAGCCCGGCGTAGGCCGCAGCGCGCTCGGCCTTGCTGATGTCAGCGTCGCCTGGTCCGAGGCGATCCGTTTCTTCCACCGGGACGATATGGCGATCGATGGCCATCTTGGTCACATAGGGCAGGGTCAGCTCCACCAGGGTGATGCCCACCACCAGGACAATGGAGAGCAGCACGAGACGCAGATAGGGGCGTACGAAGGGGTACAGCCGATGCAAGAGGCGCAGGTCGTGACGTTCGTGCAGCGTCTCTTCCGCCATTTGGAGATCATTCATGGGCTGGTTCCTCCGCTTCGAGCGCCTGCAGCTGGAGGGTGCGGGCAAAGTAGCCGCCGCTGCGGGCCAACGCTGTCGGCGTTCCCGCTTCTACCACCACCCCGCCTTTAAAGGTGACGATATGGTCTGCAAATTGTACGGCGCTGAGGCGATGGGAGACAACGATGATCGTCTTCCGGGCGGCCATCCTCCGGAGCCCCGCCACAATTTCATCGCCCGTCTCCCCATCCACCTGACTGATGGGATCGTCCAGCAGGAGTATGGGGGCGTCCCTGAGAAAGGCCCGTGCCAGGCCGATGCGCTGCTTCTGTCCGCCGGAGAGGATAACGCCCTTCTCGCCGACAATGGTGTCCCAACCGTTGGGCATGTGGACCAGCATCTTGTGCAGCGCCGCCATCCGGGCCACACGGTCCAGATCGGCATCGGTGACGGCATCATCTCCCAGGGTGATGTTGTCGCGGATCGAGCCGGCAAATAGGAAGGGCTCCTGGGGTGCGAAGGCCATTCGCCGCCGGAGCTCCTCCAGGGGCCAGCGGCGCAGGTCCACACCGCCCAGTCGAATATCGCCGGCGCTGACATCGTAGAGTCGCGGCAGCAACCGCAGCAGAGTGGTCTTGCCGCCCCCCGGCGGGCCGACGACACCCAGCATATGGCCGGCGGGCAGCTCGAACTGGACCTTGTCGAGCACCATATCGCTCTGCCCCTCATAGGCGAAAGAGACCTTATTGATTTGGAGCCCATTGTCCGCTGGGGGGTGGCGCTCGGGGTGGACCGGATCGGTGATGGAAGCCGGGGTGTCGAAGATGCGGTTCAGCCGATCCAAGGAGGCGCGCCCCCGTTGGATGAGGTTGGTCACCCAGCCCAGGGCCATCATGGGCCAGGCGAGGAGTCCCAGATAGCTGATGAAGGCCACGAAGTCACCGGGGGTGATCTCAGCCAGGATGGTCCGACGACCACCGAAGTAGAGCACCATGACGAGGCTGAGGTTGGTCAGCACCAGCATCATGGGGAAGAAGGCGCCAGTGACCTTGGTGAGGGCGATGTTTTGGTCGATATAGTCCCGCGACACCGCACCGACCTCCTTCACGGCAACCGCCTCTATGCCGTGGGCCTTGATCATGCGAATGCCGGCGAAGCGCTCACGCACGGTCTCGGTCAGCGTCGCGAAGGCCGCTTGGACAGCGCCGTACCGGCGGTGCATCTGTCGACTGAGCAGGCGAGTGCCAAAGGCGATGAAGGGCATGGGGATCAGCACCAGAAGGGTCAGCTCCACGTGGATGTAAAGCATGAAGCCGATGGCGGCGCCCCCCAGGAAGAGAGCGTCATTAAGCGCCACCATCCCCATGCCCGACGCCATGCGCACCTGGTTGATGTCGTTGGTGGCATGGGCCATGAGATCGCCGGTGGCGGTTTTGTCATAATATTCGGCGGAAAGAGACTGCAGATGATGAAAGAGGCGATTGCGCAAGGCCTCCTCCACCCGTCGGGCGGTGCCCAGCAGGCAGCGACGCCAGAGGTAGCGGAAGCCGCCAATAAGACCGCCGCATGCCACCAGGTAGAGGGCGTAGCGCAGCAGGAGCTGCGGTGAGGCGCTGGTGAGGGTCAAGGCGTCCACAGCCCACTTGACCACCCGCGGGATGAACAACTGCAGCAGATCCACCACAATGAGGGCCGCTAGACCGATCAGGATGGCGCCGCGGCGTTCCCGCAGATAGGGGCGCAACAGGGCCAGGGCGGAGCGAAGGGAGGCGGAGGTTGCGGAACTCGGCAAGGGGATCCTTTCTGTGACGCTGATGCCTGGACGATGCGATCGTATCCGATGGCAGGTTTACAGCAGTCTTATAACCTAATCAGTTCGCTCGGCAGGTCAAACCTTTCCCCAGCCGGGCTGGTTTGCCCAACAGTGTCGTGCGGTCGCCCATCGACACCACCGCTGAGGTTTGACTTTTACACAGGAGCGAATTAGGCTGAGGGGTTATGGAAACGGGAACCATCGTCGAATTTATCGACAGCCAACGAATTATAACGGCCGTCATTATCGAGATCAAGAAGCTGCGCCTGCGGCTGCTCACCGAACACGGCCGCGAGGTCAAGATCTCGGCCGGCCGTCTCGCCCAGCTGGGTCCGGAACGTCTCGATCCCGGTGCCAGCCGCCAGGCCACGATCGAGGCCCTCCGAACGGCTGCCCAGCACCGCAATGGTCTGGCGGAGCGGGTCGATGTCGAGGAGCTCTGGGAGGTCCTCCACAGCGAGCAGGAGTGGATCGATCTGTCCACCATGGCGGCGTTGTGCTTTGGCGAAGAGGTGGATGGCGACCGGCGGGGCGCTGTTCTCAGAGCCTTTTTCAAAGACCGCACTTACTTCAAGTTCAATCCGGACCGCTTCTTTCCCCACACGCCCGAAAAGGTGGAACAGATCCAGCGGCAGCGCGAGGCGGCGGCGCTGCGGGAGGAGTTGGTGGCCTCCGGTGCCGAATGGGTACGCCACCTGGTCAGCGGCGGCAATGGCCAGATGCCGGAGCGTTCCGCCGAGATCGTGGCCGCGTTGAAGGATTACTACCTGTTCGAAAAAGAGAGCGCCAGCTTCACTCTGGCACGCGACATTTTGAAAAGGGCGGGTCACACCAAGCCCGACATCGTCTTCAAACTGATGGTGCAGCTTGGCATCTGGGACATGGACGTCAACCTCGATATTCTGCGGCTGGCGGTACCCACCGAATTCCCCGAACCCGTGGCCGCCGAAGCCAACTCGCTTGCGACCGCAACCCCGCGCGCCGGCAGCGCAGCGACACCCGCCCGGCGCGACCTCACCGATCTGGCCGTGATGACCATAGATGGCGCGGCCACCCAGGATTTCGACGACGCCATCAGCATCGAAGCCCAGGGCCACCGGTTTCGGGTGGGGATCCACATCACCGACGTGGCCCACCACATCCGGCGGGACAGCCCCATTGACGCGGAAGCCCGTCTGCGGGGCAGCACCATCTACATGGCCGACGGAAAGATCCCCATGGTACCGGGGTGTCTCTCGGACGATCTCTGCAGCCTCAAAGCCGGTGAAGAGCGTCCGGCCATCACCACCTTCGTTACCCTCAGCGCCGAAGGAGAGGTGCTGGATTATGAGATCCTGGCCAGCACCATCCGCGTGCGGGATCAGCTCAGCTACTTCGACGTGAATCAGCGTGTCGGCAGCGACGCCGGTCTTCAAGCCCTGTATCGCCTGGCGCAAGCATTTCGTCAGCATCGCTTGGATCGCGGCGCCGTGATGATCACCCTGCCGGAGATCAACATCTGGCTCGACGAGAGCGGCGATCCACAGGTCAACCGTGTCGACCGCGAAAGCCCCGGCCGCTTCCTGGTGGCCGAGATGATGATCCTGGCCAACTGGCTGGCCGCCCGCTTTCTTGCGGAGAGGGGCGTTCCGGCCGTTTTTCGCAGCCAGCCGGAACCGCGTCAGCGGCTTTTCGACGGCGTGGACGGCAGCCTATTTCAGAACTGGATGCAACGCCGTCATCTGAGTCGCTTCGCCCTCAGTTCCAACGCCGAACCCCACATCGGCCTCGGTTTGAACGCCTATGTGACCGCCACCTCCCCGATTCGAAAATATTTTGATCTGGTCACCCAACGGCAGCTGCGGGCCGCGCTGGAATTGGCGCAGCCCTACTCGGAGGAGGAGGTGACGGCCATCATCCAGCAGTTGGAGCGTCCCATGAGCGCAGTGGGCCAGGTCCAGTTCCGCCGCCAGCGGTACTGGCTCCTCAGACACCTGGAGAAGCAGACCGGCAGCCGGACCGACGCCATGGTGCTGGCCAAGCGGCGCAATAGCTACCAGGTGCTGCTCAACGAGTATCTGCTGGAGGCCAACCTGCCAATGCCGCCGATGGCGATCCTCAAGCCAGAGGACCTTATCCAGGTGACCATACAGCATGTCAACGCCCGCAAGGAGGCCCTGGCCATCTTTTACACCTAAGGGCGACACAGGGCCGCGGCCTTGCAGCGGCACGCTGCACGGGCCGATCGACCGCGGCGCTCCAACCGCGTCCACGGCGCCGCCATCACGGCGCGCGACAGTCCCACCGGAACACCGTCCCTGCCGATTGCGGAGAGGTCGCAGCGGGCTTCTCCCATAGCGACGACGCCTTAAGCGCGGCCAACATTTCACTTGACCAAATTGCGGGCATTAATTATAGAGTCATTTTCAAAATAAATTTAATTCATGCCGCCAATTGGAACGTAACTAATGGGAATTCAAGAAAGAAAAGAACGCGAAAAGGAACGCCGCCGACAACAAATTATCGTGGCTGCCAAACGGGTATTCTCCCAAAAGGGTTTCAACAAGGCCACCATGGAAGATATCGCCAAAGAGGCGGAGCTGAGTCCGGGGACGCTCTATCTCTACTTCAAGAACAAGGAAGAGCTCTACGCCTCCCTCTCCCTGCGTATTCTGCAGTACCTGCATATCCGCGTCGAACATGTCAACAAAGAGGTGATGCCGCCGGAGGAGAAGATTGATGCCCTGATGGAAGCGATGTACGACGTGTACGATTTTGATCCGTTGATCATTATCAACATGTTTCACCTCCAGTCCAGCGAGACGCTGAAGAACCTCTCGCCCCAGTTGCTGACCGAGATAAAGGATCTCTCCAGCAAGTCCATCGGCGCCATCGCCACGATTTTCGAGGGGGGCATCCAGAGCGGGCTGTTTGTGGAGAAGCATCCCACGGCTCTGGCCGATATCTTCTGGTCCCTCTTCTCCGGCGTGGTCCTGTGGGAAGCGAGTAAAAAGATCATCAACGCCGAGAAAGACTACCTCAAGCCGACGCTCAAAGCGGCCTTTGAGATCTTCCGAAAAGGGATCACCAAAGGGTAACACGGGAAATCGCCATAAGGGCTTCGCGCAGCGGCATCTTGACCATCGAACGAAGCGATTGGATCAAGATGCCGTTGTTGCGTCGGGACAACGATCCGGCTGACCGGCGGGGAGGTAAGGACAATGTTGGGAACCTGGGTCAACGGCGGTGCCATCATCGTCGGCGGTGGGGTGGGCTTGCTCTTGCGCGGCGGTCTGCCCGAGCGTTTCAAAACCATTCTCCTGCAGGCCGTGGGGCTGGCCGTGGTCCTGGTGGGCCTCAAGGGCGCCTTGGGCACCGACGCCATTTTGGTGGTGGTGATCAGCATGGCGGTCGGCGGCCTGTTGGGCGAAGCCCTTGGGATCGAAGCCGCCCTGGAGCGCCTCGGCCATTTCGTGGAAGCCCGCTTCGCCAAAGGCCGGGGCAGCTTCGCCAAAGGGTTTGTCACTGCCAGTCTGGTCTTCTGCGTGGGCTCCATGGCCATCCTCGGCGCCCTTGAAAGCGGCCTCACCGGCAACCACCAGACCCTATTCGCCAAATCGCTTCTGGACGGCATCATATCCGTTGTCTTCGCCTCCACCTTCGGCGTCGGGGCCCTCTTCTCGGCCATCAGTGTCGTGGTGTACCAAGGCCTGATCACCCTCGCCGCGACCGCCCTCAAACCCTTCCTGCTGGAGGAGGTGGTCCGGCAAATGACGGGTGTGGGCGGACTGCTCATCATGGCCCTTGGCCTCAACATGTTGGAATTCCCTCGTATTCGAGTGGGCAACATGCTCCCGGCGATCTTCATGCCGCTGGCCTATGCCCTGCTGGAGCGGCTATTTTGACCCGACGCGGGATCTCCTGGATTCGCGAATCCACCTTCTGACCACGCAAAAGGGGCCCGGCGAACCGGGCCCCTTTGTTTAGCGGTGTATCAACCTGCGGCGCGAAGGCCGCACCCATTTAGGCCGCGTCGATCCCGCGGCGGTCATCCATATCCATGAGGACGCGCTCGCGAGCCTTGTCGATGCCGAGGGCCTTACGCTTCTTGTCGATGTGGGCAATCATCATCTTGGCCATCTCGTAGGGATCGGTGGCGAAGCCCCACTTGCCCATCCCCTCCTGCTCCAGCTCTTCGAAGAGGTGTTTGTGGAACTTGGTGCCCTCCACCGTGGGGAAGGTGACCCCGAAAACGGTGAAGACGCCGGAGGCCACGAAGTACTGACCGATACAGATCGCCTTCTCACTCATGTACTCGGGTGCACATCCAACCGCCGGCAGATCGGCGATGGAGTTGCCCAAGCCGCCGACCCTGACCATCTCAGAAGCGGCAATGAGAATTCGGCTGTTGTCGACGCAGCTGCCGAGCCCCAGACAGGGCGGCATACCGACGGTCTCGCACACCTCCTGGAGTCCGGGACCTGCCAGATGGGCGGCTTCCGGCGAGTAGAGGCCGTTTTTGGCCAAGGCAACCTGGGAGCAGCCGGTCTGGAGCACGAGAACGTCGTTCTTGATCAGCTCCTTGACCAGTTCGACATGCACGTAATCCTGTTTCATGCGGGGGTTGGTACAGCCCACCACCCCGGCCACACCGCGAATGCGACCGTTGATGATGTTGTCGTTGAGGGGCTTGTAGGAGCCGCGAAAGGTCCCGCCCAGCATGTAGTTGATGTATTCGTAGGAGAAACCATGGATGCCGGTGTTGCGGATGTTGGGGATTTCGATATCCGCCGTGCGGTTCTTGAAGCGCGTGATCGCCTTGATGACCACCTCGTCGGTGCACTCACGGGGCTTGTGGTCCTCGAACTGTACGTGGGTGGCGCCCTCGATGCGGCAGCGCGTGTTGGTGGTGATCAGCGGCGTGTTGTAGCATTCGGCCACCTTCTGGAGCCCCTGTTTGATGCACTGCACATCCACGCACATGGTGTCGACCGCACCGGTGACCAGCACGGCCTCGGTGGACATGAAGTTGCCTGCGTGGGGTACCCCGTGCCGGGAGAGCATCTCGGCGCCCGAGCAGCACATGCCGACCAAGTTGATGCCCTGGGCGCCGGCTTCCTTGGCGGCCTCGATGAGAGAGGGCGTGTTGACCGAGGCGAGCATGGACTCGAACATGTTGGGCTCATGTCCGTGGACGATGATGTTGACCTGGTCCTCCTTGAGGACACCCATGTTGACGTCGACGGCCACTGGGCTGGGGGTGCCGTAGAGGATGTCGGAGATCTCGGTGGCCACCATGGAGCCACCCCAACCGTCCGCCAAGGCGGTGCGGCTGCACTGTTTGGTGATGTTGGCGTAGTCCTGATCGACCCCCATATGGGAGCGGTGCATCAGCTCCATGATCTCGCGCATGGCGCCGCGGGGCACGATATCCTGCTTGCGCCACACCTCCAAGGTTGCCGGGGGGACGCGTTTGGCGAAGGGGATCTCGCCCTCTACCTGGGTGTAGGTGTTTTCCAATTCCTTGTATAGGTCGGTGGCGATCTCCTTGACGGAGCGGCCCTCGGTCTCGATCCCGATCGATTGGGCCACCTGCTCCAGCTTATGGACATCCTTGATCTCGTAGTCGGTGATGTGGCCGTTGACCACCTCTCGGAAAAGGTCCACCATGCCCATGCCGTGGTCAGTATGCGCGGCACCGCCAGCGGCCACGTTGCGGGCGAAGTTGCGCGCCTGGAATGTGTCGATGGTGGCCCCGCAGACACCCACCTTGGCGTAGGGGTCTTTGGCGTTGAGACGGCAAGGGCCCATGAAGCAGTGCTTACAGCAGGCCGATTCCGCTCCGATGGGACACGCTTTCATGTTGGCGGCACGATCGAAAGCGGTCTCCACCCCATCGCGGCGAGCTTTTTCCAGCATCTGCGCGGTGGCCTCACAGGTGGTGAAGTCGCGTACATCGATCTCTTTTTTCTTTTTTGCCTTGACGATTTTCTTTTCTGCCATGGTGTCTCCCCTTCTTGGAAAGCATTATGGTTGGATACGGGTATCAGACCCTATATGGACGGCGCCCATGCGGGCGGCCTGTTCGATCCTGTGAGGTAAGGTGCAATTGGAGAGGAATTTCTAATCATTTCAGGATGAAATGCATTAATCAGTAATGGTTACTAATTACATTAGGCAGATTCGCTTGGCCCTGTCAATAAAAAAAGCGCCCGACGCCCGCCGGGCGGCCGGTGACGGCTCCCCGTATTGTCCATTGCCGGATGTCGCCGCTTTCCTGAGGATGTCGGTTCCCCAACCAGGTCCCGGCAGGGACGCCGCGCCCTCTATTGACCCCCCGCAAAAACATGGTTTATAGTACGCAGACGTTTTACGCCCACCCTAGCGGAAAGGATGCCTAAATGGTGGACAAAGATGTAAAGGTTTTCTCCCTGAGTACCTGCAGCCACTGCAAATCCACGAAACAGCTGCTGGCCGAATGCACCATAAAATACGATTTTGTGGATGTGGATCTCCTGGAGGGGGATGAACGCAAAGCGATTCTGGAAGACGTCAAGAAGTTCAATCCAAAATGCTCTTTCCCCACCATCATCATCGGCGACAAGGTGATCGTGGGGTTCAAGGAGAGTGAGATCAAGGAGGCACTGGACCTCTAATGGATGCCAATGCGCTATACGACATGCTCCGCAAGGTGCAGGAACCCAAAGGCTACTATTTCAGCGACGACCAGCAGCGGGTGATAGAGCTGCTGGAGGCCCTCCTGGTGAACAAGGACCGCTACGGCTATATGGCCTGCCCCTGCCGCCTCGCCTCGGGCGACAAGGCCCATGACCGCGACATCATCTGCCCCTGCGTCTATCGGGAGCCGGATGTGGCCGAGTTCGGCAGCTGCTACTGCAACCTCTATGTGTCGCAAGAGTGGAACGACGGCAAGATCGAGAAGGCTTACGTGCCCGAGCGCCGCCCGCCGGAGAAGCTCTTTCCCTGACCTCGCGCCTTGGGCAGCGATCGGTGCGCCGACCACGGGCGGCCTGTTCTGGACAGGCCGCCCTTCTTAGTGACGTTACGCGCGTGCAGCAGGGCCATCTTCGCCCGCGCCGCGCGTGGCCGGCGGCGGGGCGGCCGGTGAGAGGCTACTCCAGCTTGGCGCTGACCGCCTTCCCGTAATCCTGGCACGCCCGGAGGCCCTCTTCCGTTTCAATGACCTGCTCCTTTAGATTGAGCGCCCCCAGGTCCACCATATCCATCTTGAAGACGTGCTGCATGGTGTCGTAAATCATGGGGCCCGATTCCCCGCTATGGGTATACGCGCAGAAGGCGCCGCCCATCTTGCCCACCAGGTTGGCCTTCTGGGCCAGGAAGAGAAAGGTCTTCATCCCGGCCGTCATGTCGCGGTGATAGGTGGGGCAGCCCAGGATTAGACCGTCATACTGCTTGAGATCTTCTTCATTCTTGATGGTGGTGATTTTTTTCAAATCGGCGTTGTTTCCGCCGAAACGAACCCCCTCAGCAATCCCTTCGGCCATCTTCTCAGTTTTACCGGTTCGACTGACGTAGGCGATCAACACATTTTTCATTACCGATTTCCTCCTTCATGCATTTGGTGCCGCTTGCGTACCCGTCGCCACGGGGCGCACGGGGAGCGTACCGCAGATTCTCCCCGTAATTCAGCCCGCCCTGGGTTTTACGGGACATGAATACATTATGGGTGACGGTGGATCCTGGGAATCCGAAGTGCACGGTGTGGCTCGTTCATCGACGGAGACGCACGCAATCTTCTCCTTCTGGGGGACCAATCCCCAGCTTCGTGACCCGAGGACGGCGTCCAGAACCCCACCTACTCCTCGATGGAGAAGCGTGCAATCTTCTCCTTTTGGGGGACGAACCCCCAGCTTCGTGATCCGAGGGCAATGTCCAGAACCCCACCTACTCCTCGATGGAGAAGCGTGCAATCTTCTCCTTTAGGGGGACGAACCCCCAGCTTCGTGATCCGAGGACGGCGTCCAGAACCCCACCTACTCCTCGATGGAGAAGCGCGCAATCTTCTCCTTTAGGGGGACGAACTCTCCCACCGGTACCAGTTTCTTGTTGAACTTCACGCAATCCACAACCACATTCCAGAGGGACTCCAATTGCTCGGTCTCCTCATCGTTGGCCGGAACGAACGACACCAGATTCTTCTCAACCTTGATCTCCATGGGGCCTCCTTTGCCTATTTAGCGGTGGTTATCGGGGATGGTACCTAGGGGCGGAGCTTGGGGATGTCGCTGGCTCCGTTACTCCAATAAGCGTGCCATTTCAGTGCCCAGATGGCAAACCCATATTTTCAAGGTGACGCGGGCGGTTGAAAAGGCCTGGTGGGGCTGCAGCTGCGAAGCGGTGTGTCAGCTTCAAGGCTATGTGAGACAGAGTGTATCGTATTGCGGGGCGACGGTTGCGCTGGCCAGCGCACCTAGCGAGACGATATCCCGGGCTGACGGCCAGCCCCGCTCAGCCAAATTTGTCGTAGGCGATCATCTCCTGTTCAACGCCCAGGTCGTAGAGCATGTGGTTGACGGCATCGATCATGGGCGGCGGTCCGCACAGATAGTACTCGATCTCGGTTGGATCGTCGTGATCTTCCAAATAGGTGTCCAGCAGACACTGGTGAATGAAGCCCACCAGGCCGTCCCAATTGTCCTCGGGCTGTGGCTCCGATAGGGCGACGTGATAGGTGAAATTAGGGTGTTCTGCGGCGAGCGCCCGGAACTCTCCGTCGTAGAACATCTCCTGGCGGGAGCGTGCCCCATACCAGAAGGTGAGCCGCCGCTGGGTGCCCTCGCCTTCGAGTTGATGGAGGATGTGGCTGCGCATGGGGGCCATACCGGCACCACCGCCGATAAAACACATTTCACGTTGGGTCTCCTTGACGAAAAAATCGCCGTAGGGGCCGCTGAGACTTACCCGGTCACCAGGCATGAGCTGGAAGACATAGGAAGAGCCGATCCCGGGGGGTGCCGCAGCGCCGGGCGGCGGTGTGGCGATGCGAATGGTAAACTTGAGCACATCTCCCTCGGCAGGCGGATTGGCCAGCGAGTAAGCCCGGAAGACGGGATCCACGTTGGCCGCTTTGAGTTGCCAGAGGTTGAACTGGTCCCAGGCGCTGCGGTAGACGTCCTCGATCTGAAAGGTCTCGAAGGCGGCTTCATATTCGGGGATGTCGATCTGAATATAGGCGCCGGCTTTGAAATCAAGACGCTGCCCGCCTTCCAGCTGGAGCACCAACTCTTTGATGAAGGTGGCCACGTTTTGGTTGGAGACCACGACGGCCTGGTACTTTTTGATGTTGAAGAATTCTTCCGGGATTCGGATCTGCATATCCTGGCGGACCTTGAGCTGACAGGCCAGGCGCACCTGTTCGCTGCGTTCCCGGCGCGAAAGATGCCCCAACTCGGTAGGCAGAATGTCGCCGCCGCCTTCTGGCACCTGACATTTGCAGGTCCCACAGGTGCCTTTGCCGCCGCAAGCGGAGGGGATGAGGATGCGGTTGCTGGTAAGAGCGGAGAGGAGGGTGCTGCCCGATGGGGCGTGGATCGCTTTGGTATCATCGGTATTGATAACGATACGATTATCGCCCTTCTTGACGACTTTGGCCTCCACCAAAAGCAGCAGGCCGACCAAAACCATGATGACGCCGCAGAAAACGACGGTGCTGATGAGGTAGATCAAAACGGGCGCTCCCTTTGGACGATTGTCGCCACGACGATACCGCGCATCCTGAAGTGGTCGGGCGACATTAGAGGGTGATCCCTGAGAAGAGCATGAATCCCATGGCCATCAGCCCCGTGGTGATCATGGTGATGCCGAAGCCCTCCAATCCCTTGGGCACGTCAGCATAGCGCATTTTTTGGCGAATGGCCGACATGGACACGATGGCCAAGAGCCAACCGACCCCGGAACCGATGCCGAAGACCAAGGCCTCGGCAAAGTTGTAATGGCGTTCCACCATGAACAGGGCGGTGCCCAGGATGGCGCAGTTGACGGCGATCAGTGGCAGAAACACGCCCAGGGCGCTGTAGAGGGTGGGCGAATAGCGGTCGATGACCATCTCCACGATCTGCACCTTGGCGGCGATGACGGCGATGAAGGTGATGAACTTGAGAAAGCTCAGGTCCGCATTGGGAAGACCGGCCCAGGCCAACGCCCCGGGCGCCAGCAGGTAACGGTATACCAACCAGTTGGCCGGTGTGGTGATGGTCAGCACGAAGACGACCGCCAGTCCAAGACCCACCGAGGTGTTGAGGGTCTTGGAGACCGCCACGAAACTGCACATGCCGAGGAAATAGGCCAACAGAATATTGCCCACGAAGACCGAGTTGAGGAAGATGCTGATGAGGTTTTCCATGGGTTTGTCTCAGTGTGTCAGGGTTTAAGGGTCTCAGGGTCAATAAGGTCCAGTGAGCAGTATCCAGTGGCCGGTGCCAGTGGTCATTGGCCGGTGGCCCCTAATCTCCGGCGATGGTGTTCTGCAGCCACACCAGCAACCCGATGATGATGAACGCCGCCGGTGCCAGCAGCATAAAGCCGTTGTTTTCATATCCCAGTGCGTAGAACCCCTGGGGCACCACCTGCCAGCCGAGGAGTTTACCCGATCCCAGCAGTTCACGAAAAAGGGCCACCAGGGCCAGCACCAGGCCATAGCCGGCGCCGTTGCCCAGCCCATCCAAGAAGGCGGGCAAGGGGGCATTGCCCAGGGCGAATGTCTCGGCGCGCCCCATGACGATGCAGTTGGTGATGATCAGGCCAACGAAGACCGAGAGCTGTTTGCTGACATCGTACATGAAGGCACGCAGAATCTCGTCGGCCAGGATCACCAGCGATGCGATGATGCTCAGTTCTACAATCATGCGGATGTTGCGCGGGATGTAATGGCGCAGCAGCGACACCGTCAGGTTGGAGAAGCTCAGCACGAAGGTCAACGCCAGCCCCATGACGAGGGCGGTTTTCAGCTGTACGGTGACTGCCAGTGCGGAGCAGATCCCTAAACTCTGGCGCGAAATGGGGTTGTTGGCCAGCAGCGGCTCGCTGAAGGTGGTGGTCAGGTGAACCTTGGTATCCATTGACATGGGCATCTCACATCGTCTGAACTGAATCTGAAGGAACCCCCCGATTCAGGGCCTGGCGGAAGGCCTTAGCGGAGGGGAAGATGTTCCTTGGGCAACAGGTCCTTGCGAAATTGGACGGCCACGGGTTCGTAATCCGCCAGGATGCGGCGGAATCCAGCGGAGAGATACTTGCCGGTGAGGGTGGCCCCGCTGATGCCGTCCACATAATTGGCCGCCTTCTCCGCCGGCACCCCAGCCGCCACCTTGCCCTTGGCGATGCCGATGGAGGAGAACTGGCCCTGGGCGTTGACGATCTTCTTGCCAACGAAATTGCGCTGAAACCAATCTTGTTCGATCTCACCGCCCAGACCCGGCGTCTCGCTGTGCTTGAAAACGGTGAAGCCCGTGATGGTGGCGCCGTCGTTGGACACCGCCAAATAGCCCTGAATCTGACCCCACAGCCCGCTGGTATTGATGGGAATCACATAATCCTCGATACGATTATTGTCCACATGCAGGCAGATGGGCAGGTCGGTGGTCCCGCGTTCGCTTTCTGCCAGGATGCGGCCCGTTTGATCGGTCCACAAACAGCGGATTCGCTCGCCGTAGAGGGCCGCGATCGCTTCTGCGGTGGGCCGCTCCTCGGCGCTGACCAGCCCCACCGCCTTAAGGATGTTTTTCTGGCGGTCCACCTGCATGTTGCGCTCCTGAAGGGGCTGCAGCCCCATGGCCGCGGCGGTTAACAGAAAGCTGCACACCACGGCCACGATGAGGGCGAAGCGTATCGAACGAAGGGTATCAGACATTGACCATCCTCTTGCGCAATCGCATCTGAACCACCACATGGTCCATGAGGGGCGCAAACAGGTTCATGAACAGCACCGCCAACATGGCCCCTTCGGGAAACGCGGGATTGAAAACCCGGATCAGCAGGGTCAAGGCACCGATGAGGAAGCCGTAGACCCAGCGCGCGGCATCCATGTCCGGCCCGCTGACCGGTTCGGTGGCCATATAGGCCAGCGCGAAGGCGTAGCCGCCCATGACGAGATGGTAAAAGGGGCTCAGGCCCAGCCAGGGGTTGCCGCCATCGGTGGCCAGGGCGTTGAAAAGATAGCCGGTGGCCAGGATGCCCAACACCCCGCCCAGAACGATGCGGTAGTTGGCGATCCCCATGAGACACAGGGCCGTGACGCCGATCAGGCAGAGCCAGGCGGCGGTGCCGCCGATACTGCCCGGATAAAGGCCCCAAAACAGGTCCCAGAAGCCGTAGCCGGCCGAATCAAGGGCCGCTTCGATGGGGCCGGTGTTCGCGGGTGTCAGCGCGGCCACCGCCAAGGGGGTTGCCGCGGTAACGGCGTCCACGGCATTCTCCCCAGCGACGCGGGTCGCCGTCCAGACGGCATCCCCCGACATGCGCACCGGAAAGGCGAAGAATAGAAACGCGCGCCCGGTCAGCGCCGGATTGAGGAAGTTGCGCCCCGTTCCCCCGAAGATCTCCTTGCCGATGACGATGCCGAAGCTGATGCCGATGGCCACCTGCCAGAGGGGTGTGGTGGGCGGCAGGGTCAAGGGGAAGAGCATGCAGGAAACAAAGAGCCCTTCACTCATACCATGGCCGCGGATGACGGCGAAAAGGACCTCCCAGAAAAACCCCACCGCGTAGGTCACCAACACCATGGGCAGGACATGGAGGAGACCGATCAGGAGCGATGCCAGCAGTTGGGGCTCGCGGCCGTAGGCCAAGAGGGCCTGATAGCCGGTGTTGTATATCCCGAAAAAAAGGTGGGGCAGGAGCATGACGATGACCAGGGTCATGAACCGTTTTACATCCAGATTGTCCCGCACATGGGGGCCGCCGGACGTCGTCTGTGCCGGTGTGAAGAAGACCGTCTCGATGGCATCGAAGAGCGGCAGATACCGGGCGAGGCGGCCGCCGGGTTCGAAATGGGGGCGTTGCCCGTCGAAGAATCGCTTCAGGAGCTGCATCAGGCGGTCTGTTCCTTGTGGTACGTCCGTTTGGCCGCGGTGAGAAACCGGCTCAATTCAATTTTGGAGGGACAGACATAGGTGCACAGTCCGCACTCCACACAGTCCAGCAGGCCATGGGCCAGCGACTCCTCCACCTCACCGGCCAGGGCGCTTTTGAAGGTCAGCTGGGGCAGGATACCAACAGGGCAGACCCGTGCGCAATTACTGCAGGCCACACAGGGGCGCACCTCGCCGTGCAGATTGCAATTCATGGAAAGGGGCGCTACCCGCAAGGCCGAAAGAAAACTGCGCGAAAAGCTGTGTTTGTGCATCCCCGGACGCACAAACCCGAGAAACTCCTTCTCTTTGCCGGCGGGCAGAACGGTCACGGCGGTCTGCTCCCATCCGAGAAAGCCGTCAGCCCTGTCGCGGTAACCGGTCAGCACCCCCCCCACCACGTAGCGCACTTCGCCTTGCGAGCGCAGGCGGCCCTTCACCAGATGCGATAGGGGGACGCCCACCCGAGTGTCGAGATAGAGTGGACGCCGCACCCGATCCCCGCCCAGGGCCACCAGGCGCTGGATGGGGTAGCGCCCCGTCCGCCAGAATTCGGCCAGCAGGAGGAGATCCTGGCCGTGGATAAACCAGCTGCGATTCTCCGCAGGCGCCCGTTTCAGGTGAAAAAGGTGCACGCCCGGGTCGTCGCTGGGATAGGGTCCCCGGAACTCGAAATCGGCCAGATCGGCCAGTGCCGTGAGGGTTTCCCCTCTTTCCATCGGGAGGCCCAAACGGACCTCCGGCGCCAACTGCTCGAGCAGGCGCATCCCCAGCTTAAAGCGGTCCAGCTTGTCCTGGAGATAGACCTCGGGCCGCGCCTGGAAGGGTTCCAAACCGCCGAGGCCAACGTAAATGGCCGGTGGTGTCTCCTCCGGTGATGCGATGGTGCGAAAGGGCAAGGACTTGATCAGGGGCCAGAGACCGCCCGCGAGGAGGTGGGTCACGAGGGCGTCGCGCCCCATTTCGGCGATCTGTTCATGAGAGCGGGCACCGAAGTCGACCGCCGCCTCATCTGCGTCCAACTCGATGACAATGGCCTCGATCACGCGACGGGGACCATAGCGAATATTGACGACCTCGCCGCTGCCGGGGGCGCAGAACCGCAGGCGGGGATCCGATTTATCTTCGCACAGCGGGCTGCCGATGGCGACCCGATCCCCAATACCAACTTTGAGGCGCGGTTTGATGAAGGGGATCCGTGCCGGCGAAAGAGCGACCCTGGCGGGCGGTGACAAGGTCTCGCGATCCGCCTCGGGGACACCTTGCAAGGGCAGATCCAATCCGGTTTTAAGATGTAATGCTTGCATATGATGATTGATCAGCTGTGGATTGGCGTGGGGCTTTCAAAGCGACACGGCACCGGTATCGGTGCGGTGAACGGTTAGCCGGTGAAGGAGAGGTTAAACCCGTAATGTCTATCACCATTTGTGTTTGCATTTCAATATAAACATGATAATCATTCTTAATAGGCACAGGCGCTGGGCGCTGAAATCCGACGGCTGACGCGCCATTTCACAGGACCTACGATCGACGCGGGTTGGCACGAAAATGTGGCGCATCGTGCTTCATGTTACGTGCCGGCCGCATGCCTGTAAAGCGCTCTTTTTGGGAATTTCAAACGACTCGGTTCCTCAACATCGGTCCTGCCCCCGACGGGTGCGATCGCAGTTGCGTCGGCCGGCGACGAAGGGGACTGCAGCGACCAGGAAGGCGGAAGCATGGCGACGATTACCAGAACGCAAGTGTGCTCCTGTACCAATTGCGGAAATGAAGCTGAAATGGAAGTAGCTTGCAAGTTGGCGGATACGACGACCGACACCGCCGAATCGGCCCCCGTGTCCGCGCCGCCCACTGAGACCGGCCAAAAGGTGAAGGGGACGGCTACCTGCAGTCACTGCGGTAACGAAGCCGAGATGTGGATAACGCTGTAGGGCGGATCGTCAACAGCCGCTAACCGCAGAGATGACCCCAGCAGCAGGAAAGGAAGACAAAATGGAGGAGTGCAAACCGATCTTGAACACCGGCCTGCGCGGCGTCACCATCGCCAGCACCAAAGTCAGCGACGTTCGCGGCGAGGAGGGCAAACTCATCTACCGTGGCTACCTGGTGCAGGACCTGGCGGAAAGTGCCAGTTTCGAAGAGGTGGTCTACCTCCTGTTGTACGAAAGATTGCCATCGACGGCGGAGCTGGGTCAGCTGAAGCAGCAATTGGTCGCAAACATGCCTGTTCCGGAGGGCGTCATACAGGCGATGCAGACCTTTCCCGCCAACGCCCTTCCCATGGACGTTATGCAGGCGACCGCCGCCATCCTGGCCCAATATGACCCGGAGATCCGCGAACAGAGCCGCGACGCCACCGAACGCATGGGCCTGCGTCTGATCGCCAAACTGACCACGGTGTTGGCCGCCTGGGAACGCATCCGCAGTGGCAAGGCGCCCGTGACCCCCGATCCCGACCTCGGCATGGCGGCGAATTTCCTCTACATGATGACGGGCGACCGCCCCAGCGAGGAGGTGGCCCGGTTCTTCGACATCTGCCTGGTACTGCACGCCGAGCACAGTTTCAACGCCTCCACCTTCGCGGCCCGCGAGGTGGCGTCTACCCGGGCCCACATCTATGCCGCGATCTCCGCCGGCATCGGCTCGCTCAGCGGCGAGTTGCACGGTGGTGCCAATGTGCGGGTTATGGAGATGCTGTTGGCCATCGGTGAGCCGGAGAAGGCGGAGGGCTATGTCAATCAGGTCTTAGATGAGGGCCGCAAAATCATGGGCCTGGGACACGCCGTCTATAAGACCGACGATCCGCGTGCCCACATCCTGCGCCCCATGAGTCGCCGCATGGGCGAGTTGTCCGGCGAGACCAAGTGGTACGAAATCTCGCGGATACTGGAGGAGAGGGGTAAAGCGGCCTTCAAGGCCCGCAAGGGCACCGATATCTACGTGAATGTCGACTTTTACAGCGCCTCGCTCTACTACGCCATGGGGATCCCCACCGACCTGTTTTCACCAATCTTCGCCATTTCGCGCGTCGCAGGCTGGGTGACCCACGTCCTGGAGGAGCAGTACGCCGATGCGGCGCCCAAACCCATGCTGTACCGACCGGAGTCCGAGTACGTGGGCGACTACTGCGGACCGGACGAATGTTCTTTTGTCCCCATGGATGATCGCTGAGGACACAGCGCCCCGCCGAAACTGCGGCCAGCCTTCGGTACGCATCCCCTCGTCGCGCCGCGGTTGCAGGTATGGCCGCGTATCAGACCACGCGGAGGACCGCTGGACGCGGAGGACCGCTGTTCGTGTTGGAGAGAAGATATCAGATAGGAGGCGGATTGACGTGCCCCGTGGGGTGAGAAGGGAAGATCAGTCGTGTCAAAAACACCCAAGATGAGGATGACGCGTCAACGCAAGGTGATCCTCGAAGAGCTGCGGCGGTTTAACAACCATCCCAGTGCCGACGAATTGTATGAGCGCGTGCGTGCTCACCTGCCGCGCATCAGCCTGGGGACCGTCTACCGCAATCTGGAGATCCTCACCGAACTCGGTGAAATTCAAACCCTCGAATTGAGCGGCAGCATCCGCCGCTTTGACGGTATCCCCGCCAAGCACTACCATATCCGCTGTATTCAGTGCGGGCGTGTGGACGACGCCCCCATCGCCCCCTTGAATCAACTGGAAAATGAACTCTACGGGTCGACGGTGTATACGATTATTGGCCATCGCCTCGAGTTCACCGGCATGTGCCCCCAGTGCGCCGACGAGGTGGATGCCATGTCGCCTCAAGCGGGATCCCAATTCGATCGCAAGATCCGCGAGCATCTGCGGGACTCGACAAGCGGGTGAGCGACCTCGACAAGCGGATGAGCGACCTCGACAAGCGGGTGAGCGACCTCGACAAGCGGGTGAGCGACCCGCCGGGGAGCTGACCGACGGGCTGAAACATCACGTCCCCCATGCCGCAGCTAGGGGTGGCTGATTGGTGCCGCTGTGATGATCAGCGACAGGTGATCGCGCCCTTATGCGTCCAGCAACTCTCTTCTGAGCCAGCGCTTGACCTCGCCCTCGATGGCGTAAACCCCTTTGAGATTCCCGTTTTCCGCCATGTAACGGCGGGCCAGCTCGTCGGGAATTCGAATCCGGGCGATCTCCTTGGCGTCTTCGCTGTTGCGGCGCACGAGATAGATCACCGGCTTGCCCTTCCAGGTGTTGACGACAAAGTAATGCGCCTCGTCGCTCTTGGAACGAATGACGTAATTGCCGCTGGCCCAGTTGTTTCCCCACTCCAAATAGAGACGTACCGCTTCTTCCGGGGTCATCTCCCAATCGATCTCGTTGAGCAGGTCGACATTGCCTTTTATCTGATCCAAATTCATCATCACTGTAAGCTCCTCGGTTTGCCTTCGCGTCATGGGTTGCCGCCGGCGCGAAGCCATCGTCTCGACCGACGACGTAAGTGTCGTTTTACAATGGTAATGCTGATTCAAGGAGCAAGCAACATGCCACCATTGGCCTCCGACGCCGCACCACCTCTACCATTGACAAACCACCCCAGTTTCATTGAAAATATCAGAGATCTGCCCACCGGAGAGTTCCGGTCCGTGCCCTGAATGGCCAACGGCCTGAGCGTCCATGAGACAATATTGTCTCAGCCCCTTCGTGAGACGAGACGCTTGCAATTATTCCCATAAATTGTGGCATCTTACTTATTTGTTTCGGGTGTGGGTGGGTCTGTATATGGGGGATGTCGGGGGCCGGCATTTTCGCGATGCAACCAACATTCAGCGCCGCTCAGCATCTGTAATATGAATATTTTCATTACGTTGCAACTCTCAACCGTCCACCGCTGCAAATCGGCTCGGTCGTGGCACACAACTTGTTAGAGGTATTGGGCATCACCGTATGGGCGAAGCGACGCCCATACCGTACGCCCACCGATCAACAGGAGAGAGCTGCAACCCGTGAAGCCTTGTGATCGCAACATCCAAAGCACCCTTCGACTGGTCGATGAGATGTTAAAGCTGGCCGATCAAGGCGATATCGACCGGGAAGATATCGACTGTGGCATCCTCTACGGCGTTCTCAGGGATTCGGCCTATAAACTCAAACGGCTCGCCGAAGTGGAGCGGGCCAAGCACATGGCCAAAGGGCAATGGGAGCAATAGCCGTCCCGATCCGCCGGGCAGCTTCCCAACCTGTGCCCGCCCCCGATCCCATTTCGTACTGCTGGTGGCGGCCTGTTACGCCGGCGGGCCGGCCGCCCCGTCAAAAACGTTGACCGAAGGCAGTTCCATCCGCAAAGAATCCGGACAAGAGAGGAGAAGGAAAACATGGCAGAAAGACTGGAAGTCTACAAGTGTGAGGCGTGCGGCACGATCGTCGAAGTTCTGCATGGGGGCGGCGGGACCTTGGTTTGCTGTGGGGCGGACATGATCAAGTTCAACGAAAATACCGTCGACGCCGCCAAGGAGAAACACGTTCCGGTCATTGAAAAGGTCGACGGCGGGGTGACGGTAAAGGTCGGCGATGTGCCCCACCCCATGGAGGAGAAACATTGGATCGAGTTCGTCGAGTTGATCGTGGACGGCAAGGTCTATCGCCAATTCCTCAATCCCGGCGAAGCTCCGGAAGCCTTCTTTCCCATAGAGGGCGACAACCTTACAGCACGCGAGTTCTGCAATCTGCACGGGCTCTGGAAAGGGTAACGGATCATGCTTTCAGATTCCATGAACAAGGCGCTCAACGATCAGATCAATGCCGAGCTCTATTCCGCCTACATGTACATGTCCATGAACGCGTACTTCAAGTCGATCAACCTGGACGGCTTCGCCGCGTGGATGCATGCGCAGGCTGTGGAAGAGACCGAGCACGCCCAGAAATTCTATGACTTCGTTAACCAGCGCGGGGGGCGCGTCGTACTGGGCGCCATTGACGCGCCGCCAAATGAGTGGGCATCGCCCCTTGCGGTCTTCGAGGACACGCTGGCCCACGAACAGAAGGTTACCGGCCTGATCAACGACCTCATGGAAGTCGCCCTCCAGGAGAAGGACCACGCCACCCAGATCTTCCTGCAGTGGTTCGTGACCGAGCAGGTGGAGGAGGAGGAAAGCGTGGGCGGCGTCCTGGAACAGCTCAAGCTGATGGGAGAGGCCCAGGGCGGGCTCTTCATGCTGGACCGGGAGTTGGGCAAGCGCGGTGGCGGTGAGAACGGCGCCGAAGAGGGCTGAGACGCGCGCTGAAACGCCGACTGGCCGGCAGGGTTCCAGAAAACCACCATGGACGGCTGGGGCCGCGCGCGGCGCGGCCCCAGC
>JASJCL010000048.1 GCA_030066015.1 Desulfosarcinaceae bacterium | reverse complement strand
GGAATTCCAGCGTCAGATGATTCCCTATGCCCATTACAAGAAGCCCGGTTTGTTTCACTCGGAAGAGGCCTTCCACCTCAGCCTGGTGCTGCACGCCATCGCCGACCCCCAATCCCGGGGTCGACGCAACGCGGCATTGTTGTCCCCCTTTTTCGACCGACGACCAGCACAATTGGCCGCCGAGGATCACCCCGCCGAAACACCCGCTGTTCGAGAGTGCCTGCACCAGTGGCGCGAACTGGCCTTGGCGGGACGCTGGAGCCGTCTTTTTGACAGTCTGTATGGCGAATCCGGTCTTTTTTTTCGACAGTCGCTCTCGCCCCAGTGGGACCGTCTTGAATCCAACTGGACCCAGCTGCGCATCTACCTTCAGCAGGCGATCTATGAGAAGAACTTTGATCTCAGGGGCGTCGCGGCCCATCTGGATACCTTGCGGGAGTCATCTCGCTCTGATGACCCCGAAGCTGACCTGCATCAGATCGACACTGAGGCGCCCAAGGTTCAGCTCATGACCATGCACGTCAGCAAAGGCCTGCAGTTCCCCGTCGTGTTCGTGGCCGGCGGATTGACCCAGGCGGCAAGCGCGGGGCTGGCCATCTACCATGCACCGCAGCCATCCGGCGATGCGCCCCGCTGGCGCAAGGTGATCGACCTCACCGGCGACAGCGGAAAGGCGGCCTGCCTGGAAGAGGCCTTGGACGAAGACAAGCGTTTGCTCTATGTCGCCCTGACCAGGGCTCAGCTTAAATTGTATCTGCCCTTTTATCGGTCCGACCGGCGAATGCCATGGGTGGGGCCAACGAGCCGCCTCCTGGCGCCGGCGTTGGCGGCCGGTTTCGGTCCTGACACGGTGTGGGCCCAGGCGGTGACATGGCTGGTGCCGGAGGGCATCCCATTTACAAAGCGCGCAGCCGTCAAGGATGCGGCAGTGGACACAGCGGCGGGTGAAGCACTACCGCAGCCGGTGTTTCCGGCCCAACCCAGTTTCGTGGATCGCCGCGCTGCGGTGGCCTCTTTCACCCGTCTGCAGCATGCACCCCAGGCGCCTTCAGCACAGCGTGCAAACAGGGCATCCTTTTCCATTGCGGAGGGCTGGCCAGAATCGGATGTTGGCGGTGCCGCAGATGAGATGCATGGTGAATCGCCGACTGGATTGAACGCGACCTACCCGATCGAGACGCCTGAAGATCCGGCAGATCCCGCACAGACGGTGGGCCGTCATCCAGGCGATCGGCTCCCCGGCGGCACCCGCATGGGATCTCTGCTCCACGACCTACTGGAAAAGATCGACTATGGCGTCGTCAGGGCCGCTGGGCGCGCCGCCGAGATCGACACAGCCTGTCAGGAGTATGTTCGACAACGGATGCGACAATTTCAGATCGCACCGGCATGGCAGCCCGAAGTGACGGCGTTGATATGGAATACGCTGTGCACCCCCATCCCCTGTGGTGACAAGCCCCTCTTTTTGGGAGATCTGCCTCCCCAGATGCGCCTCCATGAACCGGAGTTCTACTGCCATTTAGGGGAGCAGACCGACCGGCAGTCGCCATCCCAAGGGGGATATCTGCGCGGCTTCGTGGATCTGCTATTCTATCATGGGGGCCGTTATTACATCCTCGACTGGAAGTCCAACTACCTGGCGGATGGTTACCACGCCGATGCCATAGCGGCCGGCATGCAGGCGGCGGGTTACCATCTTCAGTACCGCATTTACGCGCTGGCCACCCTGCGCTGGCTGGGCCGCTGCATGGGCCCCCGTTTCGAACCCCAGGCCCACTTCGGCGGCGTTTTTTATATCTATCTGCGGGGAATGGGCCGTGAGCCGGGCAGCGGCGTTTTTTACGCGCCGCCGGAGCGGATTGGGTCGCTGGCAGAGCTGGAGCGGGATCTCGGCCATCAGCTGGAGCGCTGCCATGCCTAAGCACATTGCACAGCCCTCCGGATCTTTTCCCCGAGGATTTGGCGCGCCAACGTCCGCGCTGGAGCTGCTGCGCCCCATCTGCGGATCGTTGCTGGACACGCTGACCCCCCTACTGGCGCAACTACCGCTGTCCGCCTTGGACACCCTCACGATGGGCGACCTGCTGGCCCTCAGCGGCCACACCCGAGACCCCCACCTGCTGATGTTGCTGGCATGGCTATTCAGTGCCCTCAATGAAGGCAGTGTCTGTCTCAAGCTGACCCCCGAACAGCTCCTGCGCTACCACTCCCCCGATCGTGAAAATGAGGTGAGGCGCCATCTGGAAGGCTTTTGCAACAATCTCAGGCTGGGCACCTATCGGGGACTCGTGGCGAGGCCCGGCGCCGACCGGCGCGCTCCCCTGATACGGGTTTCAGTCGGTGAAGGGCGGCACCTTACCGATCTGCTCTACTTTCAGCGTTTCTTCCGCCACGAGCGGCGCCTCAAGGCCCGCCTCGAGGCCTTCCTCGATCAAGTGGAGCGCCCCATCTGCGCACCAGACCAGATCGAGTCGCTCATCACGGATCTGTGGCGACCTGAGAGGGTCATCCGGTTGGGAAAGGATCGCCACCCTCTGATCGCCGATCCGCAGCAGCGGGCCGCTCTGCGATTGATTCTGACGCGCTGTTTCGTAGTGGTCTCGGGCGGTCCTGGAACCGGCAAAACCTCTCTCTTGGTCAACATGCTGCGGCTGCTCGCGGCCTGTGGCCTCGGCGCTGAGCAGATCTGCCTCACGGCACCGACGGGGCGTGCCGCTCAGCGGATGCGCGAGGCCATTCAAACCTACTTGGCCAGCATAGCTGCCCTCACTGCCGCTGAGCGTCCTCTGTTGGAGCTAAGCGCCAATACCCTGCATCGGCTGCTGCGCTACCGGCCACACCAGCAGCGCTACCTCTATGGCGCCGATCTGCCGCTGCCGCAGCGGGTCGTGATCGTGGACGAGGTCTCCATGATCGACGTGGCCATGTTGGATTACCTGTTCCAGGCCGCAGATCCCGGTCGTACTCGGCTGATCCTGCTGGGGGACAAAGACCAGCTACCTTCCGTTCAGGCCGGTGCTGTCTTTGCCGAAATGGTGCCCCGTGACGATCCAGCAGCGGCGCTCCCAGCCGAGACGGAAGCGACGCGCCAATTTCACCCGCTGCAGGGCAGCCTGGTGATCTTGGAAACCTCATATCGCTCCGGACGCAAACTGGCTCGTCTGGCGCAGGCGTTTAACGCAGGGCGCCAGCCGATGGTGGCCCGTTGCAGCATGAACCAGGCGTTGACCCTACCGCCGGACAATTGCGCCCTGATCGAATCCCAGGCCCGCAGCGGGGCAGCCTCGATGTTAACGCCGATCCTCACATCCTGGGCGGACCATTTCTATGCCAGCCCAGTTGACGGGGCCGAAGCCGCCTATTTGGATACCGCCGCCGCCCTCAATGGTGCCACCGCCGAAGCGGTGACGGAGGGGAAGTTGTCCGAGAAGCTGTTTCAATTGTTCTCCCAAATGGACCGCGCTCGGATTCTCACCATGGCCCGCCGCGGGCCGTCAGGCAGCCGAGCGGTGAATCGGCTGGTGGTCAATTACCTCGTGGGTCGGTACGGCCTGGTGACCGATCCCGCCACGGGGCTTTTTAACGGTGCCCCTCTCCTCATTACCCGCAACGATCACCTCCGCCAGCTGTTCAACGGCGATGTTGGCGTCGCCCTTACCGACGATCGGGGGAATCCGCGTATCTTCGTGCAGCGCGGCAAGGCGTTCATCAGCGCCCCGATCCAGACGCTCAGCGACTGGGAGCCGGCCTTTGCAACCACGGTTCATAAGAGTCAGGGCTCCGAGTACGCCGATGTGTTGCTGGTGTTTCCCGGTGATCCCCGCCACCGATTGCTCTGCCGAGAAATCGTGTACACCGGTGTGACCCGCGCCCGGGAACGCTTGTTCCTGCTTGCTCGACCCGGAGAGCTCCAAGCCGCTCTCGCCCATCGGATCGAGCGCAGTTCAGGGGTGATGTTCTCCACTTGACAGTGTTGCTGCACCCATGTGACTGCAGGGCGTCGGTCGCGCCAACACCCGTCATTTATTTGGCAGCCCACGTTGACACAACGAGCGATATCGAATCGTCAAATTGGGAAGAATTCATATAAGATATAGATATTATTATATTAGATAAATTTGGCAGGCAAAACTCATAGTGTTGGCAAGGGAGTTGCTAAAGAAGATGGCAAGCCTTCTTTCATTTTACCTCCTTCTCTCTTGTTGGATGCGGGCTGGCGAAGGTAACACCGCCAGCCCGCTTTCCTTCAAAGAACCAAAAAAGCGCATAGGAGATTGACTATGGTCGGCCTTGCCACTGCATCATCGGACGCTCAATGGAACAGATCGGAACGCCGGCGAGGCTCTCGGCGGCGATGCTTCATACCGGTGGATTATGTCATCAATGACCGTGTCTATCGTGATTTCATCGATAACCTCAGTCAGCAGGGCGCCTTTATTCGCACGCGCGAACGATTGGCCGTGGGTACTGAGATTTGTATGACCTTTTCCTGGATAGATGCGTTAACGCCCATCAAATCCAAAGGGATTGTGGTGCGCAACGCCAATTCCGGCATGGGCGTCGCGTTTGAGACCCCCATCTTCGTTCAGTAATCCCCTGTCGAAAGGCTCTGGTGACGGATCGATCACCTTCATGCAGTAAATGTTGCCGACCGACGGTATTCGCTTTCAACAGCCCAAGCCCTCCTCCTCCCAAGCAAAGGCCCCGTTTGTGGGGCCTTTGCCGTTTACGTCCGCCAAACTTACCGGTGATCCACCACCGACACAGAAGCGTCGGCAGTTTGGATGATCTGGGCAATCACCCAGAATGAAATGGTAAAATCGGATAGCTGAACCCCAACTCGCGGATAAATCGCTTGCCAAGAGAGTGATGTTGGGCTATGCTCCCTGCCGTTTCACCACCAAACCTCTTCTTACCCATTTTTCATTCAATGCTGAAGGCGCCCGTCAGGCACCTGTTCACCATAGTCCGATTCCAAACGTGCTACCAAGAGGGGGTGTCGCATGATCGGATTGCGGCTGTTCGATCTATCGTTTCTCTATCGCTTCCATAGTCGCCTGGTCACTTCGATGAGCAATGCCCAGCCCCTTGAACTATTGGGACGGGTGTGCTTCCGCCGGCGGGAAGCCCGCCGGCACGAGCGTCATACCTGCTGTCTCAATTTCGAGTATATCCATTGCAATCAACGTCAGACGGGACTGATCCGCAATTGGCATGCGGAAGGTGCCTACATAGAGACCCCCGACAGCCCTGATGTCGGCCAAGAAGTTACCCTCAAACTGCCTTCCCGCCACCTGGCCCCCCCCACCGAGGTCACAGGGGTCGTCGTGTGGCGCGATCCTAATGGCCATGGCGTCCAGTTCCGAATGACCTAGCAGGGGTCACCATTCCATCGATACGCTTGCCGATGAGACAAACCGGCCGAAGATAGGAGGTGCGCTCGCCTCCTCATGATCCTCCCAACGCCTCGCAGCCGCCCCCAGTGGGTACCATCCTCGCCATTTGAAAAATGAGATGCATTGACTTTGAAGGCCTAAGCCCCTAAAATAAAATTTGAAACGTATTCCATTGCTTAGCCTTCGATCTCCGATTGTGCCGGCATCTCGAAGGGCCCATGTGCGCCACAACAATCGAATAGCGATCCCAAAGATTAACTTTGATTATTATTTCAGGATGTTGAAGGCGAGCAGCCGAAACACCCGATGGCATCCGCTGGGTATGCGGGGCGGGAAAGGGGGCGATGCGTATGACCAAGGCGGAGTTGGTTGAAGCATTAAAGAGTGAAAATGGCTTTACGCGTGAACAGGCGGCTCGCGTAGTGGGCCTTTTCTTTGAATCCGTGACCTCTTCGTTGGAGAAGGGGGAGCGTGTTGAGATCAGAGGTTTCGGCAGTTTTGCTACGAAAGACTACAAGCCATACATCGGTCGCAATCCCAAAACCGGTGAGGCAGTAAAGGTCAGCGGCAAAAAGCTGCCATTCTTCAGGTGTGGCAAGGAACTCAGGGGTCGCGTAGACATCCATTAGAGATGGCGACCCTCTTGGCCTCCCCAAGGTGACACGAATCGATCCGACCAGATACATCCCTATTGGCTAGCGTGACAACACTGGCGCTGGCGCCACTGTGGGAGCGCACACCGGTGTGCCTGCGCGAAAAACCGTCGGATGACGGAAGCGGAACCTCCGACGGTGATGTCGATGTGCGCGATGATGCGGCCGCCGATGCGGCCGCCGATGCGGCACTCGAATCCGCTGATCCGGAAGCGGTCATCCTCTGCCGCCGATGCGGCCACCTCATCACCCGCCCCAAATACAAAATAGATGTGAATGGCGCCCACCACCATACCTTTGCAAACCCTTCCGGACGGGTGTTTGAGATCGGCTGTTTCCGCTCTGCGGAGGGGTGTGGACCAAGTGGCGGGTGGACCGATGAGTTCACCTGGTTTCGCGGGCATCTATGGAGACTGGCCCTCTGCCGCGCCTGCTTCGTCCATTTGGGCTGGCAGTTCGGCCCCAGCAGCGGTTCGGGCGGTTTCTGGGGACTAATTCTCAACCGGCTCGCTTTCCCCATCTGATCGACGCAACCACTATCCCGCCAATGCGGCATATCCCTCTCCAAAAGGAGCAGCAATGTCTGACGTCTTGGGCATCGTGAAACTGATCACCCCCCTCATCGCGGCCGTTATTGTCGGGAACTGGTTTCTCAGCGAGGCCAAGCGGGCCAAAATCGCCGGTAAACCCTGGTACACGCCCTATCTGTCCATTCCCGGTTTCCTCATTCTGGTGGTGTTGATGATTCCGCTCCTCCTGTGGGTCGTCAAACAGTGACCATTCGCATCACCCTGGACAGCAGCCTCAAACTCGCCGGTCTGCCGCCCAATTTGCGTGAAAGCCTCATCGAGGCGCTCTCTTTTCCCAACCCCAAATGGCTCGAAAACAAGCGCATGGGTCGCTGGAATGGCGGCGTTCCCAAGGAGCTGCGTTTTTACGATAAAGTGGGCCAAGACGGCCTCTGGATTCCCCGCGGGTACATGCGCCGCCTCCTCGTCACACTGCGCCGCGAAGGGCTTTCCTATGATATAGACGATCAGCGCCGGACCCTGGCCTCGATCGACCTGCAATTCCAAGGGCAGCTGCGCGATTTTCAGTCAACGGCGGTCGCCCAGATGGCGCGCCGGGAGTTCGGCACCCTGTGTGCGCCCACAGGTAGCGGAAAAACGGTCATGGCGCTCAACCTGATCAGCCAACGGCGTCAGCCCGCGTTGGTGGTGGTCCATACCAAGGAGTTGGCCTTTCAGTGGATTGATCGGATCCAGGTCCACCTGGGGATCGATGAGGCGATGGTGGGCCTCATCGGGGCGGGAAACAAGCGCATCAGCGATAGCATCAGCGTGGCACTGGTCCAATCGCTCTATAAGTGTGCCGATGAAATCGCGTCCCACGTGGGCCACCTCATTGTGGACGAGTGTCATCGTGCCCCCAGCCGAACGTTCACCGAGGCGGTTACGGCCTTCGACTGTCGTTACATGCTGGGACTCACCGCCACGCCATGGCGACGCGACAGGCTTTCAAAGCTGATCTTCTGGCATTTGGGGGATGTTCACCACCAAGTGCAAAGTGAGGAGTTGGTGGCCAAGGGCCATATCCTGTCAGCCAGGGTGATCTGGCGTCCGACAGCCTTCGAACCCTTCTACGATCCGGTCAACGAGTACAGCAAGATGCTGGCCGAATTGACCAGCGACGACATGCGCAACCGCGGAATCGTTTCCGATATCGATGCAGTGGTGCGCAGCGGCGCCGGCGGGATCTGCCTCGTGCTGTCGGATCGGAAAAAGCATTGCGACGTGCTCAAGGGGCTCCTCAAATACCGTCACGGGATCGAGGCGGCGCTGCTAACCGGCGATCTCAATACCGACCAGCGCAAATCGGTATTGGAACGCCTGCGCGCCGGGAAGGAGAAGGTGGTGGTCGCCACCGGTCAGCTGATCGGGGAAGGGTTTGACTGCCCCGATCTCGCGACCCTGTTTCTGGCGACCCCCATCCGCTTCAGCGGCCGACTGATCCAATACCTGGGACGAATCCTGCGCCCGGCTGAGGGTAAGGTGGCTGCCACCGTATATGATTATGTGGATATCAAAGTGCCGGCACTGGTGAATGGCGCGGAAGCGCGACGCCGCGTCTATCCCGATGCGGCGCCGCTGGAAGCGGTATTGGGGGAAGCGGTGGAAACAAGCGCCGGGGCGGAATCGAGTTGACGACACACGTCATCGGACGGGATGATTCGAACGTCTGATCGCCTAAAGCCTGCTGACAGATGATCCGGCCCAAGCCTGCCGACCGGGATGCTTTAGGCCTCATCGGACTATCCAACACGCTCGAACCCGTGCGCTTCCGAACCCGTATGAGGGAGTGTCAGGACGCTCCACCCCGGGCGCTTGTTAGCAAGAGAATTGGCCGCCCATGGCGCTCTCGGCGCTAGTGGGAGACGGGAGCGGTGGCCTTCTGCCCGTGAACCTTCAGAAAATGGTTCAGCGCCTGCTCCTGCTCCGGTTTGAGCGCTTCGAATGCCACGGCACGCTGCTTCATGACGATGGGTGTAAAGGGCAGTTCGTTGGACGCAACCATCTCCCGCACGATACGACAGCGCAGGGCGCCAAGATAGAAGTTGTCCTCGGCGAAGAGGATGTCCACTTCGTTGCCCTCGGGGATCTTATCGTCATTGACGATATAGTTGAAGCACAGACCCTTCAAACTGAGGTTCATGATCTGGCCCATCTTGGCCGGTTTGGATTTAAAGAGGGCCAACCCCACCTGACCATGGCTCATATTGGCGAGCCCCTGCAGATCGTGCGATTGGGTGGACCGCACGACGGCGAAAGTGTGCTCCTTGACCGCGTAACGCGGCGCCTGGCGGCGATCTATGTCAATCGTATTTAATGTCATATAGTGTGTTGCCCCTCTGCCACGGATGATCGACGGAGGCGGTTCCCGAGGAAGGCTGCCATGCGCGAAATGTGTGCTACGGTGCGGTCAGTGGCGGCAATCGCTTGAGTACGTGCTGGGTCGCGAGTCGGTGGGCACCAACTGAGCGTTGCAGATGGGTCCGAAGGATCGCTTCTATTATGAATGCGGATGGGACGGTAAATCGCGGTGCTGTTCAGTTCACTACTGCAACCTTACCGGTCCAATTCTGGCCTTTCCTGGCCCTCTCTGTCAAGGGTAAAGGCGTACCGAGCGAGCTCCGGCTCAGGGATTGAAAGCGCTCGCTGAAACTTGCGACCATTCGCCGCACTGCCGGGAGAATCACTCGACAATTGTCGCTTTTCGAATCATCACCGCTGGTTCGGGTACATCGCGGTGCATTCCTTGACGGCCGGTGGCCACCTGTTCAATACGCCGGACCACCGCCATTCCGTCGCTCACGGATCCAAAGACGCAGTAGCCCCACCCCTTGGCATCTTTGGCCCGGTGGTTGAGGAAATCGTTGTCGACGGTGTTGATGAAGAATTGGGCGGTGGCGGAATGGGGATCCCGGGTGCGGGCCATGGCGATGCTGCCGCTGACATTGAGCAGTCCATTGTCCGCTTCGTTGGCGATCGGTGCCTGGGTCGCCTTTTGCCGCATTTGCGCGTCAAAACCGCCTCCCTGGATCATGAAGCCTTTGATCACTCGATGGAAAATGGTGCCGTCGTAGTGTCCGGCCCGAACATAGGCCAGAAAATTGGCCACCGTGGCGGGTGCTTTTTCGGTGTTGAGGGTGATAAGGATGTCGCCGAGAGTGGTTTCGAGTTTCACCTGAGGGCCTGCGGTTTGCCCGGCGGCCCATGCTGGCGCTACAGCAATGACCAGTGATAGGAGGAGGACCAATCGGATTAGTTTCATTATATATATCCTTATGTTTCAGTATAATAGTATTTTTTGATTAACGTAACGGTTTAGCTTTAGTCCTTTTAGATGAGCCGGAACACCCGTCGTGGCGGGTCGAGGCGCCGCAGGCCGAGCTTCTGTGCAGCTGCCAGCACTGTGCGGAACTCCGCTGATCGAATGGGGCGCGCCAGTGCCGGTATCTCTGCCGCCCGGGCGCAGGGTCGGTACTGGTCCATTACGTTGACGTAGGTGTCCTTGGAGATACGTTCGGCGATGAAGCCAAGCACCATTTCCGATCCAGCCAAATCGTCGGGCAGCACTAGGTGGCGCACCAAAAGACCGGATACGGCGATTCCGTGCGCATCGAGCTTCAGATCACCCACCTGCCGGTGCATCTCCAAGAGTGCCCGGCAGGCGACCTCACGATAATCCGATGCATCGCAAGCCTCGCCGCCCACACCGGCGTCCCAAAATTTAAAATCGGGCATGTAGATATCCACCACACCTTCGAGCAGCCTCAGGGTCGAGACCCGTTCGTAGCCGCTGCAATTGTACACCAGCGGCACCTTCAACCCTTGGTCGATGGCCAGGGGCAGGGCTTCCAGGATCTGGGCGGTAACGTGGGTGGGGGTGACGAGGTTGACGTTGTGACAGCCGCGGTTTTGCAGAGCGATCATGATCGAGGCCAATTCGGCCGGGCTGACCTCGACGCCGTAGCCTCTGTGGCTGATCTCTTCGTTTTGACAGAAGCAGCAGCCGAGGCTGCAATGGGTGAAGAAGATGGTTCCGGATCCGAAGCGTCCCACCAGCGGTGCTTCCTCCCCGAAATGGGCGTCGCTGCTGGCCACCATCGCCTGGCGGCCGGTCTTGCAGCGGCCGGTTTCCTCCGCAAGACGGTTGACGCCGCAGCGACGCGGGCACAGGCGACAATTGCGCAATGCCTGACGGGCAGCGCTGACCTTGGCCGCCAGCTCGCCGCGACGATGGGTTTCCAAATAGCGGGGGAGAGAGAGGTTCGCCATCGCAGTGGATCGCATTTAAGGCCCGGGCAAGGGTCTAAGCATTGTGAGCGAAGCGCATGAACAGCTTTTCGGGCTTGCCTTCAGTGGCCGGCTGGTTTTGATCCCACTCGTGGATCTTACAAGCGTTATTGTCGCTGAGGGGAGCCGCACATTCGATATAGGGCAGAACCGGGTCGCCGGCCTGGCTGCGGTAGTTGAGCATGACGGCTTGATTCTCGGGGAAGCGGTCGAACTCCATCAGGTGCATGAAGAAGATCTCGCAGATACCCTCGAAGAAACTGCTCTCCTCACGGTATTGTTCAATGCGGGTTTTGAAGAAGGCCACGGCGGTGGCCTCGTCCTCCGCGTTCACCACCAAATTGAAGCTGCCATGGCGGCGCTCGTTGGGATCTGCTGCCTCCTGGTTGGTCAAGAAGAGGAAATTGCCCAGGTAGATCATTCGTCATCCTTTCACAATCGTCGAACGCGGTATCGGGGCGGCAGTTGAAACAGCATTGATTCTACCAGGTTGGGTCGAATTGTCAATTCAGCTAAACGTCCGATTTGGCCGGCATCAGCTTTCGTTCCAGACGTTTGAGGTCTTTGCCCTGCCCGACGACGATGACCGTATCGTTGGCCTCGATACGGGCGTCGGCACCAGGGTTGAAGTGCATGCTGCCGTCGGCTTTCTTAATCGTGATAATGATGAGATCGTATTTTTGGCGGATGCCGGATTCCATCAAGGTAACGCCGGTGAGGGCGGAATCGGCGCTCACCGGCAACTCTTCGACTTGGACATCGGTGGTGTCGTCGGCAAAGGCCATCTCCAGGAATTCAATCACCGTCGGTCTCAAAATGGCGTGGGCCATACGTCGGGCACCCAGGTCATATGGGGAGACCACCTTGTCGGCACCTGCCGCGATGAGGGTCTTTTTGGTGGCATTCTGACTGGCCCTGGCCACGACGAAGATCTTGGGATTGATCTGCTTGGCGATGAGGACCAGAAAAACGTTATCGGCATCGGTTCCAACCGCCGTGACGATCGCCTTGGCGCGTTTGACGCCCGCCTTGATCAGCATCTCCTCGGACGTAGCTTCGCCCAAGAGATAGAGAATGCCGTCATCGTCCATGCGACTGAGCCGTTCGGCGCTCTGCTCGATCACCACCACATCCAGGTAGCGCTGGGTGAGGTGGCGCGTTAACGACCGACCAATACGCCCATAGCCGCAAACGATGTAATGGTTTCTTAACCGGTTGATGCGTCGATGCAATTTATGCCTCCCGAGCACGTGCCGGATGCGTCCTTCCACAAGGACCTGGATGATACCGCCGGCTACGTAGAGGAAATATCCGACCCCCAAAAAAATCAGCAACAGGGTGAAGGTACGGCCTGCAACACTCACTGTGTGGATTTCGCTGAAACCCACCGTGGCGATGGTGATCACCGTCATGTAGAGGGAGTCGAAAAAATTCCACCCTTCGATGATCATATACCCGAAGCTGCCACCAAGAATGAGGGCAATGGATAGGACGATGGATATCAAGGTTTGGCGGACCCGATCCACCCGACCTCCTTTCCGGCGTAGTGTGAACGACCATGGCAGATGAGCATGGCCCGCCTGCCGATACCGGGCGACCTGCACCCGAATGCGGGGGGGTGCTAGAGGCGCACCACCTTGCGGCCGACCTGCTTGCCCTGAAGGATGAGGCCGATATTGTTCTCAAGCTCCGCGAGACCAATTTCGGCGGCCAAATCCTCCAACCCATCCGGTCGCCACTCACCGGCCAGACGGTCCCACACCTGCCGCCGCAGGGACATGCCGGCCGTTGCCGAGTCGATGCCGATCAGCCGCACCCCTCTGAGAATGAAGGGGTAGACGGTCAGGCGCAGCTCGGCGGCGGCCACGTTGCCGCAGCAAACCACTGTGCCGTGGGTTTTGGTGGCCCGGATCGCGGTTTCCAGCGCCGGACCGCCAACGCACTCGAACACCCCCGCCCACTGCTGTTTGAGAAGGGGACGCGATGAGGTGTCCACCACCGTATCACGCTCCACGCAGCGCGCGGCCCCGAGGCGCTCCAGGAAGGTCTGTTGATCGCTTTTTCCGCTGGCGGCAACGACGGAGAACCCGATTTTGGCCAGGATGGCCACAGCCAAGCTACCCACACCACCAGTGGCACCGGTGACCAGAATCTCCCCCTCGTCAGGGCGCAAACCGCTGTCGAGCAGCAGATGTACCCCGAGCCCGGCAGTAAATCCGGCCGTGCCGTAGATCATGGCGGTCCGGGAGGAGAGACCCTCCGGGATGGGCACCACCCAATCGGCCGGGACGCGGATCCGTTCTCCAAATCCGCCGGCGGTGTTCATCCCCAAATCGTAGCCGGTCACCAGCACCTGCTGGCCGCTGCGAAAGCGGTCGTCCTCGCTGAGGATCACCTCGCCGGCGGCGTCGATCCCCGGTGTATGGGGATATTGGCGGGTGACGCCCTTGTTGCCGGAGGCGGAGAGGGCGTCCTTGTAGTTGAGGGAGGAGTAGTGCACCTGGATCAGGACATCGCCGGGGGGCAGGTCGGCGACTTGCCGCGTCCCAATGCGGCGCTCAAATTTCGGTGTGTCGGTGGTTGACTCGGAAACGATGAGGGCCTTGAAGGTATCCGAAGCGTTCATGGCGAATCCTCCTATTGGGTCGTAACGGTATATGGGTCAGCGACGCAGGTGCCAGCGGGCTGCCGAGGGAAATGGGATGACATATAATTAGACAATAAATACAGATGCTTTACACTAGAGTTGCCCTGAAAGTCGAGGAGAAATTGACCCAGCGGGGAAAGGGCGTCCGTCGGCGATTGCCCGAACGGCGTCGGGTTGACATGTGACATCGGTTTCTCTACTTTCTGGCAGCCGCAACGCCGATCACCGCTCACCCGCCCGCGACCCTGTGAATTTGGGCGCCCAACGTCAATGAGACACCAGATGCCGCGTCAGACGAGCACCATCCTGCAACTGCGCCAGATCTCAAAACATTATGGAGAGGTACGGGCTGTCGATGGGGTCGATCTGGAGATCCCCGCCGGCATCTGCTTTGGCCTGCTCGGGCCCAACGGGGCCGGTAAGACCACTCTCATCGAGATCGCTGAGGGGATCCAGGCACCTACCCAGGGAGAGGTATTGTTTCAAGGTGCAGCGCGGACGGCGGCGACCAATGCCCGCATGGGAATCATGTTTCAGTCCACCGCCCTGCTCGATTTCATGAGCGTGGCCGAAACACTGGCGGCCTTCCGTCGGCTATATGACCATGGGGCCGACCTGGAGGACCTCAGCGCCCTCTGCCATCTGAGTGAAATCGCCGGCCGCCGCACCACCGACCTCTCCGGCGGCCAACGCCAGCGCCTGCTCCTGGCATTGGCCCTCGTCAACCGGCCGGAGCTGGTATTTCTGGATGAACCCTCAACGGGACTGGATCCCCAGGCGCGTCACAACCTCTGGGCCATCATCGAGGATATCAAGTCTCAGGGCAAGACCATTGTCCTCACCACCCATTACATGGAGGAGGCCGAACACCTCTGCGACACCATCGCGATCATGGACCGGGGCCGAATCATCGCCAACGGCACCGTCGATCAGTTGCTGAAGGCCCATTGTCCGGAAGTGGGGATCAGCATCCCCATCCCCGCGACGGCGGGCAGGGCGATGCCGCCGGATCTGCCCAGCCATGAACATAACGGCCGGGTGAAATTCCTGGCATCTGATCTGAATCGTGGCCTCAACCTTCTCCTCGCGAACGGCTTCGACCTCAGCGAACTACAGGTGCATCCCCCCAACCTGGAATCGGTCTTCCTCAATCTAACCGGACGTCATCTGAGAGAATAGTCAGCCATGCGACTTCGCCGAATTATGGTTATGTTCACCGCCCGCAACCGCGAGTTTTTCCGGGATCGAGCGGCTTTCGGATGGAATTTTTTCTTTCCGTTTCTGCTGGTGGTCGGTTTCGCCATCATGTTTGGCAGCGACCGTCACCAGAGTTTCAAGATCGGCCTGTTTCCTCAGCCAGCAGGGCCGATAGCGGCCGAAGACCTGCCGATGCCCCCTGGCGTCCAGGAGACCCGCTATCTGAGCTTCATCGGCTTTTCCGACCAGGCCAGCGGCATGATGCGTCTCCAGCACCATAAGATCGATCTGCTCGTGGAGGTGGGCGCGGCGGGTGAGGCAGCGGGGCCCGCCAACTACCGCTACTGGGTAAGTGATACCTCTCCCAAAGGCTACATCGCCGAGCGCTTGCTGAGGGAGGGGCTGCGGGCGGAGGGAGATCCCTTGCCGGTTGAACGGGCGCCGATTCAGGGCTACCAGGTGCCCTACATCGACTGGCTCTTTCCCGGCATCCTGGCGATGAATATGATGTTTTCCGCGCTCTACGGCGTGGGGTTCGTGGTGGTGCGCTATCGCAAGAACGGCGTCCTAAAGCGCCTCAAAGCCACCCCGCTCTCACCGTTCGAATACCTCACCGCCCAGATGCTTTCGCGGCTCTTCCTCTTGATGTTCTCCCTGGTCATCGTTTGGATATGTTGCGCGGTGATTTTTCGGTTCCGGGTGGTGGGGTCCTATCTGGATCTCCTGGTCGCCTTCCTTCTGGGAGGGGCCAGTCTCACCGCCATGGGACTGGTGCTCGCCGCGCGGGGAACCTCCGAAGAGTTTACCAATGGGGTGCTCAACTTCCTCTCCTGGCCCATGATGTTCCTCTCCGAGGTATGGTTCAGCCTCGAAGGCGCTCCCGAATGGGTGCGTCAGGTGGCGGCCTGCTTCCCGTTGACCCACCTTCTCAGCGCCGTGCGGGAAATCATGAACGAGGGGGCCACCTTGACCGCAGTGGCACCCCAGCTCGCCATCCTCACCCTGATGACGGTGGTCTTCCTCACCATCGGCGCCCTGCGCTTTTCCTGGACCCGCTGATAGCGCCACCTCCCCGATGGCATGACCTCAGCGGGCGAAAAAAGGCGGCAAGCCCGCCGGTCTTCCTACATGGGGGCATCAAAGGGGGCTGCATAGCCGGTCAACTCCACATAGCCGACCCCCTCAACCCGCTCACCGCCCCGGGTCCCCGAAGCTCGGACACTCCCCTCCCAGTAACTGACGTTGGTGCTGCCGGGTGTGCGCATCTCCTGCTCCTTCAGGTTGGCCTCCACCAGCAGGGTCAACGCCAGCGGCACCACCTCGACGCGCCACCGGATGGGATAGCGGCCGCCGCTGTGGGGACTGGTCCAGTGGTCCAGCGGCTGCACACGCAGCTCGTCGCGTCGCAGGTGACGCGTGCGACCCGCAGGGTCGACGAAGGTGCCGCTGGAGGCGGGATGCGCGTCGCCCTGCGCCTGTCGCAAGAGATAAATCATCACCTCGGTACCGTCGCCCAGCTGGAGACTGAACCAGTCCCAGCCGGTGAGCTCGGCTGACAGGGGTGCCGTGCTGAATTCATGGTCCATCCAGGCGGTTCCCACAACCGCGTGGCGGGCGTCAGACACGCTCAGCTCCCCTGACGCCTTCAGGCGGGTGAAGGAGTAGTAGCAGCTGGCCTCTTCGACCCCGTCGCCTTTGCGACTATAGCCATCCTCGCCGTGCAGGACGACCCCTTTGGCGGGCGTCAAGGTGAGGTTCAGGACGAAGTCCGCCCCATCGGCCTTCAGGTGATGGGCCTGGGGGGTGATGACGGTTTGCCACGCATTGAGGTGGATGGTCACGCGATCACCTGCCTGTTGGGCGCCGGCCATGCCGAGCACGGGCCGCACCATCTGTTCTGATTGATAATGGCGGCCGCCGTCGATGTCGCTGACAGCGGCGTGGGCCAGATAGATCTGGTCGGTGCGCCACGCCGAGGCAGGATCCGGCCACTCTTGCCCCTCCTGCGGCCGTTCCAAGCCGCTGCGGAAAAAGGTCAATTGAAAGCCAAAACGCCGGTTGCTCGGGGACACGAGATTGCCGGTGTAGTACCACCACTCGGTGCGATACGCCGGATGGGGCCCATGGTCCGCTGGGAAGGTGAGGGCGCAGGGACCGCTGACCGTTTTGAAACCGCTTTGATCCGCATTCGCGCTGGCCGCCGCGCCTGGGTCCGCGGCCCAGACTGCGACGGCCAACCAGAGCGCAGCGCCGAGGAGCATCAGCCACGCCATGGTTGTGGCCGCCCTCATGGCGTTCCTCCCCGCAGGAGGGCGGCCGGCGCGCTGTCCAGGGCCAGTTTGACCGCCGGCAGGGCGGCCAGCAATGCCGCAGCGAAGATCAGGGGCATGGCCAGTAGCAGGGTTGTCCAGTCCACCCGATAGAGAAAGGTCCAGCCAAAGGATTGTCGGTTGACCACAAAGATCAGCAGGAGGGATAGGACGCCGCCGCTCGCCAGCCCGGCCATCTGCCCCACCAGGGCGATGAGGCCGGCTTCCCAGAAGATCATGGATCGCAGCTGCCTCGCGCTGCCGCCCATGGCCAGGAGGGTGTTGAGCTGCCGGCGGCGCTGGAGCACCAGTACGGCCAAGGTGGTGGCGATGCCGATGGCGGCGACCATCAGGGCGATGAGGAGTAGCACCGTGGTAATGGCGAAGGTCTCGTCGAAGATCTGCACGATGGCCCGGCGCAGATTCCGGCCGTCGATCATCTCCAGCGCCGCGCCGCAGCAGGTGATCAGGTCGGTGCGGATGCGGTCCATCACCGCTGCCGGGTTTTCGGCGTCCGCGGCCACGTTGATCTGCACGCCGCTCCAGCTCACATCATCAAAGCGCTCCTGGTAGCGGGTCAGGGCGTAGTAAACTGCGCCCCCGCGGGTGCGGTAATCCCTGAAAATCCCCAGAATCGGTTCGTCCAGCTGTTGGTCGCCGATCTGGATCCGATAAGGGTCGCCGACGCCCAGCCCAGTGCGGTTGGCGAACACCTCCGATACCACCACCCCTTGGCCGCGCTGGAACGCTTTTGCGATGCGGCTTGGGTCGCCGTCCAACCAGATGAAACGATTGCGCACGGTGTAGTCGGCATAGTCCATCGCTTCAAACAGATGGGTATGTCCTTTCAGATCGAGTTCCAGCCGACGCATGGGAACGAGATCCACCAGATCTGTCACGCTGATGAGTTTGGCAACCACCTGCGGTGGCAGCGGATCCCGGAAGCGGTTAAGTTCGGCCAGCTTGGGGCGCACATAGAGATCTCCGGCGATGCTCTGCTCCACCCAGAGGATGGTCGTGGTCCGGAAGCTGTGCACCATGATCACCAGGGCGGTGAACAAGGCCACCGCGGTGATGAGGGCCCCAATGGAGATGGCCGTCTGGACGCCGCTCGATCTCAGGTAGTCGGCGGCCAGAGCGGCGGGTTGTCCGCCCAGTCGCTGGAGCCGGCGTTTCAACAGGCGCCCGAAGTGGCGCAACAGCAGCGGCGCCAGGAGGGCAACGCCCACGAAGAGCAGCAGGGCCGCGAGATAGCCGGACAAAGATAGCGACGGCGGGCTGGGAAGCTGGGAGACTGGGTAGACCAGGACCAGGAGAAAACCGCCGCCAATGGCCAGGCGCCGGAAAAGCGCCGGCCGAAACGACGCAGCGGTGGAGATCGCCATCGCTTCCCGTGGCGACACCGCCATCGCTTCCCGGGCCGGCTGAACGGCGGCCAGCATGGCGACGGCCACGGTGACCCCGAAGCTGAGCAGAACCTCCCAGGTGTCGAGGGTCAGGCCGTCCACCTGCACCTGCACAAAGAGCATGGAGACCGTTCCACTCACCGCGGCCAGCAGGTGTTTGACCAGGAGACCGCTGATGGGCAGTGCCAACAGCCAACCGACCAGACCGATGACGGCCCCCTCGCCGACGAAGAGCGCGAAGAGGAGGTTTCCCGAAGCGCCGCTGGCCCGCATCACCGCCAACTCCCGACGCCTGGCGGCGGCATTGAGGGCAACCAGACTATAGACCAGGAACATGCCCACGAAAAGGGAGATGAAGCTGAGAAAGGTGAGGCTCAGTTGATAGGCCCGGATCATCCCACGGCCACTCTCGCTGCGCGCGGTGGGGGAGCGCAGCTGGATACCGGGGGGCAGGCGCGCGGCGATTTCGGTGGCGCTCTCCGGGCTGGCCGTACCATTCAGACGCAGATCGATCCAGTCCGCCTGCCCGTGCAGGCCGGTGAACTCCTGAAAGGTGGCGATGTCGCAGACCGCGATGCGACCGCCTTCGACAAGGGCCACGCCATCCGCGGCAAGGATGTCGATCACCCGAAACTCGGCGGTCCGCTGGCCGTGTATCAAGGGCGTCGCCTGGCCTGGCTGCCAGCCGAAATGCTCCGCCAGTCCGTCCCCGATCACCATGGTGTAAGGGTGTGTCATGAGCGCGGACCAATCGGCCGAAGGACCCGCTTGGGGGTCCCTCAGGCGCCACCGTCGCAGGTTCCGATCCAGCACCGGATCGAGCCCCAGCAAGAGGAAGGGTGTTTCCTGATGGGCCGGTCGAACATAGGCCGAGAGCAGGGGGGAGGCCGACTGCACGGCGGGGTGGCGCAGCAGATCCACCACCAAACCATCCGGCACCCGTCCGCCGGGGCGCACCACCGACAGATCGCTGGTGCCCGTGATATGGGCCATGCTGTTGGAATAGGCGGTCAGCGTGGCCTGTACCGCCAGACGAACGCTGGTGAATACCGCTGCACCCAGGGCGATTCCCACGAGCACGGCCAAGGTGCGCAGGAGGCGGCGGCGCAGGTGACGCAGGGTAAACCATCGGAACAGGCGCAGGCCGTTGAGGATCGTCTGCATCGATTGCGTCATGATGCCACGCGACCGTCCTGAAGCGCCAGCACCATGGTGGCAAAGGGATCGACCAGGTCGCTGTGGGTGGCCACTACGACAGTCCGGTCAAACTCTCTGTTCAGATCGGCCAACAGCGCGATCACTTTTCTGGCGTTGTGCGAATCCAGATTGCCGGTGGGCTCGTCAGCCAAAATGATGCCGGGATCGTTTATCAGGGCGCGGGCGATGGCGGTACGCTGCATCTCCCCGCCGGAGAGCTGGCTCGGCCGGTGGTCGAGGCGATCGTTCAACCCGAGCCACGAGAGCAGATCGCTGGCCTTGGTGTGTGCGGTGTCGGGATTGGCGCCGGCCAGGAGGGCCGGCAGACAGGCGTTCTCCAGCACCGTCAGGGTCGGCAGGAGATTGAAGGCCTGGAAGACCATCCCCACCGCATGCCGCCGGAAGGTCGTCAATTCGGTGTCGCTGGGAGCGCTCAGATCGCGGCCGGCGACCGTCAACGCGCCGTGGGTGAGCCGATCCAATCCCGCCAGCAAGGAGAGCAGGGTGCTTTTACCCGATCCGCTTTCCCCTTTGAGCACCACCATTTGGCCAGCAGGCACCGACAGATTGACGCCCTCGATGCCGGTGACGGAAACCGATCCCACGCGGTATATGCGGGTCAGATCGCGGGCCTGTATCGATCGCTCGCTGTCGGGTGGGGCGGCGCTCGTCGTGGTGGTCTGCATATCGTGGGAGCTCCTAAGACATAGATGGGTGTACCGCCAGCCACCGGATGGTGGACGGGGCGCTTGCGGCGGTGCGTCTCGAATGTGAGAACTATGATGCGCATCGGGCTGCAGAAGTCAATTCGGACCGGACAGCTTCAAATCCCGCAACACCGCTTCGGCGGTCCGCCGACCCGACAGCAGCGCCCACTGTATGCCCGGTAGGCTGTCCAGCTCCCCACAGCGGTAGATCCCCGATCGAATCCGGACTGCCGACCGGTAGGGACTTTCGGTAGGGGGGCGTTGGGACGGGAGGGCGTGCGCGATGTGGTAGGATCGCAGATGTCGCCACCCCTGCACTTGAGAACCGAACCACGCCGTCAACTGGGCTCTCACCGCGGCAATGAGGGTCGCGTCGTTGGGCGGAGGGCTCCCCAAGACCACGACGGCGGCCAGTGATTTGCCCGATGGCGCGTAAGCGGCGGATACACTGCTGGGGAAGCACAGGTTGTTGATCGGCCCCTCACCGGTGCCGTTGAGGAGCAGAAAGCGCGAGTGCCAGGCCGCTCGATTGCAGGCAAAGTAGAGGCAGGTTTCGGCCACCGAGGCGGCGCGGGGCGGTCGCTCGAGCAGCTGTTCAGCCATCGGCGCTCCAGTGGCGATCACCACCGCCCTGGCCGACCGCTGGCTGCCATCATCCAAGATGATACCCTTGGACGTGACCCGCCGCACCCGTGCACCAGTCCGCAGCGAGGCCTCGGGCAGATGGCTGGCCAGCTGCCGGGGAATCGCCTCCATGCCGGCGGTCGGCAGTGCGGCCTCCCCGCGGGCGAACATTCGGACCACGTAGCGCAATACCCGGCTGGAGGCCCGCAATCGGCGGTCCAGACAGACGCCGCCGAAAAAGGGAACAAAAAAGCGCTGAATCATGGGATCGGAAAAACCCTGTTCGCGCAGGAAGTGCATGCTCTCCAATTCCGGTCCCGAAAAGAGGCGCTCCATCGGCGGCAGAGCGGCCCCGAGGGTCAGGCGCAGCAGCCGGATCCGATCCATCAGGCCGCCGATGGGTGCGCCGAGGGTGCTCATCAGCCACCAGGGGCGTCGCAGTGGGTCGGCCAGGGTGTAAAACCGGTTGCCAATCCGAACACGAACCCCGGGGGCGAAGGACTGCAGGTTCAGTCGGCCATAATCGAGCATCCGTCGCGCATCGGGGTAAGCTGTTTGCAACACCTGGAAGCCGCGGTCCAGTAAGTAGCCGTCCAATTGGTCGGTCTTGATCCGACCGCCAACCCGGCGCGAGGCCTCAAGGACCTCCACCGCCACCTCGTGGGTGTGCAGGTGGCGGGCGCAGGCCAGTCCGGCAATGCCGCCGCCGACGATGAGGACGGGGGCGTGGTTATCGTCTGGCAGATTTTTCACCGTCATGCTGATCACCTTCTCTGGGAGTTTATGGCGCGCTGCACCCGTTTATCCACCTTAATCACGCCTGAAACCATGTACAGCGCGTGGACCTTTGGCCGCAGATGTCCTATGATTTCGAGAGGCCAAGAAGTTGAGGCGTCGATCATTCGCCGCCATCACCCAAATGGAAAGGGGTCGCCTTGACGATGATGGGCATCAGCAACACCGGACAGCGACGCCTCTTGTACCTACCGATGCTCGCCCTGCTGCTGAGCGCATGTGCCGGCTTACCGCCCTACGGCCCCATCGAGGGGGGCGTGACCTATTACCGCCGCATGAAGCTCGAAAGCGCTGGTTATCAGCGTTCCTACCGCCTGCATGTACCGCCCGGATACCGGGATGGAAACCGCCTACCGCTGGTCGTCGTGATCCACGGCGCTTTTGACACGGCCAAAGGAATCGAGCGGATATCCGGATTCAGCCGCTTGGCCGATCGGGAGAATTTCATCGTCCTCTACCCGGAGGGAATCGGCATATTTGGCCTGCTGCAACACTGGAACGCCGGCCACTGCTGCGGCAAAGCGGCCGCAGACCAGATCGACGACGTCGGGTACCTGGCGGCGGCCATCGAAGAGGTGATCGCACGATTGTCCGTAGATCGCCGGCGGATCTACATGGTGGGCTTCTCCAACGGGGGCATGCTGACCCATCGCTTCGCGGCGGAACGGACCGATCTACTGGCGGCAGCGGTTCCCATGGCCGCCAGCCCCGGTGGCCGCGCCGGGGCCCATGTGCCGGAATGGTTTGTCCCGACCCCCCGGAATCCCTTGCCCATGCTGATCATTCATGGACTGGCGGATGATGATGTGCCGTTCTCCGGGGGTCACTCCCTGCACCGCGGCGGGGAGCGCACCTACGCTCCCGTGGTGGATGCCCTCGCGTTCTGGAAGGCCGCCAACCGCTGCATCGATCCTCCCGCCGAGTCACGGCGCTTCGATGGTAGGGTACGTACGCAGCGCTGGGACGCCTGTTCGGAGGGCGCCGTGACGGCCTTGACCACCATCGCGGAGTGGGGGCATGTCTGGCCGGGGCCCTACTTCATCCCGGCGCCGCCAGCCGATCATCCATTGGAGGGCTTCGACGCTGCCGCGTTCATCTGGGATTTTTTCGAGAGCCTACCCTGACCCGACGTTTGCGATGACGGCTGCGCCCCCGTCGCTCACCCCAACGGCGTGGAATCGAAACCGATGCGACTGAATTTTTTTGAACGACTTTTCATTCTCAGCCCATTGCGGACCCTGTTGCTCGATCGGTTGGAAACCCGACAATTGTTGGCCATGGGCGGGACACTGCCAGCAGCGCACGCTCTGGAGGTCGGTTGCGGGCCCGGCCGGGCGATCGGCCATCTGTTTCGAAAATTCCACGTCGCCCGTGTCGACGCCTTTGATCTGGATCCGGCGATGGTGGCCCGCGTTTATCGGCGTATCACCGCTTCGCAGCGGCGCCACCAACTCCGGCCGGGAAGGGTCCGGCTCTGGGCCGGGAATGTCCGCCAAATCCCCGTAGCGGCCGCAACATACGACGTTGTCTTCAATTTCGGTGTCATCCACCACGTGGTCGACTGGCGGTCGGCACTGGTGGAGATCCACCGGGTGTTGAAGCCGGGTGGGCATTTCTATTGCGAAGAGATTTTAGGCCGCTACATCACCCACCCCCTCTTCGGACGGTTGATGGACCATCCCCAAGAGGATCGCTTCGACGCGGCCCAATTTGTCGACGGGCTGCGCAGCGCCGGCTTCCATGTCAAGGCCATGCGCCAGCTGGCAGATCTATACATCTGGGTTGTGGCGGCCAAGAACGGCGCCGCCGACAGCGGCCAGCACACACTGGAGAAAGGAGATGAAGATGGAGCTTGAAACAAAGCGGGTGATCCTCCTCACAGAAAATATGTTCAACGATCTGGAGTTTTGGTACCCCTACTATCGCCTGAAGGAGGCGGGCGCCACCGTCACTGTGGTGGGCTCTACGGCGGATGCCTTCACCGGCAAGGCCGGTACGCAGGTGACGGCCGACGCCGGCGCCGAAGCGGTGTCCGTTAACGACTACGACGCCCTGGTAATCCCCGGCGGCTACGCCCCCGACCTGATGCGTCGCCATGCGGCCATGGTCGATCTTGTACGGGATACCGATACTGCCGGCAAGCCTGTCGCCGCCATCTGCCACGCCGGCTGGATGCTGGCCTCGGCCAAGATTCTGGCCGGACGCCGGGTGACCAGTTTTTTCGCCATCAAGGACGACCTGATCCACGCTGGGGCCGAATGGGTCGACGAGGCGGTGGTGGTGGACGGCAATCTCATTACCAGCCGTACCCCGGACGACCTGCCGGCCTTCATGCGGGCCATCATCACCGTGATGGCATCGGCCGGTGATTGAGCTTCGCGGCTGAGGAGTCTACAACGCCATTGGTACTGAAGGTTGGAGAGGGCCATCCGCATCCTCGGGCGGTCCTCTCCATCGACCCGTTTGGCGCGCGTCGATTAGGGTGGTTTCGCCATCACCTCCCGCCTCTGGCCCACGGGACAAAGTCGGCTTGACTTCGCCGGCCAAATCGCCGTATTTGTATCACTTTACGAAGAGGTGTTCACCGAAACGACTAGCAAGAGGAAGGGCCATGATGAAACGGGAGCTGTGGGTATGTGCAATGGTGGCACTGGCCGTCGGGCTACTGCCGATGAACGTGCAGGCGAAGATGATCCGCATCGGAGAGGCTCAGATCGTGGCCCATCCGGCACTGGACAATGATGCCAAGGGCTTCAAGGCTGCTCTGGCCGAGGAGGGCTTCATCGAGGGGCAGAACGTGACCTACGACATGCAGAACGCCCAGGGCGAGCAGCCCAACTGCATGATCATCGCCCGCAAATTCGAAGATGATCGGGTGGATCTGATCCACTCCATCTCAACGCCCGTTGCGCAAGCGCAGGCCAAAATCAGCAAGACAATCCCCATCGTCTTCTCGTCGGTGACCGATCCGGTGGCCACCGGCATCATTCCGCAGGAGGGCGCCACGGGCACCAACATCACCGGCGTCAGCGATCGCTGGCCGGTGGCCTTGCAGCAGAAGATGTATATGGAGATGGCCCCCGCAGCCAAACGCTGGGGGACCATTTACAACCCGGGCGATGCCAATGTGGGGACCCATATCGACATCTTGAAAAAAACCATCGAAGAGATGGGCGCCAAATTTATTGAGGCCACGGTCTCCTCCAGCGCAGAGGTTCTCCAAGCCGCTCAGAGTCTGGTGGGGCGGGTGGACGCGATTCACATCAGCTCGGACAATACCGTGGTTTCCGGTTTCGAGGCCCTGGTCAAGGTGTGCAACGAGAACCAGATTCTGCTCTTTGCCGGTGACCGTGACAGTGTGCCCCGGGGGGCGATCGCCGCTTACGCCCTGGACTACTACCAGGTCGGATACACTGCCGGTAAAAAGGCGGCCCGAATTCTCAAGGGCGAAAAGCCCGGCGAAGTGCCCGCCGGTCCGGCCGAGGGTTACAGCCTGTGGGTCAACCTGCAGCACGCCAAACAGCAGGGCCTGACGCTGCCCGCCACCTTATTGCACAAGGCGGCCGATAAACTCTGGGATGAAAACGGCAAGGTGTTGAAGGAGTAGCCGCAAGCGGTCGGCCGGCGTGACGCCCAGATGGGGCGGCGGCGGCGTGATAGCTCTATCGGATTACCAGCCCGCCGAGCGGTTGCTGGATTGGCGGCAGCCCTGTGTTGCCGACGCATTAAAAATTGTATTACAATAAAAAAGGGAGTGTTGAACTCCCTTTTTTAAGGCTTTGGTTATATGTTGCTGGAAGGTCTGCTGCGCACGATACCCGTCTCGCTGGAACAGGGATTGGCCTACGGGCTGGTGGCCTTGGGCGTCGTCATCAGCTTCCGCATCCTCAGTTTTCCCGACCTGACGGTGGATGGCAGCTTTCCCCTGGGGGCGGCCGTGGTCGCCCGTCTGATTACGGCCGGCATCCATCCCTGGATCAGCGTTCTCGTCGCCGTGGCAACCGGCTTCATCGCCGGCTGCTGCACGGGTCTGCTCAACACGCGCCTGAAGATCAACAGCCTCCTGTCGGGGATTCTCATGATGACGGTGCTATACTCGGTGAATCTGCGCATCATGGGACGCTCCAACATCCAACTGCTCACCGTCGATACACTCCTGACCCCACTGGAACAGCTCGAACTGCCCCGTCTGGTCCCCCTGATCCTCTTTTTTTTAGTGGTGGCGGTGGGGATGAAAGCGGCCATTGATCTGTTCATGCACACCCAACTGGGGATGGCCATGCGTGCCACCGGGGACAACGAGCAGATGATTCGATCGCTGGGCGTCAATACCGACCATATGACCGTCCTCGGACTGGGCCTCTCCAACGCCTGTGTGGCCCTCTCCGGTGCCCTGGTGGCCCAAGACCAAGGGTTCGCCGATGTGGGGATGGGGATCGGAATGATCGTGGCGGGATTGGCATCCATCATCATCGGCGAGGCGGTCTTCGGCATCCGCACCGTCGCCCGTATGACCTTGGCCGCTCTGGCGGGCTCGGTGATCTACAAGTTCATCATCGCGGTGGGACTGCGCCTCGGTTTGGCCCCCACCGACCTCAAACTGGCCACGGGCGTAATGGTGATCCTGGCCCTGGGTATCCCCGCCTTGCGGGGTAAGGAGAAAGAGGGCAAGTTGCATCTCAGGGGGGTTTAACCCGCTGGATGACGGCAGCCAGGGTTCAGATCAATGAGGGTGGACGACTAGCGATGTTGCAGATCGAGGGACTGCGAAAAACGTTCAACGCCGGCACAGCGGACGAGAAGCGGGCCATTGACGACCTGGACCTTCATCTGGCGAGCGGAGACTTCGTCACCGTTATCGGCAGCAATGGTGCGGGGAAATCCACCCTGCTGAACCTCATCGCGGGTTCCTACACCACCGATCAGGGGGAGGTACACATCGATGGGGAGCGGGTGACCGGCTTCAGTGAGTGCCGCCGCGCCGCCTACTTGGGGCGCATCTTCCAGGATCCCCTCATGGGTACCGCCGCCAGCATGACCATCGAGGAGAACCTCGCCATGGCCGAACTGCGCGGCAAACCGCGTGGCCTGACCTGGGGCGTCACCGCCAGTCGACGCGCCGCCTATCGGCAGCGGCTGTCCCGGATGGGCCTGGGTCTGGAGTCCCGACTGAAACAACCGGTCAGTCTCCTCTCTGGCGGACAGCGCCAATCGCTGACCCTCCTCATGGCTACGCTGCATCTGCCAAAGGTACTGCTGCTGGACGAACATACGGCCGCACTGGATCCCAAGACGGCCCGCACCGTGATGGCCCTCACCGAGCAGATTATCACCGACAACCATCTCACGGCCCTCATGGTGACCCACAATATGCGCCAGGCGATCCATTATGGGAATCGCATGATCATGCTCCATGAGGGACGCATTCAGTTCGATGTGAGCGGTCAGGAGAAGGCGGAACTCACCGTTCAGGAGGTGGTGGCGCGATTCGGTGGCACCTTGAATGACGAAGCGCTTCTGGGGTAGGGGCGCACCGACGGAATATCCAGAACACCGCACTTACACGGGCTATGACCCTGTAAGCCTGCGTGACGGTGAGCCGGCGGTCGTATTGGCGACCGCGCTAGAAGGGCTCACCGGCCAACCGCTTAATTGCCATTGGGGGACGTATGTATTCCGACCGAAAGATTTGGGTCAACGGCGAGATGGTGCCCTGGGAGCGGGCCCAGGTGCACCTGATGAATCACAGCATGGGGCGCGGGAGTGCCATCTTCGAAGTGCTCTGTGTACACCCGGCGGGGGAAAGCGGGGTGGTCTTTCGGCTCAAGCGTCACGTGGCCCGCTTCTTCAACAGCGCCCGGCTTCTCCACATGCGCCTCGATTGTACCCCGGAGGATGTGATGGGCGCCATCTGCACCACCGTGCGCGCCAACGCCGTCTCCAACGGCATTATCAAGCTGATGGGCTACTACGGTGATGTGGCCATTTCAATTCAGCCGCCGGACAGCCCTCTGGATGTGGCCGTCTGTGTGGTGGATCTGATCGAGGATCTGGGCGGCGTGCCGTATCCCATCGAGGAGGGGGCCACCCTGGGAATCTCCACCTGGCGCAAGCTCGATCCACGCACCGTCCCCATCGGTGCCAAGGCGGCGGCCAATTACCTCAATGGGTTGATGGCCAATGCCGATGTGGGTGCCCGCGGTTACCAGGAGGCCTTGCTGTTGGATATCCATGGGCGGGTCGCCGAAGGCCCGACCGATTCGGTTTTTGTGGCACTGGGCGGGGTTCTTCACACACCGCCGCTGGACGGCATCCTCGATAGCATCACCCGTGACACCCTGATCAAATTGGCGGCGTATCTGGATATTCCCGTTCAGGTGGGGCCCATCGAGCGGGAGCGCCTCTTCGAGGCGGAGGAGATCATTCTCTCCAGCACCGTCGCCAAGGTGCTGCCGGTGCGACGCTTCGAGGACCGCCCGCTTGAGGTGCCTGGCCCGCTAACCCGACGATTGAAAAGGGCGGTGCAGGAACTTTTAACGGGCGAACTGCCCGAATTCGCCCACTGGCTCAGCCCGGTGGGGTGAAGCGCTGCGCACCCGGTGGCGGGCTGAACTCGTCGATCCTTCGATTGGATGACGGGTTCGACGCCGCTCAGTTCCGCAAGCTGTGGATGGGCGATGGGATCAGGCCGCCCCGGCGGATAAAGGGGTTGGGCTCGGCCGCCGTATTCACTGGCATGATCACGCTCTCTCCGAGCAGTCCCCCGAAATAGGCGTGCTCGCCGGCGCCCTTTCCCGGGACCGGGATGATGCGCGTAGCGGTGGTCTTTTTATTGATAACGCCGATGGCCATTTCGTCGGCGATGATGGCCGACAGGGTTTCCGCCGAGGTGTCGCCGGGGATGGCCACCATGTCGAGGCCTACCGAGCACACGCTGGTGATGGCCTCGAGCTTTTCGATGCTGAGATACCCCTTCTCCGCCGCTTCCGAGATGTTGAGATCCTCGCTCACCGGCACGAAAGCCCCGCTCAAACCGCCCACATGCGAACTGGCGAAGGCGCCGCCTTTCTTGACGGCGTCGTTGAGCATGGCCAGGGCGGCCGTGGTGCCTGGCACGCCGATGCTGAGGAGACCCATACTCTGGAAGATCTCGCCGACGCTGTCGCCAACATTGGGGGTAGGGGCGAGGGAGAGGTCGACCACCCCGAAACGCTGGCCAACGCGTTGGGCCACTTCGCGACCGATAAGCTCTCCCACCCGGGTCACCTTGTAGGCGGTGCGCTTGATGATCTCCGAGAGTTCCCCCAGGTCCAAATGCGGATTTTGGGCAACGGCCCGGTCGATCGCTTTCTTGACCACACCGGGACCGGAAACGCCCACGTTGATGACCGCATCCGCTTCGCCGACCCCCAGATAAGCGCCGGCCATAAAGGGAACGTCCTGGGGAATGTTGGCGAAGACGCACAATTTGGCGCAGGCCAGACCATCCCTGTCGGCGGTGAGTGCCGCGGCCTGTTTGATCTGGGCCCCCATCTTTAGGACGGCGTCCATATTGATGCCAGCGCGTGTGGAGGCCACATTCACCGAAGCGCAGACCCGCTCGGTGCGGGTGAGCGCTTCGGGGATGGCGTCCATCAGGGCCAGGTCGCCCCTGGACATCCCCTTTTCCACCAGGGCTGAAAAGCCGCCCAGAAAATCGATCTTCACCTCCCGCGCGGCCGCGTCCAGCGCTTGGGCGGCAACCACCATCTCCTCCGCGTTGAACGGCGCCCCGACCACCGCCATGGGACTGACGGCAATGCGCTTGTTGACCACCGGAATACCATATTTCTCGCCCACCTCGTCACAGACGTTGACCAACTGGCCGGCCAGGCGCGTGATTTTGCGCTGAATATTGGCAGAGAAGCGTTCCAGGTCGTCACTGGCGCAGTCGAAGAGGCTGATCCCCATCGTGACGGCGCGCACGTCAAGGTGTTCATTCTGGAGCATCTCGAGGACGCTGAGAATTTCTCGGTCGGTGAGCATAGGGCCTTCCTAATCTCCGTTTGACGGATGGGGGGTAGGGTCTGCGCTAGATGCGGTTGATGGCTTCAAACACATTCTTGTGCTGGATACTGATGGTGAGCTCCAGTTCCGCCGCCTTGGCCCTGAGGGCCTTGCGCAGGGCCTCCGTATCGGTGGTGACAGGGATGTCCACCTCGTAGATCATGATATTGGCGTCGGGGTCGTCGCCGCCTTTAAACACCGCCTGGAGGTTGGTGACGTTGACACCGAAGTCGGCGATGATGCGTGTAATGCGGGCCACCAGGCCTTTTTGGTCGGGCCCCCGCGTGGTGATGACGAAGGGATCGCAGGTGGGGCACTCCATGGGCGGCGCGGGCGGCAGGTGCTTGACATGCACCGTCATGTGGCGGTCGGCGAGCGCATGGCGTAGGTGGCCTTCCAGAACCGCCTCGCCCAGGCTCTGATCCATCCCGATGATAAAGATACCGGAGAACTCTGTTTGGAGAATGGTCTGGCTCACATTCTCAATGTTGCAATCCAGTTTGTAGAGAACGTCGGTGACAGTGGCGATAATGCCCGGCCCGTCTGTACCGAGAACGGAGATGACGGCTTTTTTCATGGAGACTCCCGTTGCATTGCTCAAATAGGGTGGTGCGAATCGTTCATGGTATGACCATGAAACGAAATCTTATGACCGATCCGGCTCAATTTTGCAATCCCCAGAGAGACCCCGCGCGACGATATGTCGGGTCGCCCTATCCTGCAACGGCCCCGAAGTGACCGACGGCGCCTGGCGCAAACGGCCCAAGCCTTGAGGACCCCGGTCGGGTATGCTAAAAATGCCCTTCAACCGAAATCAGGGGATCTAGTTGAATCATCATGAGTGAGCAACGCAGCTTCACCGGCATCGTCCGTGAACACAAGACCGTCCTCATCATCCTCCTGGTGGGGCTTCTCATCATCGAACTGGAGATTTTCGCCCTGGCAGTGATCAAATCGGGGCGCAAGTCTTGGCTGCAGGTACTGGACCAAAGCGGTACCGTCATCCATGAGACCAGTGGCAGCCATCTGAGCGAGTTTAACAAGTACTATTTCGAGAAAACCTTCGGCCCCTTTGAAAACTATCAGGTGCGGCTCAAGACCGAGCGCATTCCCTTTCCGTTCCGGGCGTGGTTCGTGGCCGCCGTGGGGCTGCCCATCGGCCTGATGCTCCTCTTCGGCTTCATCGTCAAGGCCTACTATGCCATCTTCATACCCGCCAAGAGCGAGGCGCCCCCTGCGGAGAACGGCAGTCGCAAGTCTTACGAGACCCGTCTGGAGATGGTGCTTGACAAGGTGAGCCGCCTGAACATCTTTCTCATCGGCTTTTTCATTCTCGCCGGCGTCCTGCTCTATTGGATCGTTCCCAACGCTTTGACCTATTTGGGCAAGACCGGCATCGACACCATCATCCGCTTCAAGTGGGTTTTCATCGCCGCCGCGCTGGCCCTCGTGGGCATTGTCCTCTGGATTATCTATCTGCGTTACCTTCTCGCCAAAAAATCGATCGAGACCCAGACCGAGATCGAGAAGCTGCGTCTACAACTGGAGATCCAGACCGGTCGTCCCGCCGCGCTGCCCATGGGGGAGGAGCCCTCGTCGGCACCCCAGGTGGAGTGGGATGGACAGCCGCCGCCGCAGCCTTAGCCGCAGCCGATCCGGCCACGGCAGATCGTTGACCCAACACTATGCAATCAACCCCGTCCGCCATCATCACCACCCACCGCAACGCTGATTTCGACGCCTTGGCCTCGGTTGTCGCGGCGGGACTGATCTATCCCGATGCCCAGCCCGTGCTGCCCAAGCAGGTGAATCCCAATGTCCGGGGCTTTCTCTCCATCCACAAGGATATCTTCGATATTCCCCGCCGAGACGAGATCGAACTGGATGCGGTCCGCCGCCTGATCGTGGTGGATGCCAATCGCTGGGATCGTCTGGACCGTTTCGAAGAGCTGCGCGAGCGAACGGGTTTGGACCTCATCGTGTGGGACCACCATGAGGATAGCGGCCAGATGCCCCACAGATCCGGCCGCATCATGGAAATGGGATCCACCACCACGCTGCTCACCCGGGTCCTGGACCGCCGGCGCAAGCTGCTCACGCCCATGCAGGCCACCCTGATGTTGGCTGGCCTGTATGAGGATACGGGCAACCTCAGCTTCTCCAGTACCCGCGCAGAAGACGCTTACGCCGCCGGGTATCTCCTGGACCGCAAGGCAGACCTGACCATCGTCAACAAGTTCCTGCGGCCCGCCTACGGCGAGAAGCAGAAGGCGGTCCTCTTCGATATGCTCAAAGCGGCCCGGCGACAGAAGATCAACGGCTATTCGGTGAGCTTCAGTCGTCTCTCCATCGAGGGCCACGTTAGCAGCCTGGCGGTGGTGGTGGCCATGTACCGCGACATTGTCAATGTGGATGCCGCTTTTGGCATCTTCGAGAGCAGCGTCCGCAAGCGAAAACGCGCCCGTTGCATGGTGATCGGCCGGTCGGGGATCGAGGGGCTGGACATGGGCGCCATCATGCGCAGCCTTGGCGGCGGCGGCCACCCGGGGGCGGGCAGTGCCCAATTGCGCGAAGCTCGTCCCGAGGCGGTGGAGGGGATGATCCGGGATCTCATTGCCGGCAATCAGCAGGCCTCGGTGCAGATCAGTGATCTGATGAGCTTTCCCGTCCAAAGCGTCGATGAAACCACTTCCATGGAGACGGTTGCCCGTCTCCTGCGCAAGAAAGGCTACACCGGACTACCGGTGGTGCGCGGCGAGGACCTGCTGGTAGGGGTGATCTCCCGGCGCGACTTCCGTAAAATTCGTAAAGAGGCGCAGCTCAAGGCGCCGGTGAAAGCGTTTATGAGCACGGAGGCCCGCACCATCGCTCCGGGCCTCAGTCCCATCCACGCCGCCCGCATCATGGTGCGCCACGACGTCGGACGTCTCCCGGTGGTGGCGAAAGGCAAGATCATCGGCATCATCACACGCTCCGACACCATGCGCTACTTCTACGATCTGCTACCGGACTGAGGCGGGACGATCGCCGGCGCAATCGCCCTCGAGCCCCACCACCCCGCCGAATGGACGATCCAGCACCTCAGCGGAACTTCAGCGAATCCACAAAGCAACCGACGTATGCGTGATGGTGGCTGCCGGAATCACGATGGGTTTCCCTGTGCCGATGGTAGGGATTGTCGAATACGAAGCGTTCGGCCGGTAAATCAGATGGATAGGAGCGGTACGGATCACCGCTGATGTCGAAATAGACGTTGTTGTAGTACTCGTCAATGCCGCCCACCGCGCAACCGTAGAAGTCGCCGCTGATCTCGCCATAGGCGCAGGCGGAATAGGTGGCATAGAGGGTGTCGGCCCAAAAGTCAGCTATGCTGGTGCCGTGGGGCCAAACATAGAGGTCGTAGATGTGGGTGCAGCAAGCGTCGAAAATGGTCAACTCCACATACAGCTCTTCATAGGTGAGATTGGTGAAGCGAAGCTCTTCGTTGACATCGGCAGCAGCCTCAATGGCGCTGATCGTCAGGATCAGCGTTACCAAAATTACGCGCCGCATCTTTTTCATGGTTCCCTCCACAACACCAGATCTGGTGTTTGACTAGAGATAACGCCAAGCGAACGCCGCTTGTAAATGAGGGCTAGCTTACAGAGGGAATATGGACAAATTGTGGATAAGTTGTGTGGATCTGGCGGGCAGGTCCTCAACGCGGCGCCGTGTCCGCCAGCCACGTCCTCAATCGTTGCAGCCCCTCCTCGATGCTGACGATGGGGGTATATTTCAGATCGCGCTTGGCGGCCGTGATGTCGAACCAGTGGCTGGTGGCCGCCTCACGGGCGACCCAGCGGGTCATGGGCGGGTCCTTTTCGATCCCCAGCCAGTTGTAGAGGGTTTCGAAAACGGCCCCAGCGCGGTAGGCGGTCTGGGGGGAGACACTGCCCTTGATTTTGGGCAGGCCACTGGCGACGAGTAGGTGGTCCACCATCTCCCAGAGCGGAATGGGAGCGTCATCGCTGATGAAGTAGACCCGGCCGGAGAGCTCTGGATTGGCTGCCAGGGCGACATCTGCCAGCAGATGGGCTTCAGCGGCGTTGTCGATATAGATGGTGTCAACACGGTTGGTGCCGTCACCGATGCGCTTGAGGCGCTTGGCGCGGGCCACGATTCGCGGAAGGATGTGGGAATCCTCCGGTCCCCAGATCTGATGGGGGCGTAGACAGACAGTTGCCAGTCCATTCTCTGCGGCGGCACGCACCAGCTGTTCGGCCCTGGCCTTCGTCTCGGGATAAGGCGCATGGAAATGGGCAGGGTAGGGGACCGACTCATCGACGCCCTCCATATCGCCATCGTCGAAGACCACGCTGGGGGAGCTGGTGTGGATGAGGCGCTGTACTTCCTGTTGCCTGCAGGCGGCGATGACGTTCTCTGTTCCGGTGACGTTGGCCTTGTAGAAGGCCTCCCGATCTCCCCACATACCGGCTTTGGCGGCCACGTGAAAGACGGCCTCCACTCCTTCGCAGGCGGCGGCCACCGCCCCGGCGTCGGCCAGGTCTCCCTGGACTTGTTCGACGCCCATTTCCGCCAGCTGCGGGTAGACACTTCTGGAAAAACTGCGCACCCGATCGCCCCTTGCGATCAAGCGCCGAACAATGGCCTTGCCCAGAAATCCTCCGCCGCCGGTGACCAGCATCTGCCCGCGTGTGCTCATCTTAGCGCTCCCTTCATTTCTGAATCTTCTTGGCCGCCCATACGGCCAGCTGCTCCCGGAAGATCTTGGCGTTATGGCGGATATCCACTGGAAACCCAGGGTGGAAGAGGACGTGTTGAATCTCCCGAGTGAGGGAGCTCTGCTGGGCCAGTGCGAGCAGTTCGGCGTTGAGATTGATTCTGTCCACACTTCGGCCGGGTTCCAGCTCGATGCAGATCACCGGCTGCTGGCTCCCCGCAGGCCCGATCCCCACCAGCGCGCTGCGGAATACCGCCGGGTGGGTATTGAAAAGGGCCTCGCAGGGGATGGTGAAGTGGGTCTTCTCGCCCTGGACCACCCGGTGGCTCTTGCGGCCGCAGAACCAGAAGCGTCCCTTGGTATCCTGCCAGCCCACGTCTCCCATGCGATGCCAGGCCACCGGTCCCTCCTGGATCTTGTGAAGCGCGTCCGCCCGGGGGCGCTCGAAATACCCCGGCGTGACCTGGTCACCGCGGACGATGATCTCGCCGATCTCACCATCCTCGACCAGCAGCTCGGGCGACCATTGGGGAATGGGGTCGTCGCTGACGCGGATGATCTTCACCGTGACGCCCGGCACCGGCCGGCCGATGCAGACACCATAGCCCTTGTCGGTGAGCGGCCGGGTCTCGCCGAGAATCTCGTTGCTGGTCATCATCATCACCGGCATCGCCTCGGTGGCGCCGTAGCCGGTCTCAAGGCGCGCATCAGGGCCTAACATCTCCATGAAGGTCTCGATGATGGCGGGGGTTACCGGCGCGCCGGCACTGATCACCCGACGGACAGTGGTCAGTTGCACCCCCTGCTCTTTTCCGTAGCGCCCCACCGTGTTGAGCAGGGCAGGGGAGGCGAACATGTTGGTGATTCCCTGGTTCTCTACCGCTTCGATGATCCGCTTGGGATCCACCTCGGCAGGTTTGGTGGGGTCCATATCGGGCACCACCGCTGCCATTCCCAGGGCCGGGTCGAAGAGGGAGAAGAGGGGGAAGGTGGGCAGGTCGATATCGTCCGGCTGGAAATTGAAATGGGCACCGATCGCTCGCACCTGCGCGTCGAAGACCTTGTGGGTATAGATCACCCCCTTCGCCGGACCGGTGCTGCCGGTGGTGAAGAGGATGGCGGCGGTCTCGTCGCCCTGGGTGTCGGGTACCGGGAAGGGGCGTTCGTCCAACTGGCGCAGCTCGGCCAGAGTGGGACCGCCCCAGAACCAGCGTTTTCCCACGGTGACCCAGCGCTTGACGGTCTTGAAGTAGCGGGGCGCCAAGGTACGCAGGACATGGGCCGGCGGGATGCCGATGAGGGCTTCGGCGCGACTCTCGGCCAGGCAGTTCAACATGCGCCTGAGGCCCATGCCCGGGTCCACCATGACCGGCACGGCACCCACTTTGAAGAAGGCGAAGGTAAGAGCAAAGAAATCGATGCAGGGGCGCACCATGACGATGGTGCGGGTGCCGCGGGTGATGCCCGTCTGCACCATGCCATGGGCCAGGCGGTCCGACTCGGCATCGAGTTGCCGGAAGGTGAGGTGGGCGTAGGTGACCCGCCCGAAATGGTCTCGCCCCACGGGTGCGATCACCGCCCGGCGGTGCGGTGTGCGTGCCGCCGCGGCCTTCAGGTGGTCGCTGACGTTGATGCGCGCTGCTTCGGTATCGGCCGGTGGGGCTGTAGCGGTGACGGGCATGCGTCTTCCTATCCTCGCTGATGGGCGGTTTGAATGCTTTCCAGAAAGGTGCGGATCATGGCCGTGGTGCGCCGGGGCTGGTCCTCGAAGAGATAGTGGCCGGCATCATCGAAAAGACGGGCCGGCGCCTGCGGGAAGCGTCGGCGCCATTCGGCATAGTAATCGGTGTCGAAGACAAAGTCGTGCCGGCCCCAGAGGATCAGCAGCGGGCGGTCGGCCAGACGCTCCAGTTGGGCGGACACCCGCGCGACGGTCGCATGGCCGGGGTCCCCGGGGAATAGGGGGATGTCCTGGACGAAACGCAAGGTGGCCAATCGGTGGCGCGGCGTGTCGTAGGGCGCCAGCAGACCTTGGCGGGCCTCTTTGGAGAGGGATTTTCGAGCCGCCATCCACACCGCCCCGCGGGCGAAGAGGTTGAGTCCGAGGACGGCGGGCACGGCAAAGGGGGTCAGGTTGCGGATCAGCCACAGGCGTCGGGGGATGCGCTTGTTGCCGGGAGGAAAAAAGCCGGCGGTGTTGGTAATGGTCAAACTGGCCACGCGGTCCAGATGGTCCATGGCCCAGGCCAGGCCGATCATGCCCCCCCAGTCGTGGAGGACGAGGTGGATCCCCTCGAGCTGGAGGTGGTTCATCAGGCGGCCGAAATCGGCCACCCGCCGATCGAGGGTAAATGGATATGCGCTGTCGCGCGGCTTGGCCGATAGCCCGCAGCCCATGTGGTCCGGCGCAATGCAGCGGAAATCAGGGGCAAGGTCCCGGATGAGATGGCGGAAGTAAAAGGACCAGGTGGGATTGCCATGAACCATCACGACCGGGGCGCCCCGGCCCTCCTCCAGATAGTGATAGGCGAGACCGTCCACATCCAGATAGCGGCCTGCGAAGGGGTAGCTGGCGCCCAGGCGGGCGCGGATATTGTTGATGGCGGCTGTTGTCATGTTTGCCTGATTCCGTGCATTAGGCTTCCTTGGGTACCAATCGTAGACCGTAGTTCTCCATATGGTAGATGTCGAGACCGTCTACCGAGAGGCGGCCATCGGCGAAAAGTGTCGGTGTGTCGCCATCTATCACCCGCGTCACCACGGCCGCTATGGTGACTGTCTGATTAGCGGGCAGGATCTGGCCGCGGTAGGTCCAGCGGTGGGTGGGGTCGGTGACCACCTCGAAACGATGGCCGGCCGTCATCGAGGGCCAGCGCTTAATGGCAACGATCTTGATCAATTGAATAAAGGATTCGACCCCCAATGAACCGGGACAGACCGGGTCCTGGTAGAAATGGGCCTTAAAAAACCACTCCTCGGGATCTACAGCCTTGCTGCCCTGGATAAGACCCAGCCCATGCGGACCGCCAGACGGCGCATAGCAGTCGATGCGGTCCACCATACGCAGGGCTTTTCCAGGGAGGCGCAGTCCGACATCGTGAACCGGCATGTCGGCCGCGCTCTCTGGGGTGAGGGGCGGGGCGTCACTCAGAGACCAACCGGTGTCGTTCTCTTCGCCGACGGCCAAGAACCGATCCGCATCGACGTCCCGCAGTCCCACCTGATCGGCAAGGGCCGCAGCGGTGAAGAAACCGAAGTAGGTGGTTCCGGTGTAGATAGGCCCCTGGTCGTCCGCCACTTCAAAGTCAAAATTCTCGATGATCATATTGGCCGCTTCGGAAACCTTGGTCATGCGCGTGCGCATGACGAGTTTACCGGTTCGGGATGAGACGGATCGGTGCAGGCGGCCCTCGCCTCCCAGATTGCGGAATTTGAGATCGTCGGCGCTCTTCAGGGCGGAGCCGGCATAGGCGGCCAGCCAGCCACACGGCTGAAGGGCGATCTCCAGCAAAACGCAAAATGGCATTCGGCCGCTGTGGTCGGCTGCGAAATACCACGCCTCGGGCGGCACATCATATTCGGCCGTGACCCATCCGCCGGGCGCCAGCACCCAGGCTTGGGGCTCAATGGCCACTACCCGGTCCATGAAGGCATAGGGGGGCGCCGGTAGACGTGCGATGACGCGCTCCTTGTCGAAGATGCGGTATGGTTCGCCAAATGCTTCCGAAGGCTTGCCGGTGGAGAAGGCAAGGAGCTGTCTGCGGGTGAAGAGCGGCGTCTTCACCGAAGGTGACTCCTGCAGCGACCCCGAAGGCTCAATCCCCCAGAGCGTTTCCAGCGCCTCTTTGCGAACCCCGCTGAGCTGCATGCTCATGCCCTCAAAGCTGACGATCAGACGGCCGTCGGCAACCATCCGGGCATTGGCGATGACGTACGGCGACGGATTGTACCCCATCTCCCTGACGACCACTTCGTAGTGGACGTGGCGGGTTGCCGGGGTCACCGGTCCGCGACATTTCAGCACCGCCGGCTGGCCGATGACCGGTTCGTAGCAGGCCTCCTCGCCAGCGGTGATCCAGCCCATGCGCTGAAGGAAGATCCGCAGGGTGTGGGCGCAGCATTCGTACATGAGGGTGCCGGGCATCACCATGTCGTCCACGAAGTGACAGGTGAGAAACCAGTCATCGGGATGAATGTCGGCCTCGGCCCGGATCGATCCCAGCCCAAAGGGGCCGCCGGTGGGATCCACGGATAAGACGCGCTCCAGCAGCCGCATTCGGCCCCCGGGCAGGCGCAGACCCTTCGCCAGGGGCTTGTTTCGGAACGTCTCACCGAACGCCGCCACCAGGTCGCCCTTGCGCAGAGCGGCCACCTGGTGATCGTCGTAGGCTTCGGGCATGGCCGCCACCAGGGGCCGATAACCGCCGGTAAATTGTCCCGCCTCGGGTGCGGCGGCGTCATCCGACATTAGGATGCCGCCCGAATTCTCCACCTCCTCTGCGGTGAAGAAACCGGCGCAGCCGTCGGTCATGGTGATGAGATGCTGGTCGCCGATAAAGCCTTCGAAACGGAAGAAGAAGAGATAGGTCTCTCCCTGGCGGACGAAGCGGTCGATGCGAATGTCATAGCGAATGGTGTCGCCCGGTCTGGGCAGGCCGCGATGAAAGCGCACCGTGGCGTCGAGCAGGCGATAGGCCCGCTTGCCCTGGACCTCGTGATCGATGCCCAAGTAGCTGCTGAGAAAGAGGTCGGCCTGGCCGGCCTCCACGGCGATGCACACCGGGGCGACGCCGGCGTCCAGGTACCAGGCATCGGGGTGGACATCGTGCTCCGTGATCACGCGGCCGCTGCCCAGGGAGCGCCGCTCACCCTCTACGCTGAGAATGCGGTCTACCAGCATGAGGGGGGCATCGGGCAGGCGCACCCGAACCGGGTAGGTATCGACAACCGCAAAGTCGGGACCCAGCACCTTGCCCACCGACCCGACTGCGAATTCCATGCACATCTCGCGGCCGAACAGTGGTGCGGCCGCCGGATGAGGTGCGGAGGGTGCTGTTGTGGGTGGGGTGCTTGCCTCGCTTCTCAGCGCACCTTTTTCTGCCAATTGGCCCTGAAGAGCGACCCCTTTGGCATAGGTGGCTGTCAGCTCCTGGGAGAGGCGTAGAAATTGTTCGTGGGCCTGGGTGGTGGCGGCGCTGCTCTCCACGATCCGGTCGATGGCGGACTGCCAGATACGGGTCGCCGGATCGTTTTGCTTCGCGGGCGGTTGCGGTGGCGATGCCCCCACGGAAGCGGGCTGTCCTGTGGTGATCTCGATTTGTGCCACGGCGTCGGCACTATCCCTGCCGTTGCAGGGCAGGCCGCAGGTGTCGGTTGCATCCGGCACTGGCGGCGGTGTCTCGGGCCGAATCGGATGTCCCCCCACCGGTACCTGAATCACGGGTGCCGCCGGATCCGCCGCGGCCAGTTTCACCTCGGGTGGATAGGCCTTCGATCCATAGAGCCGGTTCAAATCGGGCGCGACACCGTGTACGGCCAGGTTACCGAAGAGCTTGAGAAGCGTGAAGTAGTCGTCTTCTCCGCGCTGGCAGGCACTGAGCGCCAGGTGGGGCTTGTCGACCAGGATCTGTCGAATCATGCGGGTGCAACTGCTGCCCGGCCCCATCTCCACGAAGATTCGGACGCCGTCCCGATGGGCCTGATGTACCGGCAGGGTGAAGTCGAATCCCCGGGTGGCCTGGCGGGTGATGGCATCTGCCAGGGCGTTGCTGGTGAGGTCGAGGGCCCTATCCTCAGCACAGCTGTAGTATCGATACCCCTCCGGGATAGTCACCGGAAAGTGGTGCAGATCGCGGTAAGCTTCGGCGGCGGGCAGGGCGGCATCGCAATGAACGGTGACCACACCGCTGAGAAAGTGGGCGTCGCCACCCAAGGCTTCAATGGCCCTATCCACCTGGGGGCGGTCCCCGCCAATGACGCATTCCGCATATGTGTTGACGATGAGGAGGCGGGTTCGCGGAAAG
>JASJCL010000008.1 GCA_030066015.1 Desulfosarcinaceae bacterium | reverse complement strand
GAGGTTAGAGGTGTTCAGCTATGCCGATGAAAAAGCTTACGACACTCAGATGCTGATTTGTATAGCCAGGTTAGAATATGATCAGAGGATAAACTGGTTTCATAAACTGTTAAAACTGAAGGGCTAGCAATCAACATTTCGGCGCAATCGAGATTTTTACAGCTGATATTATTTAGAGATACCTTTTGGACAAACCGTGAAATCATTGTCAAGATTTCAGTTTTCCTATGACGTTCAGAGATGGATGCGATAAACGGTCAATAAGCTAAAAACAACGGAATTACCATGAAAAGACTCATAGTTGGCATTTCCGGAGCAAGCGGCGCCATCTACGGTATTAGACTGCTAGAGTTCCTCTCCAAAACGGATATTGAAACTCATTTAGTGATTTCCGAGGCGGCCAACAAGATTATTCAAATGGAAACTCGGTGGTCCGTGCAAGAGGTGAAGGCGATGGCGCACACTTGCTATGACAATAGGGATATAGGTGCGAACATCGCAAGCGGATCTTTTCTCACCGAAGGCATGGTGGTGATCCCCTGCGCCATCAAAACACTTTCAGGGATTGCGAACTCATACAATAACAACCTGCTGGTGCGTGCAGCCGATGTCGCGATAAAGGAGAAGCGCAAATTGGTGATCGTCGCCCGGGAAACCCCCTTACACAAGGGTCATTTGCGGTTGATGATGGATGCTGCAGATTTGGGGGCGACGATTCTGCCTCCTGTTCCTGCCTTCTATTGTCTACCCCAAACTATAGACGATCTCATTAACCATCTCGTAGGCAAAGTGTTAGACATTTTATGTGTAGAAAACAACACATTTCACAGATGGGGTAGCCGAGAGATCGTAAGTGGCATGGCCGCCATGCGTGATGGGGGCAAGGGTATTCGCTAAAAGGAGTAACGCGAAGGCCATCTATAGGACCCTATCTATACCGGGCCTGCAGCAAAGGATCATTTGTCACACTCAATGAATCCGTTCGGCTATGACTCAGCGCGTCTGACGTTGGTGATCAGAATCGGATGTAATCTACAAAGAATAACCGTTCTTTGTGATGAAGTGTTCAGCAGGTAATGCCACGTTGGAGGTATTTGTTACCATTGAGCAGACAGTCTGAGCGCCTGTGCTTGTCAATATCAGTGGTGCCTTTACCGAACTGTGCGGCACAAGTTGTCAAGCGGTGTTTATCCGTCGTGAGTATGGGCTGCCCGCCTTTGTGGTCTTTGGAATGGGAACCTCGTTCATAAAGACGGGACCTGATTCGCATCGATTACAACAAAGGGAAAGTTGAGATTCTCGAGTGGGCCGGGGCTTACCTCTCTTGGGATCCTACCGATGCCGCAAACTTGGAAATCTCCTTGTGCAATATCATCTTTTGCTTCCTGTCGTTTGTGTGTCCTTTCATGACAAGAGAACCGCATCCCCATCTCCTAAGCCTAAGGTTTCCCTTAGAGCGCATGAGGAGATGACTTCGAGGATTCGGTCTTTATGGATATTTATATCCTCACTGGGCTTGACCACCGCCGACGGTATGCCGTTCAGCATTACTTTTTTAACCTGAGCAGTGCAAAATGACGGATCGAGGGGCACGAGTTCGAAGTCTGTGACTGAAAACAAATTATCCAATTTGTCTACGTCACCATCATCGACCCTGATATTAAGGGTGCCGGGAAATGGCCGATAACCCAGCATTTGCTCACACTGCCTGACCACCCAGTCGACCTGGGTGAAAAAGGTGCTCTTTCCAGCACCGCTTTGAATAACACCGGAGATTTCCATTCACATTGCCGAAAATTTTACTTGTCAGGAGACACGCCATAGGAAAACACAAGTCCCTAATAGCACCTAGTTTTCTTTTTCGATGAAAGATCGTTTAGCTGGTTCAATGTATATCTGGGATAATGACATGCTGGAACATAAAAATATGAGCCCAAAACGTAGAAGTTCTAAATTCCAGAGATGGAAAAGTCTCATTTAACAAAAAAGGGTATTAAATCCTTAACGCTTTCTATTATCATATTCGGTTTCTCTCTCTTCAGTGTTTCTCGATCGTCTAATCCAGTCAACACACCGACGGTAATCATCCCGGCTGCCCTTCCAGCCTGAATATCCACGTGCGAATCGCCAACGTAGATGCAGTGGCAAGGCGATACCGACAATCGCCGGGAGCATGCGATCAATGGATCGGGAGCTGGTTTTCTTCTTGGGGCGTCCTCGATTCCAATGATCGCAGCTAGAGCGGACCTCAGTCCTTTGCGCTCCAGTGGATACAGTTTTCCTTCCATGTACCGCCACTCTGTCGAGCTCACAACGGCAATAGGAATCTTCCGCTCAGTGATAGCAGTGAAAAGCCTTTCGACTCCTGGGAATAGATCAACTTTTTCGCGAAACATTTTCCGCACAATGCTTCGCCCGACGGCAACCATCTCCTCGATCAACTCCTCCTTTTGATCCTGCATTTCGGCTGGGACCATTTTTCCCAGGGCATCCAATCCCCGGGTCATGAATTCCGAGGTCAACGACCTGGGTACTGGAGGCAGCCCTACGGTTTCAGTGATGATCTCCATTGATCGAAAGTATACCGGAACAGAGTCAATGAGTGTTCCGTCCAGATCGAACATTACGGATTGAATCGTCGGGATCATGTCCTGCAAAACAGAGATTATCTCCTTGTCAAAAAAATAGCTGATTGAGCGTGACTGTCGAATTTATTATCTGAATGCTTCAGGACCATGACATCCGGAGTATCCTCTCCACGGGTGAGGTTGCCAGCCCACATCCCGGTGCATCTAACCGCACTGATGCCACTTTCGCGAATCCCCTATAAAGATGACTTGAGCCGGAATTCATTTTAATCAGGGCCGCCGTAAGAATCAATCCTTCACGGTCGTCTTTGAGCCCTTCCACCTTATTACGTGAAGTGACTGCTACCAGAAAACTGACAGACCTATACCATAGATAGTGTTACCAATGGCCTTTCCGCCGATTGGAAAAACCTGTCCTTTGAGTGCGTAATCAGATCAAACGTCTCTGGATAAGGTCTCCAGTATGGCACATTGTGTCTACGGCTTACTCGGCACATATCACGCCAAGTAGAGCCATATCCGGAGGGAGCCACCTAGCCCCTGTCTTCGATGAATAAAATGTTATTAGTTTATGAACCAAATTTTGTCGCCCGCTGTGGTCTGGATGCGATCAATCCTACTGAAAGAAAACTAAGCGGCTCTGCTAGACGGCATCGAAGCGCTCACTGATACTAATATCAATAGCCTATACTGATTTGCCGAGTATTTTGTCTCAACCGGACATCCGGAGATTGAAAAGCAAGATTCCCCTTTTCACGTTCTTGGGGTTGAACAGCGAGGGTAGCGTCAAGCGAAATTGCGGGTCGCTGCTGCCGCTCCCGTTTTATTGACCGTCGAGGCTTTTGGATATGGCATTCGCGAGAACGCGTTTGGTGATTTCGGTGGGCTGGCAGGCATGATCGCAGGCCATCAGCAGCGCCTGGTAGACCCGCTCCGACACATCCTGGAAGATATGCGCGTCGGAGATGTCGGCGCCCTCCTCCATCAGGTAGGCAAACACCCGCGCCATCCCGCAGTTCGCAATAAAGTCCGGTACGACGCTGATTTTGCTGTCAGCGTACTCGGCAATTTGGCCGAAGAAATCATCGTGGTCCGCAAAGGGAACGTTGGCCCCGCAGGCCATCAGTTCGACACCGGCGTTGAGGATGGCGTCGACCTTCTGGATGGTGATCAATTTGGAGGCGGCGCAGGGGAGGAAGATGTCGGCGGGTGTGCGCCAAAACGCTTCCTCGACCGCTGCGGGGGACATCTTCTGGCCCTTGAGGTAGGCGCCGCCCCGCCGGTTGGCGACGAAGTGCTTGATCTCAGCGAGACTGAACCCGTCCGGGTTGATCAACCCACCGTCCTTGTCCAGGATGCCGACAATATTGACCCCCGCTTTGGCCAGGAAAAAGCCCGCCGCGGAGCCGACGTTGCCCCATCCCTGTACCAAGGCGCGTTTGCCTTCGTGCCCGCCACCGAAGATGCGGTAGTATTGAATCACCGACTCGGCCACGCTGTAGCCCGAAATGAGATCGCCGATAGTGTAGGACGCCGCCGCATCGGGGGTGTACTCGGGATCCTCCACGATCTTGCCTGTCCCATGGTTCAGATTGGTCAGAATCTGGCCGGCATTCACCCCGCCAAGATGGCCATTGACAATGCCCTCTTGGGGGTGGCGGATGCCCAGCTCCGTCGTGATGGGGATCACCTCTTTATTGAAGTCGACGTTCAAGTCACCGCCGGTACCGTATACGGATTTGAGCATGGGGGAGATGGCCTTGTACCACCGTTTCAAGACACCCGCTTTGCGGTCGTCGAAGGGGTCAAAATCGATGCCGGATTTGGCGCCGCCAATGTCGGGACCGGACACGGAGAATTTTATCTCCATGGTTTTGGCCAGCAGGAGCACCTCCTGCAGATCGACCCCCTTTTTCATGCGGGTACCGCCGCCCGCGGCCCCGCCGCGCAGCGAGTTGATCACCAACCAGCCTTTCGCCTCTGTTTCACTGTCATGCCAGGTAACCACTATTTCGGGTGGTTTCGATTCGAAATCCGTCAAGAGTTTTCTCATCATGCATCACTCGCTTTCTCAGGTTCGTCGCTGTTATCTGGTGAAATTGTCAGGCGGTACGTCAATGGGGTGGCGTTAATACGGTGCCACGATTGATCCCAACTACCGCAGCGCTTTTCATCCCTGTGCTACCGATTCTCGCCCGTTAAGTGCATTCGATAGCCGCGATGGCGTCATTGCTGCATGCCATAAGCATCACTATCAAAATAGGACATCCTGGCTGGCGGGGCAAAGTGGAATTCGTTCACAGCCCGTGTGTGGCAGGATGCCAGTCCCCATCGCGTTTGGGAAGCTGCCGATAACGGCCAATTGACATCCAGCGATCATGACGGCCGTCATCGAAACGGCGGGATTTTCAGGTCGCTGGCTTGGAGCTTGGCTTATCATCGGTCATGGGGTATGATCCTCGCGCTTTCGCCGGCACCAATTCCTGGGGCGCCGAATGCTGGTGGCAGATAGACCGTCGTCCAGTGGCGGCGGCACACGGCCGCGTTGACATGTTTGGGGCACCATATTTAGAAGCCAAAAATACCGGTCGTCCATCGGTATCATGCGGGGGGCGAGATGCTGGGGCGTAAAAAAAAGAGATCTTTGAACGAGAAAATCCTCATCCTGGGACTCGGAGGGGTGGGGTCCTATCTGGCCAAACGCCTGGTGCACGAAGGATATGCGGTGACGGCCATCGAACCGGACATCGGTTTGATCCGCCATCTGGACGGCCATCTGGATGCGCGCCTGATCCAGGGCTCTGCCATGGATATCAATTGCTGGCGCGAGGCCAACGCCAAGTCGATCGACGTCCTTATCGCGGTCACCAACAACGATGCCGTCAATATGCTGACCGCCATGATCGCCGACCGATTCGGAATCGCCCGCAAGGTTGCCCGGGTGCGCTCCACGGACTTCGGAAACCCGGATTCGGTCCTCAAGGCCGATGACCTGAAGATCGACCTGATCATCCACCCCGAGGAGTTGGCTGCCCAGGAGATCGTGCGCCTGGTGGAGCGTACCGCCGGCAACGAGATTATCGATATCGCCGATGGCCAGACCCAGGTGATGGCCACCCGCATTCTCAACGACTCGCCACTGGCCAACCAGAAGCTGAAAACCCTGTCACAGACCCACAACAGCTTCCCCTTCCGCGTGGTGGCAATTGCCCGCGGCATCACCACCATCCTCCCGGGAGGCGACCACGAAATTTTGCCCCAGGACCAGGTCCTGTTCATGGCCCGCAACCGGGATCTGCCCAAGTTGATGGCCTTGGCCGGGGTGAAGCAGGAGCGCCGTCACCGGGTGATGATTCTGGGGGGCGGTTTGGTGGGCTGCCGAGTGGCCGAGTTGATGGGCAAAGATGTGCAGGTCAAGATCTTGGAGAAAGAGGAATCACGTGCCGCCGAGCTGTGCCACCGATTGGATCACGCCGAGGTGCTGCACGGCGACGGTTCCGATGTCGAGGCCCTCAACCTGGCCGGTCTCAGCGATATGGACACCTTCATCACTGCCACCGGCGAGAACGAGACCAATATCATGAGCTGCATGCTGGCCAAACACCTGATGGACACCAGCAACGGCGAGAACGGCGACAAGAACCGCAAGACCATCTCACTGGTGAGCAAGGAGGAGTACCTGGTTCTGGCGGCCACCAGTGGCTCGGACATCGCCTTGAACAAAAAGATCCTAGCGGCGAACGAAATCCTCAAGTTCATCCGTCGGGGGGAATTGCTGTCGGTGGCCCACCTGCACGGCTTCGATGCCGAGGTGGTGGAGATTCTGGCGGCCCCCGGCTCGCCCATCACCCGCATCCCCCTCTCCCGGCTGGATCCCTTCTTCTATGGGAAGATCCTGATCGGCGGTGTCTATCGCGACGAGCGATGGAACATCGCCGTCGGTGACACCCGCATCCTGCCCGAAGAGCGTGTCATTGTCTTCTGCAAATCGATGCATCTCAAGGACGTGCAGAAACTGTTTTTGGTCTGACCGACCGATTCTCAGCGCTTCCAGAAGGATGGGTAGAAGATCACCAGGGCCGAGAACATCTCCAAGCGCCCCACGAGCATATTGTAGGAGAGGAACCATTTGCCCGTATCGGAGATGAACGCGTAATTCTCCGAAGGACCGATGGCGCCAAATCCTGGCCCAATGTTCATCAAGGTGGCGATAACGGCGCTCATGGCGGTGACGTAGTCCATGTCGTCGGTGAGGACCATGACGCAGGCGCCCATGAGGATCATGAAAATGTTGACGATGAAGTAGCAGACGGAGAGGTGGATGATGGCATCATCCACCGGACGCTGGTTGAGACGCACGGAGATGATGGACATGGGCTGGAGAAAGATCTTCTTGATGGCCGCCGACATGAACTTGCAGAGAACCACATAGTGGACCACCTTGATGCCGCTAGTGGTGGACCCGGCGCAGGCCCCGATGAAGCAGACGGCGTACAGAAACATCTGGGCGGCCTGGGGCCACTGCTCATAATCGGCGGTGGTGAAGCCCGTGGTGGTCAGCAGACTGGTGACCTGGAAGGTGCCGTAGCGCAGGGCGTCCATGAACCCATAGGTGTTCTGGCGCCAGAGAATCCAGGTCACCATGCCGCAGAAAAACAGCATGAAACCCACATACCACCGAAATTCGGTGTTGATCCGGAGAGCCTGCCAATCGCCCTGTATCATCTGATAGAAGAGCACGAAGGTCATGCCACCGAGAAACATGAAGAGGATGATGATCCAGTCATAATAGGCGTTGTTGTAGTGGCCGATGCTGGCATTGTAGGGGCTGTATCCCGAGGTGGAAACGGTGCCGAAGGCATGGCAGAGCGCGTCAAAAAGCGACATGTCGCCCAGAACGAGCAGCAGGGTCTGGGCGATGTTCAGCACCAGATAGATGATCCACAACCGCACCATGGTGTCCCGGTTGCGGGCGTGGAATTTCTCCTTGGTGATCACCTGGCCGGGGGATGATTCGGCCCGAAAAATGCGCAGACCCCCCATGCCGTGCGGCAAAAAGATCACCGTCAAGGTGAGAAAGCCCATGCCCCCCAGGAGATGGGTTTCGCTGCGCCAGAAGAGCAGGCCGTGGGGGACCGCCTCGATATCGGTCAGGATGGTGGCCCCGCTGGTCGTGTAGCCCGACATCATCTCGAAAAAAGCGTCGGTGAAAGAGGGGATGGACCCGTGAATGATGAAGGGCAGGGCGCTCAGGGCAGACACAAACACCCACCCGAAGGCGGCGATGAAGATGCCGTCCTTGATTCCCAAGTCGTGGTGTTTTCGGCAAAACCACCACATCGGCAATCCCAGGGCGATCGTCACCGCAGCGGAGACGAGCAGGGCGAACAGATCCCCCTCCCGGTAGATGAAGGCGCACCCGATGGGCAGCGTCATGGAGATGCCGGTGACGAGAAAGAGGGTGCCGAATACATTGAGGATGGAGAGTGGGTGCATGGGTATAGGCTGTTTACACGTCAGGGGCCGGTGCGCCGGGTCCGCAGCGATTCATATCTCACGCGCCTCCAAAATGCAAAGCGTCTCTGCCGGGCAGTGCAGGTCGTCATCGGGCCAGCGGCACCGCCGCAGTATCGGCGGCCGGTGCGCTGACCGGAGAACATCCTGTGCAAGGAGACCGTCGCGATGGTTCTTGGGGGGCAAACAGCGCCCTTCCGTTCGCGGAGCGGTTCAGTTGCTGGCCTGGAGACGGCCGATTTCATCCAAGAGGAGCGTGGGCGAGGGAAAACCATGGTAGCGGCGCCAGCCGGTTTGGGCGCTGCCGAGGATGGTGATCGGATTGTGGTTGTGTTCAACCAGGTTTTCGGAGGGCAGAATCCCGATCCCGTATAGGATCTTCTCGAGGTCGCCTTTTTCACCGGAGAGGAACCACCAGCCGTTCTCCGCTTTTTGGCGCTTGGCAAAGGTCTTCATCCGATTCGGCGTGTCGATCTTGGGTTCCACGCTCACCGAGATGAGGAGCACCTCCTGGCCCAGGGCTTCGGCCAGCATCTTCTGGAGGCGGGTAAAGGTAAAGACGAGAATGGGGTAGGCGGTGGTGCAGGTGGTGTAAAACGGAATGACCACAGCGATCCGCTCGCCGATGAGTTCGCTTTTGAACCGCGTGACGCGGCCATCTTGGTCCACCACGGGGAGGTCGTGCAGGGTGGCATCCGGCAGCATGGCGCCCGCGGAAAGGGCCGGATTGGGCAGTACCGCAACGCCCAAAATCAGGGCGGCCGCCACCCACATCCAAAACCGGGATTGTCGATTGGCGATATTAGCGTGTTTCATGGCGCTTCCTCATATGGGGCGGCGTACACCCCGGTTTTTTCTTTACGAAAAGGACAGACGCGACGTCAGGATGCAATAGGTGGTGATTCCACCAAAACCCGCGAATGCCGTAATTGCGGCGATGACCAACTGCCGCTGCATGCCCGGCAGCGTGGCCGCCAGACTCTTGATGGACCTGCAGGGATGCAGCACCCCCGCGCCGAGGCCGGCAATGGTCCCCAGCAACAGCGTGGCGTAGAGGGCATAGCCGATGTAATGATACTCGCGCTGAAGGATACAAAAGGGACAGTGGTGCGTGGGCAATTCATAAATATACAAGGAGATGAAGGAGATGATAGCGGCGATGGCGACCAAAAAGGCGGCCAGGCTCAGGGCGCCGAACGCGATGGCGCCCCGATGTGTGCGGAGCAGGTATATGCCGGCGGCCAGCGTCATCGCGAGGGCGCCATGATAGACCCATTGCATCGGTATGCGGGGCAGTCCTGTCAGGCCGGCGACGATATCTTCCCGTTCGGAACTGAAAAGGCTGCCGCAGCAGGAGGTGATGACATCCGGCTCAAGCCCTAAGAAATAGGCGCCCTGCAGCAAGAATTCCGCGAAAAAGAAGGGGCTCAACAATAGCAGCAGCCCATATTTGATCCGGATTAGCGGGTAATCATGGGCGCGATTGTCGGCGACATTCAGGATCAGCCACAGCCCGGCGGCGATGCAATTGAATACCTTCAGCAGCACGGTGGGATAGCCCCAGACATTGACATTCAGGGTCCCGGCCGCGCACATGGCGCCGATGAATAGGGAATGAAGATGATCGGTCGTATAGATAAAGAGGAAGGCGGCAATGAGCTGGAAGGCGAAGGCGTAGGTCACCAGGGTGGAGATCAGATAGGTGCGGCGTTCCAGCACCAGCTGCTGCTCGCTGCCGCTGTGCAGATCCCATCTGCGCAGGATAATGGCGCCGTAGTAGATGGCGAAAAGCAGCATCAGGCACACCAGCCCGGAGCCGATGAAGAGCGCGACAATGGCGGGCTGGATAATCATGCCGCGGCCCCTGTTGGCACCATTTTGCCATCGCGCATCTCGATGATGCGGTCGATCGCCTCGTGCGCAAAGACCATGGGATCGTGGCTGGCGATGAGGATCGAGGTTCCCTCCTGGTTCAATCGCGTCATGATCTCCATAAAGGTTTTGGACAATTTCGTATCGAGGTGGGCGGTCGGTTCATCAGCGATCAGGATTGACGGCTCGTTCACCAGGGCCCTGGCGATGGTTACCCGCTGCGCTTCGCCGCCCGACAGCCATTCGATCTTGGCAGAGGACTTGTGCGACAGGCTGAAGGTCTCCAGGAGATGCAGCGCCCTGTGTTTCAGTTCGCTGTAGCCGCTGTCCGTCGGGTAGGCCGGGAGCATCACATTTTCAAGTACCGTCAACCCCTTAATCAGATTGAATTGCTGAAACATGAAACCGAATGTGGAGCGTCGGATGGTGGTCAAAAATCGCTCCGGCAGGCTGGTGATCTCACGATCCTGCAGAAAGATTCGCCCCGAGGTGGGCCTGGCCATGCAGCCGATGAGGCTGAGGAGGGTGGTTTTGCCCGAACCGCTGGGGCCTTTGAGGACCGTTATCTTGCCCACATCGATACGCAAGTCGATGCCGTTGATGGCGGTGAATTCGCTGGGCTTGCCTTGGTTGAATACCTTGCGAATATGGTGCAGTCGGATCATATCAGGTTCTCATCACCGAATCCGGGTCGATAATGGCTGCGCGCCAGGAGGGGATAATGGTCGCCACCGTATAGGGGACCACGGTCAAGAAGAAGAGGGCCCACAACTGGTAGGCGTTGATATAGGGAGTCAGCGCGAACCGCGGGTAGAGGACGGACCACCCCTTGAGTACCGGTTCGAAAAGACTCGACTCGGTGAGGAACACATGCGCATAGGCAAGCAGCACGCCGTTGAAGAAAGCGAGCAGCGAAACGGTGGCGCCTTCCCAAAATTTGATCATCAGGACATCTGCGGTCTCCCATCCCAGCGCCTTGAGGATGCCGATCTCCCGCTTCTCCTCTGCGCTCAGGCCCGTCGCCTTGTCCCAGGCGAAAATGATGAAGGCCATCAGGGAGCCCAGTAAGATGATGACGATCAAGCCGCCGCGCCAATCAAAGAGGGTATCATAGGTTCGCAGAATTTCGTCTCTCAGCACCGGTCGTGTATCTGGCAGCATCGCTTTGATCTTTGCAGCGATGGTCTCAAACTCTCGGGGATTCCTGACCTCCACAACGATGTCGGTCACCAAGGACTCGGCAATGCCGAAAAGGGCACGAAAATCAGTGGCCGAGACGATGATCAGATCGGCCGCCACCAGACTGGAATCGGCCGGCAGGGTCTCGGCGACCTCGAAAAAATAGTAGGCACCATCGTATCCCACAAAGGGCATCGTCCCGTAACTTTCACCGACGACATTGCGCGCCACCCCCTCGCCGATAATGACGCGCCCCGCCTCCTTGAGGCGGTCCTCCTCCACCACCAAGGTGTAGTTGGCCCCATTGGTGGGATCGTAGTAATAGCCCCACAGTCGGCCCTTGACACTTCGCACGCCCGTGATGGTCTTGATCTTTTCCCCATATGCCACCGGTATCGATTCCTGGCGGCCGGCGACCAATCGCTGAACAATGATCTCCGGTGCATCCTGAAGGACGAGGCCGGCCTCTCTTCGAATGGCCTCGGTAATGAACAGCACGGATGCCAGCAGAAAGACGATCCACGAATAGGCGGCGATAAGGGCCAGATTCTTGCCCTTGCGACGCAGCAGCGAGGAGAGGGTGAAATCGATGATCCGTTTCTGTCGTTCAATGCGCGCCATGGGACCTCAAATGGGGCGGGGGGGGCATCAATGAGCCCGAGGGGAAATGTTCAAAGGACATGGGATAGTCCTGAAAGGGGGTGTGCAGATCCGCCATCGCCGGGTGTCGGGTGTAACGGGCATCGGTGAACAGGCAGAGATCGGTCAGTCCCAGTTGCCGCACCAGGGTGCGATTGCGCTGCAACACGGCCTGCGAAGCGGATCGCTGGTGAGCCGCCTGAACGAACATCCCGCAGAAGGCGATTAAATTGAGTGTAAGGTACACAAGCAGCAGATGGGACTTGCGTGTTCGCATCAATCCAAGCTCTTGATGATCTCCAGGGTAATCTGATCGTAATGAATCACTTGGTCGCCCGAGTGATCCTGCATGAACTCAAGCGCCTCTGCCTCCTTTTGAAAGGGAATCAGCTCCTTTCCCATCGGACCGAAGATGTCGCTGCCAAGGATGTAAAATGCACGGCGGCCATCGATCATCTCCAGGCTGTAATAGTCCGTCACACCGACCTTGTCCACGTCCGAAACGTCTTTCGCGGGATCATAGCGGTGTAGGTTCCGAAGGTATTTAAACATATCCTTGGCCCCATCAAAATAGACCAAGGCGCCATCCTTAAAGCGCACCAGCGCCAGAAAATCGGGATATTTTGCGACAAACATGCCGCAGACGGGACAACGCTCCTTCTCCGATGGCGTTTCCGGTGCAGCGGTGGCCGCCATCCCTGCGGCGGCCAGGCTGAGCAGGAGGATGGTTGCAATTGTGCAGCGCATGTGCCGACTGGGACCGTATCCCTTCGGCAGCGCCTTGCCCATATGTTGCCAAGTCCTTCGATTCACTGTCATTCGCTTCCCTGCAGGTCCAGATTGGGCCGGTGGCGCACTCTTCGATGCGATGTGGCGGCGGCCGGCGCTTGCGCCGCACAACCGGGCACGGCGGACCGGGTATCTGGATTGACTTGGTGGCCGATGTCCGTTAGGTTGATCGCCCTGAAGCACACCGGACCCGCTACAGCGGTCCATCCGTTTGCTACTGGAGATCCCCCCATGGATACGCGTCGCTCTGCCAGACTTGCTCTTTGCTGTGTTCTTCTCTGGGGGCTTCTCTCCGCAGCCGACCTGAGCGCCGCCACCATCTCCGGTAAGGTCGTTGCCGTCAAAGATGGCGCTCCCCTCAGCCATATCGCCATCAAGATATTCAACAAGCGCTGGTCATGGCTCTACCGCGTCTACACCGATGACGCGGGCAAGTATACCACCCAAGAACTACCGGGCGGCCGCTACTACCTGGTGACCGAGAACGATGCGGGCTATATCGATCTCGCCTACCCAGGTCAACCCGTGACCGCCGCCGAGTGGCCCCCCGAACGCGCCCAACTCATCGCTCTTCAGGGCGGATCTGACCTGAGCGGAATCAACTTCGCCCTGCGTCAGGGCGCTAAGGTGACCGGCCGTGTCGTCGATGCCGAAAAAGGCCGCCCCATTGCCAATGTCGCTGTGCGGGTCGAAAACCTCGCCGGTCATACCATCGCGGCAAAACTCACCGACAGCACGGGTCGATTTTCAATGAAGGGCCTCCTGTTCGGTCAGTATCGGGCCCGCACCCTCAACAAGGCCGGCTATATCGATGGTTATTACCACTTAGCGGGCGGCGCATCCCCTTCCGACCTCCTCACCTTGTCTGAAACATCGCCAGCAGCTCGCCTCGATTTTCGGCTTGCCAAAGGCGGGGTGATCAGCGGTCGTCTGATTGGCAGCCACGATGGCCAACCCATCGCGTTTGATCACGTGCACCTCTACGATCAGCATTGGAAGCTCTTCCAGATCGCCAAAACCGACGCTGCCGGACATTACCAGGCCATCGGCCTACCGTCGGGTCGCTATTTCATGCGCACCATGACGGTCCAAAACTATATCGACCAGTACCACGGCCATCCCACCGAGAAGCGCAAGGCCATACCGCTGGTGGTCGCGCAGCCCCATCATACCCCATCGATCGATTTCGCGCTGCAACCCGGCGGCACCATTTCGGGCCGCATCACCCGCTCATCCGATGGCCGCTCACTGCGCGATGTCTATGTCAACCTGTTCGACCAGCAGTGGAACCATGTCACCGGTTCAGGCCTTGACTGGCAGGGGCGCTACGCGATCCGCAAACTCCCTCCAGGCCGCTACTATCTTCAGACCTCCAACGCCCAAGGTTTCCAGGACGAGTACCACGCCGAAGCCATTGACCGTGAAGCGGCAATCCCGATCGTCATCGCACCGGGCACTACCCTAGAGCACATCGATTTCAGCCTCTCCAAAGCGCCGTGAGTCAATGCCCCGTCCACCGATGGGGCGGTGAAGCCGCATTAACGTGGCCGCGGTTCGATATCCGGCGTGCATGCCTTAATCCCTAAAACCCACCGCCACGGGCGCGAATCGGGAGTTCAGGCTATCGTCTCCCAATTGCCCCACCTTATTGATTCCCCAGGCCATCACCCTACCGTCGGCCGCTATCGCAAGGGAGTGGGAGTCACCCGCCGCAATCTGGGACCATCCCGGTGCGGCTGAGATGCTCACCGGCTTCGGGCGGATGGTCTGCGACCCGTCTCCGACCTGCCCATAGAGGTTATAGCCCCAGGTCCATAGCCGACCATCCGCGTCCAAGGCCAAGGTGTGCCGTCGACCGGGCGCCACCTCTCTAAAATTCATTTCGCGGTGCACGGGCGCCGGCGATAACAGATCGTCGTAATCGCCATTTCCGATCTGCCCCTGCGGATTTGCACCCCACGCCCAGAGAGTGCCGTCGCGTTTGAAGGCGAAGTTATGATTCCGGCAGGTGGTGAGACGCACCCAGTCGGTGTCGGCGCCAACCTGGGTAGGGGCGATGCGGGCATCGCGCGAGCCGACACCCAATTGGCCATGGTCATTGTCTCCCCAACTCCATAGCGACCCATCGGTCTTCAAGGCGATGGTGTGAAATTGTCCCGCCGCCACAGCCTGCCAATCTGAAGCATCGCCGATACGAACGGGGTGCGGCTCATGGCGGCTGTTGGGACGTCCGAGCTGGCCAAAACCATTGGCGCCCCATCCCCATAAGCTGCCATTCGTTTTGATGCCCACGGAAAACTCCGAGCCGGCAGAGATGGTTCGCCAGTCGCTCGCCTTGCCGACCCTGGTAGGATAGTGGCGTTGGATGAGCGTCCCATCCCCCAGCTGGCCAAAGCGATTATACCCCCAGGCCCACAGGGATCCATCGCTTTTGAGTGCTAGGGTGTGTTCGAGTCCGGCATCCACCGCCACCCAGTCGGCCGCCTCCTCGACGCGGACCGGACGCTGCTTTTGGGCGAGGCTGCCATCCCCCAGTTGTCCGGCATGGTTTCCGCCCCACGCCCAGAGGCTGCCGTTGCGCTTTAGAAGGAGCGTGTGAAAGTCGCCGCCACTCAATTGGGGCCGGTGAAGTTCTGGGGGGACAGGGGCGGATGCCGTTCGGCTGACGGGCGTCGATCGATTGGCTTGCGGCACACCGTAGGATACGACCTCATAGGCGATGCGGATCTTCACATATTTTTCAAAATCGAGCTGCACCGTCACGGCGTCGCCGGGCGCCATTTGCTGAACCCCATAATCGGTCGTCAAATCGAAGGGAACGATCTTCGAAAACGAACGGGTCCAGATCTTGTCCTTGCAGCGGGCACCGACCACGTTGACGATGGTTTGGAGGGGACCGTCCAAGGTGACGTCGGAGACATTGGTCAGGGTGACGTCTGCGGTGACCGTGTAGCGCACCCGCTTGGTGCGTTTTTTCCGGACAGATCGTTCGTTCACCTTGGTGACGACCAATTTGCGGCTGATGTCCTGCGGGATCACCGCACTATTTGCTTGGGATGAGGCGTGTGCCGTCCCAGGTAAGAAGAGGATGGTGGCCCCTAGAGGGGACAGCAAGGTACAGGCCAGTAGCCCAATGAGGATGGTGCCAGGGAGTTTCCCGATAAATTGCATGGGGGATAGCCCTTTGGGAAAAAAGGCGCCAGTAGAGGTGTACTGGCGCCTTCGGTCAGTGAGTGTGCGCGACTTTCGCTACGATGCGCTTACCTTTTTCGAATGAGAAAGGTGGTCAGCATACCGGCATCAATATGATCCGCCACGTGGCAATGCATGATCCATTCGCCGGCGTTGTCGGCCGTCATGGTAACGGTTTTCATACTTCCAGGCAATAGCTCGACCACGTCGGTTTTGGTATTGAAGAACTTGTTGCCGAACTCCACCACCTTGCCATGCCAGTGGGCGGTGTGCAGATCCACTTCGTTGCCCATCCCCATGGTGTACCAGCGCACGCGTTCACCTTCGCGCATCTTGAGGCCGCGCAGGTTGCCGAACACGTACCCGTTGATGGCGTGCATCAAACCGGCTTCCTCACCGCCGGCTTCGTCAAAGATGAAATAGCAGGTCACGAATTCGCGATCCACATCCTTGGGAACGGGACGCATCAGGCCGGATCCCTTGGGCCATTCGACCTCCTTGGCCCAGCCCTTTTTAACGATGACGATGGGACCCAGGAGGCCCAGATTGGTCTCGAAGGGCTCATCCACATGGCTGTGGTACCACCACACCAACGAACTCGGGTCCATACTGCCCGGCGAACTGTCCTCGTCGGCGAACCAGTGATAGGTAAAGGACCCGCCTGGGCCGATCTGAGCGCCGGCACCGGGCTTCACCTTGCGGTTATTGACCCCGAAATAGACGGCACCCTCACTGGCTTTGTCATACCGGAAGCCGTGGGGGTGGATGCCATAGTCAAACCCCAGGGAACCGCGGGTACGGTTCTCGAAATGGACAACCACCTCGTCGCCGACCTCGGCCCGGATGATGGGGCCCAGCACCCCGAGCCAATTCGGTTGCTTCACCTCCTCCTTGAATCCCTCCGTATACTCGATGTAGCGAACCTTGGGGATGGTCAGTCTGCATTTGCCGCGATTGCCGTCGAAGGGCGGCTCCGAGCAGTCCCAGGGGTGCGGCAAGAAATTCTCTCCAAAGATCAGGTTTTTGCCGGAGGGCGCATAGGACCAATCCCTTACTTCCGCCGCTATCCAATACTCCCGCACCTTGGCGACCGAACCGGTGGCGCTCGACAACACCACAAGCATGCCCAAGAGCACAACCAACCCTATCTTCATCAATCTCATGCTTTTCCTCCTCTTAGTGAACGCGTTGCGTGAACCCACGGCCTGCGGGCCTGAACGAATATCGCTGTATCACCTCCTTTGTCCCTTTGCTGATGGGTGGTGCAGTGCTCGTGATGCGGGGCGAGCGCCGCTGTCCGCAGCCGCTTGCGGATCGCGCGCGCGTGGCACCCGCCGTGATAGGGGGGCGACCCCTCCCCTGGCTTCGGTCACACTGCGGGGTTTGCACGCCGACTTTTATCTGCTTGCCAGGTTATTGGGTCGGGTCCAATCAAACAATCGGGGGATGCCCCCATTTTCATCTTGATAGGGCCGGATTTTGGATCGGGTGGGACCCCGAGATACGCCTTAAAAAGAGGGGAGGGGCCCTACTGGCGAGGGTCCCACGGTAGTGCCGTTCGAGACGCCAATCGTACCAGCATCATTGATACGGCCTTGCCTCCCTGGGTGGGATGGATGTTGGCGCATGAACGCATAAAATTGAATTGATGGTTTTATTAGGACATTTTAATCGTCTGATTTTGTGTATAAAACCGTATTAAGAAATTCATGCACCAGCTGCTGCCCATCAGACAGGCTAGCGGCATTAAAGGGATTCAACTCGGCGGAAGGATGAAAACAGAGAAACGGCATGCGTTTTGCTATCCGATACGACGGCGGTGTCGGACGTAAGGATCCAGTTGGTTTTGTCCTTTACAAGAACTTGGTGCTTTCCTAAATTAATGCGGAAAGCGGCACCCAACGAAAATAGGCGGTCAACCGCCAGGCAGAGATCCATGACGAGCGTCGGTGAATATTTAAAATCGGAACGTGAGGCGCGCCAACTGAGCGTGCAGGAGGTGGCCGACCTCACCAAGATTTCGGAGCGATACCTGGTCTGCATCGAAGGAGACAACTACGATCAGCTCCCCGCAGGCCCCTACGCCAAAGGCTACATCGCCGCCTACGCCCGCCAGGTGTGTGGCGATGAGGCCCGTGCCTTGGCACTCTATGCACAATACTGCACGGCCACCCAATGCGCTCTGGCGGAAGGGGAGCCGGCCGGCGACCTTGCCGCCGAGACACCCCCATCGGTCGACAGGCCTGCATCGAATGGCAGCGCGACGCTGCAGGCCGGTGCCGCCAAGGGGCTGCAGCTCTTTAATTCGTTGCGTCGCGTGTTGCCGGAGCGCGGCAATCTTCGCCACCTGTCTGCTGGATCTGCCCCAAAGGGCAGGGCGCTCATCGACCGATTGCTGGTGGCCTTGAGAACCCTTGCCGCCCGGACGGCCGACACTGCCAAAGGCCATCTTTTCAAGGGCCTGCTCTTTGGCACAGGGGCGCTGGCGTGCGCCGGCGTTCTGGTCCTCGCCGGTTTCGGCGCCTATCATCTCTTCTTCGAGGGTCCCGCGGATGGCGGCCTGCCGCCCAATCGCATGGCGTCGACAGATCGGGCCCTCATCGCACCATCCGGCAAGCGTGCTGCCGCTTCAACACCGCCGGCGGTCGCGCCAAACGAATCTGCAGAGGGGCAGCCGGCCGCCCACGATGGTCCGTCGACCGCCGACGAACCGCCGCCCTCCCCGACAATTTCATCCGCCGAGCAAGAGCGGGCTGTTGCGGATCCCGCCATGGAAACGCACCAGCGTGCTGCCACAACCGCTGCCGCTGCGTCAGCACCGGCGGCACAGCGGTCGAAGTCGACCAGCCGCACGAGAGCGGAACGGCAAGCGGATCGATCAGAGATGGCTTCTGCCAACGCAGCCCAGCTTCGAACACCTCTCGCCGAGCCGTCTACCCCCCAGGCGACGGACACCCCGTCGATAGGGGAAGCAACCCCCGCACGGGGGGATGGTACCATTGCCATGCGGACGTTGGCCCCCGGTGCCGCGCACGCTTCGTCTTCGCCGCCGGCGATCCCCTTTCGGCTCGTCAAGGCCAGCGTCTGCACCGCGGTGGCGGATCGCATGCCGGTGGGGGTGAGTGAGCGCTTTGCTTGGTCCACCCCCAAGATTTACGTTTGGAGTCTCCTCAGTACAGACCAACCACCGGCCAAGGTGCGGCACATTTACTACCACGGTGACCGAATGGTCAGTAATGTGGTCCTCAAAGTCGGCTCAAGCCACTGGCGCACCTGGAGCTTTCACACCCTTGCGGGACAAGTGCACAAGGGCCCCTGGCACGTGGATATCGCCACTTTGGATGGTCGGGTTTTGCGTCGACTGCACTTCTCAATTGAGTAGGCTGCCACCCTTTCCTCCGAATCACTTTAACCAGCGAACCGGTTCTACCGTTGAACCGGATTATCTGTTATGGTCCACCTGCGACGCGAAGACCATGGTACCCCTTATTCCTGCCACGGCATGGCGACCACGCCGATTGTCTCCACGTAACCGCAGCTAAGCGATCCAGTTTGCAAAGAAGTCAAGGAGCGTCGATGACCATATGGCAAGCGCAGGCAACACCAGCCGATCTCCAGGCCTTTTGTGAAAACACCCTGGTAGCCCACTTGGGAATCCAAATCATGGAGATTGGCGAGGATTATCTGAGGGCCAGCATGCCGGTGGACCACCGCACCCATCAGCCCTATGGACTGCTGCATGGAGGGGCCTCCATTGCATTGGCAGAGACCATCGGCAGCATGGCGGCCCATTTGGCCGCCGCACCCGGCAGCAAGGTGGTCGGGCTGGAGATCAACGCCAATCATCTCCGCAGTGTCCGCACAGGCGTGGTGGTGGGAACGGGTCGTCCGTTGCACATCGGGCGATCGACCCAAGTGTGGGACATCCGCATCGTCGACGCGGACGAGAGACCTGTGTGCGTTTCGCGGCTGACCCTCGCCGTGTTGGCGCCCAAAATCACCTGATATCCCCGGAGAGATCCGGTGGGGTGGATGCGGGGCCCGGCCGAAGGCCGCCGCTGAAGGCCGCCTTTGAACAGCGGCGTCTCGCAACGGCCGCAGACGCAGCCCTTGGATGGAGATCGACATGGACGCTGACACGGCGACCCTGCCGCGCAGATATGGGCGCTACCAGATAGAGATGGAACTGGGTCGGGGCGCCATGGGGGTCGTCTACAAAGCCCACGATCCCCAGATCGACCGCCGCGTGGCGCTCAAGGTACTCCGACGCCGTCGGACCTCCAGTGAGCGCCATCGCCAGCGTCTGCTCAAGGAGGCCCACGCCATCGGGCGCCTCTCCCACCCCAATATCGTGACCGTCTTCGACGTGGGCCAGGACCACGGCACCGTGTTTCTGGCCGAAGAGTATGTCGAAGGCCACACCCTCCATCGACAGCTGACGGACGGCCCTCTGGCGCCGGCGACCGTCATCTCATTGGGTATTCAACTGGCCCAAGCGCTGGCCTATGCGCACAATGAGGGCATCGTCCACCGCGATATCAAGAGTCACAACATCATCTGTCAGCCAGACGGACGGGTGAAGCTCACCGATTTCGGCATTGCCCGCATCGAGGACGCACACGTCTCCGAAGAGACGCGCCCCGGACAGATCATGGGCACGCCGGCCTTCATGGCGCCCGAACTGCTCAGCGGGGCCACCGCCGATGCGCGCTCAGACCTATTCTCCCTTGGCGTGGTTCTCTATGAGGCCGCTACCGGGGAGCGCCCTTTCCGTGGGGATTCGGTCCCGGCGATATTCGCGGCCATTCGAGAGACGGAACCACCGCCACCCCACGAGGTGAACACCCGCATGCTGCCCCAATTGTCAGAAGCCATCATGACCTGCCTGGCCAAACAGCCCCAAGACCGCCACCAGAGCGGGGACGCTCTGGTGGCGGTCTTGAGAACCTGTCTCACGGTTCTCTACACCGGTCATACGGGCATCACCGCGCCGCCCCAGCACAAGCCCCGGCACTGGCTAGTGGTGTTGGCGCTTTTAAGCCTGGGCCTGATCGTCGGCATGGCCTCCTGGGCCGTCATGCGACACAAGGGCGTTCTGTCAGCCGTCTCCAGGGAGATCTTCTCCAAGGAGGCGACCGTCGTAGAGACAGCGGTCGGTATCCGCAGTGAGCCCCCCGGCGCGCTGGTGATCATCAATGGCCAGCCCAAAGGCCGAACGCCATTGACCCTGCATCTCATCGCTGATGACTACCGCCTACGATTGGAAGCAACTGGCTACTACACCTATGACGCCCTCCTGACGGTCGACGGCACCCGCACGCAGCCTGTCAAGGTAATCCTCAAACCCCTGATATTCTAACAATGAATCCCACAGGATTGGTGATGACAGTCTCGCCATACCTCCCAGGGGTTATTTTTCGATGGTAAGCACCAGTTTCTCAGTGAGCATTTCCGCAGGCGGGGCGGGTTTGTCGGCCTGTTCGGCCTGCCAGGCGATGGCCTCGTCGCGGTCGGCAATCATATGGGCCAGGATGCGGTCCTGACCCACTGGCGGCGAGGCGAGGTAGTCGAAGTTGTGGCTGGGATCTGGAATCGTGTAGGTTAATTGGGCAGTGATGAAATTGTCATCGGTGCTGCTCAAGGGAAAGATCTGCTGAATGCTGCCATCGGCGCTCTGGTGAAATAGAAAAAGATATCCGTCGCGCGTGCTCCGATAGTAGAGACGCAGGTTTTCGCCAACCCGGTAGGTGGGTTTGTCTGCCCAGACGTTGAGGTCACTGGCGGCCATCGTAACCGGTGTCACGGGCCGCTCATCGACCTGGGAAGCCGGCGAGGGCTGCGGTTTCAGCACCGCCAGCCACCAGCCCGTGACAGCCGCCGACAGGACGACCAAAGTGACCATCGAGGCCAAGACCAATTTGCGCAGATACCAGGGTTTGACGGTGGTGGACGGGAGGGCGACCGTGGCCTGAACCGACGGAATCTGCAGTGCGGTGAGCGTTTCCGGGGGAAGGGGCGGCGCCGTGGCGTTGCGCGTCTGCGGCGCTTCCGGAACGGGGAGGGCGGCCAGCATCGACGCCGCGGACGCAAACCGCTCCTCGGGTGCGATGGCCAAGCCTTGGGCGATCACATTGCGGAGTTCGGTTGGAATCTCGCTCAACTCCTCCGGTTTGGGCGCTTTGAAGCGCTCCGGTGGTCGGCCGGTGGCCATTTCGAACATGACCAATGCCCAGGAATAGAGGTCGCTGCGGGGATCGACGGGCGCCCCCTTCACCTGCTCCGGGCTGGCGTAGCGCGCCGTTCCGATGAACATGCCGGTGCGGGTCAGGTCGACGTCGTCCAGCGCTTTGGCAATGCCGAAGTCCATCACCACGACCTCTCCCTGACGGTTGATCATGATGTTCTGCGGTTTGAGATCGCGATGGATGATCTGTTTGGCATGCGCCACCGAGAGCGCTGTCAGCACCTGCTGGCTGACGCGCACAATCTCTTCGGTGGGCAACGGCGCGCCCTCTCGAATCACCGCTTTCAGCGTGGAACCCTCGATAAGGTCCATGGCGATATAATAGAGCCCATCGCTTCGGCCCACATCGTGGATTCGAATGATATGAGGGTGGTCCAAGCTCGCTGCCGCCCGCGCTTCCCGAAGGAAGCGCTCCACATAGGCGTGATCGTTTCCCATCTCCGGCGGCAGGATCTTAAGGGCCATTACCTTCTGGAGGAGTTCGTGTTCGGCCACATAAACGGAGGCCATGCCCCCCTTTCTGAGGGGGCGCTTGATCCGATATTTGTCGATTTGTCGGCCAGAATCCATCATCGTCGCCGCCCTCAGAGATCTCACCATCAGCGGCTGGCCAGCATTGCTGAGGGCCTGATCAACCGCAGATGGGCCGTGCGGTAGTCTTTGGGGACGAAGAGGAAATCACCGGCCTCGTGCCCGGCATGCAGATTGGCAGCGTACTGCGGCTTTTGCTCCAGTCCCAGTTCGCGGGAGTTGTACACCACGATGGCAGCGATCTTTTGGTGCAGATGGCTGGCCTCGAGAATCGCCTCGTTGGATTGAAGGGTATCGATCAAAGCGCGCGCGAAAACGGAGTGTTTGCCGATGCCGGCATCCAACACCGGCTTCAGACCGCCGGAACTCAATACGGTGCGTGACCTGCTTTCCACAACCTTCTTGAGCCACTCCAGTCGCTCGGACGCTGAGAGGTCACCTCGGTCTCGGTTGACGGCCGAACGGGTCATGATACCGGAATAGCAAGTGTCCGCGATGATCATCGCCTGACGGGTGGCCATGTTGTTGAGCACATCGGTGATGGCGAAGTTGGGAATGTGATTCACGCGGCTGTCGGGATCCGCATCCACTGGGATCCAGTAGCCGCGATGGTTCTTCGTATCCAGCTCGCCGTGACCGGCGTAGTAGAGGAGGAAGTTGTCTTTGTCCCCCAGTTGCCGGCGATATTCGTCCAACGCCGACAATATGTCGAAACGGCTGGCGTTGGTGAGGATGCGTACATTAAAGCCGTACTTGTCCTCCAAGATTGCGCCGATGGTCTGCACATCATTGATGGCTGTCGCCAGCTTGGGATAGCGCCCATAGTCATTGTTGCCGATGAGCAGGGCGTGATAGCGACCGAAGGGAAGCGATCGATAGCGCTTGACGACCGGACTGACCACTGGCTTTGGAGATTCCCAGGGGATGGTCAGCTCCAGCCGGCCCTCTTTGCCGCGTGTATCCACGGCGACCATCGAAACGGTCGTATTGGCCGAGCGGGTGACGGGAATGTAAACCTTGAAGTGACCGCTGGGTTCCAAATCGGTGGGGTTCTCATTGACCGTAAAGCGCGCAACGCCCGCGGGTGCGTTCACCCGTCCGATGATTCGGCGCTGGGTCGTGCCGGCGGCGGTGGCCACAATGCGCATGCCGCGCGTTGCCAGCAAGCGTGGGTCGATGATCTCGATGGCCGGTCCTGGCAGGTTGTCCAATTGCTCCTGCTGCTGTGCCAAGCGGTGCTCAAAATTCGCTGCTTTCGCCGTGAGGTCGATCAGATCTTCGTCCAGGCGAGCCGCCCGCTGTTTCTCCGCATCGAGGCGCGTTTGCTTCTCGATCAGCTCTGCCTCGAGTTGCCGGATCTTTTCCGCCACCTCCTCAGGGACCTCTCTGCGCAGCTGAATCAGGTCGGTTATCTCTGCCTCATAGCGGGCCGCTTCCTTGCGATGATGGGTCAGCTCCGCTTCGTGTTTGGCCAGGGCCGTTCTCAGACGGGCGACTTCCTGGTCGCGGCCGGCATCTGCCATGGTGGCCAGGCGGCCGATTTCAGCCTGGAGTTGCCGGGTCTCGTTGCGCTGGATCGCGATGATGGTCTCTTTCTGGACCAGTGCCGATTCCAACTGACGGATGCGGCCGGAATCTACCGGCGTAAACTCCGCCAGCTGCCGCGCCAGCTCCGAGCGTGTGCTGGCCAGATCGCGCCGTTGACGCTCGATGGCGCTCTGCTGGCGTTGATATTGATTCTCAATGGCATTGCGCTCATCTTCGATCTCTTCCAGTCGCTGCCGCAACGCTTCAATCTCCGCTTCCCGTTCCGCCACCGATGCTCTTAATACACTGAGCTCTTCTGCCTGGGCGGCGATGAGGTCACTCTGATCCACCGCCAAGGCCTCTTCGAATCCCGACGCCGCCCGGTAAAGGTTGAGTGCTTTGAGATTGTCACGCGGCACACCGAGTCCGCGTTCATAGAGGTATCCCAGGTTGATTTTCGCGCGGGCATATTCCTGGTCTGATGCACGCTGAAACCACTCTGCCGCCATGTCATATTGCGGTGCCGTCCCCAGTCCTTTGAGGTAAATTTCACCGACGGTGTTTTGTGCGGCGGCATCACCCTGCTCCGCTTGAGGGAGCCAAACGGTTAACGCCGTCTCGTAGTTGCTGCGGTCAAAGGCCACATACTCGCCACCACGAATGGCGCACTCCCTTGCCGGTGCCCGCACGGGGCGTCGCGCCGTCATGTAGGTCATGGTGCCCAGTTTGCGGATCTGACCCGGTAGCAGACAATCGACGATCATCAACTGGTCGACGTCATGGGGTGCGACTGCTCCCAAGTCCATCGGCGTTGGGTCCGGTGTGTTTTGGCCAGTGCCCTGGCAACCGATTAGTATTGTGACAAAGATGATAAGCAGCACCGTTGTCGGTGCGCCACTCGGTCTTGAGATGCATCGCTGAAGAAAGGTATCTAGCATGGTCCTATCCTCCCAGATCAGCACCCATCCTTCGACTTGGCGTGAATCGGTTCTTTCGGATGCCTCACGCCATCTGCCGCCGTTGCAATGGTGACGGGTGTAGGGGGCCGATGCCCAATAGGACACCGGCCCCAGTGGTTCATAGTTCGATCCGCAGGCCGCCGACGAGCTGGTGGACCGTCAGATCATCCAGCGCCAGCACCGTGGCATAGTCCACGAAGGCGGAAAACCCGCGGGGAAAAGTCGCTGAAACTCCCACCCCGAGATTGAAGAAATCCCTGTCGGTGTCGTCCAGCGGGATGATGATACTGTTTTGGGCAACCGCTGACGGATCGGTGCCGCCGTTGACGAAACCGGCTTTCAGCTCGGTGCCGTCGTCCTGGTATTCGTGCTGCCAGTCCAATTTTACATAGGGCGACCACACACCGACGGGGCTGCCGATGGCATAACTTGCCAGGGCGCCGATGGTGCTGCTGACCGATTCGATCTCCTCGTCGTCGATGGAGAGTGCCAGGCCGAAGCCGTCGTCGGTATTGTCCCCTTTGAGCTTCTCATCATAACCGTCGATGTCGGTGCGGAAATAGCTGAGGCGTGCATAGGGGCCGACAGTGAACCCCCCCATAAACAGGTCGTATCCTGCGCCGACGGTGAAACCATATTCATCCGCTTCGGTGTCCCCATCAAATTCCTGATCCACGGTGGCTGTCGGCGAAGTGCCGATAGCCGGATCATTGGGATTGCGGGCGACACTGTAATTGACGTTGCGTTGAATCTCGTAGTCTTTGCGCCCGTAGGTGGCGATCCCGTTCAAGTAGAAGTTCTCGATGTAGTAGGTGCCGTATACCGAAACACCGTAGCCGCTGACGTCCACGTCGCCGCCATCGTCATCGATGTCGCTGGTAAGCTGGTTGTAGCCCACCGCCAGTCCCAGGAAAAATCCCGGCGTCAGGCGATAGTCGGCCCCGGCGATGATGCCGGCGGCGCTGAAGTCGAAGCCGGCCTCGTTGGTGGTGTCGTCTTTGTTCCCCGTTGCGCCGCTGAGGTTCAGGAAAATGCCGAAGCGGTCGAAGTCCGCCCCCATTGTGGTGCCGCCTTCACCGGCAGATAGGCTGGTGACCGGCCCAGCGTAATAGATCGGTTCCGATTCCTTTTGGTCGAAGTTGGTGGCCAAGCCGCCGATGCCGCCGCCGCGCAATGCCGCCAGTCGGCCGGTGATGGCCGTCGCCTGTGGACGGGCGATCTCCACCGTGGCGGTGTTGATGGCACTGTTTTGGGTGGAGGTCATGTTGTTCAGCGCGTTGAGTTGCTCATCCGTCAGATCGTCGAAGGTCTGCCCCTCCTGAATTTTGACTTCCCCACAGCGGAAGAAAACGTCTCGTTCGGCGAGTGTCAGCCCCCCCGAATTGTTGATGCCGGCCAGGACCGGGCACAACTTTTCGACCGTACTTGAGATGGACTGTTCCGGGGAGTCGGCCAATGCTGATGATGGGAGCGCCAGCATCGTGGCCATAAAGGAGGCGGCCAAGGCATGACGCCATTGAAAGTCGTTGCGCTTGCCTTTACCGGGTAACGGACCGTCGGATAGATATCTATTCATAATCGGTTTCTCCTTAAAATTTGGCTTGTTTTGGTGCGGCGGCCGCCGGGAGGCGGTGGGTATCGTCCCCGAGCGGCGGCGGCGGTAGGTCACCGACGCAATATATGCTGAACGAAGTGGTTGAGTGGGTATCCAAGCCGTACTGCATGAGGAGATGAGCACGTCGCGGATCCGCACGTTGGCGCTGAATTGTTGATCCTATCTGCAATCGCCCATGGCCAAGCCGCCGGCCTGAGCGTTGAATTATATTGAACCGACATGCCGGCAGAGGCATTTGCCGTCGGCGTAAACAGCCAGTTTGAAATCATCAATGACCCCGCAAACGTGTCAGCCAGCTCTCCTTTTTGGCCAAACCCGCGACACGTGCAATGAGGACGGTGATATTGTCCGATCCCCCGCTATCGTTGGCCAACGCGACGAGTTTACTGCTGGCCGCCTGCGGTTCCGGTTCGTCGCTCAGAACAGTCGCCATGGTGCCTTCATCGACCTCCTTATACAAACCGTCGGAGCACAGTAAGATGGTGAAGGATGCCGCTGGATCCACAGCGAGTTCGCTGCTATCGACAACCAGCTCAGCGCTATGTCCGATGGCGCGCGTAATCACATTGGCCTGCGGATGAGACTCCGCTTCTTCCGGACGGATCAGACCCCGCTCCACCAGGTCGGCCACGAGAGAGTGATCGGCGGTAAATTGCTTTAGGCGACCATCCATAAAGAGGTACCCCCTGCTGTCGCCCACATGGGCGTAGAAGAGTTGTGATTCGCGAATCACCGCTGCCGTCAGGGTCGTCCCCATCCCTTTGAGATCGGGGTCTTGATCGCTGCGGCGGATCATGACGGCATTCGCCTTCGCGAACGCCCAGCGCAGACGCTCCGTGACGATGGTGTCGTCGCTGCGGGCATAGGCATCTTTCAATACCTCAACGGCCATTTTGGCGGCCACGGCACCGCCAGCATGGCCGCCCATTCCGTCGGCCACGGCCAAGAGCATATCGGGCGACGCGGTGGTAGAATCCTCCAGGGTGCTGTAGCTGGCATAGTCTTGGTTCTCCTCGCGATGTCTGCCGGGATGGGTGGCCACTGCAATGTCAATAAGCCGCATGGGGCAACCTCGCCAGCAATTTGCCAGGCGGCCCAAGTAGGAGGTGTCGCCTGCTGTGAATGGGTCCTGAATTGAGCTGCTGAGTCAGATGGAAGAGCGCGCTCCTTTCAGCGAATTCGATGCCGTATATTTGTCGTCCTGCAATTGGGGGGTGGGATGTGGTGTCAAGTCAGTCCACGCGAACGTCCCTCAGAGCGATTACCATAACATTTAAGGTAGATCGTTCCCCAATCGTGTCAAGAAGATGCGGCGGGTCGTACCACCCTCGATGGGCGTGAAAAATACCGCCCCCGTTTTTGGTGCCCACGCTTGACAGTATGTTGTCGCGGGCGCACGTTAAGGTACCACAATGTGGTACACACCCATGCGGAAATTATACAAATTGGACGGGAGGTTCTTATGGCTATCCAACGAATTCGGCAGAGCTTACGGATGAACCAAAAAGGGCAGGGAATGACCGAATATATTATCATGGTCGCCCTTATCGCCATCGCCGCCATTAGCATATACACTCTGTTTGGGAAGCAGATTCGGTCTGTCGTGGCCAGCATCGGTGGACAATTGTCCGGCGATACAGCGGCACAGACCACCTCTTTTCAGGGAGACATGGACGCCCAGCGTGACAAGACAGTTACTCTCGAGAATTTTGATAATCAGGACTTCTAGGCTTTGACGGGGTTGGGAAGTATCGCTTGTTCACGCAGTCAACCGTTGATGGGAAGGTTCACCAAACTCACCCCAATCAGGGTGCCGCAGGACACGTCAGGTGGTAATTCTCAAGGGGTCGATCTGTGAGACGCTCGGTGGGGGAGAGAATAAATGGTGGATGGATGCATCGGGAGAATCCACAATGAAGATGGACAGGCGATGGTGGAATACCTCATCATCGCAGGTGCGGTTCTCGCCGGAGCGCTGGCCCTCAACGGTTTACTGGTTCCCCCGCTGAACGAGCTCTATATCTTCATCACCGACGTAATCAGCTTGCCCATACCGTAAGTTTGGCTTGCATTTGGAGCAGGGCAGCCGTGCTGCCCTGCTCCGATCTCCCCGACGCTCAACCTTCATTCGGATAGCAGGTACGGACATTCACCGCGCCAGTAAGGGGGCCTCATTCGCAATCCATCCTCGCATACCCGGCCGATCTAGACCACGCTTTGCAAGCGCCCTTGGCGCGCGCAGCAAGAGATTGCCAGCGCTCGCTGGACAAGGCGGCCAAGCGATGGTGGAGTTTGTCATCGTTTTTCCGGTCCTGCTGCTCTTCTTTCTGGTGATCCTCCAGACAACCATGCTTTTCAATGCACGCCAGCTGGTTCATTATGCCGCCTTTTACGCGGCGAGGGCCGCTATCGTGGGCGCCTCTGCGCAAACAGCGGCCGAGGTCGCCTGTGCGCCCCTGGCACCCGGTCCCAACAACATGGTTGCGTTTCCGGTCAAGGTGGGGCTGTCGAATCTGCTCACCACCGTGGAAGTGGAAGAGAACGGCGATGATATCACCGCCAACGTCGTTCACTATTACGCCATGCGGATTCCTCTGGTGAACAAGATTTTCTTCGAGATCTTCACAGAGGGGACCCTGCCGCAGGACCTCCTCAATCACATCAACTCGCTGAGTCAACTGGCCGGCCTGAGCACGGTGTTGGACGGTACGGCCGCCACGATCGATCAGCCCTGGGATGCGCTCAAGACGCGGCTGCCAGGCGATTTCCCGTTTTACCCGTTGCCCATCCGCGCCCGGATGACCTTGACCCGGGAGCGTGAGTTCCGTGCGACGCCCGATTGCTGCCAGACCTGATCCCGTGCACCGGAGCAGGGGCACTCGATTACGACCGAGGTAGTGGATGCTAAAGTGGATACGACATATGCACCGCCGATCACGGCACCCGGACCTTTGGCGGTGTGCCGACGGACAGGCCATCCTCTTCGTCGTCTTGGTCCTCTTCACCTTGATCTGCCTCATCGGTCTGACCATCAACGTGGGCCACCGGGTCTCGCGGAAGATCGAACTGCAGAACGCCGCCGACGCAGCCGCCATCTCCGGGGCGATCTGGATCGCCCGCGGCCTCAATCTCATCAGCATCCTGAACGTTTCGCTCACCGAAGTGCTCGCCTTTATCATCTTCCTGGAGGCCATCAAGAAAGGCAACGACATGTTGCCCATTGTGTGGGGGGTGAACTATGGCATCGCCACCGCCATGACGGCCTTCCCGCCGACTGCGGCGGCGGGGTCGATCTGGCTGCAGGGACTCAATCGGGTCAGCAGCTCCGTCTTCTCCGTTTATCCGCAGCTGAACCAGCGCATCGGCAGCCATGACCAAGGCGGTACGATGCTGGCAACGTTGTGGGACCTGATGGACATTATCGCAGACGCGGAGCGTGCCATCCAGAATCTCCCGCCCGTCATGGCGCTGGCCAATGCCCAGGAGATCGGCGAACTCAACGGAGCCGATCTAACGCTGCTGCTACCTGCCACGTTCGAATTGCCGGTGATCGAAGGGGAGTTCAGCGATCTGTGCTACCCGACCAAGGAGGATGGCGGCGGGCCAGGGTATGAAAACTTTCTCTGTTGGGACGGGGGTGCCCTCAGCATGCCGCCCAGCGCGGTCGGTTTACCAAATATCCTGCCGAGGCTGAAAGACCTATTTCGGACCCTGTGGCTCGTGTACCCATCGCCGACCACCGCACCCGATCTGGCACCGCTGGTGCCGCCCATATCGACGGTCTATGGACTTCTGGTGGATGCCGCCTATGGCTCCATATGCGGCGGCAGCAGCACGGTCAATATTGAGATGCAGACCTCTGATTGTCAGGAGTGCGCGGATAACGACGGACGGGATATCGCCTTTGTCGGCTACCGCTGCCAGATCGATGCACCCAACGTGGATGCCGCCTGTATCTCGCCGGAAGATGATGAGGGCGAACGGACCTACAACCGCTTTCAGGACGCGCAAGTGGAATTTGGTGCCCTGGGATTCACCCAACGCACGAAGCCCCCGGATACGACCTCTCCAACGGCGCAGGGGGCGTGCTCCTTTTACAGGCTTCAGACCGATAGCCGCACAATTGTGGATGCCAACACCGGTCAGGAGACCACCATTATCGAGTACTTCAAAACGGAGTGGGTCATGAGTGAATGCACTTTCGACAGTACCGAAGCGGTGTCGGTCGGTGCGCCGCCGGACCCGCCGACCCCGCTGATGATCGACCCCGACTGGCTTGAGAGATCCGAATACCTTGCCCTCTCCACCATGGCGGTGGGCGACAAGGTCACCTATACGGGCGTCGATTACGAATCGCCCAATCAAGCGATCATCCTCGGAGACGCTGGTGAACGACAAACTCTCTCCGTGGCGCAGGCAAAGGTATACAACGCCACCGGTGCTGATCTGTTCAATCAGGATTGGCGGGTGCGCCTGGTCCCGGTGGACCTGGATGAATTGAATACGGATATCACCCAGTTTCTGGGCCAGTACCCAATCTTTGAAGACGCACTGGGGCTGTTTTTATCCCATTGATGACGCAGGGAGCGATGGCATGAAAAATTTTTTCGACTTCCTTCGATCCATCTACCGGCAGGAGGATGGCCAGTCCATGGTCGAGTTCGCGATCTGTGCGCCGTTGCTGGTGTTGATTCTCTATGCGATCTTCTATCTATCGGATCTCTATATTCTGAAGTCCAAGGTTCTCGTGGGTGCGCGTGTAGCGGCCTGGCAAGTGGCCCGCGGCACCCATGATGCCCAAGCTGCCGAGACAGGTGTGGTCGACAACTTTCATTTCCGCTTTGGTGGTCGGGATCCCCGTGCCCACACCAGCAGTCTGACGGATACGGTCCAGGGCGGGTCGCTGGAGCTGACCATGGGGACCCAACAAAGCAGCGATTTTGATCTGGGCGGCCTCAACGATCTCATCGTCGCCGGTCTTGGCGCGCTGCTCGGCGATAACAGCAGTTCTCAAACCACTGTGGGCAGTTTGGCCTACCAGCTGCCGATTCAATTGGGGCCCCTGAACCTGAGTGACGTTACCACCGAGGCATCCTTTGCCATCACGGCGTCCCACTATGTGGACGGCAATAGTTGGAACGGGTGTGCGGTCCAGGTGCACGATTTGCTGGGGGCGATCCGGGACAGCATCACCGGAATCTTCGATATCTTTTAGCCGACGGAGGACAGCATGCGTCGACAACGAACCATCGCAGCCATCTTGGCTTTGTGTTTCATCGCGGTCGGCGTGGTGTTCCTCTTCCAGTCGGGGCCGGGTTCGGCGGAAGCCAAGGTGTTTGAACGTCTGCTGCAGTGGACGGCCGAGATGCCGGATTACGATTTCTCGGACGCAATGAGCTCGGGCACTCGCAAGACGGTGGTCAATGGAAACACGGTCTGGATGAAGGTCAGCAAATCCAGGGATGCGGTTGGACAGGTGCTCGATTTTTATGCGGCGCGCTATCCGGCACCGAAGGTGGCCACCGCCGCCCCGGATCGTCTGGCCGCCCTGGCGGAGGCCCCCGGGCGTGCCGACATCGCCGAAAGTGCCCGCCTGCTGACCGATTTCATCCAATGTCTGGATGGCCAGTTCCGCATGGAAAGAGATGCCTGGGGCGTGTGGGGCGCCTTTGTTCCCCATGACGAAGCACTGCTATTTGGCGAAGCCGCCTACATCGATGCCTATGCGGACGCTTTGGAGAGAGGCGATCTCGGGAAGATGGGAACCGCCCGGATCGTACTGGCCATGAAACCGCCCAGCGCCGAAGAGACGCGCATCTTCAGCCTCTGGACGACGCGTGACTTCGATCTGGGCGCCTTTCAAGGTGCGCCTGGCGAAGATCTCGGCGGCCGTGACATCGAAGCGATACCGCGCTTCCCCAACTCACGGCGACTGCTCAGCTTCGAACAACACAACGCCCGCACCCGCGATTCGGTGGCCATCTACGAGGGGGGCGGAACGGAAGTGCAGCTCGTGCTTTTCTTCAACAATCGCATGCCGGCCGCCGGTTGGCAAAGCAATAAGCGCATACGGGGCCACCAAATCGAAGCGGCCACATCCCATAGCGACGGCCGTACGATCTACTTCACCCGCGCCAATCGAGAGTGCGTGATTCAGATTCACCGCAGCAAGCGCAACGGTCGCGTGCTGACCACCATCATCGACCGCACCACCCGATCCGGGTAGGGCTGTCATTCCGTACGGGGGTCCCAATGAATCGAAAAGCAATGATCGCCATCGCCAGCGCCCTGACCGCCGGGATCGTCGCCGTATTGCTGGTGAACCAGTATCTCAGCGTCAAGGAGCGCGATCTCTACAGGGGGATGGAGATGGTGGCGGTGGTGGCCATCACCCGAGATCTTCCGGCCGGTACCCGGTTGACCGCTCAGATGCTGGCCAAGCGGAGCATTCCCGAGAAGTATATTCATGGCAACGTGGTCGCGCCCAAAGATGCCAATCTGGTGGTCGGGCAAGTTCTCAATTTCCCCCTTAAACGCGGCGATCCATTGTTATGGACCGATATCGGCGGCGGCACCGAGGGCACCTTGGCGACAGGCTTGGCGTCAACGGTGACCAAGGGCGAGCGAGCGCTCTCGTTTGCAGTGGACACTGTCAGCGGTGTGTCCGGATTGCTCAAGCCCAACGACCACGTCGACATCCTCAGCACAGTCCGCAGTCAGGAAACGGGCGAGGAGGCCACCATCACCCTGCTCCAGAATATCACCATTCTGGCCACGGGCGGTCAACTGGCCGGCGGTCCGCCTGAACGGGGACGCTACAACACCCTCACCGTCCTGGTAACCCTTGAAGAGGCGGAACTCCTGGTGTTTGCCCAAAAACGCGGGGATCTGGCGGTGGTACTGCGGAATCCGGAAGATATCGAAACCTTCAAAGAGATCCCTAAGGTCACATTCAAAGACATCATCAAGTCCGAATACCGCAAACAGATCCAGGTCAAGCGGGACCGGATAGAGGTGATCAAAAAAGGTCGGGTCACCAACAAGTAGTTGCCAGCCCGCCGGAGGATACCACCATGAAGCTTACTGCTACGACCCACATCGACGCTCTGCGATGGCACCTGTCAATCATAACGGCCCTGCTCATACTCACCTGGGCCGCTGACGCCACCGCCGAGAAGATCATGCTCTCCCTTGGGCAGCAGAAAACCATATCCGCTCCCAAGGCCACCCGGGTCGCTGTGGGCGACCCACGTGTGGCGGATGTCAAGGCCATCGAAAAGTCAGGCCAGGTGCTGGTGACCGCAGTGGCCCAAGGGGTGACCGACATCATCATCTGGGATCGGGATGGCAAGGAGCGGACGATTCAAGTCCAGGTGATCCGGCGCGACCCGCAAGTGGTTCTGGGCGAGGTGCGGGATCTGCTACGCGAGGTGGAGGGGATTCGCTCCCGCACTCTGGGATCACGGGTCATCATCGAAGGCCAAGTGTTACGGAAGCAGGATCTGGCCCGGATCGCCACCGTGACACAGCTCTATCCTGAAGTCACCAATTTTGCCAAACTCAGTCCAGCCGTGATGAGCACCACGGTCAGCGCCATCAACAACGAGTTGGACAAGGCCGGACTGACAGACGTGCGCGCGGTGCGCGTCGGCAACCAAATTCACCTCGAAGGGGATGTGCCCAACGAACCGGCCAAACTCAAAGCGGAGACCATCGCATCCGCTTTCACCGCGGATGCGAAGAGCTTTGTCAATGTGGGGGTCTCCATGGAGAAGATGGTGATGGTCAACGTCGATTTCATCGAGATCGACAAGGCCGCCATTACGGAAGCGGGCATCAAGTGGGGCGACAGCCTCAGTATCGGCGGCGACGCGAGCGCTTCCGGGCTCTTCGGCGCGGTTTCTCAAGCGCTTTCGGGCGGCTATACGCTGTCGGCCAGCTACGGGGTCACCATCAACATGCTCAAGAAAAACAGCCGGGCCCGTATCTTGGCCAGACCCAACTTGGTTTGTCGCAGTGGTGAGGAGGCCGAATTTCTGGCCGGCGGCGAGGTGGCCATCCCCATCGTCACCGCCAACACGACCACCGTCCAGTACAAGGAGTTCGGCCTGATTCTGAAAATTGCCCCCGTGGTCGACCGCTATGACCGCATTGCCACCAAGATCACGGTGGAGAACAGTCAAATTTCCGATTTCGTCGACGGCAATCCCAACTTTCAGACCAGCCGCGTCAACACGGCCATCAATTTGAACAGCAGTGAGACCTTGGTGCTCTCTGGTCTGGTGAGCAGTACCAACGCCAAGGCAGTGGATAAACTACCGGTGCTGGGTGATGTCCCCATCCTGGGAGAATTGTTCAAATCGCGCCGGTTTCAAAAGGATGAGAGTGAACTGCTCATCTTCGTGACGCCCAGAGTCACGGGCGCCGGATCGGAAGAGCAACTGCGCATGGTAGAGAATATGCGCCAGAAGGCGGACGCCGAGACGGAGAAATTGAAGTTCAGCATCATGGACTGAGAGCGCAGCAAAGCGCGACAACGGCCCTGAAGGAAGGCGCCAGCGACCAGGTTCACAGCACTTCAACGGAACTCAGCTGATGGCTGATACGAAAATGCCGTCGAGAAGAGTGAATCCCGTATGTTTCGTCTAAAAATTCAAAAAAAAGGAACCGCCGCCGCAGAGACGCATCGCTTCACAGAGAACCGTCTGTCCATCGGCCGTGTGGCGGCCAATGACCTGGTTCTCGACGACATCAGCGTATCCAAGCGGCACGCGGCACTGCGTCGTTCCGGGGATCAGCTGTGGATCCGCGATCTCGACAGTACCAACGGCTGTCGCCTGGGTGGCCATCCGGTGCCCAAGGGCGAGGAGGTGGTCTGGCCACCTGAGGTCGGCCTGCGAATCGGCGCTTTCACCTTGGTGCAGGCCAACGGCCAATCTCGGGGTCCCGCCGCTCGGTCGCGACCGCCCGCCGACACTGGCGTTTCCGGCCATCAAACGGACCCGTCGCGCCAGAAAACACCGCAGGTGATCCAGCTGCGAAACCGGGTTCACCGCCGGCTACTGGAGATGATCGACTTGCGCCGCCTCGATCTCAAAGAAGTGGACGATCGCAAGCTGCGGGAGCAGTGCCACGAGATCTTACAGCGCATCATGAGCGACTATCGCAGCCAGATCCCCGACGGACTGCCGGAGGCGGAATTCGTCAAGGATGTGCTGGACGAGGCATTGGGCTTAGGCCCCCTCGAAGACCTGATCGCCGATCCCGAGGTCTCCGAAATCATGGTGAACCGGAAAGACCAGATCTTCGTGGAGCGCCGCGGGCGGTTGGCGCTGTCACCCAAGATTTTCAGCAGCGACCTCTCCCTCATGGGGGTGATCACCCGTATCGTCGGTCCCATCGGGAGGCGCGTCGACGAAAGCTCCCCCATGGTGGACGCTCGCTTAAAGGATGGTTCGCGCGTCAACGTGATCATCCCCCCGCTGGCCCTGGACGGTCCTTCGGTAACCATCCGCAAGTTTCCGTCGTCCCCCTTGGAGATCGGGGACTTGATTCAATTCAATACCCTGACCTCGGCAATGGCGGCATTTATCGAATCCTGTGTGGTGAACCGCAAGAATATCGTCATATCGGGCGGCACCGGCTCGGGGAAGACGACGACGCTCAACATCCTCAGCGGCTACATCCCGGAACACGAGCGCATTGTAACCATCGAAGATGCCGCCGAACTGCAGTTGCCCCAAGAACATGTGGTGCGCATGGAGAGCCGGCCACCGAACATCGAGGGCAAAGGCGCTGTCACGATTCGGGACTTGGTGCGCAACGCATTGCGCATGCGGCCCGATCGCATCATCGTTGGCGAGTGTCGCGGCGGGGAGTCGTTGGACATGCTTCAAGCCATGAACACGGGCCACGACGGCTCGCTGACCACCGGACATGCAAACTCTCCAGAGGACATGCTCGCGCGGCTGGAAACCATGGTGATGATGTCCGGTGAAGATCTACCCAGCAGGGCCATTCGGGAGCAGATCGCCGCTGGCGTGGATTTCATCATTCAGCAAACGCGGTTTAGCTGCGGCACCCGCAAGATCACCCACATTTCCGAAGTGGCCGGCATCGAGGAGGGGAAGGTGGTGCTTCAGGACATCTATTACTTCAAGCAGGAAGGGTTTGACCACGATGGCAACACCAGCGGCCGATTTATGGCCACCGGATGGATTCCCAGATTTTATGATGAACTGCAACAACGCGGCATCGAGATGAACATGGATATTTTCCACAATTGAGTGACATGCCTGTGCAGTGATCGGGCAGGCCGTATCAGGGGCGTGGCAGCATGCAGGACACCATCTATTTTATCGGCATCTACGGATTGACCTTTGCGGCGTCGGCCGTGGCGGTTGGGTGGCTTACGGCCATTGCCCAGGACCTTTTAGAGGCCTATGAAAACCGGTACGTGGCGTCGGTGTCGCGCTCACTCTCGGCCATGTTCATCTTCCAAGACCCCCGGCGGCTCTTTTTTCTCAACATCATCATCACCCTTTTCTTCCTGCTGGTGGCGGTCGCGCTGACCCGCAACCCGATTACCATCGCTCTATTGACCGGCATTGGATTCAGCATCCCGCGGGTGTTGATCTGGCGCGCCCGCCAAAAACGATTGGAGCAGTTCGCCCAACAATTGGTGGATGGTCTGACCGTGCTGTCAAACGCCCTGCGGTCTGGGCAGAACCTCATCCAGTCACTGGAGACACTCGAAGTGGAGACGGGGCCGCCCATTTCCCAGGAGTTCGGCCTGGTGATGCGGGAATACCGGGTTGGGGTCAATATCGAGGCGGCGCTCGAAAATCTCGTCAAACGCGTGCCCAACGAAGACCTTAAGCTCATGGTCACGGCCATCAACGTGGTATTGGCGCAGGGCGGCAACTTGGCGGAGATCTTCGAGTCCATTGCCAAGGTCATCCGGGAGCGCAACAAGCTGGAGGGGAAAACCAAGGCGCTCACTTCCCAGGGGAAGCTCCAGGGCGTAATTGTCGGCCTTTTGCCCACCTTTCTGGGCGGTATTATGTACGTCATGGATCCCATCACCATGCGCCTGATGTTTACCACGCTGGTGGGCAACATCTCCTTGGTGGCCATGGTGATTCTCCAGGTCGTGGGCTACCTGCTCATTCGAAAGGTGATCAACATTGAGATCTAACGGATTCAACATCCATGCAGCAGCGGTGAACCCTTGAGGAATTGGCCATGCGATTGCTGATCCTGATACTGACTGGCTTGGCGGCAGCGGCCCTGGTGTACGCCCTCTTTCAGGTGCGGCTGCAGCGAATGGTCGACGACGTACGACCGTCGGATCGGGGCGCTTCCCTGCTGTGGCGCATCTTTCGACCGGTCATCCAGGTGTTGGCGGCCTACAACCAGCGTCTGAACCAGGATCGACTTAATCGGCGATACCGGGATCGACTGACCATTTCGGGCAATCCCCTGCACCTGATACCGGTCGAGTTTCTGGCCATTCAGGAGATCTGCGCCTTCATTGGCGTGCTGGTGGGACTTCTGTTGACGCTGAGCTTGAATTTTACCCCAATCATGCCCGTCATCCTCGGGATTGGCGGTTTTTTTCTGCCCAGTATCAAACTCAACCAGACCATCGTCACCCGCAAGCGCCAACTCTTCAACGCCTTGCCATTCTGCATGGACCTGCTTACCCTCTCGGTGGAGGCGGGTCTCAATTTTACCGCGGCCTTAGAAAAAGTTGTCCAAAAAGGCCCCAAGACGCCGCTGCGGGACGAGTTGGATCGAATGCTTCAGGATCTGCGCCTGGGCGTATCACGGCGTGATGCGCTGGCGGGGCTCGCGCAGCGGACCGATATGTACGAGATCCGTGCCTTTACCTCTGCGCTTATTCAGGCCGACAAGCTGGGTGCCCCCCTGGGAGAGGCGTTGCGCACCCAATCCGATATTCGGCGGACCGAACGATTTCAACGCGCGGAAAAAGCGGCTCAGGAAGCGCCGGTAAAGATGCTGTTTCCACTTCTATTCTTCATCTTTCCGGCAGTATTCATCGTGATTCTGGTTCCCATCATCCTCAAATTCGTCGTGGAGGGGATGTGATGCGGCAGGTGTGTTTCCGTAACCAGGATACCGGAAAACTGGTGGCCCCGCGGGCGATGGTGGCGGACACCTTTCTAATGCGTGCGCGCGGTCTCATGGGCAAGCGCGGTCTGGCAGACCAGGAGGCGCTGTGGATATCTCCCTGTGGATCGGTGCACACCTGCTTCATGCGCTTCAGTATCGACCTGCTGTTCCTCGACCGCGACTTGCGTGTCAAGGGGCAGCGCAGGTGCGTAAAACCCTATCGTATGGTGCTGGGGCCGCCAGGTTCACACAGCGTCTTGGAACTGCCGGCCGGGCGCCTGGATCGTCTGGGCTGTGAAATCGGGCAGCAATTGACCATTTTCGAAGCGAGCGGGAGAGAGCATGGTCATCGATTACACCATTGAAATTCTTTCCGGTGAACGGGCAGGTGAGCGCATTCGCCTGAATCGGCGGCGCATCACGCTGGGACGCCATCCCCAGCATAACGACGTCGTCATCGCCCAGTCGACCGTTTCATCACGCCACGCCAGCATCACCTACAGCCAGGGGCAATATTTACTGGAAGATCTTGGCAGCACCAATAAAACCGTTGTCAATGGGCAGGCACTGGTGCCTGGCGAGACCGTCGCCCTGCATGACGGCAGCTCCTTTCGGTTGGGGCGGATGGCGCTTCGTTTTCACGAAGATCTGCCATCTGATCCGACACATCCCGATGTCAAACAGCCTGCACGCATTGCCGCCGGCCCGCAAAAATTGGCGTTGGGCGAACGCCTCCTGCAACTTCTCCGCTGGCGGCCGCCGGCCGGACGCCGCCAGCGCTTGCTGTTCGCCGGGGGCGGCGTGGCCGGCCTGCTTCTCTGCCTGAGCCTGATTAAAATGGTATTGCCAGATAGCGTCTCGACGCAGGGGGGCGTTCCACCGAATGCCGCCCAAGATCTCTCCCAGGTGCCGATCGCCTTGCCGGCACCAGATGTCTATGGTTTTACCCGTCAACGGGATCGGAGCCACCCAGACAAGGTGATTTTCGAATTTGAGCCGAACACCCGTCGAGTGGTGCTGGTGTACACGCCCGGTGGCATCAACGATGCGGCTGAGGTCCAGATTCGATTAAACGGAGAGGTGCTCGGCAGCGCCCCCATCGCAGAGAAGTGGGGCAGCGCACAGGAGTTGTCCCTTCCCAGGGGGCTGATTGCCAAAGGGGAAACGAACCGCATCGAGTTCGATCACCTGCGCAACCCGCCCGCGCAAGAGACGTGGGCCGTGCGCAACGTATCGGTGCGCCTGCTGCCGGAGATCGCCTGTAACTCTGCTGAGGGTGAACGCCTCCTCGCCCTGGGGCGGGAGCGCTATACGAAGAAAGCTGTCGATGACGGCAATCTCTTCCGGGCAATGACCTACTTCGCAAAGGCCATCGAATTGGGTGAAGTTTGCACACCGGTGCCCCCCTTTTTGGCTGATGCGCAGCGACAGTTCGAAACGGCGCGTCAAGAGTTGGATACGGCGTATAATGGGTTGCTCTTCGCCTACAAGAAATCGCTCAAACTCAAGGACTATCAACAGACGACAGCGTACCTGGAGGCGATCACCCGACTGATCGCTGATACCCAGGATATCCGCTTTAAAAGGGCACAACGGCTGCTGAAGCGCCTCAACCAGGCGTTGGCAAACCAAAGGTCCTAACTGCGAGGAAGGTGTATCGTGAAACTCACATGGCAGAACCCAGATGGAGACTCAGAAAGCTTGGCCCTCGACCAAGCAACTTACAGCCTCGGGAGGGGGGACGCCGCAGATATCCGGATTGCGGATGAGAATGCCTCACGAGTGCACGCCCATTTGCACTGCGATCCGGCAGCCAACCGTCTCTCCATCGAGGACGCGGGCAGCCGCAACGGCGTATATGTCAACGGTCAACGCATCCAAACGGAGACCTCGCTCGCAGAGGGCGATACCATTCTGGTCGGCGCCACCGCTTTCACGGTGAAGATGGAGGCCCCCGTGGCAGCGGCGACGGAGAAGCCCGTGGATCCGCAACAAACTCGCGTGATGTCGCTGGATGATATTGCCGCCCTCATCGACGAAGCGGAAAGCGATCCTGCGGCGGAAGACAATACCCGTGAGATGGAAATGGATGCCACAGTCGCCATCGATGCAGCGGATATCGATGCGACCGAACTGCTCGATCTCCCGCACGATCCTGTGGATACGCCCATTTTCAAACTGTTGGTGGTCTCCGGTGATCTCTATGGGAAAACCTATCCCATCGGGACGAGCCCCCTGGTGGTCGGCCGCCGAGACGATTGCAGCATCGTTCTGAAAGAGGGCGCTGTATCGGGGCACCATGCCCAGGTTCGCCTGGATGGCGATCGCGTTCTGCTGACGGATCTGGGCAGTAAAAACGGCACCCGCCTAGACGATGTCCCCATTTCGAAAGAGACCGAGATCCCCGTCGGCACCACTTTCACCATCGGCGCCACCGGCCTTCAACTGCTCAAGGGAGAGACCTTCGTTTCCGGCGAAAAGCGGCTCTCCGCCCTCAAAGGGAAGAAAAAACTGGTGCTCATGGCCGGTTTGGCAGCGCTTCTGCTCCTAATGGTCGGTGTCAAGATGCTCATGGATCGCTCCGGTCCGCCGTCGCAGGAGCGCTCAATGCCCCCGTCACCGCAGGCATCCACGGCCCCGCCAGCCACCTCCGACGGTTTGGAGCCCCTGAAGCCGCTTGCTCAAACGACCGCCTCTCCGATGAATGGCCAGACTGCGTCCATTGCCCCATCCGCAACGGTCGCCACGGTCACCGGCGGCAGCGACGACCGCACATTGACGATATTGCGCGAGACTGCCGATGCGTTTATGGATAACCGTCTGTGGCAAGAAGCGATCGCTAAACTTCGTTCGATTCAGGAACGCGATCCGGCAGACGCGACCGTTGCCGATTTAATATCACAAGCCGAATTTGAGTTCGCCAATCAACAGCACTTCGACAAAGGGCTCAACCATGCCGCTCGCAAACAATTCGACGCGGCCAAAGCCGCTTTTGCCGCAATCCCCCAGAACAGCGTTTACCACGATGAAGCGTTGTTGGAGCGTCAGAACGCCGAAAGCGCCGCCGCCCAACAGGCCAAAGTTCAGCAGGCCAAAGCCCAGCAGACCGAAGCCCACCAGGCCCGCAGCGTGAAAGCCGCGCCGAGCAAACCCAAGGCCAAGCCAGCGGCAGCCGCCAACTCCCGCAATACCGCCGAACGCACCGCCAAAAATCTACTCGAGGAGACCACCCAGGCCTACATTCGCGGCGATGTCAAGCGGGCCCGCGAAACAGCGAAATCGGTCATCGACGGGCCGCTTGCCGCAACCCATTCGCTAAAGCGTCAAGCACAGGACTTGTCGCACCGATTGCAAAAGGCCCAATCTGAATATGCCCGCGGTGAGGCCCTCTTCAAGGCCAATTCCGTAGCGGACGCACTCAAGGTCTGGGCAACGGTTTTGGCCATCGACAGTGAGATCGCCGGAAAGGCGGAGAGCGCCTATAGCCGTCGTATCGCCGCCCACATGGCGGACCATTTCTATGCCGTGGCACGAAACGCCTACAACGACCAGAATTGGGCGGTTGCCCGCAGCAATGCGGTTAAATCCGTGCGGGCGAAACCCGACCACACCGGGGGTCGCAGTCTCTTGAGGGACCTGAACAACCGCGCCAAAAAGCTCTACGAAGAGGGGTACATACTGGAGGATCTTAATCCGACAGAGGCGGCCGAGCGGTGGCGGCAGGTATTGCAGGTCGGCAGTCCCGACAATGAGTACTACCGTAAGGCACGTGAAAAACTGGCCAAATACGGCGGATGAGAACGAGCCCTGGACGATCTTCTTGATTCGCCCGGGGCAGGGCGATCACGGTAAAGGACCAGACCATGCAGCAGCAGTTCAACACAACGGTGCGCAGTTTCCTCACCCCCATCCTGCCCTACCTGGACGATCCCGATGTGTCCGAGATCATGATCAACAACCATGAGGAAATCTGGATCGAGCGGAGCGGACGGGTGCAACCGACAGAGGCCCATTTTGACTCCAGTGACGCCTTGATGAGTGCCGTCAATAACATCTCCCAGTTCGTTCAGCGCCGCATCGACGACGCGCATCCCACGATGGATGCGCGCCTGCCCGATGGCTCCCGCATCCACGTGATCCTGCCGCCCTGTGCCCGCAAGGGGATCTGCATCTCCATTCGTAAGTTTGCCAAGGAAGCGCTGACCACCGAACGGCTGCTCTCCTTTGGGTCCCTTGATCAATCCTGTTTGACCCTGATCCAAACAGCGGTGGCCCTGAAGAAGAATATCATGGTTTCCGGCGGCACGGGCTCCGGCAAGACATCGCTGCTCAACGCATTGTCGTCGCTTATCGCAAACAGCGAACGAATCGTCGTCATTGAAGACTCAGCGGAGTTACAACTGCAGCAGGACCACGTTCTGCTGCTGGAGGCCCGCATGGCGGATCGCTTTGGCAAAGGAGCGGTCACGATTCGGGATTTGCTGCACTCGACGCTGCGCTTGCGGCCCGATCGAATCATCATCGGCGAAATCCGCGGCGGCGAAGCGCTCGATCTGCTCCAAGCCATGAATACCGGCCATGGTGGTTCAATGGGCACCATCCATGCCAATACCCCGATGGACGCCCTCTCACGGTTGGAAACGCTTGCGCTTTACGCCGGCGTCGATCTGCCGCTGCGCGTGATTCGCGCCCAGGTGGCCGCAGCCATCGAGCTCGTTGTGCAGACCGCCCGCTATTCGGACGGGTCCCGCAAAATTTCGCACATCAGCGAAGTGTTGCCATTGGACGGGGATGGCAACTATCAGACGGCGGACATCTTCTACTATAAACGCGAAGGTATAGACGCTCATCAGCGGATCCTAGGTCACCACGAGGCGACCGGTTTACGGCCCAGTTTTCTGGCAGAAGCCGCCCAGAGCGAGCATGCGCTACCGGCGAGTCTCTTCGGGAATGGGTGAGGTTGAGCCCGTTTTCGCACTGAGGTCATCCGCGCCGGTATAAACGGAGGTCAACATGGGAGCGATGCGACTTGAACGCCTGACCAAGCACCTGCTGGGGCTGTTGCTGCTGGGATTGGCGCTGGCGGGGATCTCTTGCAGCACAACGGGCGGTCTGGACGCTGACCAACAGCATGCCTCGCCGGACACACTGCAGCAACAGGCGGAAACCGCTTATCGTGCGGGCGACTTAAGCGCGGCCCGCCAGCACTATATGCAGCTGCTACAGACGGCGCCAGCGCATCTCGAGGCGCAATTCAAGCTCGGTGTCATCGCTTACCGACAGGGACAATTCGAAGAGAGCCGCACCCATTTTCTGAAAGTACTCGCCCAAGATTCGGCGCACCATAAGGCAACCTACAATCTTGGCGTGATCTACGCCGCCGAAGGGGAATTTAAAAACACTGAAAAAGCGACTTTCTTCTTCGACAAATACTTACAGCTGGTGCCCAATGCTCCCCAAAAGGAAAAGATTCTGCGCTGGAAATCGCTGCAGTCCAGTGGCAAACGGCGCCAACCAGCGCCGACGGTACGGCAGGGCGGCCGTGGCGCAGGGGATGTGGGAACGATGGATAGCGGAGCCGACGATTTGAAACAGTGGTTGCAACAAGAGGCGGAGCAGGCGGAACCCTGATGGGTCAGGTGCCAATCCGAGGTTTTTGCGTCGACCATCGTGTGGGGCCGAGTCGATAGCGGTTGATGAAGAAGCGAAAGTAATAGAGATAGGACACCAGGGCGATCCCCCTATAGATGGGTGGCGGCGCGCACAGCACCGCGAGGAGAAGTCCGCATAGCAGGTGCAGGCGAATAATAAAAATCATAGAGGCGGTCTCTTCATGCTGTTTTAACCGTGAACCGCGGGGTGGAATGGCGACCACCACCAGACATCGAAGTGCCTGCGGATGACGGTGCGCGTTTCATAAACCGTATCGCCAATATTCGGCCGGGTCTTTAGGGCGATTCAGCGCATCCACCAAATCACCTTTTGCGGCCGGCCCCCTTCTTTTGACGCTGCGGCGCGGGGGTGCGCCGAGCCGCCTGCGCCTCTGGCATGGCGGGCTTCGGCTTGGTTCCCCTGAGAACTTGGATGGCCGCCATCCGGTTGCGGGCCAGGTAAAGGGTCAGCTCCTCGAGGAGGGTCTCCTCCACGTCGAAACTTTCGGCAGCAGCGATGAATTCGGCAAGGCGCTCGGCGATATCGAGCATCTTGTCATGCTCGTCGGCTTCCTTTTTCGTCGTGTACATGGCGACCTCTTTGCCATTGCGGATCACGTGATAGCGGATCTCGACGGACATTGTGTGTGTCTCCTTACGGCGGTATTCGAAGTGCCGGCCTGATGGTGCGTCAGAGGTCGGACGGCGAGAAAGCCCCCCTTACCCGCGGCCCTCGGCGGAGTGGACCTTTCCACGATGTGCGCCTACCATATCCAAGCTTATGCCGAGACGCAACACCCCATGCACTCCTGGCTGAACCGGCCGACCTTTCACTTGCGCCGTCGACCGAGAATGATGACAATTGGGTGACGCGGCTGTGGTATAGTCGTTGGAGGCCATATTGATAACCTCAGCGGGTGGCCGCACCCGAGGGGACAGCGATCCCATGCCGTCGATGTTCAACATGTTCCTGCACCGCTTGCGACCGCTCTTTCACCTGGACCGTCCAGCAGTTGAGAGCGACGATGTGATCCGCCTCCAGCACTATACGGTGTTTCTCCTGCTGGGGATTCCCACCATGGTGGCGTTCGGCCTCTACAATCTCTGGATCGGTCACTATCTGCTCTGCCTCTTTGTTCTAGCCTCGGCCGTCGGCCTCTCTGTTGGCCGGTATCTACTTGAAAGAACCCACCATCACCATCGGGTATATCGAATCAACACCCTGCTCTATGCGGGCCTGCTGGTATATATGGTTGGCCTGGGGGGAGTTGAGGGCTCCAAATGCTTGTGGATGTACACCTTTCCATTGATATCCTTCTTTCTCCTGGGGCGCACAGAAGGCGTTTGCTGGTCTGTTGGGATCCTGTTCCTCGCTGTGACCATCTTTTACCTGCCTCACGGCTACGCCTATGCAGATGCATTCAAGGTCCGCTTTGTGCTGACCTACCTCATCGTGTCGGCCATTACGTATTGGTTCGAGCATTTCCGCCACCGCTACCGCCAGGAGATGGCGTCCCGGCAGCGGCTGTTGGAGGAGGAAAAACGGTTGTTGAATCAGCAGGTCGAAGAACGCCTGCGGGCCGAACAGGAGAAAGAGGCGGTCATCGCCCAATTGCAGCAGGCCCTGGAGGAGGTGCGGACGCTCCAGGGCATGGTACCGATTTGCATACATTGCAAAAAAATCCGGGATGATGTGGGATTCTGGCAGAAAATCGAGCAATACATTGAAGCACGCACTGAGGCGCGCTTCAGCCATGGTCTCTGCCCGAGCTGCGCGAAACGCCTCTATCCAGATCTGGCGTTATGGGGCAAGGATTCCTAAAAAGCTGGCCTTCAGCGCATTCCGATCGTCCCGATTTACCCATAATTGAGATTGTCTCATATGCAGAAAGAGCCCCTATGACAGCTCGTGATCCCGATAATGGCGCCAGCCGTCTAACGGAGATTCTCAACCATGGCGCCCTCAACCTTGCATTGGCCATCGGGTACCGCGCCGGCATCTTCGATGTGATGGATTCCCTGGCAGCCCCCGGAGACTGCCATCAACTGAGTCTCCAATCTGGTGTCGATGCGCGATATCTGAAAGAGTGGCTGGGCATAATGGTTTGCGGCGGGATCATCGACCTCCACAACGACAGCGACGGCGTGGAGCGCTATTCCTTGCCCAAACACTATGCCGATCACCTCTGCCGGCGAGCTGGTCATAATAATCTGGGGGTCTACATGCAGGAGATCCCCTTGTTGACCAATTGTTCACTCGAAGCTCTCTTGTCCGTTTTGGCCAGTGGCGATGGAATCTCCTATGATCACTATCCCTCATTTCAAGGCTTCATGACCCAATTGGCCGATGCAAAACATCGGGAGGTACTGGTCACGAGATTCCTCCCGTTCGTAGAGGGGGGCAGAATCTTTACGGCACTCAAAAAAGGGATCCGGGTATGCGATTTGGGCTGCGGCACCGGTTTGGCCGTCTCTCTGATGGCCGCCGCCTTTCCGGACAGCGAATTCGTGGGCCTCGATCGTGATCCCGATGCCGTTTCGGCGGGGCGCCGCTCCGCTGCGGAAGAGGGGTTGCAAAATTTGGAATTTGGCTGCATCGATGTGGCCAGCGCCAAATGTGCAAGGGCTTACCGGAGCAGCTTTGACTATATCACCGCTTTTGACGCCATCCACGACCAGACACGGCCCTTGGACGCACTCCGCAACGCTGTCACCATGCTGCAGCCGGCCGGTGCATTTTCCATGATCGACATTGCCGCCAGCAGCTTTCTGGCGGAGAACCGGGCGCACCCAATGGGGCCCTTTCTCTACACAGTGAGCCTCATGCACTGTCTTCCCGTTGGGTTAGAGGGTGGCGGGGCGGGGTTGGGCATGATGTGGGGCCGACAAAAGGCCGCAGAACTGCTATCGACGGCAGGGTTTACCAAGGTTCACGTCGAAGAGATACCGCACGACCCCTTCAATCTACACTACTATTGCCGTTTGTGATCCCAACGAATCAATTCTGCAGCGGGCATCCTCGGGGTTGCGGCTCAACCCAAGGTATCCAGCAAGGCGCCCACCATCTCATCCTCCGTCTGGATCACCTTGAGATTGGCATCATATCCGGCCTGGGTCGGGATCATTTCGGTCAGTTCGGCAACCAGATCAACATTGGAGGACTCCGTCTTCACCAGCTCACCATCCACAAAAGTTTCTTTCGGATACCCCGGATCGTCCACCTGATCGACACGCACCTTGACGCCGCCGTTGTCCCCCTCGCTGAACAGGGCCGCTTGCTTCTTAAACCCATCGGTATCCACGTTGGCGATATTGTTGGCGGTGACATCCAGTCTTTGCCGAAACGCCGTCACACCAGAGATACTTGCATTAAGGGCATTGATCATTGACACCTCCTGTAGCGTCCAAGGCCGTTCCCAATGATGCGGGGCTGCTTGGCGCTTTACTCTGCCAACTGCGTGCCATCTTGAATTGGGTGATACTATCCGTTATTTAACAGATAGTTGGATCACTTCCTACTTTTAATAGCCGGTGGCAATGCCGTTTTTTGTCCAGAAAAGCCGCTCAAATTTGGCACGTTCGCCCGGTAACCCATTGGCCAGCATCGTTGAAGGTTCCCTGGACCTGAGCGCCCACGGGCTCCAGGAGGGGCACCAATACTGCTCACTGTTGCTGTGAACGGCTGCGGCCGCCAAAATTTTATTATGATTTTTCCGTTATGGCCGACACTAAAGTTGATGGGCACCACGATTTAAGGATGGATACGGTGCCGAAACGCCCAAGCGATCCCCATGACAGGCCCCCTTCAGGGGATCCGAAGAAGACCAGAAACAGTCGTTGAATCACGCGAATGGATACCGAACGAAACCACCGCTTGGTCCAGAAATATATCGGGCAGATGCCGAGCTTGTCGACCACGGTCACCAAGGTGTTGGAGGTTTGCAACAATCCCACGGCTTCGCCCAATGACCTCAACCGGGTGATCTCCCTGGATCCGATCCTCACCGGGCAGGTCCTTAAGCTGATCAATTCCGCCTACTATTCGCTGCCCAATAAGATCACCTCCTTGACCCGAGCCATCATCATGTTGGGCATCAATACCGTTAAAAACTTGGTGTTGGCAACCTCTGTCATCGGTGGCGTCGGCAGCAAGAAACATTTCAAGACGCTCTCCATGGATGCCTTTTGGGAGCACAGCCTGGCAGTGGGGGTGTTGGCCAAGGAGCTGTCCATCCGGAAAGGCTTGCCGGCCATCGAGCGAGAGGAATTCTTTGTGGCAGGCCTGCTGCACGACTTGGGAAAGATCCCCTTCAACAACCGCTTTGCCGATACCTATGCCCAAGTGCTCTTGGGGGCGCTGCAGGCGAGCCAACCCCTATTTGACCAGGAACAGTCTTCCTTTGGACTGACCCACGCTGAGGTGGGCGGCATGATTGCCGATAAGTGGAACCTCTCTCACACCATGCGGGCCGGTCTAAGTCATCATCATACGCCTGAGTTGGCCGATCCGTCGGCCCAGACGCTGGTCAGTCTGGTGGCGTTGGCCAATTTTTATGTCAACCGATTTGCCATCGGTACCTCCGGCGATCCGCGACCCGATGAGGATCTTCGCGATCGGCTGCTGGCAATGACGGGATTCAAGAATGAGGAGATCTTGGCGCTGCGATCAGAGCTCTTGGACGAGATCGACAAAGCCAAGGTATTCCTGCAGGTTTCATCGAATAGGTAACGATATGCAAATACGCTTTTGGGGCGTCAGAGGCTCCATCCCTTGTCCGGGCCCTGAAACGGTGACTTATGGCGGCAACACCGCCTGCATCGAAATCCAAATGGGTGCTGTGGGCCGGCGAATGATTATCGATGCGGGTTCCGGCATCCGCGAGTTGGGAAACCGAATGGTGGCCCATGACCTGCCCCAGGGCCCCTTGAACGCCGATGTATTTCTGACCCATACCCATTGGGACCACATCATGGGCTTCCCCTTCTTCACGCCCATCTTCATCCCGGGGACCGTGCTCAACATCTACGGGCCTGTCACCTATGAAGATGAAACGCTGGGGGAAGTCCTCAATGGTCAATGGACCTATCGTTACTTTCCCATCCGACAAGAGGAGCTCTCATCCTCTATCACCTACCACGACCTGAAAGAGACGGAACTGGATCTCGGTGACGGCATCCGCGTCCAGACCAAATATCTCAATCATCCCCTGCTGTGTTTGGGATATCGATTTGAATACCGGGGCCTGGTGGTGGTTACAGCCTATGATACGGAGCCCTTCCGAAATGTTTTCTGTACCGATCCGGAAGACCCCAATTACGATGAAGCGATGGCCGCCGAAGGAGAAATGGTGGCTGCGGAAGAGAACCAGCGTATCGAGGAATTCTGCCAGGGGGCGGATCTTCTGATCCACGACACCCAATATACCGAAGCGGAATATACATCGGGCAAACTCGGCTGGGGTCACTCATCCGTCGAGTACGCCATTTCACTGGCCCAACGAGCCGGGGTGCAGCGCTTGGCGCTATTTCACCACGATCCCATGCGGACCGACGCCCAGTTGGATGCGCTGAGTGCCGCCTATTGCGCACCCGAGAACACCGACGGATTGAACGTCTTCTTTGCGCGCGAGGGACAGACCATCGAGATCGCGACTTAGTGCCCTCCCGATTCACACCCCCAACATATTGCCACCCATACGCGTCCGACATAGGTGCGTTTTTCTATGAGCAGAATCTGCCCAACGCGCGGCAGGAATTGCCGTCTGATGCTGGGATCACGCCCTTGCGATACCGATCGCCCCAGTTCGCTTGCAGCCGAATTCAGCGCTGGGATTTTGGCCGACATGCAGCAATATCGATGAATCGAGAGCGACAAGCGCGGCGGTCGCCAAGAAAATAACGGCCATGCGAATACGCTTGCACGTTGATTGCACTGATTGGCGTATGCACACACCGGGTCAAGCCGCCGAGCGCCTGCAAACTGCCGCCGGTGGACCGGTGAACGCTTTCTGACGCCTGGACCCATCCTGAAAGGGAGAGTGCCCATGAAAATCGTTTCCCCAAGTCAACCCGATGAACTCGCCCCCACACAAAGGGCACCTGCCGCAGCGCCGAGTGAAACGGGCCCTTCCTTTGGGGAGGTGCTTGAACAGGCGGCCGGGCCATCCTCCCCGCCGACATCGGGAGCTCCCGCGATTCGACCGATCAGCCGACCGCCCCATCTCACGGCGTCGTGCCCGGTCGCGCAGCAGGGCGTGGCACGCCAGGTAGCGGCCGGTTTGGACGCTTTGGACGCCTATCGCAACGCGCTGGCCGATCCCCGAACATCACTGCGGGAGGTGGCCGATCTGCTATCCGATTTGGAACACGCCCAACAGGCGCTTGGTGAAGGGGTGGCGGATTTGGCGGAGCATCACCCCTTGCGTCAGATTGGCGAACAGGCGAGTACCGTCATTATCGCAGAGAAGGCGCGCTTTGATGGTGGGATCTATAGTTAATTCTCGCTTGACTGGCTGGGGCCATGGGCCGTGGTGGGAAGAGGGGTGTCAGGCGGGTGGTTGGACGACGTCCGCCGCTGTTGCTGGGCAGGGGCGGAGATCTTCTATTTGAGGCGGTGCTTCAGGAACCGGCGCTGGAGATCGTAAATGATGCGGGTCAAACGGGCCTTTTCATGCCGACCGATCTCCAGGAACTCGATGCCATAGGCGCGTAAGCGTTTGTCGGGATCTTTGACGACGCGGGCGATGCGGCTCCGTCGGATCGAGACCTCTGCAGGCCCGTCGTCCGCTGGAATCTCCAGACGCAGGTCTTCGATGATATTCTCCGTTTGGACGGGAACCCGCACCACCCCCGTCTTCAGCGATCTCTTGGCCCTGCAAAAGGCCCCTCCCAGGCTGATGTTCTCCAGAATCAGGGTGTATGTCTGTTCCGCTACCGTGAGTTCCAATAGCGACCGCTTGGGCGTATCGATGCGAAAATTGCTGCGCTGTTGAATCCGTTCAATGTGGGCCGGCAGTTTCACCCACAATTTGTCTCCCATCATGATGCCGCCGGAAGCCGTGAAGCTATAGTTCAAGCGATCCCTTCCCATGAAGTCGAAGAGCATCTCCACCTGCCACTCCTCCGCATCCTCTGGATGGGGAACGTCGGTCGGCATGTCGATTTGAAAGTAGGCGAGATTGGAGATGGTGCGCTGGCTGTTGATGATACAGATCCGTTCCGCTTCACTGAGAGCGAATTTGATCCGGACCATCGTATGATCTTCAATCAAGGCAGCGATGACGTCGACGACGGCATCACCTTCGATCTTGTCTGAATATCTCATGGGCGGCAGTTGACGATGGCGCAGTAATGGGTCTAAAGGCAAGCGCTATACTGAGGCCGGTGTCGCAGACATGGGTCAATGGCTCTTGCACACGCTAAATGCCGGAGATGCTCCGGGCAAAATCGGGATCTTGAAACAACTTCTTGGCGAATTTTAGGTACTTTTCAGCGATGGCCCTTACGGCCAGCTGAAGCGCGTACGGCTTGATCGGTTTTTCCAGCAGGTGGTTAACGTCGGAGGCGATGCACATGTCCACCACGTCGTCACTGGCGTTCCCGGTGATGATGATGGCATCGGAGTGGGCAGAGGGGAAGCGCTCTTCGATGGCATCCAGGAAGAAAAAGCCGCTGGCGCCGCCCAGGTAGACGTCCACAATAAAAATGGCCACGCCGATATCGCGCTTCAGGCAGTATTCGGTGGCCTCTTCCTGGTCCGAGAAGGCGATGACTTTGCCCCAAGTATAGAAACGACTGACGATGGCCTGGGTCAGTTCACACACGCCCGGGTCATCGTCAACGATGATAACGTCCAGCCCTTCCGTCATGGTGGATCCTCCAATAATGTGGGAAAAGGTGTCAGCCCGTACTCAAGCCACCGTCCTCCCTGGTCTGGATGGGCCGGGTTGCCCGGCCGGTGTTGAGGCCAGTTGTGGATAGCGACGGGTTGCCGACACATCCGGTGGAACTGCTGACAAGCGGCTCCATTTCGGTATGCCGATGCGGTCTGCTCACGCAGGTGACTGGATGCCGTACTTGTCCATTTTACGATAGACGGTGCTGAGATTGATTCCCAGGAGGCGGGCGGTCTCCGCCTTGTTTCCCTGGGTCCGTTGCAACGCCTTGCGAATCAGGCGGATCTCGTTATCCTTGAGGTTGAAATTGGTCTCTCCCACGGAAAGTGTTTCACCGAAATTCTGGATTTCGGGTGGTAGATCCGCTGGGGCGATAGTGTCACCGACGCAAAGTGCGTAGGCCCGTTCAATGACATTCTCCAACTCTCTTACATTACCCGGCCATTGATATTTTATCAAGATATCCATGGCCTCCTGGGAAACATTGAGCACCCGATTGGCGTTCTTGCGGCTGAATCTTCGGATAAAGTGGTGAATCAAAAATGGGACGTCCTCCTTGATCTCCCGCAGGGCCGGCATGTGAATCGCGATAACGTTCAGTCGGTAGTAGAGATCCTTGCGGAAGCGCTGGCTCTCGATCTCGTCTTCCAAAATTTTATTGGTGGCCGCGATGACCCGCACGTTGACGGGAAGCTCACTCACGTCGCCGACCCGGCGGATTCGCTGCTCCTGAAGCGCCCGTAGGAGCTTGACTTGCAGGGAAGGGGGGATCTCGGCGATCTCATCGAGAAAGAGCGTCCCACCGTCGGCGGCTTTGAACAGGCCGACAGTATCTCGGATGGCGCCGGAGAATGCGCCTTTGATGTGGCCGAACAACTCGCTTTCCAATAGGTGCTCGGATATGGCGCCGCAATTCACGGGAATGAAAGGCTTGTGCCGGCGCTGGCTGTTGCGATGAATGACATTGGCGACCAACTCCTTGCCAGTGCCGCTCTCCCCTTGGATGAGGACCGTAGGAGCGCCCATGCTGATGCGATCGATGATCTCGTATACTTGCTGCATACGGGGGCTGATTCCCACGAGTTCATCATACTTGTAGCGGTCTTTGAGCCGCTCTTTGATGAAGACGTTCTCTTCTTTGAGGCGTTTGTTCTCCCAGATCCGCTCCAGCAGTATCGTCAGGCGATCGAAATTGATCGGTTTCTGAAGGTAATCATAGCCGCCCAACTTGAGCGCCTGAATGGCGGTTTCGATGCTGCCGTGCCCGGTGACGATTACCACCTCCGTGTTCGACCGGGTCGCTTTAATCGCCTTGAGCAACTCGAGGCCGTCCATTTCAGGCATCATCAAGTCGGAAAAGACCACGTCATAGGGGGTTTCAGCCACCATTTGCAACGCCTCAGAGGCGGCCGGGGTGATGGTCACGTGGATCCCGCGATGGAGCAGAAATTGCTGGACGAGTTCCAGAATCTGACGATCGTCGTCCACAAAGAGGATGTTGCAATTCTGCAGGCTGGGGTGGGGTTCGGGCATCTGTTGTGTTCTTCGTCCGGAAAGTCTTTGAAAGGCCGGCTATCCGTTCAGGATAACGGCGAAAACAATGCCACAGCCGCTAGCGCAGTGTCAAGAAAGCAAGGTGGCTCGTTCTGCTGGCTGGCGGCGACCAATCAGAGGAATTAATTGACTGGGATAAAGCCGATTTGTTATTAACCCATTGAATCCAAATTCATTTCTCACATCGACGCGTTATTGGAAGAGGGGGACGGAACAAGATGCAACACTACCAGAAACGGGTGCTGGTCACCGGCGGTGCCGGCTTTTTGGGATCCCATTTGTGTGAACGTCTGGTGGCGGCGGGGTGCGACGTGCTCTGCGTGGACAATCTCTTCACCGGCACCAAGGCCAACATCAGCCATCTGATCCCCAAGACCAATTTCGAATTCATGCGTCACGACGTCACCTTCCCCCTCTACGTGGAGATGGATGAGATTTACAATCTGGCCTGCCCGGCCTCCCCCATTCACTATCAGTTCGACCCCGTCCAGACCACCAAAACCAGTGTCCATGGGGCGATCAATATGCTCGGGCTGGCCAAGCGCACCAAAGCCAAAATCTTCCAAGCCTCCACCTCTGAGGTGTACGGCGATCCCCAGGTGCATCCCCAGACCGAGGATTACTGGGGTCATGTCAATCCCACCGGGTATCGTGCCTGCTACGACGAGGGCAAGCGCTGTGCGGAGACGCTCTTTTTCGACTATCGCCGCCAGCACAGCCTGCGCATTAAAGTGGCCCGCATCTTCAATACCTATGGGCCCCGCATGCATCCCAACGATGGCCGCGTGGTCTCCAATTTTATTGTCCAAGCCCTCAAGGGGGCGCCGATTACGGTTTTCGGCAACGGCGACCAAAGCCGCTCCTTTTGCTACGTGGAGGATCTGGTGACGGCCTTCATCCGTCTAATGGATACCGCCGATGATTTTCCGGGTCCGGTCAATTTGGGCAATCCCGGTGAGTTCACCATTCTCGAATTGGCCGAAACCGTCATCCGGCTCACCGGCAGCAAGTCGGAGATCGTTTTCAAACCCTTGCCCCAGGACGACCCGCTCCAGCGCCAGCCCGACATCCGACTGGCGCGTGAGAAACTGGGATGGGAACCAACGATCGGTTTGGAGGAGGGGCTTACCCGCACCATCGCCTATTTTGAGTCCATTATCTGAGGCCGGAGCGCGCTCAGTCGAGGGTGAGGGCCCATTCGACAAATTCGGAGAAGGTCGCGAAGGCATGATCCGGTGCACTGACCATGAGTCGCTCTGGCGCTATGGCGCCCCACAGCGCCGCCACACTTAGAACCGGTCTCGGGCAGGCTTTTGCGGCAGCAACGTCGTGGGGGTTGTCACCGACATAGACACCTTTCACGGCATCGCGATCTGCCATTGCACGGATCAGTCCATCCGGCGCCGGCTTGCTGCGAGCCACCGTATCACCCCAGACGAAATCGTCGATCCATTGGCAGAAGGGCAACTCCAGCACTGGGCCGCTGCGGCTGGTGGGCCGGGTTGTGACCACGGCCGTGCGGAAGCCGGCCGAGCGCAGCGACGGCAGTTGGGACACGACGCCGGGGTAAGGTTTGGAGAGAACGTTATGGGCCTGGTTGTAGAAACGCTCGAACTCGGCGTACATCTGGTCGATGAGGCCTCGATCTGAACACCCCGCCTCAGCGGCGAAGTGCTGGAAGAAGCGCCGGGCGTGCTGGCCCCAAAGGGGCCACAAAGCTTCGGGCGACACCTCGATGCCCAGGTGGGTGCTCACGATGGGAGGCACCCCCTCTAAATAGAGGTCGGCGGTGTCCAGCAGGGTACCATCCAGATCGAACATGATCTGCGTTTGCTTCATCGGGATACCACCTCCATGTTTTGGTCAGCGCCCGTATCCTGCGGTGTGCGGGGAGGCGAGAGTGGGAAAGAAAATATACATTGCCTATACCGGTGGCACCATCGGCATGCGACACCACCGGGAAGGCTACGAACCAGCGCCGGGATACCTCCAGGAGCTGATGCGCCAGATGCCCGAGTTGGCCAATCCCGAGATGCCGGGGTACGCCATCCAAGAGTACACCCCCCTCATCGACAGCTCCGATATGCATCCCCGCAACTGGATGGCCATCGCCCGCGACATCGCGGCCAACTATGATCGCTATGACGGGTTCGTGATTCTGCATGGGACCGATACCATGGCCTATACCGCCTCCGCTTTGCCGTTCATGCTGCGCGGACTGGGCAAGCCGGTAATCCTCACCGGTGGGCAGATACCCCTGTGCGAGGTGCGCAACGACTCCCGCGAAAATCTCATCACTGCCATGCTCATCGCCGCCCGTTATCGCATGCCAGAGGTAGCGCTGTTTTTCGGCAACAAGCTCCTGCGGGGCAATCGTGCCGTCAAGGTCAGCGCCGATGGCTTCGCCGCCTTTGACTCTCCCAACTTGCCGCCGCTGGGTCGCGCCGGATTGGGGATTCACATCGATTGGGACCTGATCCTGCCGATCACCGGCAACGGCGGGCTGAATCTGATCGAAGTCACTTCCGCCCCGGTGGGCGTTTTACGCCTCTTCCCTGGTATTTCGGCCGACATCGTGGCCAACCTCCTGGCGCCCCCCATCCGCGGAGTGGTGCTGGAAACATATGGCGTGGGCAATGGGCCCAGCAGCGACGGCGACCTGCTCGAGGCAATTCGAGCGGCCAGTCGGCGGGGCGTGCTCATCGTCAACTGCACCCAGTGTCTTCAAGGGCGCGTGCGGATGGGCGCGTATGCCACGGGCGCTGCACTGGAGAAAGCGGGCGTCATCAGCGGCTTCGATTTGACCACGGAGGCGGCTTTGGCGAAGATGATCTGCCTCTTCAGCCGGAATCTCTCCCAGGAACGGATCATTGACCTGATGCAGACACCGCTGGCCGGCGAGATGACCCTTCCCACGGCGGGCTAAGCCTTCCAAATTCTTAATTCGCCGGAGCAGCAAGGACCCGCAGATCCGACCTCACCTCCCGTATGACGACCTCGACGAGCGTATTGGCGGCTGGCGGAGGGCCACTGCAGGGAACAGTGACTGGTACGTAGTTGTCTGTCATACCTCTGTAGACCGACATCCCATCGTCGGCGCTCTCCTCAACCAACAGCGATACCCGTTTGCCCACCAGCGAATCGTAAAAGATGCGCTTTTTGCGGTCGCCCAGTTCACGCATGCGGCGACAGCGCGCTTTCACGACGGCATCCGGCACCCGCTCCCCATAATGGTATGCCGGCGTGCCTTTGCGGGGAGAGAAGGGAAAAACATGCAGATAGGTGACCGGCAGGGCTTCGATGCGGCGATAGGTGGCTTCGAATGCGGCGTCGCTCTCACCGGGAAACCCAATCAGTGTATCCGCACCGATGGCCGCCAGGGGCAGATCTGCATGAATCGTGCGGATCAGCTCTTCGAAGAGGTCGCCTGTGTAGGGCCGATGCATGCGGCGGAGAATTTCATTGTCACCGCTTTGCAGGGGAATGTGGAAATGGGGGCAGATGCGCCCCCTGGAACGACCCTGGCTGGCGACCACGGTGGCGAGGATCTCCGCGGTGAGCTCAGCCGGTTCAATGGAGCTGAGGCGCAATCGCTCCACGGCGGCGTTGGTGCTGAGCAAGGTGAGCAGTTCTGACAAAGAGGTGGGCGGAGAGAGGTCTTGACCATAGGCACCAACGTGGATACCGGTCAGGACCACTTCGTGAAACCCCTCGGCACCAAGCGCCGCCAGTTGCTCTGCCACGAGCTCGGCCGGCATGCTGCGGCTGGGGCCTCTGGTGTGGGGAACGATGCAGTAGGTGCAAAAAGCGTCACATCCGTCTTGAATACGGAGGAAGGGACGGGTGCGATGGCCAAATGCTGGGGTCGGCAGATGGGCAAATGTCGTTGCCGTGTGCGCTGGGGACCATTGCCGGCGGGGGAGCGCGTGCGAAGCACCCTTCGGTGCCGTGAGCAGCTGGGGGAGTTCGAGTTTATGGAGATGCCCCACCACACTAGTCACCCCCTCGATGCCGGCAACCACATCGGGTTCCATCTGGGCGTAGCAACCGGTAACGATGATCTGCGCCCCTGGGTGGTGGCGGATCGCCTGACGAATCGCCTGGCGGGATTGCATGGCGGCCTTGTGGGTCACCGTGCAGGTATTGACGATGCAAACCTCCACGGGCTCGGCGGCGGTGTTCCGGCCAGCGATATGGTTGGCGCCCTCGCGCTCCAAGTGGCGGGCAATGGCATCACTTTCGCACTGGTTGACCTTGCACCCCAAGGTGATCAAACGAAACGCAGGCCCCCTCTTCTGGGCACTATCCATGGGCGGTCGCTCCCAGCGCTCCTACTGCGGTGATCCAACCGCCGCCCAAAACCCGGTCACCGGCATAGAATACGGCACCCTGGCCGGGCGTCACCGCTTTTTGCGGTGTGGTGAAACGGATCTCGGCGCTGCTGCTGTTCAGCGGCGCCAGACGAGCTGGCGCGGCCTGATGGCGGTAGCGGATACGTGCGGCCACCTGAATCGCATCCTTGGGGGGGGCAGCGATCCAATTGATCTCCGAAACCCGGCAGGCGTCCTGGTAAAGATCCATCTTGGCGCCCACCACCAGCCGATTGGCGTGGGGCTCCAGGCCAACCACATAGTATGGTGCTGGTCCGGGGATGCCGATCCCACGTCGCTGGCCGATGGTGAAGCGATGCAGCCCCTTGTGGATTCCAACCCGCTTGCCGGTGGTGTCCACCACCGGCCCTGCCGTATCACGGAAACTCAGATGGCGTTCGAGAAATTGGACGTAGCCACCCTCCCGAATGAAGCAGATATCTTGACTTTCCTGGTCCGTAAGGGGCGTCAAACCAGCTTCGCGGGCGATGTCGCGGGTGCGGTCCTTGGTCAACCCTCCCAAAGGGAAGCGGGCCGCCGCCAGTTGATCCCGCGTCAAGCGGGCCAGAAAATAGGACTGGTCCTTGGCCGCATCCACCCCCTTGTACAATTGCGGCAGCCCCTGGGTGTCCCGCATAATGCGGGCGTAATGGCCTGTGGCGAGGTACGCTGCGCCCCTGCGTCGCGCATGGGCAAGCAGATCGCCGAATTTGATCCCGGCGTTGCAGACCAGGCAAGGGTTGGGCGTTCGTCCAAGGGTGTAGGCTTTGGTGAAATAATCCACGACGATCCGGCGGAATGTTGTGCGGAGATCGACCACCTCGAGCGGCAGATCCAGTTGTGCCGCCAAAGGGCGCAGATGCTTGGCAGTGGCATCCAGCAGGTTTGGATCTGCAGGGATATCGGGCGCAGCGGAGGTCCGCGTTTCAAATCCGGTAATGAAGTGCAGTCCCAGGAGCGGATGGCCTCTTGATTTCAACAGATAGGCAGCCACCAGGGAGTCGATGCCGCCGCTGATGGCTATGGCCACCTTGGGCTTCATTCAAAAAAGATCTGGCGGATCGGTTTGATCTTGATGGCCCGCGGCGGGCAAGCGGTCACGCAAAGTTCGCACACGCTGCAACGCTGCTGGTTGAAGTCAACCGCCATCTCCGGCCGCTGGACCGCCAGTGCGCCGGTTGGACACACGGCCGTACAGGCGCCGCAGTGAGTACAGACCGCTTCGTCGCGCTCCACCTCCTGAGAAGCGTTCTGGACGGCCACGCCCTGGCTTTTCAAATAGCGAACACCGGCCTTGAAGTCTTTTTTGGCACCGGACAGCTCCAGTACCATTATGCCCTCTTTGCGGGGCAGGATGGTGGCATTGAGGATATTGAACATGAGATCGAAGTCGCGCGCCAGGTGACAGACGATGGGCTTTTGCACTTCGGTCTTGGGGAATCGTAGAATAAGAATTTTGGAGTACACGCTAACCCTCCGGAAAAACCTTTATTTTTAGTTCAGAGCCCTGTATTTTAGAGACTGCCGGTCGCCCTGTCAACGATAAGCGGCGCTGGTTCCACTTCCCGTCGGGATCAGCCGCCCAGCGATGATGTGACGTTAGCTTCGAGAGTTACCGGAAACCGATGAATCATCTGGCCTATCGTACCACGGGTTTCGCCATCAAGATGCTCTCAAATCTGTCTCGAGCCAGGGTGCGCCTGCACGGGCTGGAGAACCTCTCTGACGGCCCGCGCATCTTCGTCATCAACCATTTCACCCGCATTGAAACCCTACTGCTGCCCTACCACATCAATCGCCAAATTCAGAAGCCGGTCTGGTCTCTCGCCGCCGCAGATCTTTTCGTCGGTGCGCTGGGTGAGTTTCTGGACACGGTGGGATCCGTCTCCACCCGCAATCCGGATCGAGACCGCTTGATGGTCAAAACCCTCCTCACAGGGGAGGCCGATTGGATCATTTTTCCCGAAGGCCGCATGGTGAAGAGCAAGAAGATCATTGAAAAAGGACGCTTCATGATCTCCTATGCCGGCGGCAAACGACCGCCCCATACCGGTGCGGCTATCTTGGCGATGCGGACTGAGTTCTACCGCCAGCGCCTGCGACATCTGGTCAAAACCGCACCGCAGGAGGCCGAAAGGTTGGCAGGGCTGTTCGAGTTGGGGGCGCTCGACACGGTCTCTCAGGAAGGCACCAGCCTGGTGCCGGTCAACATTACGTATTATCCCATCCGCGCCAAGGAGAATACCCTCAACAAACTGGCGACCTGGATGATGGGGAAGGTGCCCGAGCGGATGAACGAGGAGCTGATGATCGAAGGCTCCATGCTCCTTTCAGGCGTAGACATCGACATCCGCTTTGGGCGGCCCATTGCGGTGGCGCCCTGCATCGATTGCCGTCCCATCCGACGGGACGTCACCACGACCCGGGCGCTGAATTTCGACGACCCGCTGCCCTCAATGGGACGGATGCGCAAGGAGGCCCTCAAGCTGATGCAACGCTATATGGCGGCCATCTATGCGCTCACCACCGTCAACCACGATCATCTCTTCGCCACCGCCCTCAAGATGAACCCGACCGCACGGGCGGACAGCGCCAACCTCAAGCGGCGCGTTTTTCTGGCGGCCAGTCGCAAACGTCGGCGGCTCAGGAGTCATCTTCACCACTCTTTGCGCACAGATCAGGTGCACCTGCTCACCGACGATCGGTATGGCAAGTATGAGGAGTTTCTGCGACTGGCGGTTGAGAGCGGCGTTGTGGTGCCCGACAACGAGGTGCTGCATATCGAACGCAAGCGTTTCGGATCTGCCCTCGACTTTGACCGGGTCCGTATCGACAACCCCATCGCCGTCATCGCCAATGAGGTGGAACCCCTCAAGGATTTTCTGCGCCGCCTTCGCCGCCTCTCTTGGCAGCCCAGCTGGTGGCTGCGTCGTCGGGTGGTGCGTCATCTCCTCCACTACGATCTTAGACTGTTTGAGAAGGACTACGACCGCTGGGCCCAGCCCGAGATGGCCAAACCCATGGAGGTGGGGCGTCCCTTGTTGCTGAAAGGCCGCTCGCGACGGCTGGGGGTCGTCCTCTCCCACGGCTATATGGCCGCCCCCATGGAGGTGGCCGAGCTGGCCACCTATCTCTGTGGCAAAGGGCTCTGGGTGTACGTGCCGCGGCTGCGCGGGCACGGCACCGACCCCACCGATCTGGCCGGCCGCTCCTATCCGGAGTGGATCGAGGATATGGACAGGGGATACGCCCTGATGCGCAATCTATGTCGGAATGTGGTGGCTGGCGGCTTCTCAACTGGCGCAGGATTGGCCCTGGATCTGGGGCATCGTGTCGAGGAGTTGGCGGGGATCTTTGCCATCTCGGCCCCACTTCGTCTCCAGGATTTATCCTCTCGGTTCGTCCCTGCAGTGGATGCCTGGAACTGGTTCATGGAGAAAGTGCGCCTGAACGAGGCCAAAAAAGAGTTCGTTGAAAACCACCCCGAAAATCCCCACATCAATTACCACCTCAATCCCATCTCCGGTGTGCATGAGCTCGAGCGGCTCATGGCCGATCTCGAACCACGCCTCGGTGAGATTCAGAAACCGGCCCTTGTTGCGCAGGCCAATGGAGATCCGGTGGTCAATCCCAAAGGCGCCGAGATGATCTTCGAACGACTGGGATCGGCTGACAAGCAGCTGCTGATGTTCAACTTCGACCGCCATGGGATCCTTCTGGGTGAAGGGGCCCAGCAAGTCTACGAGGCTGTTTGGCAATTTGTGGCCCGTCTGGACTTGCCCTGAAGACCACCTGTGGTATATGGTCGCGCGACAATCTGGCCTGCCTGTTGGATCGTCAACGATCATGGTACCCTTACGAATCCCAAACCTGCTTAGGATCGTCATCGCGTCATGAATGCCTACGCCCTGTTTTTGGTTATCGCCCTCTGCGGCGACACCTTGGTGCGGCTTGTGGCGGATCACCTGAATCTGAAATCAGCGAATCCCAATCTACCGGCGGCGTTTACCGGCTTCACCGATCCGGACCGCTATCGCCGATCTCAGGCCTATCTCAGGGTCAACACCCGTTTCAGCGGTTTTGTCGCCGTAGTGGGGCTGTTGACGCTTTTTATCGTCTGGTTCAGTGGTGGCATTGCCCTTTGGGACAATTGGGTGCGCGGACAGCAGTGGGGCGCGGTGGTCAGCGGTCTTGTTTTCATCGGCGGGCTTCTGCTGGCTAAGGGCCTCATTGACCTGCCCTTCGACGCCTATCGGACCTTCGGCATCGAGGCCCGATTCGGGTTCAATCGTACCAGTGTGGCCACCTTTGTCAAAGATCGCTTCAAAGGGCTTGTGCTGATTCTGTTGTTGGGAACCCCCGTCCTAGGGGCCATCCTGTGGTTCTTCGCCCAGGCGGGGGCTCACGCTTGGTGGATGTGCTGGGTGGTGGTGACCTTGTTTACACTGGGGGTCCAGTTCCTCTCCCCAACATTGATCATGCCCCTGTTCAACCGTTTCGATCCGCTTCCGGAGGGAGATCTCAAGACCGCCATCTTCGCATACGCCCAACGGATCGGCTACCCCTTGGCCAACGTTATGGTGATGGACGGTTCAAAGCGATCCGCCAAGGCCAACGCCTTTTTCACGGGCTTCGGGAAAAGCAAGCGCATCGTCCTCTTCGACACGCTGGTGGAATCCTACGATACCGATGAACTGCTGGCCATCCTCGCCCATGAAATGGGGCACTACAAACTGCATCACATACACAAGATGACGGCCATCGGAATCCTTCAAATGGGGCTCATGTTCTTTATTCTCTCCCTCTTCATATCCCAACAAGGGCTCTTCGAGGCCTTTCTCGTGACCATCCCATCGGTCCATGCCGGCCTGGTTTTTTTCAGCTTGCTCTTCACCCCTTTGGACACGCTGCTCAGTCTTTTCGGAAACCACCTCTCCCGGGAGCACGAATATGCCGCCGATCAGTTCGCTGCCCGCAGTCTCGATGCAGCGGCTTTGGCAACAGCCCTAAAAAAGCTATCGGTGCAGAATCTCTCCAATCTGACACCGCACCCCCTGTTTGTCTTTCTCCACTATAGTCATCCCCCCATCCTCCAGCGATTAAGCGCCATTGAGTTCAGATCGAATCGCTCTGCATCTCAGCACGGACGAGATTCCGAATAACGGCGGCCAGCCTGCGCAAGAACTTTCACTGCTTTGGGACGGTCCACCTCCTCCAGATCGGGCAGGTGCATTGACACAGGGGCGCAAAGGCGGCGAGTTGCTGTAATGGGGGTAACTGTTTGAGAGTTGGCGCATCGTCCCGACTGCGTCAATTGAGAGGCCGCCACCTCTTGGGAAAAGGTGCAGAAGGATTCGGTGGTTGCCGACGGACGTCTTCGTCTGCCGTATTGCTTCACCGGAGGGCGTCATCTTGTTTTAGGCGCTGGTTAGATCTAAACCGCAAACCCCGTTTTTCAGCGAGCAGAGCCTGCGCTTCGGTTGAATGTCATCGCCCGGAGTGATGATGACTGGGGAGAAATTCAGTTGTCGCTCTCCTTCTTGATAAGCAGCGTTGAAGGATCCAGCAGAAGCGATTTGGGCGGCGCCTCCATGCCGGCGTGTTTGAGGGCGTTGATGTGGATTTGGCTTCCCTCTGGCTGCAACTGCAGGATGATGTCGAACTTCTCGTCGAGTCCCGCCAACTGCGGCGGCAACCCATCGGCGCCGGGGGTCTCGTGGCGATGGGTGGTCACCGTGAACCAGATATGCAGATGGCGTTTTTGGGCCAGGGACTTGAGCTCTGCCAAGTTGGTGTGGGTGCCGTCGTCAAAGGGTAGCCCGTCGATGATGACCATTTGGGGCGTGAAGATCTCTTGGGCGCTGAGGTCCTCAATGCGCTCCTCCAAGGTGGCCACGCTGAAACCCGAAGCGGCGAAGGTCATGATCAGACGATGGGGCAGGAGATTGTCCCAAAGCTGTTTCACCTGACCCACATTGTATTGTTCGGCCAGATGCCGAAACACCTCCTTGTACCACAGCGTGACCTTGTTGACCGGATCATTGAGGCTGATGTGGAGCACATTGGATTCCCGCAGGAGGGAGTTGAGGGCGATCTGAACCGTCAAGGCCGTCTTGCCGACACCAGCGCGGGCCAAAACCGCGCCGAAGCTGCCGGCCTGCAGGAGCTCCTCGCTGCCATCGCCGATCAACCGCAGGGGGTTACGAACCGTCAAGTCTTGCTTCAACATGGCCACACTCCTCTCTTTCAATTCAATCACGGTCGCCACCCATGCTGGAGATCGCGGTTTCCGACGGACCCGTGAAAGGGGCGCCAGAGAATCGCCGCGTGGCGACACATCCATTTTCGGCCGCAATTTGATTCCTCATCCATCCGTGTGCGCCAGCAGCGCTCGGGTCTTCGGGTGGTGCCACAGAGCGCCCGTCTAGGCAACGCTCTTCTTCTCTTCCTGTGCTTTTTTTACCAGCTCTTCGGCGACCGATTGGGGTACTTGGCGATAGGTGTTGAACTCCATGGTGAACTGCGCCTTCCCTTGGGTCAAGGATCGCAGAACCGTTGAGTAGCCGAACATCTCTGCCAATGGCACCTGCGCCTCAACTGCGCACATCACCCCCTCGTCCTGGGTGCCAACGATCATTCCGCGGCGTTGATTGAGGGAACCCATGACGGCACCCTGGAATTCGGTGGGGGTCTCCACAACAACTTTCATGATGGGCTCGTGGATAACGGGTCTGGCCTTGTGATAGGCCTCCCGAAAGGCGCCCCGGGCGGCGGCCTGAAAGGCCATCTCGGAGGAGTCCACGCTGTGGGCGGCACCGTCGTTGATCTCGACCTGGATGCCGGTCACCGGGAACTCCATTTTGGGGCCCTTTGCCATGCAGGCACGGAACCCTTTTTCGCAGGCGGGGATATATTGGGTCGGAATGGCACCGCCGGTGATCTTGTTGATGAAGACGAACTCCTCATCGGCCACAGGCTCCATGAAGCCGGCCACACGGCCATATTGTCCGGAGCCACCGGTCTGTTTTTTATGCGTATAATTGAACTCGGCCCGCCTTGTGATGGTCTCCCGGTAGGCCACCCGCGGCATGCCGGTGGAGACCTCCGCCTTATATTCGCGCCGCATGCGCTCCAGGTAAACTTCGAGGTGGAGCTCCCCCATTCCAGAGATGATGGTGTCGCCAGTCTCGTCGCTCACGTACGTTCGGAAGGTGGGATCCTCCTTGGTAAACCGGTTGAGTGCCTTTGCCATGTTGATCTCCGCCTTGTTGTCTTGGGGCATGATGGCCAGGGAGATCACCGGCTCGGGGACGAACATGGACGTCATGGCGAGGTTGAGGTTGGGATCTGTGAACGTATCCCCTGAGGCGCAATCCACACCGAAGAGGGCACCGATGAAACCGGTCTGGATCGCATCGATTTCCTCCATCTGATTGGCGTGCATGCGGACCAGGCGACCGATCTTGACCTTCTTGCCAGTGCGCACATTGAGCAAGGTATCGCCGCGCTTAAGGACGCCCTGGTAGACGCGGATATAGGTGAGCTGCCCGTACTGACCATCCTCCAGTTTGAAGGCCAGGGCCACGATGGGGTCCTCGGCTTTGGAGGACAAGGTGACGGGGGCTTCCGCTTTGTCCAGATCAAGGGCGACGTTCTCCACGTCTGTGGGGCAGGGCAGCAGGGCATTGACCGCATCCAGGAGGGGCTGGACACCCTTGTTTTTATACGCCGACCCGATAAATACGGGCGTAATCTGTCGGGTGAGGGTACCCTGGCGCAGTGCGGCGAGCAGCATGTCGGAGGAGATCTCCTGCTCCTCAAGTACCGCCTCCATCAACTCATCGGAGAAGAGGGTGGCGGTGTCGATCAGGGCTTCGCGCTTTTCGTCCGCCAGAGCTTGCAGTTCTGCCGGTATCGGTTCGCAGCGGACATTCTCGCCGTTGTCGCCATCGAAGTAGATAGCCTGCATGGTGACGAGGTCGATCACGCCCTCAAAGGCAGCCTCGAGGCCGATGGGCAGCTGCATGGCCACGGCGCTGTGCCCAAGCTTCTCGTTGAGCTGCGCAATAACTCGATCTGGATTGGCGCCACTGCGGTCGCACTTGTTGATGAAGGCCACACAGGGAACCTTGTAGCGCTTCATCTGTTGGTCAACGGTGATGGATTGAGACTGAACCCCACCCACCGAACAGAGCACGAGAATGGCGCCGTCAAGCACCCGCAGGGAGCGTTCCACTTCGATGGTGAAATCAACGTGGCCGGGGGTGTCGATGATGTTGATCTCATGCCCCCCCCATTCGCAATAAGTGGCTGCCGAGGCAATGGTGATGCCGCGCTCCTTCTCCAGTTCCATGGAATCCATGGTGGCCCCGACGCCATCCTTCCCCTTGACGTCGTGAATGGCATGAATGCGGTCGGTGTAAAAGAGGATCCGCTCTGTCAAAGTGGTTTTACCCGAATCGATATGGGCACTGATGCCGATGTTCCTGACCTTTTCAATCTGATACTTCATGGTTGTAATCCCTGTGGAGAGTGAGATTCTGGGCGATCTAGGTACCACCCCGGCCAAAAAAAAGATCCCTCACGCGGGCTACCGCCGAATGGGGATCTTCCACTTGCGCTGGTCCAAAGCGTGCGGAAAATATAGATGGGGCGGTCGATTGTCAAGGTTAATTTTCCATATCCAGGAGATTTAGCCATTTTCTAACAACCCCAATCCGCTTGCAATTGCGTCGCGGTCGCGCTTATATACCCATTTTTACCGGGTCGTCCCAATCTCTCTGGCGACATTCCGAAGGAGTAAGCAAACCCGTGGCGCTACAGTCTCGATCAAGAAGACAACAAGCCGAGCCATCCATATCAACTGGGTTCCTCCGCCAGGGGGTCGAGGCTGCCTGGCCCATCTGCCTGGGGTACCTGCCCATCGGCCTGGCATTTGGCGTCCTGGCGCAAAAGGCGGGATTGGCACCGTTTGAAATTGGCCTGATGTCATTGTTGGTTTTCGCCGGCAGCTCTCAATTCATCGCGGTGGCCATGTTGTCTTCGGGGGCCTCCCTGGTGACGATCGTGATGACGACCTTTACGGTGAACCTCCGTCATCTCCTCATGAGCTCGGCATTGGCGACCTACTTCAAGGGCCATCGCCGCGGCAAACTGTCGCTGTTCGCCTACGGGATCACTGATGAAAGCTTTGCCATCAACTGGTCCCGCCTGAAATCGGGCGATTGGGACCTGGAGCGCGCCATCGTTCTGAATCAGACGGCGAACTTGGTTTGGCTTGCCAGCACCATCCTCGGCGGTATCGGAGGACAGTTTATCCCTGCCAAGGCATTCGGCATCGATTACGCCCTGATCGCCATGTTCATCTGCCTGCTGGTGTATCAGTTAAGTGGTGCGGTGTATGTCCTCACCGCCATCCTTGCGGGGGGGCTTGCCGTTATTCTGGCAGTGATATGGCCGGGCAACGGCTACATCATTGCCGCCGCCGTTATGGCCGCCACCATCGGTGTGGTCGCCAAGCGGCGCTGGTTGAATAACCCAGCATTCGGTCCTTCTACCGGTGGAGAAAAAAGATGACCGTGAGCCTTCCCGACTATCTTCTGTTGCTCCTTGCCATGGGTGCCGTCACCTACATACCCCGCTGGGCTCCTGTTTTTTTTCTCTCTCGGCGACAATTGCCCCAATGGCTGGTAGATTGGTTGGACCTGATTCCTGCCGCCATCCTCAGTGCGCTGTTGCTGCCCGAGTTGGTCCTTCGCGGTGATCAGCGTACCTTCTCTATGGTTGAACCGGAGTTGTGGGTAGCCGTCCCGACCCTGCTCTTCGCGATCAAGACCCGCTCTCTCGGCGGCACCGTCGTCGTGGGCATGCTCCTTTTCTGGGGCGCCCAGAAACTGCTTTAAGACCGCCGTCTCCTTTGCGGCGTGTTTCGCAATAGGACGTATGTTGCACCAGTACCGCCGTCAACGGCCTGTGCGCTGGCAAAGGCGACCACCCAGCGACGCCAACGTCCGCGGGTCAGCCACTTTTTGACGCACCGCTTCAGTACCGGTGCCGCGGTTGAGCGCAGACCACGTCCGTGGACAACGAGCACCCCCCGCAGACCGGTTGCGATAGCCCGCTTGAAAAAGTGATTAAAGGCCGTTTCAGCCTCCGGTACGCCCATGCCGTGAAGGTCGATGTGGTCTTGAATCGTGAAGCGCCCCTGATGAAGTGCTTCAATGAGGGGATTGGTGCTTCCAGCACCAGGTCCGGCCATGTATTCAGCGGTGTGCGCCAAGGTAAACCCCTTGCCCTCTTCGACCAGCTCCCGAAGTTGCCGAAGACCATCCGGCTCGGTATTGTCGGCCACTTGAGAACATTCAGGGGCGGCGGGCGTATCCGTGTGGCGGTTGGCCCGCAGGGGGCGCACACCCGTCATAGCCCTTTTGAACAGCTGGTGCTCTTCAGCAGCAGAGAGCGGTTCGGGGGGGCGTTGGATCTGTTGGATCCACGCTCTGCTCTCCGCCAAGCGAATCGCTTTTTTGGAGAGGATCCGATCCAGATCGGCAAAGGGATGCTGCCGGAAACTCTGGGCTTTGGAACGTGGCGCCATCACCATACCTGTCAACGGCATTTATTCATAGATAATAGATAATTGAATTTTTATATCTCATGTAATCATTTACGATCTGCGCGTGGTCGAATACCAGCGGTGCCGGCAATGTATCCGCCGTGAAGACGCCTGCATCGGCGGCATCATCGCTGGCCGCCAGATCGCCGGTAGCGGTGGCGACGAACACCGTCGAAACAGTGTGGTGTCTCGGGTCCCGCTCTGGACTGGAATAGGTGTGCAGCTGTCGTACCAGCGTGACATGCAGGCTGGTCTCCTCCCGGGCCTCGCGCACGGCGGCCGATTCCAAACTTTCGCCATAGTCGACAAAGCCACCGGGAAGGGCCCACCCATGAGGTGGATTGGCACGCTGAATCAGCACGATACCGCCCTGGTATTCGATGAGGATATCGACGGTGAGATATGGGTTGCGGGGCTGGTTTGACATGGCGAGTCTCCTTGTATGGGCAACAGGGTATCCCAGGCCATCGATCCCTGCCTAATAGTGCCGATGCACTTCAGGTTCGTCAACACGTCTCGGAGCGATTGGGCGAATACCCCCTCGGAAGTCCGCTTGCTTCCATACCGCCTTTGCCATAAAACGCCAGTGTAGCAGGGCCCATCGGCACCGACCTTCAGTACGGTTTTGTTTGGCAACCGCTTCAATCCCAGGAGGATAGCGACGCGATGGACATCCACCAATATTGCCCACAGAAAGTCGTCGATGCCAAGACGGCAGTCGGCAACATCACCAACGGCAGCCGCATTTTCATCGGTACGGGTTGCGGTGAACCCCAGCACCTCATTCACAGCCTGGTGGCGGATCTCAGTATCCAGGATGCAATGATTTACCAAATGCTCTCATCCACTCTGGCGCAATATGTCAACGACGATCCGTTTCAGAGACGCTTTCAGGTTAAGCTCTTCTTTATCAGCAACGCCATGCGCCAAGCGGCCTTTGAGGGAAAAATCGACTATATACCGACCTATCTCTCTCAAATACCAACGCTCTTCCGAAACGGCCGCATCGGCTTAGATGTCGCCCTGGTCCAAGTCAGTCCACCCGATCGATTCGGGTACTGCAGCCTCGGTGTCAGCGTGGATATCACCCGGGCTGGTGTCGAGTGCAGCCGGCTTGTCATTGCACAGGTCAATCCCAATATGCCCAGAACTCGCGGCGACAGCTATGTGCACTTGGACCAGATCGATTTCTTAGTGCCTTACGAAGAACCGCTCGTAGAAGCCTTGCCAAGTTCAAAAGACGAGGAGGTCGCCCTGCGGATCGGTTATTACGTCAACCAATTGGTGGCGGACGGCGCAACCCTTCAGATAGGCTTCGGCCATCTGCCGTACGCCATCCTAAAATACCTGGACGACAAGAAAGACTTGGGTATCCACACCCAGATGATCACCGACGCTTTTCTGCCGCTATTGGAGAAAAAGGTGATCACCAGCAATCGCAAGTCACTGCTGCCGGGCCGAATCGTGGCGTCGCTCTGCATGGGATCAAAGAAAATCTATGACTATGTGGACAATAACCCCATCTTCTATTTTCGCTCCTCAAATTTTGTAAACGATCCCACCGTCATCGCTCGCAACGATCACTTGGTGTCCATCAGCTCAGCACTGGAGGTTGATCTCACCGGCCAGGTCTGCTCCGACTCCATGGGATACATGTTTTTCAGCGGCATAGGTGATCAGGTCGATTTCCTTCGCGGCAGCGCCATGTCCAAGGATGGTTTCTCCATCATCGCTTTGCCCTCCACTGCGCGGAACGGCGCCGTATCAAGGATTGTGCCCCACCTCAGCGAAGGTGCCGGCGTGGCCACGACCCGCGGTGACGTGAATTTCGTGGTCACCGAGTATGGCATCGCTGAATTACACGGCAAAGGGATCTACCAACGGGTCATCGAACTGGCCCAAATTGCCCATCCCAAATTTCGGGAGGATCTCATCGAAGTGGCCAAAAAGCGGCACTACATATTTTCCGATCAGCTGCCGCCCATTCAAGACGATCTACTCTTTTTGGAAGGTTACAAATCCCGTCTCCAGTTCAAGGATGGCCGCATGGCGGAATTTCGTCCGCTGCTGCCCTCGGATGAATTCGCCTATCGCAACTTTTTCTATTCGCTTCAGGAAAAAACCATCTATTTTCGCTTCTTCTACAAGATGAAGCTCTTCTCCCACGAGGTCGTTCAACAGCAGTGGGCCAGTGTTGACTACCGCAAAAACATGTCCATGATCGGCCTTATTCAAAAAGGCGGCCACAAAGAGATTGTCGCCATTGGCTCCTATGCCGACGAAGGCAATGGATTGGCTGAGGTGGCATTCGTGGTGCGTGAAGATATGCAGGGCCGCGGTATCGCCACCCACCTCCTGGCCGTGCTGGAACAGATTGCCAAGGAAAACGAATTCAGGGGATTCAGCGCCACTGTGCTCAGGGAAAACACGGCCATGCTGCACGTCTTTAAGCGGCGCTATCCGCATGCCGAGATCCAACTGAGGAGCGGCGGGGAGATGATCGTAACGATGGCATTCGATGGAGCCCCCGATACGGCCTCAGAATCGCAGGACGAAGAAGGCCCGGACCGGACAAAATGAGTACAGGCGGCAGTTCCAATACAGAGATGCAGATCGGCGCGTCGGATTGGCGACAATTACTGGCAGCCGGCGCCGCTGCTTTCGGTCTGCAGCTTGGTGGGGCGCAGCTGGATCAGTTCCAGATATTTGCTGAGGAACTGATTGCCTGGAACCAACGTATCAATCTGACCAGAATTACGGCACCAGCCGAGATCGCCGTGAAGCACTTTGTCGACTCGTTCGCTGGGATTGCGCATTTAGACCAGGATTGGCGGGTGATCGATCTGGGCAGCGGGGGCGGTTTTCCAGGAATCCCGCTGGCCATCGTCCGTCCCGACCTGATTCTGACCCTGGTGGATTCTGTGCGAAAAAAGACCAGTTTTCAGAAACACCTCCTGCGGCGCTTGCGCCTGACATCTACGCATGCCATTCACGCACGCATCGAAGACTTGGCCGACTGGCCCGAGCACCGGAGAGCTTACGACGCCGCGATCTCGCGCGCGCTTACGAACCTCGGCCAGCTCCAACAGATGGCCGCACCTCTGCTGCGCGAGGCCGGCGTTGTCATCGCCTACCAGGGACGTCCATCAGATGCGGACACCATGACCAAATCACCTTCCTCCTCTCAATGGCAAACCAGCGTCCATCCTTACCAACTGCCGGCAATCGGTGCCCGCCGCAGGATCACCCGCTCGGAACGAATTTCGCTCTGATCCGCACCCGGCAGACAGGCGTATACACCCGCTGTTCTCATAATCACACCTCTGGTTAATTCGATCGCCGCCGCTCGCCATGGTAAGGTTGCAAGTAACCAATATCATGACATTAAAATAATTCGAAGAAAGGGCTTACAATATGGCATGCTAATTGAATGAGGGCTTGGCAGCATTCAGCTCGAAAAGGCAAACCACTTCCGAAAGGGTGGGACGCAAAGCCGCTGGTCTATGTCTTCAGGGTTGCATATCCGCCAGATACGACAGCAGGGCTGCCGACAGCCGAAACCAGGAGAGCCCGCAATTTTGCGCAAGCCTCCGGAGGCGATTTGCACTTTTCACAAAAAACGCATCTGGAGGTATGCATGTCAGCTCTACCCGTTCCTTTGAGACAATTCACCCTCATTCTTTTTTTTGTCGCAATAGCCACTACTAGCCTGATTGGGGTCGGTTCGGCCGCCACAACCCAGGTGACCCTGGCCTGGGACGCCAACGCAGACCAGACCATCGCCGGCTATCGGATCTACTATAGTGTGGGCACAGCCGGTCCGCCCTACTCGGGGGAGGGACTGGCACAGGGGCCTTCCCCCATCGAGGTTCCTTTGAACTTGATTAAAGATGCCCAGCACCCTGAGTTCTCACTGACGGGATTGAGCGTGGGAACATACTTTTTCGCATGCACCGCCTATGACAATGATGGGAATGAGAGCGGGTACTCAAATGAAGTCCATCTGACCGTTACCGCCGACAATGAGCCCCCGGCCACGCCCACCGACATAAGCGCCGTTGTGCTGGATGCCAACCGGGTGATGCTCACCTGGACCGCGGTCGAAGATGCTGGCGGCAACGGCATGGTTGCTTACCGCGTCTACCGCGACGGTGAACTGGTCGGAACAACGGATGAAACCATTTACATGGACAGCGGTCTTTTAGCCTCGACGGCATATGCCTACGCCATCGCAGCCGTCGATCCGGCCGGCAACACGTCTGATCTCAGCGCGGCGCTCACGACGGCCACCAGGACGGAGAGTGATATAAACCTGCGCGTGAACTGTGGCGGCGGCAGCTATCTGGACTCCGCTGGGCATCAGTGGCAGGCCGACGTTGGTTTCAGCGACGGTTCCGTCGCATCGACATCCGATGTCATTTCCCGAACTCAGGACGACGCCCTTTTTCAGTCGGCTCGCTTGGGTGCCAATCTCAAGGATCATCTGATTTACCGTTTCGACGTCCCCAACGGCGAGTATCAGGTAAATCTTTATTTTGTCGATTTTCTCGATAAGACAGCCGGCAGCGGCCTTCGCGTGTTCGACACCTTCATTGAAGGACAGCCGGTGCAGGACGATCTCGACATCTATGCCCAGGTGGGACACGATGCCGCCTTGATAACCACTTTCACCACCGTTGTCTTCGATGGGGAGTTGAAGATCGATTTCGTCGACCAGACCCGAAATCCGAAGATCGCCGCCATCGAGTTTTTTCATACGGGCGCCACCGCGCCCGCTCCCGGCACCTATCGTGTGACGGCCAGTGCGTTGGCCAATGGCACGATCTCACCAGCGGGCGTTACAACGGTCCAATCCGGTGATAATCTGACCTTTGAGATGACGCCCACAGCCCATCATCACATCTCGCAAGTATATGTGGACGACGTCCCAGTGGGAGCGGTCAGGACCTATCGCTTCAATGACATCAATCGCAACCACACCATCCGAGCCGAGTTCGCGGTCGATACCTATATGATCACCACCGATAGTGGTACGGCGGGCCAGATTGCCCCCAGTGGACCGCTCTATGTCGCCCACGGGGAATCCATCACGCTGCAGATCACGCCCAACGCCCATCGCGAGATCGCTGATGTAATAGTGAACGGCGAATCTGTTGGATCCGTATCCAGCTACACCCTGTCCAATGTTTCTCGCAATTGTACCGTTGCGGCCAGCTTCGTAGCGGATCGACATACCGTGGAAGCCATTGCCGAGGGCAGCGGAAGCATCAGCCCCTCAGGCGCCAGCACCGTTGCCTGTGGTGAGTCGCTCACCTATCGCATCACCCCTGAAGCCCATCATCATGTTGAAGATGTATGGGTGGATGGCAAATCGGTGGGTGCGGTGACGACCTATACCTTCGATAAACTCGAAGCGGATCACAAGATCACGGCGCGCTTCGCCATTGACGAATATGTGATCTCCACCAGCATGACGGGCAAGGGCAATATCAGCCCCGCCGGACCCATCAAGGCCCCCCACGGCAGCGACCTTGGCTTCACGGTCAAGCCGGCCGCAGGCTATGTTGTCACCGACGTGCGCATTGATGGTGAATCCGTGGGGGTCACCCACGCTCCGGTCCTTTCCAACATTCGCGCTGACCGAAATGTCGTTGTCGAATTCGCACCCGAGAGCGTCGATCTCCCCACATTCGAGACTGGCGAGGTGATCATCGATCATAAATGGACACGAATCGGATTCACACATAGCTACAGCGAGCCTATCGTGGTGGCCCGTTCGCTCAGCATCAACGGCAGAGATCCCGCAGTGGTGCGGATTCGTAACGTCGGCCCCACTGGTTTCGATCTCCGTGTGCAAGAGTGGGATTACCGCGACGGGAAGCACGTCAAGGAACAGATCGGCTATCTGGTCATGGAGCGAGGCGTCTACACGCTAAACGATGGTACCCGCATTGAAGCGAGCACCTTCGACAGCCATCGGACCAACGGCTTCGAACCGGTCCTGTTCGAACGCGCCTTCAATGAAGCGCCCATCGTTCTCGCCTCGGTGGTCAGTGTGAATGAGGTCGATGCAGTGGCTGGCCGCATGCGCGGCATCTCCAAAGAGGGATTCAGTTTCGGCATGCGCGAACAGGAATTGAACGATCAGCGTCATGCCGCTGAAACCATCGGCTACATCGCGTGGGAACCCTCTAAGGGCACAATAGACGGACGCATGTTCCAGGTTGCTCGTACTAAAAATGTGGTGACCCACGCTAGCCACACCCTCACCTTCGGTGTGAAGATGGCAAAAGCGCCAATCTTCTTGGCCGCCATGCAAACCACGGACGGAAACGACACCGCCAACATTCGTTGGAGGAACAAGAGCGCCGCTTCCGTGGAAATTCATATCGACGAGGAGCGATCCCGGGATAAAGAGACGAATCACACCAGCGAGGCAATCGGTTATATGATATTCGGCAACTGAACTTCCAGCCAAACGCCATAAAAAGTAGCAGGGCCCCGAGTGGATCACACTCGGGGCCTTTATTTTTTGAGGGTCACTTCGGATTCTCCGGACGCCAATTTAGCTCGCCGAAAAAAAAACGGCACGAAACCACCATATCCCTGACGTCACCCGCGCTCCTGCTGCCGCCGCCGGGCTGCGATTCCTTTGGCAGCCGCGAGGGCGCCTGCCGGTGTAGAGACATAGGGAATCTTGTAATCGATGGCCGCTTTGCGGATATAGCTGTCGTCCATCTGTCCTTGATGACCAGAAGGCGTGTTGATGATCAAATCCACCTGGCGGGTCTTGATGGCGTCCACCAGGTCGGGGCGACCCATGCCGAGTTTGCGGACCGTTTCAGTGGCGATGCCATTTGAATCGAGAAACCCGGCCGTGCCCCGTGTGGCCAGCAGGCGAAAGCCCATCTCGCGATAGAGCCGGGCTGGCTCAATGATGCTGGGTTTATCCGCATCGGTCACCGTGATGAGGACACAGCCCTCCGTGGGGAGTCGGTCGCCAGCGGCTTTCTGCGCATTATAATAGGCCAGGCCGAAAGAGTCCGCTCGGCCGATCACCTCACCCGTAGACTGCATCACCGGGCCTAAGCGAGAGGCCAGTTTGGCGTCGGTCGATACGGGAAAAACGGCTTCGCGCACATAAAAACCCCTGCGGGTCACCGGCAAGCGCTTGGCTGACAGCGATTCACCCAGCATGAGTCGCGTCGCGGTGGCGAAGATGGGCACGGCACAGGCATCGCTAACCATCGCCGCCGTGCGGCTAAACGCCACGTCGGCGGAGAGCAGGTAGACAGTGTCATTATAGAGTGCGAAACGTCCGCTCAAAAAACCCTTCAGGTCGAATTCGAGGGCGATACGGTGCAGGTATTCCGCAATCGTGTCCACGTGGCGTAGCGGTGTGGAATAGGGGGGGATTACCCAGGCCGAATCGCCGGGGTGGACGCCGGCCAATTCAATATGTTCCACCGCTTGTGGCATGGTGGTGTCGTTTCCATCGCAAAGCGCATCCGCGGTCACCTCAATGGCAAATTCGATGAACTCCTCCATCAGACAACTGGTGTCTGTGAAAGCTTTGGACTGCAGGGTGGCCGTCAGCATCTCGGCGTTCATGATGAGAGAGGTGCTGTCACCGCCCAAGTTTGGTTCTCCTCCAGAAGGGGTCAACGGCCGGATGAGGAGCGGATAGCCGATGGTGTCGGCCTGTTCGAGGGCCGCATCCACATCACTGACCATGGCACAGCGGGGGTGCGGGATACCAAGCTTGGTGAGGCGTTCGTGCAGCGCCATGGGCGACGTCAGCAGGGCGATCGCCCTGGAGGAGGTCCCCAGGATGGCGATGCCTGTCGTGGCGAGCTCGCTGGCCAACCCGTAGAAAGCCCCGGGAGCACAGTGGGCCATCAGCCCATCGAGGGGCCATTGCTGATGAATAGCCAGCACAGTTGCTGCGGTTGCCGCACCGAGACAGATGGGGGTGTCACCGCCAGCATGAAGCATGGCCGACAGTGGATCGCAGGCAAGCACCATCACCTCGCAACCACTGTCTCGAAGGGCCGTAATCGACTGCGCCGCCGCCTGATCCATCTCACGGCTTTGGCCGATGGCATTGGGTCGGCCGGCGATGACGAGAATGCGCTGCTTCGATTTGGGGCCAAGCGCCTTGGCCGTCGTACTAAGGCGACCCCAGCGATACTCAGGAACCGTTTGCGGACCAGATGCCGACAACCGAACGAAAGGATCGCCAACGCCGCTCGGTGACGGTGCTTGGGCGGCATCTTCTGACAGTGCCGCCATTACCCATGGGGCGATCGCGGCCGCGTTGGATTCCGCTGATTGCGACACATCGCCCTGCATGGTAGACCGCATCTCTTGATACCGATGCAGACCATCCCGCACGGATCCCATCGGCGAGCCAGGCGCCACATCCTCCCCGGGCAATTCCGTCGCCGCCAGCGTTCGCAAAAACGCGTCACCAAAAGAGGGCCCGATGCCCATCGCATCCCCCTGCGTTAGACGATTGAGCCCCTCGCTGCGCCTGATGTCTGGACGCGATGCACCCGATGCGATCGGCAGTCGCACCGTCACCACATCGTCAGACACCGCGACCTCTGGGTAGGCCTCGCTCAGGGAGGCCCCCAGCGCGAGGCGGGTGGCCAATTCGAAAAGCGGTCGTCCACCCGAGACAGCGGCGAATGCAATGTTACGGGAATTGCCCACAGCGAGGTCGGTGAGGACCACCTGCGCTGTTGCAGAATCGACGGCGAGCGTCAGAGATGCTACCCCCTTGAGATCAGACCGCTCCAAGAAATCGAAGCTGGTCTGGGATAGGGTGGCGTAAACCTGCGGTG